>JACPEK010000006.1:0-36574 GCA_016183535.1 Candidatus Brennerbacteria bacterium
AAAGTCGGTAATTTTCTCCACGAAAGCGATTTTTTGGGAAAGCAAACTCTGTTTTTTGGCGGCGTATTCCTCTGTGGATAAAGCGTCGGCTAAATAGATGTCGAGGAGTTTTTGAAGTTTTGTCTCAACTTGTGATAACTTCTCTTTTAAAACGCTAACCTCGCTTTGTGCGTCCTCTCGCGCTTTATCCTGCTCGTTATCCAACGCCGCTAAAACTTTTTCGGTGTCTTGGCTCGACAAAGAAACTTTTTGAAGATAGGAAGTGATTTGTTCTGTTAAAGATTCTTCGCGAAGATAATGCTTTTCTTGGCAAGGGCCTTTCTTGCGAGTGCAGCGATAATAGTTATGGCCCTTTTGTCTTTCGGCGGTAATTGAACAACCGCATGAAGCGCATTTGAGAAGTCCAAGAAAAGCAAAATTATTTTTGTGAGATTCCTGTACTTTCCCTCGTTTACTCATCACTTCTTGGCAGGTATCAAAAAGTTTCTTTGGAATTAACGGCTCGTGCTTTCCCTCAAAAATTTCCCCTTTCCACTTCATCAAACCTAAGTAGAAAATATTTTGTAGATTTTTTTGAATGTTTGCAATAACTAATGGTTTACCAAGATTACCGACCAAACCATTTTCTTTGCACCAATTTGCGAGAGAGTGAAGCGTGTAGTTTCCGGTGGCGTACATTTCAAATATTTTGCGGACTTTCGGAGCTTTCTGGCTATCAATATCAATTCCTCGCGTTTTAGCGTTGTTTAGATAGCCCACCGGAGCCCAGCCGGGCCATACACCATTTCGTATCTTTTGTCGCAAACCTCTTTTCACATTCTCTCGCAAATTATCTACAAAATATTTACTTTGGCCGAATGCGATATTGAGCATAAATAGTCCTTGTGGTGTTGGTTCAAACCAGAAAGTCGGGAATTTGAGGGAACGAATCAAGCCGCGATCCACAAAATGAATTATCCTGCCTCCGTCCACGGAATTACGCGCGAGACGGTCAGGATGCCACGCAAGTATTCCGTCTGCTTTCCCAATCTCAAGAAATGACAGCATTTCCGCGAACTTCGTTCGCCCGGGCTCTTTTGCGTTCATATTGTTGTTTGATTAAGGATTAAAAATTTTCTTCCCCCAAAATGCGAAATCGTGAATTCGTTTTTACCCCCAAAATTGAATACAAACAAGTCGCCGAGCGAAGCGAGGCGAACCAAAACCGCTTGATTTTTCCTTTCTGGTGCAGTATTCTTGAATTAGTCCGAACGCATTTTGGCGAAAAAATTTCCCCGCGAAAAAATTCAGAATTTGCGGCGAAGCCGCACCGATCAAAACCGCCAAAGAGCCCGGAAAAACAATCGGCTCGAACCATGTTTTAGGAGAAAGCAGAAAAGAAAAAATTTTAATCCTTGAATTCATAATATTTAGGTCACAAAACAGCAGGAATGCTGATTTTTTGTTTGGGCTTGACATACAGCCCGTAATATGCTATTCTTAACAGCATCGGAATCATGGTAAAAACCTTGTAAATCCGGTAACCCCGCCACGAGGGCATCGTGGTAACCCAGTACATTGACAGGAGGCCAAGATGGCAAAGCTCAACATGGCGGTTTCGCACCGCCTCGCGCAGGACGAAGCACTCAAGCGCGTCAAGACGCTCCTCGGCGAGGTGAAAAGCCAGTTCGCTGACAAGATCACCGATCTGCGCGAGGAGTGGAACGGCAACACGGGAAAGTTCAGTTTCTCGGCGATGGGATTCTCCGTCTCCGGGACCCTGACCGTGAACCCGTCGGGGGTGGAACTCTCCGGAAATCTCCCTTTCGCGGCGTCGTTCTTCAAGGGGAAGATCGAATCCACGATTCGGGAGCGAGCGGAAACTCTGCTCGCCTGACGAGTCCTCGTCCTGTTCATCGAAGGGGTCCAGCGTTCGCGTTGGCCCCTTTTCATTTGTAATAACATTGAATTTGTGATAATATTTTTCATATGGAACCTAAGGAAAAATTTGAAATTTCGGAAATGGAAAAGTTTTTGGAAAAGCATGAACTTCGTCATATTCATTCCGATGTTTTTGAAAGAATCATAACTTTGGTAATTGCCGCTTTAGGTTTAATCGCCGCCCTCGCGTGGGACGAAGCTCTAAGGCATATTTTTGAAAACCTATTCGGTGGCAAAGGAACTTTGTTGGAAGAAATTTCATATGCGGTAGTGATAACAACTCTTGCGGCGTTTATTTCGGTGCATTTGGGAAAACTTTTTTCCAAACGCAAGCGGGAATAATCCAAATTTCTTAAATGCCGCCAAAGAAAAATTGGAAATTGTTATCGGTGCGGCTTCGCCGCAAATTCTGAATTTTTTCGCGGGGAAATTTTTTCGCCAAAATGCGTTCGGACTAATTCAAGAATACTGCACCAAAATAAAAACACCCAATCGGGTGTTTTTATTTATCGTCTTCCTCGCGCTCCTCGGAGATCTTCACCTCTTCCTCAAGCGACGCGAGACCTTTTCCGTTGCCATTTCCATTTGTGCCATTCTGTTTCAATTTTCTCATTTTCTCGCCGAGGGTGTTATCAAACTTCATAAGAAACACGCGGAGCGTCCGGACTACACGCTCGAAAAATACCACGAGTTCTTCGTCCGCACGCTCGAGATAGTGCATCACCCATTCTGGTAACATATGGCGTGGTCCCGGCGTAGGATCCGTCTCGTCGAGGCGCGGAAGGGTGCGCGCCACAAGGTAGAGGAGGGCGCCTCCGCTCACCACAAGTACCATCTGGAGAATAAACTCGGCCATTTTGATTAGGAGTTAGGCTTTAGGCGCTAGAGAGAAAATCTCGAAAAGCGGGCGACTTGAATGTTCTCCCCCACCTTTGCCGCCACGCCCTTCACGAGCTGATCCACGGTCTTCGCGGAGTCCTTCATATATTCCTGGGCAAGAAGCGTCTCGGGCGAGTCGGGATCCATCGCCGCAATCTGCATAGAAAGTTCCTTCGCGAGATTTCTGAAATCATCCGTGCGGGCCACGAAATCCGTCTCACATCGAAGCTCGAGAAGCACTCCCACGCGATCCATGTGGACATACGAATAGATGAGCCCCGCACCGGTCGCGCGCTCCCCCTGCTTTGCCGCTTTTGCGAGACCGCGTTCGGCAATCAGTCGCTTCGCCTTTTCGTAATCACCGCCGGCGTCCGCAAGCGCGCGTTTACAATCCATCACGCCGGCACCGGTTTCCTCGCGAAGTTTTATGATACCGTCCTGCATACGCCTTATGTGGCGGAAACGCCCGTCGGTACCTCCTTTTCTATTCGTTCCGCAACGGGCGCGAGCGCACGTGTGAGTTCCCCCATCACCCACTCGATACTCGATTTCGCGTGGTCGTTGGCAAAAATCGGACACTCTACCACGCCAGGATCATCGTCAGTGTCAATAATGCTAACCACCGGAATCTTCATTTTTTTTGCCTCGGCGACAGCGGTCCCGTGCACACGTGCGTCCACCACAAAGAGAAGATCGGGACGCTTTGTGAAATCTTCCAACCCGCGAAACGTCCGCGCCATTTTCCCCACCTCCACCTCGCGCTTGAGTTGCTCCTTTTTGGTATAGCGAGAGAATTCTTTCGCCGCGTGTTTTTCCTTCATATCGAGAAAGTGTTTCACACGCCCCGCGATGACGGAAAAATTTGTAAGCGTGCCGCCGAGCCAACGACCGGTGACAAAAGGAAATGAGAATCGTTCCGCAAAAGATTCGACGGCCGCGCGAGCCGAGGGGACAGTGCCTACCATGAGAATCATACCGCGTTTTTCGAGTATGCCCGCCATAATCTCAATAGCTTTCGCCAAACCCGCGATCGTCGCCTCGGGATCGATGAGTTCGATTTCGTTCTTAGTTGCCCCAATATACGGGCGCATTTTCGGATGCGTTTTGGACTTTGTATGGCCAAAAAGCACCCCTAGTTTCGCCATCTCGAGGATTTTTTCTTCGTGCGTCGCGGCGGTGTCAGTCATAAAAAATCGCTACGCAAGTAGCGGTAGAAGTATAAGAGAAACGATCACGCTTGGCAAGTCATCTCACGCCTTAGCGAAATTATGAGCGCCTTCCGTGTTTCGTCCTCCACTGCGAGATTTTTTTGTGGTCGCCACTTAAAAGAACTGGCGGCACCGACCATTTTAAAAACTTCGGTGGGCGAGTGTAGACCGGATACGAACCTTTCCGCTCTTCGAGCGACTCGCGTTTTCCCAACACTCCCGGGATATGGCGCGCAACCGCCTCGATGACCGCGAGCGCGGGGAGTTCGCCGCCTGCAAGCACGAAGTCACCCATCGAGAGCTCCTCGTCCGCGAGGTGTTCCGCAACCCGCTCATCCACCCCCTCATAACGCCCCGCGATAAGGATAAGGCGATCATAGCGGGCGAGCCGTCGCGCGGTCTTTTGATTGAACGTTTTGCCGCGCGTGGAGAAAAGAATCACCCGAGTTTTGAGTTTTAAGTTTTGAGTTTTGGGTTTCTGAAGAGCGCGGTAAATCGGCTCCACCCGCATCACCATGCCGGGACCTCCGCCGAACGGCGTATCGTCTATTTTGTTATGCCGCATGCGCGAGAAAGCGCGCACATCAACTGCTTCCACGACAAGAAGTTTTTTCTTCGCGGCGCGGCCAAGCAGGGCCGCTTTCGCGTAATGTTCGACAAGTTGGGGAAAGGCGGTAAGAACGGAAAAGATCTTCATCACGCCTCGCTTGTTGTTTCTCCCGCAACAAAACGAGATGAGCGCACGCTCCCTTCCGGTTCCTCAATTTTCAAATTCACACGGGCGTTTTCTTTTACGCCGACGATGCGCAGGAGGGAACGGATGGTCTTCGCGGTCGAACCCTGGCGACCCACTACCTGCCCCATGTCATGCGGATTCACCCTCAAGGTCAGCAACACGCCACGGTCATCCACCTTTCTTTCCACCTTTACGTCTTCAGGATGATCCACGATGGACTTCACGAGAAACTCGAGAAATTCTCGGTCTTTTCGATTTACATCATTCATTGTCATCTCGGCGGTGTCTTGGGTGGCCTTGTTACTGCGATGATGTCGTTTCCGGTTTGTTCTCTTCAGCGGGTTTCGCGATCGGCGCGGATACAGCCACCGACGCTTCTACTTTTTTATCCGTGGCGGCTTCAGTGGAAACGGACTGCTTAGACTTCCCATGCAAGGGAATTTTCTTTCCTCTCACCACACCCGTTTTCACGAGCAGATTCCACGCGGTGGGGGTTGGTTGAGCGCCGACCGAAAGCCAATACGACGCGCGCACCGTGTCTACGCTACGCGTATTGGTTCGCGGGTTCACCCATCCGAGATCCTCGACGAATCTCCCTTGCACTTTCGAACGCTTCTCCGCCACCACCACGCGAAACGACGCCTGGTGCTTCTTGCCAATTCGTTTCAGTTTAATAGCCAACATGTAAGTAATTTGTAACCGGTAATTAATAATTAGTCAACTCTTCCATTCTTGGAAGTAATAAACATCACCTCACAACATTCTCACATTCTATAGAATGTTGTGAGGTGTTCATCGCTCCAGCTTGAGCGAGAGCACCTTCGATATTCCGTCGTCTTCCATGGTAATACCATAGAGCGCGTCCGCGGCTTCCATGGTGGCACGATTGTGTGTCACGATAATGAACTGCGTTTTTTTCGCGAATTCCTTGACGAGCTCGGCAAACCGCGCCGCATTCACCTCGTCCAAGGGAGCGTCTATTTCATCCAAAACCAGAAAGGGCGGCGGCGACACCGCGATCAAGGCGAAGAGCGCGGCTAATGATACTAACGATTTCTCGCCGCCCGAAAGCATTTCCAAACTCGTGATTTTCTTCTTGGGGAGCGAAAGTTCTATTTCTACGCCCGCCGAGAGTTCGGGGTCTTCTTGCGACTCTTCCAAGACCGCTTCTCTCTCACCTCCCATAGGCGCGCCTTCCTCTTCTTCCTTCTTTGGCGCGGGTGGCTTCGTGAGCTTCAGGTACGCCTTACCGCCGCCGAACATAAGACGAAAATATGTATGGAACGAATCGTTCACCTCGCGGAACGCTTTTTTGAAATCGTTGTGTATCTTCTGATCCAAGTCGCGGATGAGTTTTTCGAGATCTCTCGTCGCCTTCGTCACGTCCTCATGTTCGCGCGAGAGGAAAGCGTAGCGGGTTTCCGCCTCGTCCGCCTCCTTTACAAGCGCCTGGTCTATCTCCCCTATCGCCGCGAGTTCACCCCGCAAGCGGAGCGTTTTCCGTTCCGCGTCCTCGCCCGGCGCCTCCTTCGGCGCGGGAAGTTTTACAAGCTCGCCTCCGTCGCGTCCGGTCGCCGCCCATGCGTGCTGAAGCTCTTCCATCTGGAGCGAAAATCTTTCGCGCGCGAATGCTTTCTCTTCAAGCGCGCGCTCGAGCGCGCGGAGCTCGTTCTTTTTCATCTCGAGAATTTCTACCTGCGCGCGAAATGTCTCGGTCGCCGTGCGCTCAGCTTCGATAAACCTTTCCTCGTCCGCCTCGAGGGTTACGAAATCATTTTCAAGCGCCGCAAGTTCCTCACGAAGCGGGGTGAGGCGCGCGCTACGAGGCAAATCCTTCTTTTCTTTGTTTTCTAAAGTCTCTTCGATGCGCACGATCATTTCCTTCAACGCTTTTCGTATCGCCGGTAGGTCCTCGAGCGCGAGCATGCGCTTCGCGTCCTCCGCCGCCCGCGAAAGGAGCACACCGAGCTCGGCGGCGCTCTTTTCGCTTCGCGCCTCCTGTTTTGCTAAAAGTTCTTCCTCCACCTCGAACCGCGCGAGGTCGCGCTCGAGCGCGCGTCGGCGTTCGCCCACCGTCCGTTTTTTTTCCCGAAGCGCCTGGCGAGCCGCTTCGCTCAAGGAGTCCGCGGTAAACGAGCGGCGTTTATCTTCAAGTATTCGTATCTCTTCCTCTTTCGCTTTTCGTTCCGCCGCGAATTTCGCGTGGGGCACTTCCGCTTCCGCGCTCGCGCGCGCGAGCGTGTGAAACCGTGCGCCGAAATACACGTCTTCGAGCGCTTTAAGCGTTCCTTCTATCTCGCTTCGGCGCTCGAAGCGGGACTTTTGTTTCCGGAGAAAGCGTACGTGCGGGGCAAGCTCTTCAAGCATCGCTTGTACCCTTTCCATATTCACGAGACTCGCCGCGAGCTGACGCTCCGCTTGCTCTTTTTTCAGCCGATACTCGCGGAGCCCGAGAATCTCTTCAATCATCGCGCGCCGCTCACGAGGAGTCGAACGGACAAAGAGGTCGCCCTGCCCTTGCCCCACCATTGTGAGTCCGCGACTCCCGAGACGCGCGCGCGCGAGCATCGGAATCAAATCTTTAAGGCGCACCTCATCGCTGTTCATATAAAACGAGGAAGCTCCCGACCGATCCGTTTTCCGCTCAATAACCACCTCCGGCGCATCCACTGGAAAAAGGCGCGGATGATTCTTAAAAACAAGCGAAACGCGGGCGAAACCGGCCGCAGAGCGCTTCGGCGTACCGGCGAAAATCAAATTTTCGAGCGCGCCTCCGCGGAGCTCGGAGGCGACTCGCTCCCCCAATACCCAGCGGAGCGCATCAATAACGTTCGACTTCCCGGATCCGTTCGGCCCTACGATCGCCGTTACGCGAGAAGGAAATTCGAATACCGTCTTCGGCGCGAACGATTTAAAACCTTGAAGCTCGATGCGCTCGAGGAAATGATCCATTATGAAAAATGCGCCAGTGCGCGCTCGGCCGCCGCTGTCTCCGCTTCTTGTTTCGAGGGTCCCTTCCCTTCCGCTAACTTCTCATCTCCCGCGAACACTCCGACTTCGAATTCTTTCGCGTGGTCGGGACCGGACTCCGAAAGAACGCGATAGGTCGGCGTAATCTTTCGCCGTTCCTGGAGCGTTTCTTGGAGCGCGCTCTTTGGATCTTTGTAGAGCTTGTTCACCATCACCTCTTCAAGGCGAGACGCCACGAGCGCATTCACCGTCTTTCGGGCCGTTTCATATCCCCGATCAAGATACACCGCGCCGATGAGCGCCTCGAAAGCGTTCGCAAGGATCACCTCGCGCGCGCGACCCGCGGCGCCGGATTGAGGCCCGAGCGACGCAAGCGCTTCGCCCTTCGAGAGGTGCAGAAAATCTCCGAGGCGGATGTCTTCCGCCACCGCCGCGAGCATCTGGTAGTTCACCAGAGCCGCGCGGATGCCGGTGAGACGCCCCTCGTCGTCGTGCGGAAATTTCTCAAAAAGAAATTCCGTGATCGCGAGTTCGAGCACCGCATCACCGAGAAACTCGAGACGTTCATTATGCGAACGCTTCCAGGAGGGATGCTCGTTCAGATAAGAACGGTGAGTAAGCGCTTCTTCGAGAAACGCAACGTTCTTGAATAACACGCCGATCGCTTCTTCCAAATGTTCCCGCTTGGTCATACCGATTATGCGAGGGTTTTCGAGTCGGCCGACGAAGAAAACCCTTCCCTCCCCGCCTCCGCTTGCTCGCGAAACACGGTTCCGAGCACGCCGTTTACAAACCGCGGTGAGCTTGCGCCGCCATAACTCTTCGCAAGCTCGATTGCCTCATTGATAGCGACTTTCGGAGGCACTTCTTTGTGGTCGGCATAGAGGAGTTCAAAAAGGCCGATGCGAAGCACGTTCCGGTCGATGACGGCGATTTGGTCCACTGGCCATTCGGGCGCGGTGCGCGCGATCGTTCCATCTATTTCTTTGAGATGCTCGATGATGCCCTTCACGATCCGCCACGCGAAATCAGGCTCGTCGATGCCTGGCCCGAACTCCACAAGGTTTCGCTCTATGATGCCGACCAAATCCGTCTCGCGCTTGTAAAAATCCCATTCATAGAGGGATTGAAGCACGATGGTGCGGATGAGGTGACGAGTAGCCACAGAGTGTAAAAATCCTAAATGCTAAACTCCCAATGCGAAACGAATTCTTAATGTCAAAATTCCAATTGCCCGAAACGTCTTAAATTTTAAAATTTCGAGTTTCGAGTCTCTGATTTGCGTCGCACATATGCTCCGCACTGCGGACAAGCGCGATGACCAAAAGTAGGCCCTTTACACGAGGGACATACCAGGATCGCGCGCTTCTTCATCGCGAGTTGCGAGCGTCGCCGCCCGACTTTCGATTTTGAATGATGGCTTAGTCGCGTCATATGGTTCTTACTTTAAGAAAATTTTTGAGAAAGGTCAAACGGTGTACGGCGGACGGGCCATGCCGCGCGAGCGCACGGCGATGAAGGTCGGTGCCATAACCTTTATGCGCCGCGAAGCCGTAGGCGGGGTAGCGCGCATGGAGCCGCGCCATCGCGCGATCACGCGTTACCTTTGCCACGATGGACGCGAGTTGTATCTCGGAAACTTTCTCGTCCCCCCGCACTATCGTAAGAGTCACACGCGGCGTCAATCCGTCATGCGGACTAATAAAAAGCCCCCCGTCCAGAAGAACGGCGAGCGACGAAGGCGTGAGTTCGGCGGTCGCGACCAAACGTTCATAGGCGCGCGTGGCGGCAAGGTTCGCCGCGTTCGTGATGTTCACGCGATCCACGGTGCGTGGCAAGACCCGCGCGGTCGCGAATACCACATTTCCCGCACGCGCATGTTCCCGTACCGTTTCGAACCAACATTCCCGCGCGCGAAGCGTAAGGCGCTTGGAATCACGGAGGGGGGCACGCGGCGCTTCTTTGAAAAACCGCTTCCGATCCAAAAAAGCGAACGCCGCCACCGTCACCGAACCGCACAAGGCCCCGCGCCCCACTTCATCCACGCCGATCACCAAGTGTTTTTTCTCCATCGCTTTACATTCTACCGCAGACGGTTTGATTTCGTGAGTTGTCCACCTTGCCGCGTGGCGTGGCAACTTTTTAAAATGTCCTTGCTTTATGAAATTCGTCCACCCCACACCCCCTCTCGCTCCGCTCGAATAATACGCGGACAAGTCCTCATATTTAACTATGTCAAAATTCACTCACCTTCACGTACACAGCCACTATTCGTTGCTCGACGGACTCACAAAAATTGACGACCTCGTCGCGCGCGCCAAAGAGCTCGGCATGCACGCGATCGCCCTGACCGACCACGGTAATCTCTACGGCGCCGTGGAATTTTTCAAAGCGGCGCGCGCGGCGGGGGTGAAGCCCATCCTCGGCGTTGAAGTATATGTTGCGCCCCACGGTCGGCTCTCCAAACGCCCGAGGATGGACGAAACGCGTTATCACCTTACACTCCTCGCAAAAAACGAAACGGGCTGGAAAAATTTGATCGCGCTCGTCACGCAGTCATACCTCGAGGGGTTCTACTACAAACCGCGCGTGGACCGCGAACTCCTCGCCGCGCGCGCGGCGGGACTCGTATGTCTCTCGGGGTGCGTATCAAGCGAACTCGCGCGGCATCTTTCCGCAAAACGATTCGTCGACGCGGAGGAAACCGCCGCGTGGCATAAAAAAGTTTTCGGCGACGATTACTATCTTGAAATACAGCCGCACGATCCGTCGCTTTGGGAATCCACCGCCGCGCTTGGAAAAAAACTTGTGATTCCGCTCGTCGCCACTGCGGACGCCCACTACCTCACAAAAGACGACAAAACGGCGCACGAAATTCTCCTCGCGGTACAAACCAACGCAAAACTCGACGACGAGGATCGGTTGTCTTTGAAGGACTACGACGTTTCACTTACGAGTCCGGAAAAAATGGCGGAGATATTCCGCGACTATCCCGCAGCGGTGACAAACACGCTCCGAATCGCCGACGCCTGCACGGTCGAACTCGAGTTAGGCAAGACAAAGCTTCCCAAGTTTCCGTTCCCGCCAGAATTTACTTCGTCGTTCGATTACCTCAAAGCGTTGGTCGAGGAGCGGCTCTCCCGCCGTTATGCCGAAATCGGTCCCGAGATCCGCGATCGCATTGAAATGGAGCTCGCAGTCATTGAAAAGACGGGTTTTGCGGATTACTTTCTGATTGTCGCAGATTTTGTGAACTGGGCGAAAACCCATGGCATTGTGGTGGGTCCTGGCCGAGGCTCGGCCGCCGGAAGCATCATTTCCTACATAGTGGGAATCACGAACGTCGAGCCCTTGCGATACCGTCTCCTCTTCGAGCGGTTTCTGAACCCAGACCGCATCCAGGTACCCGACATTGATATTGACTTCACCGACACCCGCCGCGACGAGGTGGTGGCATACGTGCGCGAAAAGTATGGAGCCGACAAGGTGGCGCAGATCATCACATTCGGAACTATGATGGCCCGGGCGGCGATCCGCGACACGGCCCGGGCGATGGGTCTCCCCTACGGCACGGGCGACCGGCTCGCAAAACTCATTCCGTTCAACGCCACGATCGGGGAAGCGCTTGAGATCGTCCCCGAACTCAAGACCGCATATGCCGAAGAAACCGAGACGAAGCGGCTCCTTGACGCCGCGGTGAAGCTTGAGGGCGTCGCGCGGCATGCCTCGGTGCATGCCTGCGGGGTCGTGATTTCGTCCGAAGCGCTCACAAACTTTGTACCCCTCCAAAGGGCGCCGCAGGGAGAGAATACCGTCATCACGCAGTTCGAGATGCATTCGATTGAAGACTTGGGACTCCTGAAGATGGATTTTTTGGGGCTTAAAAACCTTACTATCATCGAGCGTACGCTCCGCCTGGTAAAAGAACTCCACGGCGAGGAGGTGAACCTCGACATGATTCCCCTGGATGACACACGAACATTCGAAGTATTGCGCAGGGGTGAGACTACCGGCATCTTCCAGCTTGAGGGCTCCGGCATGACACGGTACTTGAAAGACCTCAAACCCACCGAGCTTGAAGACGTGATCGCGATGATCGCACTCTACCGTCCTGGACCGATGGAACTTATCCCGCACTTCATCCATCGCAAACACGGCAGGGAACAAATCACCTATCTCCATCCGCGCCTCGAACCGATTTTGAAAAATACCTACGGCGTCGGAGTTTACCAGGAGCAAATGATGCAGATCGCGCGCGACCTCGCGGGTTTCACGCTCGCGGAGGCCGATACGCTTCGCAAGGCGATCGGAAAAAAAATCAAGTCACTCCTCGACGAACAGAAGGAAAAACTCGTGAATGGAATGATCGCAAACGGCATTGACCCGAAAACCGCTCACGCGATCTGGGAGCTCTTCCCGCCTTTCGCGCGCTACGGCTTTAACCGCAGTCACGCCGCGTGTTATGCCGTGGTCAGCTATCAAACCGCTTACCTTAAAGCTCACTATCCCGTGGAGTTCATGGTCGCGCTCCTCGACACCTCTTCCGGCGACCTCGATCGCATCACCTTCCTCGTCGGCGAGGCAAAACGGCTTCAGATCCCCGTGCTTCCCCCGGATGTAAACATGAGCGCGCAGAATTTTACCGTTGACGAAGAAGCGAGAGGAATCCGTTTCGGTCTCCTCGCAATCAAAAATCTCGGAGCCAACATCGTAGCGGCCGTAATTGACGAGCGCACGCGCGGCGGCCCGTACGAATCGCTCTCGCAGTTCCTCACGCGCGTCCAACACCGCGACATGAATAAAAAGTCGCTTGAGTCGCTTATCAAGTCCGGCGCGTTTGATTCTTTAGGTATGGAACGCGGACAGGCTCTTGATAACATCGAGGATTTGGTGCGCTTCAACCAAACCGCAAAGCGGCTTGCGTCGTCGAACCAATCGTCGCTCTTCGGTTCCACCGCAAGTTTCGCCTCGTTCCGCATGAGACCAGGAAAGTCGGCCGACAAGGGGCTTATGCTCACGTGGGAAAAAGAGCTCCTCGGTCTCTATCTCACCGACCATCCATGGAACGCCTACCTCGCGAAGCTCGGGAGCGCGGTGAAGCCTATCAAGGAGACGGTGCAGGCTCATCCGGAAGATCGGAGTAGAAACCGCGAGAGGAACGGAAACGGCGCGCGTTTGCGCCTCGCTGGCATCATTGCGGGCGTACAGAGGATCACCACGAAGAAAGGTCAGCCGATGCTTTTCGTAACACTCGAGGATTTGTCGGACAATCTCGAGGTCATGGTCTTCGCGGACACCTTGGCGAAACATCCCCTTATATGGCAGGAGAATCGGGCCGTGCTATTGACCGGCCGCCTTTCGTGGCGCGACGGCGAACCGAAGCTTATCTGCGACGAGGTAAAGGAGTTGCAGGCATAAAAAGCCTTAAAAAATTTAACGAGGGCGCCTTTCAATAAAGCAGAAAGCGCTCATCATTTATGAGCGCTTTGGTTTTGCCGGCGACGCACCAGCGTGGTAAGAAATTTTTTCGCGGCGGGTATGTTCCCGCTCGAGAGGAGCCGTCCAAGTGTCCGCTCTTTCGTCCCGCGCCCGTTCGCTTCCATGAAGGGGGCAAGCGCCTCAAGAATGAGCGACGTGGCAATCTTCGGATTTTTCGCCAGCTTCGGAAAGTGTTCAACCGAAACGGCCCGATAAATTCCATTCAACACTCCCTCTATTTTTTCGCATTTCCGGCGGAACTCCCTCCTGAAACGCAAAACGCTTACGATGTTCCACGCCATAACGACCAGAAGAAAGACCGTTAAGACAAAGACCGCAATGCGCATTTCCATTACCAGCCTCCATTGTTTATGTGTTATGAAAGTACCTTTTCTATTGAATAACACAAATTCCGGCGGCGCGTCAATCTAAATGTGCGTTTGCCCGCACGATCGGATATAATGAAACCAATGCGCAACGAAAAAAATAAAATCGACAACGTCCGGCATTCCCTCGCGCACCTCTTGGCGTGCGCCGTTCTCCAAAAATATCCAAAAGCGAAGCTCGGAATAGGACCAACGATTGAGCATGGTTTTTACTACGACATCTTGTTCACAAATACGCACGAATCGGGCCACAAATTGGCACGAATCACTGATGCTGATTTCCCGGAGCTTGAAAAAACGATGCGGAAGCTTATTGCGCAGAAACTCCCTTTTTCCGGCAGGAAAGTGACGCTCGCGGAAGCGAAAAAAATATTTAAGGACCAGCCGTTCAAACTCGATCTCATCAAAGCATTTACGAGTCCGCCAGCTGGCGGAAAGAAACAACCATTGACGGTCTACAAAACCGGAGAAGTATTTCTCGATTTATGCAGAGGAGGACATGTAAAAAATACTTCCGAGATTGACCCCGACGCTTTCACACTTACCCATCTCGCGGGCGCGTACTGGCGCGGGAGCGAGAAGAATCCCCAACTTACCCGCATTTACGGCCTCGCGTTCAACACGAAGAAAGAGCTTGATACGCATCTCGCGATGCTCGACGAGGCGAAAAAGCGCGACCACCGAAAGCTTGGTGTGGAGCTTGAACTCTTCACTTTCGACGAGCGTGTGGGGAAGGGACTCCCGCTTTGGCTCCCGAAAGGAACCGCGGTAAAAAACGAGATTGAACGTCTCGCAATGGAGAAAGAGGAGCAATACGGTTATGTTCGCGTCTCAACGCCGCACCTCGCGAAGCAATCCCTCTACGAAACCTCGGGCCACCTTCCTTACTACGCGGACGGCATGTACCCACCTATGAAAATGGACGATGGCGCATACTACCTGAAGGCAATGAACTGTCCCCACCATCACGTGATCTACGCAAGCCGCTCTCGGAGCTACCGTGACCTTCCGCTCCGCCTCGCGGAATACGGCACCGTGTACCGGAATGAGCTTTCGGGTACCTTGGCGGGGCTTCTGCGGGTTCGGATGCTCTCGATGAACGACGCGCATATTTATTGCCGCAAAGACCAGATCGAGGAAGAATTCAAGCGCGTACTCGCGCTCAACCTCGAGTATTTTAAACTCTTCGGCCTCAAAAACTATTCGTTCCGCCTTTCCCTCGGCGATCCGAAAAACAAAGAAAAATTTGTGAACGAGCCGGCGAACTGGAAATATGCCGAAGGCGTGCTCCGCAAGATTCTCAAAGCGTCCGGCGTGAAGTTCGCGGAAACAAGGGGTGAGGCCGCGTTCTACGGGCCTAAAGTGGATGTGCAATTCACTTCGGTGATCGGCCGCGAGGAAACGATGTCCACTATCCAGCTCGACTTCGCGGCGAAGAAACGCTTCAACCTCGCGTATCAAGACAAGGGCGGCAAAGAAAATCACGAGGTTTTTGTGATCCATCGCGCACCACTCTCGACTCACGAACGCTTCATGGCGTTCCTCTTGGAGCACTATGCGGGTGATTTTCCCGTATGGCTCGCACCTGTGCAAGTAAAAGTGCTCCCCGTCGCCAACGCGCACACGGCGTATGCGGAAAAAGTGTTCGCGGCGCTCATAGAACGGCGCATCCGCGCGGAACTGTCCCCTGCCAATGAAACGCTCGGTAGGCGCATCCGCGCCGCGGAGCTCCAGAAAATTCCCTATCTTCTCGTCGTGGGAGAAAAAGAGCAGTCCGCACAATCAGTGAACGTGAGAAAACGACACGAGAAAGAAACAAAAAACGTATCGCTGGAGCGGTTTACTAAAACGCTCGCCGAAACAATAGCGGCGAGGAAAGAGTAGCCCGCAGAAGACCGAAAAGAAGATAACAAAAACTCCGGCGACGTAACGCCTCCGGAGCGCGAATGGATCCGCGAGTCAAACTTCTTGAAGATCGGTTCCGCCGTTTCCTGCGGCGACAAATATCCGTTCCCTCCGTTTCGCGGTGCGGAAGGAGAGGCCCACAACGACGATAGCGACCGCCGCGGCGGCAATCGTAAGTGCAATCCACGTTTTCATTTTTCCCTCCACGAAAACTGATGCTAGTATCAAAGAAAATGGTTATCGAGTCAAATCGCCGTCTGCCCGCCCTCATTGCCATCGTGGGCGCAACGGGAACCGGGAAAAGTGCGCTCGCTGTCGCGCTCGCAAAACAATTCGGCGGCGAGATAATATCGGCCGATTCACGCCAAGTCTACCGCGATCTCAACATAGGCACGGGAAAGCTCACTAAGCACGAGATGCGCGGCCTTCCCCATCATCTTCTCGATGTGACGTCGCTCCGCCGCACCTATACGGCACAGCAATACCAGCGCACCGCGCAACGAGTGATCAAAAAGGTTTGGCGACGGGGCAAACTTCCCATTCTCTGCGGCGGCACGGGACTTTACGTGAACGCCGTTCTGAACGGTACGGTGTTCCCCGAAGTACCGCCAAACCGCACCCTACGGAGCGAACTTAAAAAAAAGAAAATCGAGGAGCTTTTTACACTTCTCAAAAAAAAGGACCCGCGGCGCGCAAGAGAGATTGATCGTCATAATCCGCGCCGACTTATTCGGGCGCTTGAAATCGTCGAAGCGCAGGGAAAGGTGCCGGCGGCGCGCGCAAAACCCATCGAAGCCCGCACGCTCATCATCGGTCTCGCACTTCCCACTGAAACGCTCGAGCGGCGCACCCGCGCGCGCATTCAGTCATGGCTCCGTCGCGGATTACTCCGAGAAACCGTGGACGTGCCACAACGACACATCTCCGAACTCGGCCTCGTCTATCGATGGGCTCTGCGTTTCGCCCGGAATGAGATTCCACGGGCGGCGTTCATTGAGGGTCTCACTCATAATCTGCTGGCATACGCAAAACGTCAGCAACGCTGGTTCGAGCGCGATCCCCGCGTCATATGGGTCGCACACAAAAGAGAAGCGTTACTGCTCGCCAAGCGCTTCCTCAAGTAGCGAGCGGAGCGCGTCGGGACTCGCCTGCCCGCCGGTCTTCGCCATACCACACCCCACGAGAAACTGGAGGGCGTTTTCTTTTCCTTTCCGATAATCTTCCGTCGCCTTTGGATTCGCGGCCACCACTTCTTCCACCACGCCTTTGAGCTCGGCCGCGTCAGCAATAAGCCGCTTGCCGCTCTTCACTATAAGTGTCTCCGGATCCTCGCCCGTTTCAAGCATCTCGGCGAGAAAATTTTTTGCGAGGCGGCTTGAGAGTTTTTTCTCGTCCGCAAACGCCACGAGATGCGCAAAATGCTCGGGCGTCATTTTCAAATCGGCAAATTCCAGTTTTTTTTCTCTCAAAAGCCCCTGGAGGTCGCTCGTGAAATAATTGGTGAGTCGTTGATAGTTGGTAGCGGGTAGTTTTTCTTTCAACTCGCTTGCGGCCGCTTCGAAAAAATCGGCGTAGGGCGGCTCGTCGGCAAAAAACTCCGCCGTTTCGGGAAGGAGCCCAAATTCGATCTCGAATCGGCGCCGTTTTGCTTCGGGAAGTTCCGGAAGCTCTCGCTGGAGAGTTTCAAGATCCCACTTCGTAAGGTCCAAGGGCGGAATGTCCGGCTCCGGAAAATATCGGTAATCATGCGCGGATTCCTTCGAGCGCTGGCTCTCGGTCTCGCCCGTCTTATCGTTCCATCCGCGCGTCTCTTGCGTCACGCTCTTTCCCGCTTCGAGTAGTTTTTCCTGCCGCGCGAGTTCGTAGGCAATCGCGCCCGCGACGGCGCGGAATGAGTTCAGATTTTTCACCTCCACCTTTGTACCAAATCCTTCTCCCTCTTTCGCAATGGAAATGTTCACCTCGACCCGCATCTGGCCTTTCTCCATGTCCGCGTCCGAAGCGCCGAGGTAACGAAGGATGCGCTGAAGTTCCCGCGCAAACGCAACCGCTTCGTCGCCATTCTTCACGTCCGGTTCCGTGACAAGCTCCATAAGCGGCGCACCCGCCCGATTAAAATCAACCCACGTGCTCGTTGGCCGTCCTGAATTTATCGAAAAACCATCATCGTGCAAGAGCCGCGCGGTATCTTCTTCAAGATGGATGCGGGTAATCCGGATACCGTTCAATGCCCCTCCCGTAACAAGCGGCGCTTCGTATTGAGAGATTTGGTACCCCTTCGGAAGATCGGGATAGAAATAGCTCTTACGGTCGAAATGCGAGGTTTTCGAGAGTGTCCCGCCGAGCGCGAGCCCCACTTTGAGCACCTTCTTGACCGCCTCTTCATTCGGAACTGAAAGTGTGCCGGGATGGCCGAGACAGATGGGACAGGTGCTCCTGTTTGGTTCCTTCTTGTCCGGATCGTTCGGACACGCGCAGAACATTTTCGTTCGGGTTTTTAACTCGGCATGAATTTCCAAACCGATAGTGGGGAGGTACATTGTTCTCATGATACCAACTAAAAAGCTCCTCGACGAGGAGCTTTGCGTGAGCCGAGCAAGTCCGGCGTGCTTGCAAAGAGGGGTAAAAACTTGACCGCCTGCCTGCCGGCAGGTCGCCTTCCCCGGAGACACCCCGATGAGAGGTATGCCGGACGAGCTATTCCACCACCTCTATGCCCATGTTGCGGGCAGTCCCCTCCACCATGCGCATCGCGGCGTTCATGTCTTCAGTGTTGAAGTCCACCATTTTCCGTTCTGCGATTTTCCGCACGTCCTCCTTTGTTACCTTCCCCACTTTTGACTTCCCCGCCACACCGGAACCTTTTTCAATCCCCGCCGCTTTTTTGAGAAGCGCCGAGGCGGGCGGTGTTTTAAGTTTAAAGGTGAAAGAGCGGTCGTCGTAAATTGTGATCTCCGCCGGCACGATATCGCCCGTCATTTCCTTCGTGGCATCGTTGAACTGTTTACAAAACTCCGCGATGTTCACGCCATGAGGACCAAGCGCGGTTCCCACGGGAGGCGCGGGGTTCGCGGCGCCCGCGGGGAGCTGGAGCTTCAATACTGTTTTGACGGGTTTGGCCATGATACTTAGTTGATTAGTTACGCTTCGCTTTAGTTGAACAGTTTGAACAGAATATAGGAAACTAATGAACTGATCAACTGTTTAACTAGATCTTCTGCACCTGCAACGAGTCAAGCTCCAATAAGGTGTCGCGACCGAAGACCGGCACCAGTACCTTCACCTTCCCATGTCCCTCGTCCACCTCCGAAACTTTCCCCTCCTGATCCTTGAAGGGGCCGTCCGCGATGCGTACGAGATCATTCACTTTCAGATCAACTTTGAACTTTGTCTCGCGCTCCCCCATTCGTCCCAAAAGTTCCGCAATTTCTTCATCCGAGAGCGGGGCGGGAACCGCAGGGTCGGTGCCCACAAAGCCGGTCACGCGCGGGGTATTGCGCACCACCGCCCAAGAGTCGTGATCTAAAATCATCTCGACGAGCACATAGCCCGGATATATTTTTTCTTCAATGGTGTACCGCTTCCCGCTCCGCACCTTGATTTTTACCTCTTTCGGCACCACCACGCTGAATATTTTATCCGTCATCATGAGAGACTCCACGCGCTGGTTCAGATAGCGCGCCACCGCGTCTTCATACCCGGAGTAGGTATGGATGGCATACCAGCGCCGCGGATTTTTAGGGGCGGCGCCCACAGGTTCCGAAGGAATGTTTTTTTTTGCTACTCGATGATCCATTGGAGGAGATTTAGAAATCCATAATCAAGAAGTCCAAGAAACGCGGCAAAAGCGACCGAAAAGGCGATAACGAAAAGCGTATAGCGTTTCGTTTCTTCCCTACTTGGCCAGTTCACGCGCTTGAGCTCCTGCTTCGATTCCTGAAGAAAGTTGGCGATGTGACTCATGGTGCGAATGTTCACGAATGGGACATGAATTTTATGAATATACCTTCACGCTCATTCGAAAATTCATTTGTGATATTAGTGTTTTTTTCACTAGACGTCAAGATTCTTGACCGCCGCGGCGTGCGCTTGAATGAAATTTTTCCTCGGCTCTACCTCCTCGCCCATGAGGATATTGAAAAGGCGGTTTGCCTCAACCGCATCCCTGACTTCGATCCGTTTCAGGGCGCGCACGGCCGGATCGAGCGTCGTTTCCCAGAGCTGGCCGGGGTTCATCTCGCCCAATCCTTTGTAACGTTGAACTCCCGCTCCTTCACCTATCGCGGCGAGCACGCGGTCACGTTCTTTATCGCTCCACGCATAGCGCACCTCTTTCCCGCGCGCGATCCGAAAAAGCGGAGGGGCGGCGATGTAGAGATGTTCTTCCTCCACGATCTTCGGAAAATAGCGATAAAACAGCGTGAGGAGAAGCGTACGGATGTGCGCACCATCCACATCGGCGTCCGTCATAATGATAATTTTCCCGTACCGCAGTTTCGAAAGGTCGAAATTGTCGGCAATCGCGGTACCCAAAGCAACGACCAACGCCCGAATTTCCTTGTTTACAAGCATCTTATCGATGCGGGCTTTTTCCACGTTTAGAATCTTCCCGCGGAGCGGGAGAATCGCCTGAAAACGGCGGTCGCGCCCCTGCTTTGCCGAGCCGCCGGCGGAGTCTCCTTCGACAATGAAGAGTTCCGATTCGTCGGCGTTCCGGGAACTGCAATCCGCGAGCTTCCCCGGGAGCGTGAGGCCCTCAAGCGCGCCCTTCCTTAGCACGGTGTCCTTTGCCGCTTTCGCCGCTCTCCGCGCCTTCGCCGCAAGGAGATTTTTTTCTATGATGCCTCGCGCATCGCCCGCCGCGCGCTCCAAAAATTCCTTGAGCGCTTCCGAAACCGCCGTGTCAACGGCCGCGCGCGCTTCCGTATTCCCGAGCCGCGCTTTTGTTTGCCCCTCGAACTGCGGCTCGCGGATTTTTATCGACACTGCGGCCACCAAGCCTTCCCGCACATCGTCACCGGTAAGATTGTCGTCCGCGTCTTTCACATAACCTTCTTTCCGAGCGTAATCGTTCAACGTGCGCGTGAGCGCCGTCCGGAATCCGGTAAGGTGCATGCCGCCGTCCGGCGTGTAGATATTGTTCGCGAATGAAAGCTCTTCATTCTCGACGTCATCCACATACACGAAAGCCACCTCGACGTCTATCTTCTCCACCTCTTTATGAACATAGAACGGATCTTTTTGGATAACCCGCTCGCCCTCGACAAGATAATGAATGAATGATTGAAGCCCGCCCTCGAAATAAAAACCATGCGACACGGGAGCGCCATCGCGCGTATCCGCGAGCAGTATGCGCACGCCTTTCGTGAGATACGCCTGCTGACGCATATGATCCACGATGCGTTTCCAATCGTATTTGATCTCGGAAAATATCGCGGGATCGGCGTCGAACACAACCTTCGTGCCGTTCCGATCGCACTTCCCGATCTTCTTGACCGCCGCCTTCGGCTTGCCCCGCTCGTACTCTTGGACATACCTTACTCCGTCGCGGCACACCTCGACGCGAAGCCACGAAGAGAGCGCATTCACCACGGAAACCCCCACGCCGTGAAGTCCGCCCGACACCTTATACGACTCGCCGCCGAATTTTCCTCCGGCGTGAAGGGTGGTCAAAACCGTCTCGAGCGCGGACTTCTTCGTCTGCGCATGGGTGTCCACCGGAATGCCCCGCCCGTCATCCGTCACCGCCACGCGCCCTTGCGGCAGAAACTCGATCACGATGTTCTTTGCGTGTCCAGCCATCGCTTCGTCGATAGAGTTGTCGACCACCTCCCATACAAGGTGGTGAAGACCATCCACTCCCGTCGAACCGATATACATCCCCGGCCGCTTTCGTACCGGCTCGAGTCCCTCGAGCACGTAGATATCTTTCGCGTCGTAGGATGATGAAGATTTCTCTTGTTTCGCCATTTTTCGATAAAAATACCCCGTTCTAAGGGCCTTGGTTATGACTTCATACTATCAAAAAACTGCGCAAAAATCCAGCGCGAGAAAGACCAAAACACCTCTTGAAATCAACGGAATTTCCTCTTCAAAAGCGCGAAGATCACCAAAACGACCGCAAAGATGCCAAGCGCCATCACTATGAAATTCGAAAGCGACGAAAATTGAGCCGCATATTGGGCGTAAGCTCCCCCTACCGACCACCCTAAAAATCCCATAAGAATCGCCCGCGCAACGCCGCCAAAAAACGTGATGATAATGAACCTTTTCACGGGATACCGCACGATCCCGCAAACCGCAGAGATAAGAAAATTTGGCGTAATGGGCACCGCGCGAAGCACAAAAATAATTACTTCGTCCGCGCCGCCCCGCGTGAACCGTGCTTCGGCTTGTTCCAACTTTCCCCACGTGAGGCCGAAAATCTTCCCCCACCGCACAATTGCGGATTTCCCGCCGAGAAAGGCGACGGAATAGACAAAAAGCGAACCCAGGGTAAGTCCCGCGCTCGCCGGAAGTATCACCTTGAGAAATGCGGGAAGCGCGATCGCGGCGAAATTTTCCCCCTGCGGAATAAGAAAAAAACCCGCCGCCATCAGGGCAAGCGACGACGGCACCGGCGCCACAATCTCCTCAATGAGCGAGAGGAAGAACACGCCGAGCACCCCGTACTGTTCGACGAGTGGCGCGATTGTTTGAATGAGGGAATCCATTTGGTAGCCCCAAGGAGAGATCGGCTTCGACTCAATTATGCGCCGTCGCGCATAATCGGTCTAGTCACCACCTCGCGCCCCTCGTTGCTACTCGGGACAGGCTCCGGTGTTCGATTCTCCTTCGCGAGCCAAATAGTTGGCTCGCTTGAGGCAAAAAATCAAAAAGGCGGGGCAAGCCCGCCGCTTTGATTTTTGTAGCCCCAAGGAGAATCGAACTCCTGTTTGTACCGTGAGAGGGTACCGTCCTAGCCACTAGACGATGGGGCCAATCAGTCTTTCAATCGCTTCACGCTTCTTCCACGATTTCACCCGTAATTCTCTTCGGCGCGCTTCTTGTCTTGTAGGAAACGATTCTGTATATACTACCTTCCAAGGTCGGTGTACCTTCGTTGACTTTACCTCACCGCGATTGTGCTTCGCAAGCCGTTTCTTGATACCTTCCGTTGAACCAACGTAGTAACGTTGATTCTTGAGCGACTCCAAGATATAAAACGTGTGTTCCGTAGATCATCCCGATTTGCTACCACATCGAGGACTCGCGACTCTGTCGGAGCTAGTCCCGATTTCTTCTCCGCTACTGCGGAGCTAAGAAATCGAGGATCCTCGATTTCTCAACCACGATTCATCGTGGGAGAAATCGGGAACGATGGCGCCGTACCTGACTACCAAGTTACTCCAATTCTCCGTCATCGTACAATCCCTTCTCATGGAACCACTGCGGTTCCTGCCGCACGAGAAGTTCCTCGGCGCGCATAGGCTCCCGCATAAACCGCTTCACCACCCGCTCGAGGCGCACCCCTTGCGAAGCTTTGAAAAGCACAACGTCCCCTTCCTTGAGCGCGTCATCGAGATAGTGCGCGGCGTCGGCGAGGGTAAGAAATGAATGAATTTTCCCTTTCGACATACCGCCCGCGAGCGCGGCTTCCGCCGCGAATTTCGCGCGATGACCCACCGTTACCAACACATCGGCGACTTTCGCCGCCTGCGTTCCGATTTCCTCGTGCGCCGGAACCGTAAACTTTCCCAATTCGAGCATATCTCCCACAACCGCGATTTTTCGGGATCCGCCAAGTTCCTTCAAAGTATCGAGCGCGTCTTTTGTCGCGAGCGGAGAGGCATTATAGGTCGAATCAACGAGTAACGTACCGCGAATGCCGGGGATCGCCCGTAAACGACCCGGCGGCGTCACGCACGATTCGAGTCCCGCCGCGATTTCGGCGAGATTCATCCGGAACGCGATGCCCACCGCGGCGGCGGCGCCCGCCGCATACGCCGCGGCAGCCCCGAGCGCGTTTGCCATACGTACCGGCACGACGGCGCCGCCGTAGGAAAGTTTGAAGCGAAGTTCCGCATTCCCGTTTTCAAGCACGTTCCGCAAAACCATAAGTTTTACACCCGCTTCTTCTCCGAACCCAAATGTAATCACTCTCCCCTTCACGAGATTCGCCGCACTTGCCACCTTCGGATCGTCGGCATTCAACACCGCAAATCCATCTTCCGTGACCGCTTTCACCAGTTTTGTCTTTTCCCGAAACAGCATTTCCGGCCCCGCGAAAAATTCTACGTGCACCGGTATGTCTCCCATCGCGGTCACTACCGCAACATCGGGCGCGGCGATCCGAACCAGACGATCCATGTCGCCGGGCCGATCAATGGCGTACTCCAACACCAGCACTTCCGGATATTCCGGGTCGCGCACAATGAGCCGATAGCACGCAGTGAGAATAACTTCGCACCAGAAGCGCACTCCACCGCTCCGCTCCGTGCCGCTTATGATAGTAAGCGGCACGCCAAGCTCGTTATTAAAACTCTTTGCGGCGGCGCGCACCCGATACCTTCGCGCGAGCACCGCGCCGATCGCCTCCTTCGCGGACGTCTTGCCAACGTTACCGGTCACTGCCACTACGCCCGGCGTATACCGCAGGATGGTGAGGCGCGCGAGGAGCCTCAATTTCCACATGAGAAGCTTGAGAAGCAATAATTTCATTCCACTCATAGTTCGCCCTTAACTTTACCCACCCAACTACAACAAGTAAACGAGGTGCGCGGTGCGCGGCTTATTCACGGGACAGGTTATCCGGCGGAACACGATAGTACGTCAAAAGAAACTCCGCGAGGCTTCGAAATGCCGGCACGACCGTAATCCCGGCAAGCTCTCCCACTTTGGGACGGTCGAGTTTCACCAGTACGACGAAACGCGGATCAGACACCGGCGCCGTACCGACAAACGTATGAATAAGTTCATCGGAATAGCCGCCGTTTTCGAAATCCGGAATGAACGCAGTGCCGGTTTTTCCGGCCACCCGATAACCCGCGATCACCGCCACCTTGTTCACGTTGACCGTCGATTCCATCATACGGAGCACCGCCGCCGCCGCTTCTTTCGAAACCGCCCGCCCTGCCCTACGCGACGGAGCGTCCTTAAGAATCGAGGGGGTGAGCCGCACGCCTCCGTTCGCGAGGGTCGCATAGGCGTTCACAAGCTGGAGCGGCGTTACCGCCGTTCCCTGGCCGAACGAGGCGGTGGCAAGTTCGATGGATTTCGTGTCGGGCTTGGTGAGATTTTTCAGACTGCCCGCAACTTCCTCCGGCGCGCCGATTCCCGTTACCGCGCCGAATCCGAATTTTTCCAGATAGTCCACATACCGCTCGCGGCCGAGACGCTCCGCCGCAAACACGCTACCAGTGTTGATGGAACGCTCAATCACGTTCGTCATCGTTACCGTACCGTACACTCTGTTATCAAAATTATGAATCGTTCTTCGGTCGCGCGTGACCGACCCCTTATCCATATAGGTCGTCTCCGGCGTAACGGCGCCCGCGTCGAGCGCCGAGGCCATCGTAATCGCTTTCATCACCGATCCGGGCTCGTAGACGTACGAGAACGCGGGATTTAAAAACCTTGCGATGGGCGCCACGCGATACTCGTTCGGGTCGAAATCCGGCTTCGACACCACCGCGAGGAGTGCGCCGGTTTTCGGATCCTCCACTATGACGGTGCCTCCCGTCGCGCCGTATTCGCCGATGAGACGCGCGAGCGCGCCTTCCGCTTCCGTCTGCACAAAGGGGTCAATCGAGAGGTGGCGATCTTCGCCTTCCGCGAGCGCATCCTCAAAATATTTTTCGGCTCCGTAGAGCCCCCGTGGAACGTTCGTGTCCGCATTCAATCCCACAAAACCCATAAGATGGGAAGCGAACGATCCGCGCGGATAGGAACGATACTGCTTTGTGCCGGTATAAATTCCTTCTGGCGCTTCCCGGAGAGCGGCGACCAGTTCCGATGATATTTTCTCTGCAAGAAGCTTAAAAAGATTCTTCTTCTCCGAGAATGTTTTTTCGAGCGAATCCGCCGAGACGCCGAGGAGCGGCGCGAGAAATCCCGCGGCTTCCTTCGCGTCCTCAATCTCTTTCGGCACCGCGTACACCACCGATTCGTTACGGTTCACTGCGATCGGAACCGCCGTGTCGTTCCGGTCGGTAAAAAAAATACTTCCGCGGCGAAGCGAGAGTTGTTGCAAAGCTTCCGCGCGCGCGGAGGCGCGCGCGGAGTGTTCCTCCCCATGGAGAATCTGGAGTTGGTAGAGGTTGAACCCTACAAGTACAAAAAGAAGCGCAAAACCGAAATTCAATAAGAAGAAACGGAGCGCCATGGGGAGAAAGTGAGGTATTCCGGATTCCGTTCTACGACGAGTCCGCGCTCCGCCGCGAGCGATTTGAGCTTCGAAGAATCCAGTTTCTTATAGAGCGCGTTTTTGAGATCCGCATTCGCTTCGCGCGCGCGCTCCACTGCTTTCTTTAATTCTCCCACTTCATAGCGCTCGGCCGCGAGCGCGTTGTACTCGAGTATATAAAATCCGCCGCCCACAATAAGGAGCGCGAAGAGCGAAACGAGAAAATATCTCAATGTGAAATGTTGGTGAGGTTTGATGATAGTCATGAAATTCGGCGAGGAGAAAGTGGTTGGTAGTGAGTAGTCAAAGCATTTGCAAGGCTCTTAATTTTGCGGAGCGACTACGGGGATTTGCGAGTATTTCGGCGCGGGAAGGTTTTACCACATGCTTCGTGAGTAGCTTGGCCCTGCCGGACTTCGCGAGTGTTTTGAATCCTTCTTTTACAAACCGGTCTTCGAGGGAATGAAATGTGATGACGACCACTCGTCCGCCCGAGCGCACAATTTCCGGAAGGCGCGCAATGGTCGTCCGAACATTTTCAAGTTCATGGTTCACCGCGATGCGGAGCGCCATAAAGACTTTTGTCGCGGGGTGGATCTTTCCTTTTCTCGTGCCCCCCGCGCGCGCCACCACCTCCGCAAGCGCGCCGCTCGTGCGGATCGGCTGTTTCCTACGCGCCAAGACGATAGCGTGCGCGTACTTTGCGGCGTTCGGCTCCTCGCCGTGTTCACGGAAGATACGCGAAAGTTCGGCAACCGACGCGCCGGCAACCAATTTTGCGGCGGTGATGCCGCACCGCGTGTCATACCGCATGTCGAGCAACTCGTCGCGTTGAAAAGAAAATCCTCTCCCGCCCGCCTCAAGCTGGTCGGATGAAAGCCCAAGATCAAGGAGGAGTCCATCCGTCTTCGGCAATTTCTGCCGTTCGAGAATTGCGGGAAGCGCGGCGTACGAATCGTGCACAAAAATGGCGTTCGCGGAGTTCGCGAGCGCACGCTTCGCGCGCGCGAGCGCGTCCGCATCCGCATCCACTCCGAGTAGTCGCCCGCGCGGGCCGATCCTCCGGAGTATTTCCTTCGCGTGTCCGCCGCCGCCGAGGGTACCGTCAATCACAAAGTCGCCCTCATGGAGATTCAACGCCGCAATCGTTTCCTCTAAAAGAACGGGAGCATGCATGTACGACCTTTATATGCCGAGCGCTCCCAGTTGCTCGGCGATTTCGTCGGAAGCGGATTCCGTCCGCGATTTGTATCTCTTCCACGTCCCTTCATCCCATACCTCCAAACGGTTCATCACTCCCGCCACCACGGCGAGTTTGGAAAGTCCGGCATACTCGCGAAGGTAATCGGGAATGAGGATGCGTCCCTGCCCGTCGAGTTCGACGTCCGAGGCGCCCGCCAGCATGAGACGCGCGAAGGCCCGTGAGTTTGCCTGCGCGAGTGGCAAGGCGATGAGTTTCTCCGCAAGCTTCTCCCACTCTTTCATGCCGAAAACAAAAAGGCAGTGATCGAGACCGCGCGTGATGATGGCGCCTTCCTTAAGTTGGACGCGGAACTTCGCGGGAAGCGCAATACGCCCCTTCGGGTCTATCGAATGTTTGTATTCGCCGAGGAGCATAATGTTTTATAGTTATCCCCAGATTGAGGCCTTATCCACACGGTTATCCACAATTCCCCACTTCTTGCCACTATTCTAGCACACTTCCCTCCCCGTCAACACAAACAAACACCCTGTCAGTTCATGGGCTGGCGGGGTAAAAGTTCTTTATTTTACTATCGTTCTAAAATTTTCAGTGGCGAGTTATCAACATATTGTTCACCCGGCGTACATAAGAAGAAAGAAGTTAGTTTTGTGCGGTATTCTTGAATTGGTCCAAATCGCTTTCGCTCTTCGATAAGCTCGTGGCGAGGAAAGCCCCCGTGAATCCGCCAGCTGGCGGACGGAAAGGTGGCGCCTGCCCGCCGAAGCCTCGACGCGGGCCGAGAGCCGCGCCGCTGACAATTTCCATTCTCATGTCCCAAAAGGTCGCGCTAAACGAAAAAATCACCGACTTTGAGACAAAAGGGTTGTCTTGGCTCGAACCGGCTCGTGAGTTCGTAAAATCCTTAAATCAAGCCGCGAATCTGGTTCAAACAGATAATCTTTCCGAATTGCCAACATTTCTGAAAAACATAGGCTCGAACCATATCTTGCAGAATCGCCAATTCGTTTTCACCCCCAAAATCCAATACAGATTAGTCGCCGAGCGGAGCGAGGCGAACCAAAACCGCTTGATTTTTCCTTTCTGGTGCACCCTGCAGGGATCGAACCTGCTACCTCTCCGATGTGAACGGAGCGTTCTACCAATGAACTAAGGGTGCGCACATTGAGTAAAACAAAACGACATCGCTTTTTCAAGCGATGTCGTTTTGACATGCGCGCGAGCTACTGCAATTCAACAGTAGCCCCCGCTTCCTCAAGCTTCTTCTTTAATTCTTCCGCCTCCTCCTTTTTCAAGCCCTCCTTTACCGGTTTTGGCGCGCCATCCACAACGTCCTTCGCTTCTTTCAAACCAAGGCCCGTTGCCTCTTTCACAGCTTTAATGACGTTGATCTTCAGGTCGCCCGCGGCTTTAAGCACCACCGTCCAGGCGGTCTTCTCTTCCGCCGCCGCGGCACCCGCACCGGCCCCCGCAACTGCCATCGCCGCCGCCGAGACGCCGAACTTTTCTTCAAGCGCTTTCACGAGTTCCGCGAGCTCGAGCACACTCAACTTCTCAACTTTCTCGATGATGTCGTTGTATTTTTCCATATATTTAATTTATTTTCTTCGCCCTTTCGTTCAACACGGTCATAAACTGGCGGATGGGAACCGTAAGCATGCCGACAAGCTGACCCAGGAGAATCTCCCGCGGAGGAAGCGCGCCATAACGTGTCACATCCACGCCCTCGAAAAACTTTTTTTCTTTGAGGTCAAAGCCGCCCAAAATTTTGAACGACTCCTTTCCTTTCGAGAACTTGTAGGTCACACCCGCGGTTTCGACAAGATCCTTCGACGAGAACACGACCCCAAGCTGGCCCGCAAGGGACTTCGGATCAAACTCGATCCCCTGTTCCTTAAGCATCAGCTTAAAGAGTCGTTTTTTGACCACCGCGAACGCCGCTCCCATAGCGCGGAGTGTTTTACGGAACGAATTCAATTCCGCGGTCGGCACGCCGGTGAAATCTGCGAGGACGAGTGTTTCGCTCGCCTTTATTCCCTTCACACCACTCTCTATTGCTTCCTTCTTTTGTGCTTTTGTTTTCATTTATAGGACAAATAAAAACGTCTGCGACCTTTACCGCAGACGACTGCCTAATTTTTAGGCTTCCTCGGCGGGATTTACTGGTGTTCCAAACCCACTGTCTACGGACAACTAGATAGTAACAGGAAGGTAGAGAAAGTCAATTTTATAAAGAAGCTGCGTATGCGACATTAGCCTAAGATGGATTGTTGGCCTATTATCAAACTTTTTATATCACTTTCTATAAGAATTCTTGAGGGAGCGTCTGTCCTATCAACCATTGCTACTGTAGGCTTTATATCTTTTCTAGGGTTTGTTGGATGCGGGATAGAGAAACCCACATATTCAACTTTCTTCCCGCGACTCCTAACCCAATCAATTGCTGGAATCAAGTCGGTATCGGAACTCACAATAAGGGCAGTATCATACTGATCATCTACGGCCCCAACAATTAAGTCGGTAGCTAACTTCACATCAATACCTTTTTCTCTGTACTTCTCAAAGGTAAAACTACTCACTCCCTTCTGTAAAAGATTCTCCCAGTCTACGACCCGATCGTCCACTTGGATTTTTTCGATTTTTTTCTTATGAATACTCGTCTTTATTTCCCATCTTCCACCACGAAGCCTAGTGAAAAGGGACGTTTGTCTTGATACTGCCGCTTTTGATTTAAGGTCTCCTTCTCTTTCTGGAACAGTACCAATGTAGAAACGCTTCCCGAGAGAGATTATATCTCTTCCATTTGCAAGCATTAAAACAAACTTTTCATAATCAAAATTTGCATCCTGAATTCCAAGCGGTTTTAACGCAAGAAGGTAGAAATTCGCTCCATCAATATGTATAGAAACTTTATTCACTAAAGAATTATATCCCAAAACTAAAACCCGCACACTCCTTGCGGAGGCGCGGGCGATTTCCACTTACAATGTATAGTCAAATCGAGTATAAAGTCAAACTGTTGATAACTAGACCAAAAAAGAGGTCGAAAGGACTAGCTTTTTAGGTTTTTGAAAAAGATTGGTTTTATAATTCTCCCTCTAACTCTTCGAGTAATTTCTTTGCCTTTGCGGAGAGCTTCTTCGGCGTTTTTACCTTGAGCGTGAGGTAGAGGTCGCCGTGATCCGTCCGCCAGCTGGCGGATCCGAAACGCGGCATGCCTTTCCCCGCGACCTTCAGGGGCGCGTGGATATCGTATCCCGCCGGCACCTCTACCGTGATACGTGCGCCGTCCACACCCGCGATTTCAAACGACTTCCCGAGCGCGAGGTCGGTGAGTTTAATCTCGTGTGACCCGAAAAGGTCGGCGCGTTTCCGCTCGAACTTCACGTGCGGCTTCACCCGCACCATCACATAGAGGTCGCCCGGCATGGCGCCCTGCTCGCCCGCTTCGCCCATGCCGGATACTTTTATAATCTGGCCGTCTTCCACCCCCGCCGCGATATTAATAGTCACCTCGCGCGTGCCGGTCGTGCGCCCCGATCCGCCGCAAAGCTTACACTCTTCGTTCGGTATCTCGCCCCGCCCTTTACAGGAAGGACACGCGCGCACTTGCGTAAAATTTCCGAAAAACGTGCGGCGCGCCTCGCGCACCTCTCCTTTTCCCTTGCAGGTATCGCACTTCGCCACCCCCTTCGCCTTGTCGTATCCGGCACCTTTGCATCTCGCGCACGGGACCGCGGTGATGACGCGAACGGCCCGCGTGACGCCGCGGAACGCTTCCTCGAGCGTAAGCTCCGCCACCACTTCGACGTCCGATCCTCTCCGATACGTCTCGCGCCGGCCGAAACCGCCGAACTGCTCGAAAATACCTTCAAACATCTCTCCTAAATCGCCGAAATCTTCCATGTTCACATGAAATCCCTGCGGATTGAATCCGCCGAAGGGGTTTCCGCCTCCGCCCGCCGAAGAACCGCCGTCGAAGACTTGGCCAAAACGATCGTACTGCGTCCGCTTCTCTTTATTCCCCAGTACCTGGTAGGCCTCGTTCACTTCCTTGAACTTTGCCTCGTTCCCTCCCGATTTATCGGGGTGATGCTGGTGCGCGAGGCGGCGGTACGCTTTCTTAATCTCTTCTTCAGAAGCGGTCTTTGTGACCCCTAAAATTTTGTAGTAATCCTTTGGCATGGGAATCACGAATATTCACGATAGAGAACCACGGTGGCCCTCTTCGTGTGTATGAGTGTCTTCATGAAAGAAGAACAAACTCTCTCGTCTGGGTCGCGACGCCGACGCGCGCAAATCCCAGCGCCATGAGAAATTTGAAAACGAGATACGCGATCAAGGCGATAAGCCAGTGGAAAAGCGAGAAGAATCCCTTGAGCGAGAAGAAAACGAGCACAAAAGCTCCCACGGAGAATGCCGCGTACTGCGAGGGAGAGAGCGACGAGATACGGCGTTCGAGAATGCGATACGCCGCATCGCGCACCGTTTCCTGCGGATCGAGGGGCCCCACGGCGGGTTCGATGGAGCGTCGGAGGCGTTCCGTCGCTTGCGCGACGAGCGCATCCCGCACCGGCACCGGAAGATCTCGGAACACAACCTCCGGCGATCCTTCTGTCGTCGCAATATTTTCAAGCGTGGCGCCGCGTCCCTTCTCCAGCTCCGCGCGCACCACATCTTCAAAAAGCGTCCCCACGCTCTGCCCCGCGGAAAAACGAGGGGCATAGAGTCTCACGAGCGGTTCGGAAGAGGAAAGAAACTGGCTTACAAATTTTTTTCCCATCGTTTCACCGATCGTTCCCCACGAAACATACGTGAGGTAGGTGACGACCGTCATGAAAAGAAGCGCGCCGGTTATCGCCTTTGGAATCACCGCATGCGCGATGTCGAAAAACCGCACCGATATGCCGGTCGCCGCATGCCGCAATCCCCGCACCGATCCCGTAGCCGCGAAAAGGAAAAAGAGGAGGGCGGCGACAAGGAGCGGGACTGAAGGGGAAGGGAACAACCGCTCCGTGAAAAACGCGAGAGGCGCAAGGATTTCCGCCAGCACCAAACCACGCAGGAGCAGAGACGACTTTACGAAAAACGCTTGGAGGGTAAGCGTGGCGATGAACAGCGTGCCGGCTCCCGCCGCCACAAGGAGAAGTTCCGGAGTCGCGGCGGCAAGATACGCAGTGAGAGACTTCACCGCAAGAAGATTCGCGCCGATCGCCGCCGCGGCAAACCCCGCGATTTTGAGCGGCTTCGTATCGCGCTCCTCGTCTTTCGATTGACTCACCACATTCACGCTGTTCTGCATACCATCAAAATATAACTAACCTTTTTCAGGTTCTCCGGCGGCCTCGCCGGTTGGCGAATCGGGAGGCGTTTCCTCTCCGCCGACCGTTCCTTCGCTTCCGCTTTGCGGAGGAGAAGGATTTTTATAGAGCGCCTCGCCGATCTTCTGAAGTTCCACGGAAAGTTCTTGTGTTTTCACCTTGATCGCGTCCATATCCTCGCCGTCCTTCACTCCTTTCAACGCTTCCATTTTTTCGGTGACTGACTTTTTCAAATCATCCGTCACTCTGTCGCCACCGTCTTTGAGTGATTTCTCCGCCACATAGAGAAGTGACTCTGCCTGGTTTCGCGCGTCGATGAGCACGCGTTTCTTTGCGTCTTCCGTGGCGTGGAGTTCCGCTTCCTTCTTCAAACGCTCCACTTCATCTTTCGACAGCGCGGTCGAGGCTTCTATCTTTACCGACTGCGCTTTTCCGGTCGCTTTGTCCTTCGCGCTCACCGTCAAAATGCCGTTCGCGTCGATATCGAAAGCCACCTCAATCTGCGGCATGCCGCGCGGCGCGGGCGGGAGACCGTCTAAAATGAAACGCGCCAAGGTTTTGTTGTCCGCCGTCATCGGCCGCTCCCCCTGACTTATGTGGATCTCGACCGATGTTTGATTGTCCGCCGCAGTCGAGAATACCTGTGTTTTGGCGGTCGGCACGGTCGTGTTCTTCTCTATCATCGCCGTCGCGACGCCACCCAAGGTTTCAATCGCGAGCGTGAGCGGAGTCACGTCGAGGAGAAGAATGTCCTTCACATCGCCCTGGAGAATGCCGGCCTGTACCGCCGCGCCCACCGCGACCACCTCGTCGGGATTGATGCCTTGGTGCGGTTCCTTCCCGAATAATTTCTTCACCTCTTCTTTAATGAGCGGCATGCGCGTCTGGCCGCCCACGAGAATGACCTCATTGATATCCGAGAGTTTGAGCCCCGCGCCCTTCGGAGACGCCGCAGTTACCGCATCCTTCACGAGCGCGATTGAGCGCTCGATCTCCGGACGCACCAAGTCCTCAAGTTTTGCCCGCGTTATCTTCATCACAAAATGTTTGGGGCCGTCGACGCCGGACGTGATGTACGGAAGGTTGATTTCCGTTTCCACGGCGGTCGAGAGTTCATGTTTCGCCCGCTCGGCCGCTTCCTTGAGGCGCTGGAGCGCCAAGGCATCCTTCGCAAGATCCACTCCTTCCTGCTTCCTGTATTCCGCCACGAGGTACTCGATGATTTTTTTGTCAAAATCGTCACCGCCCAAGTGCGTGTCGCCCCCCGTCGCTTTCACCTCCACCGTATTGTCGCCGACCTCGAGGACCGAGATGTCGAACGTGCCGCCTCCGAAGTCATAGACCACAATCTTCTCGCTCTTCTGTTTGTCGAGGCCGTACGCCAAGGCCGCCGCGGTCGGCTCGTTGATGATGCGGCGCACCTTAAATCCCGCGATTTCTCCTGCGTTTTTCGTCGCCTGCCGCTCGCTGTCGTCGAAGTACGCCGGCACGGTGATGACGGCTTCTTCTATCTTTTCCCCCAGTTTCGCCTCCGCGTCGGCTTTCAATTTTTGGAGCACCATCGCCGAGATTTCCTCGGGTTGGTACCCACGGTCACCCATCATGATCTCCACGCCGTGCGAGGACGACTCCTTGATTGCGAACGGAAGCCACGCGGCGTCCCGTCCAACCTCCTGGTCTTTCCACGGGCGGCCAATCAAACGTTTTATCGAAAAAATTGTGTGCTTCGGATTTACCACCGCCTGCCGCTTCGCAGTCGTCCCCACAAGACGTTCGCCCGATTTTGAGAGCGCGACCACCGAAGGAGTGGTGCGATTCCCCTCATGGTTTTCGAGGACGCGGGGCGCGCCGCCCTCCATCACCGCCATCGCGGAATTCGTTGTTCCCAAATCTATTCCCAATATTTTTGCCATAGGTATGGTGAGTTGTTAGTTGTTAGTTTTTTATTTGCCCTTTGCTTAATTTCACACGCGCCGGCCTTACTATCTTACCATGGAGGAGGTAACCGGCGCCGACCTCCTCGGCGACCGCGCCCGGCGGCACACCCGCTTCGATCTCCCCCACCGCTTCGTGTCGCGAGGGATCGAACGCGTCGCCCGACTTTACCTGCACCCGCTCCATGCCGTGGCGTCGCAAAATTTCTTCGAGTTGGGCGCGGATGAGTTCCATGCCTTTCCGTGCGTGATCCTTCTCGTCTACCGTCGCGAGACCGAGATCAAAGCTGTCGAGCACATAGAGGAGATCCGCGAGAAGTGCCTCGTTCGCAAATTTCGCGAGCGTCTCGGCGCGCGCAGCCTCGTCCTTTTTGTAGTTCAGAAAATCCGCCTTCGCGCGTTTCCATCCGTCAAGATATTCGTCGCGTGTTTTTTCGCAGGTGGCGAGCGCGGCTTCAAGCTCTTCCGGCGTCCACATTGGTTTTGTGCGTTCTTCCATAAGCGAGTGTTATTTCTCGAAAGCGCGGAAAAGAGCAAGCGACTTTTCGTAGTTCATACGGAGCGGGCCCACCGCGAGCACGAAGCATGAATTTCGCGCCCGTGGAGAAGACAGACGTCCGATCACCACCGAAAGCAGTTTGGTTTCCGTGAGGGGCGTCTCCCCTATGAATACTTTCGGCCATTCCTCGTCCGCCGCCCACGCGTCAAGCCGCGAAGCGAGCCGCTCTTCCAAATGTTCAATATCGCGTATCACGTTCAAAAGCTCTCCCCGCTCATCCGTTTCGAGCTCTTCAACAAGATTGGCGAGACCGCACTCGCGGAAAGTTTTGCGATGCGGATCATAGGCGGCCCCCATGACGTTCAGTGATTCCGCGATTTCTTTCGGGAGCGTCTCCTGCTCGTGAACAGGGTCGCCGCTTTTCTGTCTCCGGAGCAATGGGCGAAGTTTTCCATTGTTCTCGATGCTTTCCACGTAGGTCGCATATGCTTTCCTCGTCGGGAAACGCCCGCCGGAAAGCCGGAGTTGGTAAAAATAACCCTCATCGGCAAGCGCCTGGAGTTCCCAGCGAATCATCGCGGGTTTGATGCCAAAATCGTACCGATCGTAGAGGTACTCCGAGGTGATAGGACGTCCCTCACGGATGTAATCCCGGACGGCGGTATTTAAAATCGTCCGCGTGCGCTCGCTCAACATTAAGGAAAGGATAGTATTAGCACTCGACAGTGTCAAGTGCCAACCCCATACCTTTGTGCAACTCTTGCGTACTCGGTCGCATAGGGCGACTCGTCGCACAAAGATGCGGGGCCAATTTTATCCGCGCGCTTTCAAGGACAAGTGACGGAAGAGGTGGTGATGGCGCCGGCGTTCGAGACGCCGAGGCGATAACAAGTGCTGTTCGGAGATTTCAGGATAATTCCGTAGGTCGAGGTGGCAAAGCCGATATCGCCGCCCGTTGCGAATATTTTCGTCGTTGAGAGCGCCGAAGGATTTCCCCCCACCCCGAGCTGGCCGGAAGCGCCGACCGTCACGTCTCCTGAAAAATAGGCATCGCGCCACAAAAGTGACGCGCTCCCGATGTCGAGGTTGCCGCTCGCGTTCGGAACGATACCGGAATCGAACGTGGCGGCGGAAATGCGGGCGACGGCGCCTCTCCACGTGCGCGATGTTTTCGCGCGGGTGGCCGTCGTTTGATATTCCAGCGTAAGATCAATCTGGACGACCGCGAGGCCGCCCGAGGGTTCCTGTTTGGTGACCGAAAAATTTCCCACCGTTACCTTGTCGTCGGTGAGCCGCATTGGCGTCGAGGTTGCTTCCGCAAGGTAGATGGCGGTAGACGAGGCGTCCACATAAATCTTCGTGGGATCGGCGGTGGACGATGCCATGCGGAGCAGGAGCGTGGTCGAAGCCACTCCCGCGTCGTTTTCGATCACTGACGCGCTTCGCACGAGACGTTGGATGGTGGAGGCGACAAACGAGAGTTGTTGATTTACCTCGTTCCCCGACGCCTGCCGCACCTGTGTGCGCGTAACCGAAGTAAGAATCGAAACCAAAAACACCGCGCTTACCGCGAAGATTGCCATGTAGACGATGAGTTCGATGAGGGTAAACCCGCCGCGGCGGTTCATTTCTTTAATCATACCATGCCTCACTTATAATACAGACGATCTTTGACGCGAAAATCGAGAAGCGCGAGCGCGCGGAAATCGGGGCGGCGCGAGAGCGCGGCGAGCGCTTCATCGAGTCGTTCCGG
>JACPEK010000006.1:36586-105311 GCA_016183535.1 Candidatus Brennerbacteria bacterium
AACGAAAATTTGAGAAGCGGCCCCCCCGCGAGCGAAACCTCCCATTCGCGGAGCGCGGCATCCCCCACCGTAACGGCCCGTAGGGTAATGCGCGCTCGCGCGAGCGCGGCGAGAACATCTCTGAATACCGCGCGATCGCCGGCATCCGCGAGCACATACGCGCCAAGGGAGAGCGGCATAGTGCGGGCGTCCTCGACTTTAACGATGAGCGCACCGAAAACGTCCGGTGCTTTCCCGAACGCCACTCCCTCTTCGTCAAAAGCGTAACAGTTCCTTTTTTCAAGACACCACACCCCGAAGAGCGCGCGTTCCGAAACCCGTATAACGACCTCACGCGCGAAAAGGCGCGGGCGCACCGTGACCTCGCGGAAAACGGGATGCGCCGCGAGAAACGCCTGTGGCGGCTTCAAAAAAAACCAGAACGGCATGAGGTCGGCTCCAATCCACCCCCGCAAGGTCCGTGCGCCCGCGGCGTCGGCGAGCGCCCGCGTCACGGTTTCCCCACTCACGAGCCGCGCCCCTTCCACCCTGACTTCGCGCACGGCGAGCGCCTCGGACACAACAAGCGCGTACGCGCCCGCACCCAAAAGCGCAAATGCTCCCGCGAACCACGCAAAAATTCTTATGAGCGCGCGATGTCGCGCGCGGGTGCGGGATTTCTTCAATAACTCGCCTTGTTCGGAAAAACGTTTCATTGATTTCTAACGGAACTCATCGCCTATTCATATACCCGCACCGGAAACAAAACGGGTCGTGTGCTCCCCGCGAGCGCAGTGGTGAGCGTAACGGTGTAGTCGCCGGACGCACGCCATGCGTGCCGCAGGAGCACGGTCGCGCTTTCGCTCTTCTCACGCTCGTCGGAAGTGCCGTCCCCCCACGACACTGAATAGCGCGTACCTTCGTTTACCGCGAACACAAGCTCCTCGCCAACTTTCGCGGTCAAGGCAACGGGCGGGGGGGGAATAGAAAACATGGAACCGGAAACCGGCGGCGCCTCCGTCGCGGCGCCACCGGTGGCGGAACCGGATGATCCCGCGACCGACCCGCCCAGCGACACGAATGTCTCGCCCAACGATTCAATGGCGCCGCCCACCGCCGACGTGAAGGTATTTTTTGCTGTTTGCACGGCTTCGCTCTTTGCGCTCTCGAGCACCGCCTGGCCCGCTTCAATCCCCTTTTCTTTTACCTTCTCCGCCGTTTCACCCGCGAATGAAAACGCGCGATTTTTGAGCGCATCCCAATCGCCGTCCCACCACCGCTCGTACGCGACAAATCCCCCGTAGAGGAGCGTCCCCACGGCGACGAACAAGAGTATACGCACAACAAAACTTCGCATCGCCTTCATTGTAGCAACAATCCGAGTTTCCGTGCGTTTCCGTGCTTCAAAAGTCCCCGGTATGATTGGAGTGTTTCCTCCGTCGGGGACTCCACCATGCGTCGCAACATCCTCCGTTTCGTCGCAGTGCGGAGTACGCGGTGGTCAGGGAAGTGAACCCAACCGAGGAAGTCCACGCCGGAAGCGAGGGTACAAATGGAAACTTTGTCGGGATGGAGGTCGAGTTTCAGCCGCTCCTTAAGAAAGGTGGTAAGTTCGGGAAGAATGTGCGCAAGCCGCGCACGGCCCTGCGAAAGCACCGTAAAATCATCGGCGTAGCGGAGGTAATGTTTCACTTTGAGTTTGTGTTTTACGAATTGGTCAAATTCGTTCATGTATACGTTCACGAGAAGCTGGGAGGTGAGGTTGCCGAGTGGCAGGCCTTTCCCCTCTGCGCCAGAGGAGAAACTTTCGATTATGCGCTTGAGAAACCACATAACGTTCTCGTCTTTAATACCTCTCTCAAGAATCTCGATGAGAATGGTGTGGTTAATACTCGCGAAGAATTTTCTCACGTCGCACTTGAGAACCCAACAGGTGCGGGTGTTGTTGCTACTGACTTTGTATGCAAACGAGCGGAACCTATTTATAGCTCGGTGGGTTCCCTTCCCCACGCGGCATGAGAAAGAATCGGCGATGAACCTCCGGTCAAAATAAGGGTAGAGGACGCGGTAGGCGGCGTGGTGGAGGAGGCGGTCGCGGACGGTCGCTTTGTGGATGTTCCGCGGTTTGGGGTCAGTAATGTTGAAGGCGCGGTAAGGCCCATGGCGATACCTGCCGCTCACGAGGTCGCGGTGGAGCGCGAAGATATTATCCATGAGTCGTAGACCGAACTCTTGCACGTCCGGCTTTCCCCGTTTCCCGCGCAAAAATCCGCGCCACGCTTCGAGTAAGTTTTCGACGCTCGTGATATCCTCAAACATATGCAACCTATAACCCCCCCCCCCCGACGCAATCAGCTGCCGGTAATCCAGAAACTGGTGGCGGCGTATAAACTGTGGCACGCGTTAGTACAAAATTTTCGCAGGACATCACGTTACACGCTCGGAGCAAAAATCGATTCCTTGCTTCTTGAGGTGATTGAAAACACCGTCGCCGCAAGTTACCTGCCTATCCATGAAAAATCATCCGTACTCGCGAAGTCAATCTCAAAACTAGACTTCGTAAAGTTCTTTCTCGAGGTGGCGTGGGAAATAAAAGAATTGGACTCTAAGAAATACATCGCCGTTTCCGAAAAGCTTGATGAAGCGGGCCGCATGCTCGGCGGATGGAAAAAGGGCCTCGAAAAGAAAACTCTCGCTCAATAGGAGCGAGAGAAACAGTGAGTTTCGGGACCACGAGACGAAGCCTGCCCCCAGCGAACCACACGCTGCCGTCCTCAAGCCGGCGCACGCGCACCCTGAGCGCGCCGCCCGAGCGCACGAACACGTCAGCAACGAAGACAATATGTACGAGGAGCCGTCTGCGCCACCACCCGTCGAATGTTCTCCGGGTTGTATCGTATGCGGGACCTTGAAGTCCTCCAGCTCGCCGCACCAACTGGCTGTTTTTTGTTTTGAAAACCGCACCCACGCTTTTGCAAGACGTGTCCGGCAAAATTCTCGGATCCGATATTCAGCAACCGCCACTTGAAGCCGTAGCCGCAAGATAGTTCCGGATTGCACTTTTTACTGTACAAAAAATCCCTTAGATTCTCAAACGCGAGAGTCTAAGGGATTAAAGAATTAAATAATCGATCACTAAAGCACAAAGCGTCAAGCCAGTTGCGGGACCACGAGACGAAGCCAGCCCCCAGCGAACCACACGCTGCCGTCCTCAAGCCGGCGCACGCGCAACCTGAGCGCGCCGCCCGAGCGCACGAACACGTCAGCAACGAAGAATTTCCCCTTCGATCGGAAGAGAAAAAACGTTCCGTAGCCGTCCGTGCGAAGCCAGCCGCGGTGCTTTCTGACAAAGTTCTTGATCTGGGACTGTGTGAGGCAGAGCTTGTTCAAATCGTTTGAAAGCGACCCGAACATTTGCGCGAACGTGGCATTCTGAACCATTTCGTAGACGCTCGCGGGCGTCTCTCCCGTCGCAGAACCCGCCTCGTCGGCACCGTAGTTCACGAAATCGGAATCGATGTAGGTGAAAATGTCTGTTGCCTTCGCGAGCGTTTCCGATCCGTCAACGGCATCGAGAACGATCGAGGTACCGGCCGAAATCAGCTTCAGGAATGCGTGCTTCGCGCCGTTTGCAGCTGCCACCATGAGCTGGATCTCGTTCAATTTGCGTGCCATGAGGCACCTCCATATATTTTGGCCACCCACCACTCCCTCGTTTGTTCGGGAGTATCGGGCTAGCCATTGTTAATTTTGCTTTTCCATTATAGCACGCATCAATATAAAAGTCAAATTCCTGTCATGGTTCAATACCTTGTAATCACCTAGGGTATGAAGATGGCATATTCAACCAATCTTCCCTTTCCCCTTCCTCTGGCACGGTGCTTCGATTAATCGAAGCACCTGTGGTATAATAAACAAGGTAACAAGGTTGATGGTACTACGAACAAACCACAACATATAAATATGGTCCGGGTAAATAAAACCCAATTCCCCGTGAAGTTGAGGAGAGAGGCGCGGGAGCGTCTCCGACGCTTGCTCCACGGAACGGCTTCCGGCGAGGAACTTTTTCGCACTCTCGCGCAAATTCTCACGCCCATGGAGTTGCTCCTCATTGAGAAACGGCTCGCCATACCAATCCTTCTCGCGCGCGGCATGAGCTACCGCGAGATTGGGCGCACTATTGATGTGGGCCCTGCCGCCATCAGCTTCGTGAAACATCACCTCACGCGAAAGCCGAGGGTGCCGCGCCGTTACGACGCCCTCCCTCCGATTCGCAGGAGCAAGGAACACTGGATGGAAAAACAAAAGCGAGGCAAGAAACAATACTACATGGGCGTGAGAGTAGTTTGGTAAATAGAGCAGATAAACCGCCATGTGCGAAACAAAAAACAAAGCGCTTCGATTAATCGAAGCGCTTTGTGCTGTCTCACCACTACCATTCCCCTTGCTTTTCCCTACTTTCCTATCTCCTTCTTCCCAAGATATGCTTGGAGCACTTTCGGGATCTTTACGGTGCCGTCCTTGGTTTGATTATTCTCAATGATCGCGATTAAGGTGCGGCCGATCGCGAACGCGGTGCCGTTCAGCATGTGAGCGTACGCTTTCTCGCCGCTTTTTCTCTTCACTTTTACGTTCACCCCACGCGCCTGAAAATCGGTGGTGTTCGAGCACGACTGCGTCTCGCGATACGTTCCCTCGCTCGGAAACCACGTTTCGATGTCGAATTGACGCGCGTCGGTCCATCCCATGTCGCCTACGCAGATTTCGACAACGCGATACGGGAGTTCCAATTTCTGCATGAGTTCCTCCTGTCGATCGAGGAGGAAGCGGTGTTCTTTTTCCGACTCGGCGGGGTTGGCGAACGAAAACATCTCCACCTTGTCGAATTGGTGAACCCGCAAAATTCCTTTCGTATCTTTGCCGTAGCTCCCCGCCTCCCGCCGGAAGCAGGTAGAAAATCCGACGTATCGCCGCGGAAGCGATTGCTCGTCAAGCATCTCATCCATATGCAAGGGCCCCAAGGTGTGTTCCGCGCTCCCCACGAGGTAGAGATCATCCTTCGGAAGATAATACCGCTCTTCTTTCTGATCCGACGCGAGACGTCCCATGCCCATGAATACCTCGGGGCGTATCATTACCGGCGGCACCACCGGCACAAAGCCGCGCGCGGTCAGAACCTCCATCGCGAGACGGACGAGCGCAAATTCGAGGAGCGCGCCGTCCCCCATGAGATACCCAAAGCGGCTTCCCGCGACCGTGGCGGCCCGCTTCACCTCGATCATCCCGAGCGGCTGGGCGATCGCAAGGTAGTCCTTCGGTTTGAAATCAAACCGCGGCTTTTCTCCGACTTCGCGAAGCGTCTTATTCCCCGACGCATCGAAACCGTCCAGCACGTCCGAAAACGGCGGATTCGGAAACTGTTCAAGAAGCACGGCCCGTTTTTTTTCGACGTCCGCGAGCGACGCCGCCACCTCCGCGATGCGGTTCTTTAATATTTGCGCCTGCGAGAGAAGTTCCTCGCTTCTCGTCTCCGCGAGCGATTTCGACGCGGTCCTCTGTTCAGCCTGCAAAACATCAAGCGCCGCCCGTTTCGTGCGCCAGTTTTGGTCTACCCGCAGAAACTTTTCGACGAACTTCGGATCCACCCTCTTTCGTGCGAGGGCTCGCTTCGCGTCTTCCGGATTATCACGCAACCACTGAATATCAATCATGTTTTTTACCTTCCGGCCTCATCAAAGGGAACAATGTGGTTTCACGGATCGGTTTGTCCATGAGGATTGCGAAGAGACGCTCGGAGAGACCGAAGCCCGCCGCGGGCGGCATGCCATACTCCAACGCTTCGATGAAATCCTCGTCCATCCGCTGGGCTTCGCGATCTCCCGCCGCCCGCGCCTTCTCCTGTTCTTTAAAACGCGCGCGCTGATCTACGGGATCGTTCAGTTCCGAAAATCCTTTCCCCAACTCCGTGCCACCCGCCACAATCTGAAAACGCGCGACGCGAGTTCGATCGTGCGACAGACGCTTCGCGAGCGGTTCCACCTCCACCGGCGGGTCCACGAGGAAACACGGCTGGGTCAGCTTTGGCCGCACGGTTTTTTTATAGATGAGATCAATAAGCCGCCCCTTCTTCGCGTTCGGCTCTGGTTTCGCGCCCACCCTCACCGCTTTTAACCTCAACTCCTTCTCGGTCGCCTTCGCAAGATCGAGACCCGTTGCTTTCTTGAACGCGTCGAAGTAGTCCACCCGCTTCCATTTCGCATTCCATTTAAGCGTCTCTTTCCCGAATTTGGTCGTCGTGCCGCCCGTCGTTTCTTTCACCACTTGTTTATAGAGCGCCTCTGTGAACCTCATCATTCGCTCGTAATCCCAGTACGCGGCATAACACTCCATCTGCGTGTAATCCTGAAGATGTTCCCGGTCGATCCCTTCGTTCCGGAAGACGCGCCCGATTTCGAATACCTTCTCGAATCCGCCGACCAAGAGGCGCTTCAAGGGAAGCTCCAAGGAGATGCGAAGGTAAAAATCGGCATCAAGCGCGTTAAGGTGCGTGACAAAGGGTTCCGCATCGGCGCCGCCGGGGACCGCTTCTAAAACCCCCGTTTCTACCTCATGAAATCCTTCAGCGATAAGCTCACGCCGGATCGTACTCCAAAACCGCTCTTTTTTGAGAAAGAGTTCTTTCGTCTCCGGGTGTACCAGTAAATCAAGATAGCGTTTCCGGAGGCGCGTCTCCACGTCCTCAAGTCCATACCAGTGCACGGGGAACGGACGCATGCTTTTCACCGCGATACGGAGCGCCGCCACCGCAAGACTTTTCGTTCCGCGCTTCGTCGTCGTGGGGATTCCTTTCGCTTCCACGAAATCGCCGACGTCCAATGTTTGCTTGAGAAACGCAAACCGTTTTGTGACGCCGTGCGCAAGCACTAATTGGATGGCGCCGCTCTCGTCCGCACAATTCGCAAACACGATTTTCCCCTGATCGCGGAGCGAGGTAACGCGGCCCACAAGCGTGAGGGAGGATTTTTTCTTTCTGCCGAATGAGCCGAGCGCTTCCGCGATATGCACATCGCGAACCACGCGCGCGGGATAGGAGTCGGCTTCGCGCTCGTACCGTTCCCGTTTCCTCGCCCGTTCCGCCAGAATATCTTCCAGCATGTTATTCGATCCTCACCACCTGATATGCGTTCATTCCTTTCGGCGTGGTAATGGTCACCGTATCACCCACCTTTTTTCCGAGAAGCGCGCAACCAAGGGGCGATTCGTTCGAGATAAACCCCTCGGCGGGTTTTGCTTCGTTTGAACCGACGATCGCGAACGTCGTTTCGCTAAAACCTTCGCCGAGCCGCGTTACCGTCACCCTACCGCCAATTCGCACGGTGGAATTCCCGCCCGTTTTTTTGATGATGACGGAGTTGCGGAGAAGCTCTTCGAGTTCATGGATCCGTCCCTCGAGGCGGGATTGCTCTTCCCGCGCATCGTGGTAATCAAAATTCTCGGAGAGGTCTCCGAGGTCCTTGGCGTTCTTGAGGCGTTCCGCGACGCGCTTGCGATCGTCCGTTTTCAGTTTGTGCACTTCCCGAACGATCTCGTCGTATCGTTCCTGGGTGAGGTAGGTGTGGGTGAGCATGATGTTCGGTCGGCGTAACTTTATTTTTTGATTCGGTGGTCATAGTACCATAGGAACGCGTCGCGTGCCACTGGTATCGTGTTGAGACTCCCCTCCCGCGCGTCTTCGACGAGGATGAGTAACGCGAGTTCCGGGTCATCCGCGGGAGCATATCCCGCGAAAAACGCGTTGAGTTTGGCGTTGCCGCTCACCTGCGCGGTGCCGGTTTTTGCCGCAACCGCGAGGGGAAGATCCGCGAGCGAACGCGCCGTACCGTAGGGAGCCCGCACCACGTCGCGCATGCCCTCCCTCACCTCGGGGATCGCCTCCCCCGCGCGTGCCGAGAGGTCGGCGCGCACCTCCGACTCGTTCAATATTTTCGTTTCACCCTCTTTCTCCACCGCGCGCGCCACCTGCGGGCGCCAGAGCGTGCCGCCGTTCGCGATCGCCGCGATGGCATCAAGAAGTCCGAGGGGGGTGACTGTAAGATCGCCCTGCCCGATCGCCACATGATATGTATCCCCCACCCGCCACGGTTCGCCCCGCGCTGTTTCTTTCCAGGCAGGATCGGGAAGAAACCCTTTTTTTTCTCCGGGAAGATCGATACCCGTCGCTTCTCCCAGCCCGAACCGCTTCCACCACTCGTTGAGCGTTTCGATGCCGATACCCCGCTGACGCTCGAACCCTCCCGCCACTTCGTAGAAATAGATGTTCGACGATCGCGCGAGTGCGGAACGAATATCCACCCATCCGTGCGCCTGATTGTCGGGAAAGCGGGTTGGGCGCGAAGAATCGTAGGGGTTCGGCACCTCAATAAAACCGGCGGAAAAAATCCGATCTTCGGACCCGATTACGCCTTCGCTAAGCGCCGCGATGCCCACCACCGGTTTTATGGTCGAACCTGGATTGTAGGTTCCTTGGAGCGGACGGTTAAAAAGCGGGTTCCCGGAGGACGTGAGATATTTTGCAACCGCGGCCGGCTCGAAACTCGGAATGGAAACTAAAGCTCTCACTTCGCCGTTCCGGGGATCCATCGCGAGCGCCGCACCCGCGGTCCTGCCTAATTCGCGGAGGGCGCGCGCGAGACGATCGTAGAGAAATTCTTGAAATTCCCCGTCAATGAAGGTGCGCACCTCCGCGCCCGCGGTGGGCGCTTCATACCGCGTTTCCCCCTGCGGCTCTCCCCGCGCATTCCGATACGTAACGGTGCGTCCGTCCTTTCCGCGGAGCCACTCGTCGTACGAAGCCTCGAGCCCCGTACGGCCGATAACGCTCTCGGGACCCAAACGCTCATCGCGCGCGAGATCATCCGTTCCCACGCGACCGGTATATCCCAAAAGGTGCGCGTACGCGAAGGGATGCGCCGACACGCGCGCGAACGAACGTTCGACACGCACGCCGGGAATCGGGTCCGCGGCCAGCGCGATAAGCGTCTCTCGCGAAAGACCGTCCGCGAGCACGAGTCGCTCCGAAACATTCCAATCTTTCGCGGCGACGCGGGTTCGGAGATCCGCGGCATCTTCCCCGAAAAGCACGGCGAGACGCGCGAGCGCGGCGTTCCGTTCGTCTGAACCGGCGGGAAAATCACGCAGTACGAGCGCCGCGCTCCACGAGGGAACGTTCGAGACAAGCGGCGCACCGAACCGATCGCGAATGATACCGCGGGGAGCCGGCTCCACGCGCACATCTGTCATGTTTGCTTCCGCCCGCGCGCGGTAGAAATCGTACTTGAACCCCGCGAGCGCAAATACTTTGGCGCCCACCGCGACGGCAACCCCGACGGCAATCAAAAGAAAAACCTTGAACGCGCGGTCTCCGAGCGGCACATGGAGGAGCGCGTCCTGCGCCGCATAATCAGCGAGCACCTCTTCCCATTCAAAGCGCGTTTTTGTCATGTGCGAAACCGTTCACTCTGGAAGGCGGAGTGGAATCGGCCCGTAGACAAACGCCGCCGCTCGAACAGGACAAACGCCGCGATCCCAACAACCATATTCATGACGAGCGAGAGTCCGATCGCTAAAAAATCAATTTCCCCTTTTCCGAGAAAACCGCCAGCGGCCGCCACAACAGTGCCGAGGGCAAGCAATATCGAAAAATCGGAAAGCCGGTTTCCGGTAAGGAGCGGCGCCGCCCATATGAGAAGAAGCCATATGAACCCCGCGGCGGCGGCCGTAAGCACCCAAAACGGCGCCATGAAAAACGCGAGGATGAATAGCGCGAACGCGAGAAACCCCGCGAACCACCGCGCGCCGAAGAACGCGACAAGTAGCATAAGAATGAATGTCGCAAAAATTCCCGCGCCCCCCGCGCGGAACGCACCGGAGAGCTCCAAAAAAAACGCCACGGCGAATCCGGCAGTGAGCCATGCGTAGTGATGGATCGGAACGTGCGGCATATCTTAAGGAAAATTAGTTACCACGAGCACCTCCCGAAGATCGGATTCCCGATATGTAAGTTCGAGGGGTGCCGTGCGCCACGGATCGTCCGTTTCGATCCCTTCGTCGCCCCCCCGCACGCCCATGAAAAGACCGTACGGAAACGAAGCATCCGCATTCACGACCCGTTCGGATTCAAAAAACGTTCCCTCGTTCGGAATAAGCGTGAGCTGTGGCGCCGAGCCTCCCTCGAGCAAAGCTTCCGCGCCGCTCTTCTCAAAACGCACCGTCGAGCGCCACGCGGGATTGAAAATGGTTCTTACCTCGCTCCTTGCGGGATCCACGCGAACCACCACCCCAAGCAAAGCGCCAGGCGCCGCGAGCACCGGAAGGCCTTCCCGGAGACCTTGATCGCTCCCCGCCGCAATCGTGAGGAGTCCCTCCGCGCCGTAGGGATAGCGCGAATAGACCGATATTTTTTTCAGATCGGCGGAAAAAGGCGGGATGCCGGCTTCAAGGAGCGCGGCCCGTTCCGCGCGAAGCGCCGCGAGTTCGGTGCGAATCCGCGAGAGTTCCTCATAAGAAAACGAACGGTCGGCAAAACTTTTTACGAACGCGCGAAACGCGCCAACCGCGCGATATGCGGGATACTGAACCAACACCAGCGCGGCGATGAGCGCGAGCGCGGCGACAATGCTGATAGCGGCTTTAACGGAACGCATCCCAGATATGAAACTTCACACGCTCAATCCTTGACTTTCGGCCCGGGGAAATTATTAAGAAGGTGAGCGTACGCCGGAATATTCTCCGCCACGATCCCCACCCCGCGCACCACGCAAGTGAGCGGATCTTCGACAAGGAGCGCCCGCACGCCGATTTCTTTCATTAAAAGATCCGCAATGCCGCGGAGGAGCGCGGTGCCTCCGCAGAGATACATCCCGTTCTTGTAGATGTCTCCGGCGAGCTCGGGCGGCGCCGTTTCAATCATGTCTTTCAGCGCATCTACGATCGCTCTCATGGGCCTTGCAAGCCACAGACGCACCTGGGAATCTTTCACCGACGTTTCGCGCGGAAGGCCGCTTGCTATGTCGCGCCCGCGCACCACCACCTCGAGTCGTTCACCGGTCGCCATCACGGATCCGACCGCAAGTTTGATTTCCTCGGCGGTCGGCTCGCCGATCGCAAGTTTGAATTCATCACGCATCCCCCGCACGATTTCCGCATTCAAATAGTCTCCGCCGATCTTGAGGCGCCGCGACACCACGATGCCGGAGAGGGAGAGGATGGCGGCATCGGTCGTCCCCGCCCCCATGTCAATAATGAGAAACGCCGTCGGCTCGTCGATGGCGAGGCGGATTCCGAACGCCGCGGCGAGTGGCTGTTCCACGAGATGTACCGGCGAGGCGCCCGATTCCCGGAGAAGATCCTCCACTGATTTGCGTTCCACCTCGGTCAAACTCGTCGGCACCGACACCACCGCCTCGGTCGTCCACGACCACGGAAGCTTCTCGCGCTTCAGGAAGCGCTCGAGCATCTCACGCGCCATGTCGAAGTCGGCGATGATGCCGTGGGTAATGGGGCGAAGTGCGGTAATGTGCGCGGGCGTACGGGCGAGCATTTTCTTCGCTTCGCTTCCCACCGCCACCACGCGGTTCGTGCGGTTGTTAAACGCCACGATCGAAGGTTCATTCACCACAAGTCCCACGCCTTTGAGGTATACCCTCGTGAGGTCGGTCCCCAGATCGATGCCGAGCGCTTTTTTTAAATGGAATGTCATACGGCGGTGGCTTGTTTGAGGAAAGCGGAGAGCTCCGAGATTTTTACGAGTGCGGCAAGGGCGGCGTCTCTCCGTTTTATTTCCACGGCGCCGGACGCGCGCGTCCGGTCGCTCGCGACGATTCGCCACGGAATGCCAAGAAGATCGGCGTCGGCAAATTTCTCTCCCGCGGAAACCCCCGCGCGATCGTCATAGAGCGTCTCGACGCCTCTCTCGGTAAGTTCCCGATAGACATCGTCCGCGAACACGCGGACGGATTCGTCGCCGGCCTCGACGAGGAGAAGATGCGCGGAAAACGGCGCCACCGCATCCGGCCACACGAGCCCCCGCTCGTCATGGTGGATCTCGGCGATCGTGCCGATGAGACGCTCCACGCCGATGCCGTAGGAAGCCATAATAACGGGGTGCGACGCCCCCGTCGGATCCTTGAATACAAGACGGGCGGGTTCCGAGAACCGCGTCCCAAGCTTGAAAATATTGCCGACCTCGATCGCCGCTATTCCCTCGAGCGCTCCCGTGCCGCACTTCGGGCACAGATTTCCTTGTTTTTCTTCGGCGATTTCCGCGTTCCGGGCGAACCCGCACCGTCGGCAAAGCAGGACGAAATCTTCGCCCGCGTCCGCCTCCACCATAAACTCGTGCGAATACTTCGAAAAATCACCCCCCGACGCTTCCGTCACGAGTGCCGTGAGTCCCGCGCGCTTGAAAATCGAGAGATAAGAATTCTTCACGCGCTCGTAGAATTCTTCAAGGGAAGCAGTGTCGGCATGAAAGCTGTAGAGATCTTTCATGGTAAATTCGCGTCCGCGCAAAAGCCCCGATTTGGGACGTTCCTCGTCCCGGAACTTCGTTTGTATCTGATAAACGGCTTTCGGAAGATCCTGATAAGAACCGATGACGAATCTTCCGATCTCCGCGACGACCTCCTCGTGCGTGGGTCCGAGTCCCACGTCGCGGCCGCCGTGATCCTTGAATTGATACATCACTTTGGAGAGCACGTCCCACCGTCCCGTCGCGTCCCACACCGCGCGCGGATGGAGCGCCGGCATGAGCATTTCGGCGCCAAGCTTGTCCATCTCTTCGCGAATGATTGCCATCGCTTTCTCGCGCACACGGAACCCCAAGGGAAGCATGGTGTAAACTCCCGCCATGAGCTTATGGATAAAATTTGCGCGGAGAAGCAGTTTTGCATTCACCGCCGTTTCATCCTTCGGCGCTTCGCGTTGGGTCTTTAAAAAAAGGGTTGATTGGCGCATGTGCCGGTTACGTACGAGTTTTCGAGTCTAAGGACGAGGAAAACTCGTCTACGGAAACGAGCACTCCGCCTTCTATACCTGCCATTCTATCACCGACCATAAAACGGGGTAATGCTAAAAACATAATCAATGGTAGTATCCCATGCTTAGAGGGCGGGGTAAAGGTTTTGTAGCTCCTCCGTTCCTTCGGAGACAAAGCCCTTTACGGGATGAGGCGGCTGATATCGCGCACCGTAACCACCACCATAAGCAGGAGGAGCAACGCAAAACCGACGGCGTGCGTGGCGCGTTCCGCCCGCGGGGAAACAGGACTCCCTTTGAGCGCTTCGAGCGCGAGGAAAAAGAGCCGCCCTCCGTCGAGCGCGGGAATGGGGAGAATATTCAGAACCGCGAGTTGGAGCGAGATCAAAGCCATAAGATTCAAAAAAGGCGCCGCGCCGAATGCGACGCTTCCCGCCGCCACCGCCACAACCCCCACGGGACCCGTAACCGCTTCGAGCGCGCCCTTCCCCAAAACCAGCGCCCCAAAAAATTCCGCGAGACCGATCGTGATCATCTTGAGAAACACGACGGTCGCCTGCGCCCCTTTCGCAAAACTTTCAAGAAACGCGGTGCGAGGGGTGCCGGAATCGAAAAGCGCGATACCTAAGGCGCCTTCGCCGTCGGGAGGCGCCGCGCGCCCGGTTGCCTCGAAAACGAGTGTTTCCCCATCGCGCAAAATCGTGAGCACAACCGGCGTCTCCGCCACGGCGGCCTTTTCCACAAGAGATATAAACGCCTCGATCGAAATCGGCTCTTTGAGGAGCGGCGTCTCCGCGACACCGTCCCCCAAAATGGTTCTTGCTTCAAAAATAATATCCCCCGCCGCAAGCCCCGCTTTTTCGGCCGGAGATCCCGCCACCACCTCCGATATACCAAGGTGCGAGGGGGCGCCGATCATAAACACCGCGGAAAGGAGAAGCCACCCTGCCAAGACGTTCATGAGAACTCCGCCCGCGATTCCGAGCGCGCGCGCCGCGATCGTTTTCGAAGCGAACGCGCGCGCCGCGTCGGGATGATCCGCGGCCGGCGGCGCGTCTTCGCCGAAAATCCGCACGAACCCTCCAAATGGGAGGAGGTTCAGGCTGTAGCGGGTTTCGCCTTTGACGAACGAAAACACCCGCGGAGGAAATCCGAATCCGAACTCATCCACGCGGATCCCAAAAAATTTTGCCGCGGCGAAATGGCCGAGCTCATGGATCAACACAAGGAGAGAGAGAGCGATGATAACAAGTAAAATCGTCATGAAAAAATCGCTTAGCCGCTGATCTCTTGTATTTTTGCTTTCACCGCTTTCTCCACGTTTTCATTCCACTCGTCGGTGATTTTCTGGATATCGTCTTTCAACCGAAACTTCTGGTCCTCCGTGAGCTCGCCGGCATCGAACGCTTTCTGCGCGCGCTTGTTCGCTTCGTCGCGAAGGTGCCGCATTTTGATCCGACGTTCCTCGGCAACCACCCCCGCATGCTTCACGAGTTCGCGACGACGCTCGTCCGAAAGCTCCGGAAGGAAAATACGGACGATATTCGCCTCCGCGCGCGCGGCAAGACCGAGCGGAGAACTCTCAATCGCTTTCGCGATCGCCGGCACCGCGCTTACATCCCACACCTCTATCCGTATCTCGCGCGGCGGCACCACGCCGACCGACCCGAGCTGGCGGACCGGAAAAACACCGCCGTAGTGGCTCACGGTAATGTTTTCCACAAGTCCGGCGTGCGGACGGTTCGTGCGAATAGCTCCTATCTCCGTCTTCATTTCTTCGAGGAGCTTCGCGAGATCCGCCTTGAACTCGTTCAGTAATTCCATAGGCATCAGGATGACATTATATATGAGACATATTTTTCCTGCAGGCGCGGGTTCAAGTTGAAACGGGATGCGGCCTCAAAACGAGAGAGGAGAGACGATAGCGTCGCCGATTCTCCCCGCACATTCTTTTCCCACCGCGCAAGGATAAGCGACTCTAGTTGCTCCGCAAGGGTCTCCTCGGTTCTTGTTTTTTCGTCGGGCCTCCGCGCTTTGTTTTTGGCCAAGGCGAGCGCATACCCCAATCTCCCGAACGCGCGCGCGGCGAGAGCGGATGCTTCCCGCGCGGACACCTGGTGCATGCTTTCAAGAATATCGGCGAGGACGGCGCGGGAAAGCCGCGGGAAATAAACCTTCACGGTGCGGCTCGCGAGAGGGGCGGTAAGCACGCTCGGATCGCGCGCAATGAGAATTACGAGAGCGTGCGGCGGAGGGTCCTCGACGATCTTAAGGAGCGCGCTCTGCGCCTCCGCGGTGAGCCATTCGGCGTCGCGCACCACCACCGTGCGGCGGGGCGAAGCGAACGGCGTCGCGGAGAGAAATGTTCGTACCGCGCGCGCGGCATCGACGCCAATCGACGCACGGCCGGCCGCACCATTCTCGCCGGAACGATCTTGCTTCGTCGCGCGCGAACGAGGTTCTTCGGCGTCGCGCGCGATGATGAGAAAGTCGGAAAGCGCCCGCTCATCCCGCACGGACCACGCTCCCCCCTCCAGGAAATGTGCGAGGGCACAGGCGAAACGGAACTTACCTACCCCCTCATCGCCAAAAAAACAATACGCATGGCCGAGGAGGCCGTTCCCCGCGAGCTCCCGAAAGGCGCGAACGTGCGCTTCGTGTCCGAACCATTCGCCGTTGCCGACGGAGGTATGTGTGAGTCGCCGCGCCATAGTCATAAACCGCGCGTCCGGCTACCGCCGGACGGGATGGAGCAGGGTGCGTTTATAAACGTCGAGATGGCCGAGAATGGTCGCCGTGCCCTTCGCCACACAGAGAATGGCATCCTCCGCAACGTACGCCGAGACGCCCAGCGTGCGCTTCAAAAATTCGGGAAGGTCGCGGAGTTGGGAGGACCCTCCGGAGAGGATAATGCCCTTCTCCATGATGTCGGCCGCGAGCTCGGGAGGAGTCACATTGAATACCGACTGAATGGCGTTCCCGATTTCCATGAGGTGGGGATTCACCGCCTCGGCGATCTCGTTCGAATTCACCACCAGATCGCGCGGGAGCCCCACGCGGAGATCGCGCCCGCGCACTTTCATCTCGAGCCGGTTGCGATTCGATACCGCCGTGCCGATGCCGATTTTGATGTTCTCGGCGCTCGTTTCCCCGATCGCAAGTCCGTATTTTTTCCTGATGTAGTCCATAATGGCGAGGTCAAAGCGGTTTCCCGCGACCCGCAAACTTTCCCACGCCACAATGCCGCCAAGCGAAATGACGGCCACTTCCGTGGTGCCCCCACCGATATTCACAATCATATTGCCCTCCGCGGAGTGGATGGGGATACCGGCGCCGAGGGACGCGAGGAGCGGCTCCTTCACGAGATATACCTCCTTCGCGCCCGCCTCGCGCGCGGCATTCATCACCGCGCGATACTCGGTCGAGGTGATGCCCGCCGGCACCGAGATCACCACCTCGGGACGGATGAGGTTCCACGCCCCGATGCTTTTTGCGATGAAGTACTTGAGCATCGCGCGCGTCACGTAGTATTCCGCAATCACGCCGTCTTTGAGAGGCCGATAGGTCACAATGTCATCGGGCGTACGCCCCACCATTTCCTTCGCCTCCGCGCCGACCGCGAGCACTTCATGGCCCGGGTTTCGGAGCGCCACCACCGTCGGTTCGTTGATGACGATGCCTCGGTCGGGGAGAAAGACCAGCGTGTTCGTGGTGCCGAGGTCGATTCCGATTTTGCGGATAAACATCATTCCTAACCTACCATGTTTTGCGGAAAAACGGAAAGCGCGATAAGGTGGAACGGTATGCATCTCACCACGCGACGCATCGTTTTTTACTCGCTCGTCGCTGTATTTTTCCTCGGAGCGGCTTACGCGCTCCTCACGGCGTTCGGCCTCTCGGTAGACCTCAAAGAGGGCCTCACGCGCACCGGTTCAATTTTCGTCGCGGGCGCGCCGCGTGACGCGACTCTCTTTCTCGACGGCGCGCCGGCGGAAGAAAGTCGCGGCATTATTTCTGGCGGAACGCTCGTGCGCAATCTTCTTCCGGGGAACTACGAGGTACGCTTCGAGCGCGAGGGCCGCGCGCCGTGGCGCGCGGAACTTCCGGTCATTTCCGGTCTCGTCACGCGCGCGACGGATCTTTTTCTCTGGCCGCTTGAAGCGAGCGCTTCACCCGTCGTCGCGGACGTCGAGTTGTTCTCGCTTTCCGCCGGCGCGCCCCTTGTCAAAAATTCCTCCGGCACGCTCATGCTCGGCGACCGCGCGATTCCGGGAAACGAGGTGGTGTATGCCACGAATGACTCGGGCCTGACGCTCACGCGGAGCGGCAACACAATCTATCTCACGGAGACCGCGCGGGCGCGGAGCGTCACAAACGTAACCGCGCTCTTTCAGTCCCTCAAAGAGCGCGAACTCGGACTCCCGGGCGCGGTACCCATCGTCAACGCGCGGCCCCATCCCTTCAGTCAGGGAAAACTTATTATTACAACGAAGACCTCGCTCTACCTCCTCGATTTGCGGCGCATCTCGCTCGAGCGCCTTGTGACGGTGAGTGCAATCGCCGCGAGCGCATTCACTGGCGATGAGGTATTCCTCGCCGGAGCCGACGGCACGCTTACCGCGGTGGATCTCGTGTTCAAAACCACGCGCACCGCTCCCTTTACGTCAAGCGCCGTCGCGGCGCTCGCAATCGGCGCCGGCGGCGACATGGTGATATGGAAGACGCCCGAAGGAACGCTTTTTTCTTACGACCGCGTTACGGGCGACACTGTATCGGTCGCCGACAACGCGGGCGAGTTTTCCGTGAGTCCGGACGGACTCCGCCTTGCGGCCGTGGAAAGAAACGCCGTCGCGATCATCGCGCTCGCGCCATACACCGCCGACGCCTTCGTCGCGCGAGGATATCGAACTCCGGTATGGGAAGGTTCATCGACGCCAAAAAAAATATCCTGGAACCCGACGCTCCCCCGCTACCTCTTTTTCCTCGCGGACAACCGGCTCATCGTAGCCGAGATCGGCTTCTACGGCGAACGGAACTCCTACGCGCTCGCGGAAAACGTTATGGATTTCGCGCTCGCGGGCTACACTGCGTACGTTCTCAAAACCGACGGCGCGCTTATAACGCTTTCGCTCGAATAAGAAAAATTCCCCTCGCGGGGAATTTTTCTATCTCGTCATCTTTTTCTCCACTGTTGCGGTCTTCGCGCTTTTCGCAAACCTGGCTTTTTGCGCTCCACCATGCGGGGATCGCGTTTTAGAAACCCGAGAGTTTTCAAACGCGGGCGATATGCGGGATCATGCGCCACGAGCGCGCGCGCGATCGCAAGACGCACCGCCTCCGCCTGCGCCCGCACGCCACCGCCCGAGACGCGCACCGAAACCGCGGCGTCCTTCAGAGAAGCCGCCGCGAAAGGAGCGAGCGGCGCGTCTTGAAGCTTCTTTACGGAAAAATATTTCGCAAGCTCTCTTCCGTTCACGGTTATGTGAATTCCCTTTCCGCCCACCGTGACGCGCGCCCGCGCGGCCGCCGTTTTCCTCCTCCCCACCGTCGCGAGATACCGTTCAATCTTCTTCGTCTCTTTTGTTTTTATTTCTTTCATTGAATTGCCAATCGTTTCATGCGGCGGGCAAGCAGTTTATTCTTGGGCAACATGAGGCGCACCGCGTGCCGGAACACCCACGAAGGATCCTTCTCGAACGCATCTTCCAAAGAGCGCGTCTTGAGGTGTCCAAGTGGGCCGGTATGCCGATGGTAACGCTTCCCTTTGAGTTTGCGCTCCGAGAGCGCGAGTCCCCTTATGTTCGTCACCACGATACGATCCGTTCCTTCGAGGCGGGGTTCGTATGAAGCGGAATGCTTGCCCTGCAAGATACCCGCGACCTGCGAGGCGAGCCGCCCCAGCTTTTTCCCTTTTGCATCAATAGTGTATTCCATATCCGATACCTTATACAAAATACTTTATACGAATTCTATGGTCGCCATCTTCGCGCCGTCGCTCTTCCGCACGCGCGTTTTTTTCGTCACGCGGGTATAGCCCCCTTTGCGGGAGGCGTACCGGGGCGCGAGTTCGTGATATGCCTTATAAGCCGCCGCTTTCGGGAGTTTTTCCATGAGGCGGCGGAGTGCGGCGACGTTCTGGCGTTTACCGTGCGTGACCATGCGTTCCGCGATGGCGCGAAGTTCCTTCGCCCGCGCTTCAGTCGTCGTAATGCGCTCGCGCGCGATAAGCTGTCCGGCGAGGTTCCGGAGAAACGCTTTTCGCGGTCCACGCTCGCGGCCGAATTTTCTCCCCTTACTCCGATGTCTCACTCTTCCTTTTTTTCTTTTTCGACTCACCTTCAGTCGGCGCTTCCGCGAGAGGTTTTACCTCCACTGCCGCAATCTTTTCAAAATGATCCTTGAGGGCGTTCCCCGCCTTATGGAGCGCCTCGGAGGGCGAGAGGGAACCGTCCGTTTCCACCTCGAGTACCAGGCGGTTGAAATCGGTGCGATCGCCGACCCGCATGTTTTCCACCGTCGCCGCCACGCGCACGACGGGAGAAAAAATTGCGTCAAGCACGATAGTCCCCACCGAGAGTCGCTCGAGACGGCGCGCCTCGGCGGGCACATAGCCCAATCCTTTTTCCACGGTGAGTTCCATATCGAGCTCGGAAGTTTTTTTCGTGAGGGTGGCAAGATGAAGCGAAGGATTCACCACCTTCGCGAAAGCCGTGGTTTCGATGTCGGCGGCCGTCACCTCCCGATCCCCCTTCACTTTCAACGTAAGCACTTGCGGCTCGTCCGCGAAAAAATGAAAACGCACCTTCTTAAGGTTCAAGGTAAACTCCACCACGTCTTCAAGCATTCCCGGCACCGTCGAGAACTCGTGATCAACTCCTTTTATTTTTACCTGCGTGATCGCGGCGCCCGGCAGGGAGGAAAGGAGCGCGCGGCGAAGTGAGGTTCCCACCGTGTGGCCGTACCCCGTGTAGAGACCTTCGACGTGAAATACGCCACTATTCCCCTCTTCCGAAAGGGTTTTCACCGACATAGTTTCACTTAAGTGAGAATATTTCATTCCGTTTAGAGACAGGCCGCCTCAAGGCAACCATGGTGATACCACGACGCTTTTGTGCCAGATCCGGATATCGTATTGTCGATTCGGTAAGTTATGAACATGAAATGGGGTTGTCTCTCGCGGGATTTATATGAAAGACGCCTTATGCTAACAAAAATAAGATCGAAAATCAATGTCATCGGGCGTAGAACTGGCTCGCGAGGGAAATCTCAAAAGGAAACTGGTGGTTGTCTTCACTTGGAAGTTTCACGCATGTTCCCTCCCGTTTCTCGGCGTCGAACGCGAGCCACCCCGGAACCTGATAGGTTTTCATCCGTTCCGCGAAATCCTCGAAAAGCTTGGCGCCGCGAGATTCCGGCCTGACGCCTATGACGTCGCCCGGCTTCACCATATAGGAGGGAATGGTAACCTTGCGGCCGTTCACGACAATGTGGCCGTGGGAAATGAGCTGACGGCCGATGCGCGGCGATTTCGCGAACCCAAGCGCGAACGCGACATGGTCAAGACGACGCTCGAGAAGGTTTGCGATCAGAACGGGGGAAGCCGCGGAGAAGTACTTTTCCATCTGCCGGTTCGTGAGCCCGAAATATATCCGGATACGCTGTTTTTCCTGCAGTTGGCGTCCGTAATCAGAGAGTGTGCGGCGCGCGTTTTTGTGGGGCCCGGGCCGCTCCGGACGCCGCACGGTAACGCACTTCGGCGAGCTGCAACGATCGCCCTTCAGAAAGAGCTTGGCGCCCAACGAACGTTCCCTTTTTTCTTTTGCGTGGATGACTGCCATGAGAATTGAACTAATGATTATTAAACTCTCCTCGTCTTTCTGGGTCGGGGACCGTTGTGAGGAATCGGGGTAATATCCTTCACGCTCTCCACAACAAATCCTTTGGCGGCGAGCGTGCGAACCGCCGAATCTCTCCCTTTGCCGATGCCCCGCACGAAAATTTCCACGTTCAGAGGACCCGACTTCCTCACTTTTTCCGCAATGGCCTCGGCAACCTTCGACGCCGCGAACGGCGTCGCCTTCTTCGGCCCCGAAAAACCAAGCGATCCCGAGGACATCCACGCAACCACTCCTCCCTTCTCGTCTGTTACGGTGATCATGGTGTTGTTATAAGAAGCATTCACGTAGATGCGCCCGTGAGACAGCCGGGTGGAAACCGATTTCGCGGACTCTTTCGCGGCCGTCGCTTCGACCGCCTCGGATTCCTTGACGAGTTCTTCCTGGCTCTTTGCGGCTACTTTTTTCTTTCCCATGCTGTTTCTATATAAATTTATTTCAGCTCCACCTTCCGCTTTCCGCTCCCCGCGGTTTTCCGCACATTCCCGCGCACCGTGCGGGAATTTGTTTTCGTGCGCTGGCCTCGAACCGGAAGCTTTTTCATGTGACGGACGCCGCGATATGCCTTTATTTCCTTGAGGCGCGCGACGTTCTGTTTCACCACCTGTCGCAGTTCCCCCTCCGTCTTCACCGCGTGCGCGATAGCCGACTGGATACGGTTTACCTCTTCGAGCGAGAGGGTTTTTGCCCGCTTGTCCACATCAACGCGCGCCGCCGCGACAATTTCCGCGGCGCGAACCCGCCCGATCCCGTAGATGTAAGTAAGGGCGATCATTATCTTCTTTTCGTCGGGAATGTTGACTCCTGAAACTCTCATAAATGTTATCTCTCAACGCTTTGCGTTGGGCGAACGGTGCAAGGCACCGTTTTAACCTTGCCTCTGTTTGTGTTTCTTATTCTCGCAAATGACCCGCACCCGACCCTTGCGGCGGACGACTTTGCATTTCATGCAGATCTTTTTTACCGATGCGCGGACTTTCATTGTATATGCGAAATGGCCACGAATACATAACCACGAATTTCACTAATGGATTCGTGTCATTAGTGGCCCTATTCGTGAAATAGGTGAAACGATTTTACAGTCTCCGCACAATGCGCCCTCGCGTGAGATCGTGGGGGCTCATTTCCACCACCACGGTGTCGCCCGGAATCACGCGAATGCGATTGATCTTCATCTTACCGCCAAGGTGGGCAAGCACGGGCGCGCCCCCTTCCTTGAGCGCAACCCGGAACATGAGTCCCGGAAGAGTTTCCTCCACCACGCCTTCGGCTCGTATCGTGCTCGATGTTTCAGGCATTCCCTGTGATAGGTGTGCGGTTCAAATATAAGAAAAACCAAAAGAAGTGTCAATCCCGCCGCTTTCCCGCATTCTATTCCACTGTCACTTCTATCTTCGTCTCATCGGTCGGCACCGAGCGCACGAAAAACGGCGAGAGTGATACTTTGGCGGCCTCCACGCCCGGGACGGCGAGCACCGCCGCCTTAAGGTCCGCTTCGCCTTTCCCCGTGACGCTCGCGCGGAATGCGTCCGCGTTAAACGGCGCGGTAAAAACTCCCGCACCGTTCACGGGAAATGTGAGCGTCCGTTTCGCGAAATCGGGGGTGCTGGTGCCGACCGTATAGGAGAAATCCTTCGCGACGAGTTCTTTGGGGAGTGCGCGCGCCGCCGTTGCGACGAGCGCCTCCCGCAACATCGGATCCTCGAACACGATCTGTTCCATCACCGCCTCGCCGAAGAGATGAAAGGCATGCGGATCCTCCCCGTCCTGCGAAATATTTTCTTCGACAAGCGTTACCCGCCGGCTTCCCGGGAGCGCGGTGAAGCGATCCGAGAGGATAATGAGGAATTGGCTCTCAAGCGCGCCGGTCAGGGCTTCCATGAGTTTATTCCGCGCGTCCGCAAGTTCCGTCGTTGAAGGTTTCGCCCGCTCCCCGATAAAACCGCCTTTTATGCCCGATTTCGTTTCGGCGTAGAACCCGTCATAGCGCGGCGTGCTCCTGAAACCGGGGATGCGCCATCCCGATGACGCGGGAAGGTTGTAGACCTCGCCCGCTTCCTCCGCCGTCACCGGCGCCTCGACGGACGAGGCGGTGATACGGCCGCCCTCCACTCTCGCGCCCGGCACCGTCACCTGCCGGTCGAGACGGAATATTTTTTTGTCGGGCGATTCAAACCGCGTGTTGCGCACCAACGTCTGCGGCGCGGAGCCGTACGAGTTATAGACGATGAGCACGCCGGTCGCTTTTGCCGACACCGTTTCCGTATCCCGCGCGGCGAAGGGAAGCGTGAGATTTGCGCGTGCTTCGAGAGCTTCGCCGGGTACCACCACCGCGGAGGGCGCGCTCACGGTACCGGGATCCGCGGCCGCGACGACGGTTTCTTTAAACGTCATGGGATATTTTTTCATCGTGAGCGTGATCACCGCTTTCGGAAGCGTAAACCATGCGCCGGCCCCCGCCGCGATCAAGATGGCGAGTACCCCGACTCCTACGCGAAGCACGCGACGCCGGCCCCGATACCGTCCCGTGAATCCCGCCCGTCCGACCGGCGAATTTGCCGCTTGTGTCGCTTCCACTCCGGGAGCGGGCCCTCCATCAATCCGCATTTCACGAATCGGCGGGATAAGAAAAACTGGTTCTTCCTTCGGCTCCGGAGGCGCGCTTCTCTTTGTTTCGATGGGCTCCGATTCCTTCTTTTTTGGCGCTTTCCGCGCCGGCGAAATTTCCTTCCTTACTTCCCCGTCCAAACTTTGTTTGCTCGCCACGGCCTTGGCGGAGGAAGGACGACGGGGAACAATATCGGAAATCTTTCTTTTTAACTCTACCATAAGAGCCATTATACCCCAGGACGCGGCGTCGCATACCGCGCGCGGGAGGATGCCACGATCGCGTCGCGGTGAGAACCTGCCGGCAGAGGCAACGCGCGGAGCGTCTCCGCGGAAAACGGATCGTAGGTCTCGCCGTCGATCGTCATTTTGATGTAGAACGAGCCGGTCCCGAGGTTGATCATGTCCTTTGCCTTGAACACGGGGGTCATTTCTTCCTCCAAGCGAACCGCATCGCCGCCGCTCGCGCGGAACACCACAACACACCCCATCGTGCCGAGAATCGCGGCTTGAAGGCGAGGAGTGAGTTGTTCGAGATATTGATGGGAAAGCGAAAGGCAGACGCCGTATTTTCGCGCTTCGGAGAGGAGATTCTCGAGTGTCTCCGTGGCGAGACCCTGAAACTCGTCGAGGTAGACGTAAAAATCTCTCCGCCTCGGATCCGCTCCGTTTGTCCGCATCATGCCGGCTTGCTTCAACTTCGCCACCACAAGTGCGCCGAGGAAATTCGCGTTGTGCTCCCCGAGATTGCCCCGCGCGAGATTCACCAAAACAATGTGCTCCTGCGCCATAAGCGATTTAAAATCAATCGTGTTCCTCCCCTGTTCAAACATGTTCCGCACAAGAGGATGGAGCGTGAACTGGCTTAATTTGGTGACAAGCGGAAGCACGGCATCGCCCTCGAAACGTCGGGACCATTCCGGAAACTCGTCCGCCCAAAAACGCCGCACGAATTCGTCTTGCACTTCTTTCACCACCGCCGCGCGATACGCGCCATCGGTGAGAAGCGACACAAATCCTCCCATGGTGGCATGCGGGTAATCGAGGAGCGCAAGACAGGCAAACCGGAAGACGTGTTCAAGGCGGGGCGTCCAGTTCACGCCGAACTGTTTTTCCATAATCTCGATCAAACTCTGCGCGAACGTATGCGTGAGTTCGCGCGGAACGTCGGCGAGCGGGTTCCAGCCGACGGGAAATGCCGTGTCCGACGGATCAATCACACACACCTGCCCGATCCGTTCCTTCGGTATCGAATCGAGGAGCGCGCCCACGAGATCCCCGTGAAAATCGACCGCACAAAACCCGTACCCGTGGGCGGCATCCTGGCGCGCGAGCAATTCAAAAAACTTCGATTTTCCCGCTCCGCTTTTCCCCACCGCATAGAGGTGGCGGCGGCGGTCAGCACGTTGAATGCCAAAAACAAACCGCTTCTCCTCGATACCCGTCACATAGTTCGTGCGGCCGACGAACGAGCACTCCTCGGGGCGCACTTTCCCGAGCACGGGAAGCTCGGGCGGCGGCGGCGCCGTTTTTACGAATTGAATTCTCTCGGTCGCCGGCATATCGTCGCACTAAGAAGGGAGCGCGCCAAGCTCTCGCAAGAAGGACTCATAGATTTTGAGCGCTTCTTCGGCGGCGTTCGCGTCAATACCGAAATCCGGCGCGTGGACCAGTTCGTTCCGCATGCGGTGCGCCCGCCACAAACGGTCAAGCCCAGGATAGTCGGCCGCATCCAGTTGTTCCAAGCGGTCGGCCATGTGCTCGCCCGAAAAACCCATTTGCTTCAAGGCATCGTCCACGCATTTGTCGGCTTCAATGACGGCGACGGTGTAGGATTGGGGAGGCGCGGCGGCGGCGCGGCCGACAATACGCGCCCACCGCTCGCGAAACGCTTTCTGATCAAGAGAGGGTCGACGAGAAAGCGCGGCGGCGGCGCGCATAAAAGGAGGGCGAAACTCCGACGCCTTTCTTATAAGCCACACGAGGCCCGCGAGAAGTGCAATATCAAGAACGATAAACACGATCCGGACAACGAAAAGTGCGTCCGCCCACGGCGCGTGAACGATAAGTCGCGCGAGATTTTCGAGATTTTTGATAAGCGCGTCCATGGCTACTGAAACTTTTCAATTTCTTCCTCCTCGCCGAAGATGGCGAGGCCCGCGGGCGGCCCTGCGCGCCGGCTTTCGGTGCGCCGGAGGTGCGGCGCCGTCAACACCACCGCGGTCGGCGGATGGAACACCGTCGCGATCCCCTTCACCGACATGAAAAACCGTTCCGATTTAAAGTTCGAGTGGTAACGGTGCGAAGTTATGAATTTCCCCGCCCACGTTTCGGGCGGCACTTCCCGCATCCGGTAATTCCACAGGAGCCGCTCCTGGCGATAGCGGAGACGCGTTTTCGGAAACACATACGGCTTCACCCACGGATCGGTTTTGGTGGCGGTGGGCTTGTTCGCCTTGAAATTGTTCAGGTCGAGCGCGGTGAATTGGTTGAACGCCCCGAGCGCGCCGCGCGCCGGCGGCCCCTTCGGCGCGGATTCGGGCATAAAGTGAATAATCCTGACAAGGGTGAGGAACGCCGGTTTCGAAAGGTTTTCTTCCACCGCTTTCAGTATGTCGGTGTGGCCCGGAGAACGCGCGACCGTCACTTCCTTACTCCCTCCTTCCTCCTCGACGGCGATAGTGGTCGGAGTCTTGAGTTTTTCGAGAAAATCCTTGAATCCGTCTCTCCAGTCGGCCGCCGCGGGCGCGAGAAGCAACTGCACACCCACCGTTTCGTCCTTCGGCACTTTCCCCAACACCTCAAGGAACGTGGAAATGGGATCGAATTGTTTTTCTTCGGCGATGTTTTCAAACCGATCGTAGGTTCTGATCGGGTAGGCGGCTTCCCGCGCGAGCACCATCTCGGTTCCCCACACCTTCATGCGACGGTGTGCGAGCTCTTCCTGATTTTTCGGGAGCCCGCCGACGTAGTCCTCCACCTCCCTCACCTCCAAATCGGGGTAGAAAGAATAGAGCGCCGCCTCGACCACACCCCGCATGCCGGCGTTCATGCGGATGAAAAATCGCGCCTCACCGCCGAAGCTCACGAGTTCGAGCGCGAAAATTCTCGTGATTTCCCCGTCGAGATATTTTTCTTTGAACGTGCCCGGCGCATTGCGGAGCGCGTGCACCGCCATGAGCACCTCCTCCATCGCCTGCGGACTCTTTTTCACCTCTCGCGGGATGCGAAGTTCGAGCAATACGTATTCCTCTTTCCGCTTGAACCGCTCCTGCCGCACAAACAACCAAAACGATTCGAAGATGCCGAAGAGAAAGAAAAAAAGGATAAGAGGCCACGCATAGAGGAAAAAATTCCGAAGGATGATCCGGACGGCGTCAAAAAATGCGTAGACGATCCACGCCCCGACGCCGACGAAAAATAGAAAAACCCACACCTCCTCCTTCCCGAAAAACTCGGCGAGGAATTCTATGACGTGGTTGAAAGTTTCCTTGATCATTGCAAATCATCTTCATTGTAGCGCATGCAATCGGCAAAACCCAACGAAAAAGCCCCGACGTTTCGTCGGGGCTTTTCCCGCTACGCTTCTTTGACGCGATACCGCCCGTCGTCAAGCCGCGCGAAATGCTTGCGGTTTTGGAGCGCAAGAAGCACGGTGTTTTCTTTCAAAAACCGCTGTTCGTTCACGAGTCCCAATACGCGCTTTGCGTCCATGGGGCCGTTCCGTTTTAAAAGCTTGGCGATCACCTCGCGCACCGTACCAGATTCATAGCCGTGTTCCCCGAGGCCATAGATGCCGCGACCCACAAGGACGAACCGCGGATCTTTGATAAGCTCGTTGTGCACGGTCTGCATGTGGGTCGGGTGCGCCGAGAGGCGGTGTTTTGCGATGTGTTTCGCGATGTCGCGGAAGTGGAGCGGCGTGCCGTGTTTGCGAAGCACGAGGTACGCGCGGTCGCGCACGGTTTTAGGCTCGATCTCCGGCCACTCGCGAAGCCCCACATCGCCGAACACGTTCATGCCGATATGTTTCGGAATCGAGAGCCAGTGACACGCCACCATGTCCTTGCAAAACGCGAGGTGGGCCTTTTCATCGATTACCTTTTTGGTTCCGGCTTTCTCGAAAAACTCGGTGATTTTCTCGACGAAGTTCAAAAACTTCTTCTCCGTTGCCATACTCGAAACCCAATATGCGTGCATGAGGTCGGTCTCCGGCACATACCGCGGCTCACCCGCCACGCGGAGAATAAAGCGGATCTTCTCGGGGAGATTTTTCGCGTTCCGGTCATTTTTGAGAAAAGCTTCGCGAAGATCCTCAATGAAGCGGTCGTCGCGTCGCGCGCCGCCCACGCTCTCAAGGTGCCGCTTCACGCTTTCAATAAAAAACTTCGCCTGATCCCGCACAAGCGGCGCGAGTTTTTTCACGGTCTGCGCTTCGATCTGGCGCACCCGTTCGCGCGTGAGATTGAGCTCGTCGCCTATTTCCTGAAGCGTCGCTTTGCTCCCCCCTTTGAGGGCGTATCTCCCCGCGACAATTCTGCGCGGCTTGGGCGCGAGCGTGGAGAGAACGTTTTCGAGAACCGATTCGATGGATTGCATGATTTTCATCGTACCATAGAGAATGAATGGCGTCAATTACCCTTATCCCCATGCGGCGAGTTACGCCCCGCGCGCCCGCCGCCCAAGAAGGTAAAGAAGCGGACTCGCCACGAAAATGGACGAGTAGGTGCCGACGACGGTGCCGACGAGAATGACGAGTGTGAAGTAAAAAAGCGAGGAGGGGCCGGCGATGATGAGCGCGAAGAGTACCACAACCAGCGTGAGCGAGGTGTTCACCGAGCGCGTGAAAGTCTCCCGCACACTCGCGTTGATCACTTCCGCAAAATCCGCTCCGCTTTGCTTGCCCGCCCCGCCGCTATCGACTCGCCTGCCGGCACGCAGATTGAGAAGATTCTCGCGGATACGATCGAACACCACGATCGTATCATGGACGGAGAAGCCCATCACGACGAGGAGCGCCACGATGAAGTTGGTATCAATCTCAATTCCTTTCCATGCACCGAGCGCCGCGAGGAGCCCTGTCGGGATTGCAACGTCGTGAAAAAGCGTCGCGAGCGTTACCGCGCCATATTTCCATGATTTGACCGGCGCCGAAACTTTCCGAAACGCCCACGCAATGTAGAGGGAGATGCCGAGGAGCACGAAGAGCACCGCGTAGACGGCCTTGCGTCGAAGCTCCGCGCCGACCGTGGAGCCGATGGAGGAGAAATTCAATTCGCTCACCTCGCCAAGCGCGCCGAGCGCCGTTTGATAGGCGGCGTGGAGGGGCTCGTCTATCGGGCCGAGACGGATAGTAACGACCCCCTCTTCATTTATGGTTGCGGCGGCTCCCGCCTGCGCGGACGAGTCTGCGCCGGCGGCTTTCAATATTTCGACAACCGCGGATGCGCTCACATTTTGCGCAAACTTCACCTGCCAGCGCGTGCCGCCCGTGAGATCGGCACCGGGCACAAGGCCGAAGGCGAGGAGCGCGGCGGCGCTCACCGCGACCAGCGCGCCCGAGAACCCAAGAAAAATATTTTTATATTTGATGAGATTCATAATGAACGATATTGAATAATTGAAGGATTGAAGGATCTATTATTCAAATTTTCAATATTTCAATTTTCAATCACGCACGAACGTGCGCATGAGCGTGCGGGTAACGGTAATAGCCGAAAACATCGAGACGACGACGCCTATGAAAAGCGCGAGCGCGAACCCCTGAACGAAGCTCGACGTGAAGGTGTAGAGCACCGCGGCGGTAATCATGGTGGAAATATTGGAATCGCGGATGGAGGTCCAGGCGCGTTTGAATCCTTCTTCGATGGCGTCGACGCGAGCGAGCCCGCGACGCAATTCCTCTTTTGTGCGCTCGAAGACGAGAATGTTCGCGTCAACCGCCATGCCGATCGAGAGTATGAAGCCGGCGATGCCCGCCAAGGTCATCGTAACCGGCACGAGCTTGAACACCGCGAGCGTGAGCGCGACGTACATGAGGAGCGCCACGGCGGCGAACACTCCAAAGCCACGGTAGTAGACCAACATGAAAAGCACGACCGCGAGCGTGCCGAGCGCGCCGGCGAAAACGGCTTTTGCAAGCGAATCCGCGCCGAAATCGGGACTTATCGTTTCTTGGTGGATGAGAGAGATAGGTGCGGGAAGCGCGCCCGCGTTAAAGCGTTCCACGAACGCGCGAGCCTCTTCGAGTGTGTAGCTCCCCGTGATCACCGCCGTCCCTCCGGGAATCTTTCCCTGCACGGTCGGGGCTTCCAAAAGTTCGCCGTCGAGAAAAATACCGAGCGGACGCCCGATATTCGCCTCGGTCAGTCGCTCGAAAAGCGCCGCGCCTTCGTCATTGAACTGCAGATTGATCTGCGGCGTACGCACGCCCGCGGCGGCGAAACCAACCTGCGCCGCTTTCACGTAGCGGCCGTTCAAGGGCGTTGCCACGAACGCCGCGGTGGTCGTGCCATTTCCCGCGCCCGAAGGACCGACGTCGTCCGGTCGGGCGGGTTCCGTTTCTTTCAACTCGCGGAATTCGAGGAACGGGGTTGCGCCGATCTCCCGCGCCGCCGCGCCGACGTCTTTCGCGCCCGCAAGCTCCACCACGAGCCGGTCTTCTCCTCCCGCGCGCGCGAGATACACGCGCGGTTCCTGCACGCCGAAAAGATTGACCCGCCGCTCAATCACGTCCCGCAGGCCCTCGACCACCGACGCGCGATCCGGCGCGCTCACATTCGACAGGTCAATCGCGTACGTAAGCACGGTGCCGCCCGAAAGATCGAGCCCAAGCGCCCACGGACGGAATCCGCTCACCTTGTTCCAGAGCGGCTCATACGAAAAAATCCCCGCGAGAACCGAGAGTACGATGAGAAGCGCCAAAACGCCTATGAGTCGCGGTCGTGCCATGAGGAAATGGAAAGCGACTTCAGTGTACTCAAAACATTCCCCTTGCACAACCAATGAAAACTTACCAAGAAAATTTCCGCCGCAGGGAGAGGCGCACCTCGTCCACCAACACCACCGTGAGACCCACGAGAAGCACAAGTCCCCATTCGAGTAGGGAAATCGGCACGGTGTGAAACACCTCGTTGAGGAATGGAAGCTCGAGCACCGCGACCTGGAGAATCACGACGAGCGCGGTTGCCCCAATGAGAAACGGATTGGTGCCGGGGTGAATAGTGGCAAGCGAGTGTGTGTCTGAACGCATGGTCCATGCGCGAAACCACTGGAACACCGCAAGCGTGGTGAGCGCCATGGTCTGCGCTTTTATAAGATCTCCGCCCTCAAGATACCGCGAGAATATGAGGAACGTCCCTATCATCATGAAAAGTCCCATAGCGATGCTCTCCGCCGCCATCCGCCCGTCCACAAGCGCGCGCTTGGGCCACCGGGAGGGTCCCGAAAGGAGGTCCCGTTCCTTCGGTTCCATCGCGAGCGCCGCTACGAGAAAAGTGTCAGTCACAAAATTGAGCCAGATGATCTGCGAAGGAAGAAGCGGAAGCGCGAACCCCGCGAAGATGGAAAAAACAATAAGGAACACCTCGCTCATATTCGTAGAAAGAAGATACTGGAGCACCTTGCGGAGCGTGCGGTAGATATTTCTCCCCTCCTCCACCGCGGAGACGATGCTCCCGAAGTTGTCGTCGAGGAGCACGATATCCGCCGCTTCCTTTGCCACCTCGGTACCTGAACGCCCCATCGCCACCCCGAGATCGGCCGCGACGAGCGGCGGGGCGTCATTCACGCCGTCCCCCGTCATGGCAATGATTTCGCCGCGCGCACGGAACGCTTCGATGATGCGAAGTTTGTGCGCCGGCGTCACGCGCGCGAATACGTCCGTCTCACCGAGCGCGTTCGCCATTTGTTCGTTCGTCATCGCTTCAATATCCTCACCAGTGAGAACTTTCCCGTTCTTTTTTAATATCCCCGCCTCGCGCGCAATGACCTCCGCGGTGAGTTTATGGTCGCCCGTGACCATCACGACCCGCAGGCCGGCGGCTTCCGCGCGCCGCAACGCCTCGGGCACCTCGGCCCGAAGCGTATCTTTCATGCCGATGAATCCACCAAAGGTAAGCGGCGGGAGGGTGTCGGCGGAGAGCTTTTTTGGAACCTTTGTGGAATATCCGAACGCGAGAACCCGGAACCCACGCCGCAACATCGCGTGGAGCAGTTCGGTGATGCGTTCCTTCTCGCGCGCGGTGAAGTGCGCCACGGTGCGCGGTGAGGACAAAAAGGTTTTTGCCCGCACCATGATGATCTCTGGAGCTCCCATCGCAAAAAGCGTGTCTTTCCCTCGGTCGTCTTTTCGTACCACGGCGCGAAACTTATGTATATAACTAAATGGCACCTCATTGAGAAGCGGGTGCGCGGTGTCCCACGCCCCATCGCGAAACCCGGCCTTTTTTGCGAACACAAGAAGCGCCGCCTCGGTGGGGTCGCCCCCTACCCGCCACTGTTTCATATTCTCGTCATAGGAAAGGCGCGCGGTCGCGGTGAACGCCGCGGCGTGGAGTGCGGGCATGAGCGCGCGGTTGTGGAGAGGCTCCACCGCCTCTCTTTTTTCGCCAAAGAACGCACCCACCGGCTCATACCCTTCCCCGGTGATGTGGAACCTCGTTCCACACGACACTACCTCGGTCACGACGAGCTCATTTCTCGTAAGGGTGCCGGTTTTGTCGACTGCAATGATACGGGCCTGCCCGAGCGCTTCCACCGCATGGAGTTTTTTTATGAGCGCGTTCTGACCGGCCATGCGCCACACGCCGGTCGCAAGAATAAGCGTGAGCGCCACCGGAAGCCCCTCGGGTATGAAAGAGACCGCAAGCGCCACGCCGAGTGTGAACATGTGGACATACGAGTAGTCATAAAAGAACACCCCCGCCAAAAAAAGAAGGAGGAGGAAAACGACGGTGCTGGAGGTGAGTACGCGCGCAAGGGTACGGAGGTTTCCTTTGAGTGGAATTTCGGTATCGAGCCCGACGATCGCCTCGGATATTTTCCCGAGCTCGGTACTGCTTCCGGTCGCGACCGCTACCCCAAGACCATTTCCCCCGACAATAGTCGTACCGCGGAAGACTATATTTTCTTGAGCGGAGAGTGGGCGTGGTAAGGCATCCTTTCCGTCGGGTGGGAGCGCCACGTCCGTCTTATGAACCGGCTCCGACTCGCCGGTGAGGGCGGATTCATTCACGCGAAGATCGTGCGCGAGAACCACGCGGAGGTCCGCCGGCACCTTCTCGCCCTCGACTAAAACCACCACATCGCCCAGCGCCACTTCGCGGTCGGAGATGGTTCGCTCGCGCCCGGCACGCACCACGGTTGCTTTTGTTGCTACGAATTTTTGGAGTGCCCGAAGGGTGTTTTGTGCGCGCCCTTCCTGTATCGCGCCGATGACGGCATTGATAAGGAGCACACCACCGACAATCGCGCCATCAGTGAAATCACCGAGGAATACGAGAATGGCGCCCGCGGCGAGAAGAAGATAGATGAGCGGACTTTTAAATTGGTCGACAAAAATGGCGAGTGGCCCGCGCGAGCGAGGTTGCGGCAACACATTGGGCCCCGCCACCCCGAGGCGCCTTACCGCCTCTTCTTCCGAAAGCCCGCCTGCCGCGCTCCCCACATGGGACCACACGGCGGGAACGGTTTCTTCATACCAACGTCTCATTGTTTATCCACGCTTCATGTGTGCGAGCGCATAGTTTATGTCCGAACCTACCTTCTTTCCCGGATTGAAAATGCCGAGTGGGTCAAAAATCTTTTTCACCTCTTCGAAGCGCGCGTAAATTTCCTCGCCGAACATCCGCGGAAGGTAAGGAGTCCTCACGATCCCGTCGTTGTGTTCGCCGGTGATCGACCCGTCATACCGGAGCACGAGGTCGTACACCTCTTCCATGGCGGGCCTGATTTTCGCGCGCTCCCGCTCGTCCGCGAGCCGCATGAGCGGAATGACATGGAAATTCCCCTCTCCGACGTGCCCCGCGACCGTCGCGAGAAATCCGTAGCGTTCGAGAATGGCATAAAGCGCGGGGAGAAATTTCGGCAAATGCTCCGGCCGCACCACAACGTCGTCAATGAAAGGCGCGGTCTGGAGACCTTTTACTTTGTGCCGCAAGAGATTGAAGCTCTCCCGCCGGATGATCCAGAATTTTTTCGCCGCGCGCGCATTCGGCAAAATCCGGAGCGTGCCGCGGAAAGGCGGAAGCGCGTTTTTTAAACTCATAATTTTTTCGAGAACCGCGGCGGCGGTCGCTTCTTCAAACTCCGCCATAACGATAAACGCGGGTGTGCCGCGGAAGAGCACCGTGAGCGCCTCGGGGACGAACGCGAGGAGCAACGAGAAAGGATTCCGCGCGAATAATTTGAAAAATCCCCAAAAGTGTTTGAGCGCGAGACGGAAGGTATGCCGGTCGAACGATTCCACGCTCGCGGGTTTCAAGGGAAGGACGGCGTTCACGATGCCGGCAAGCGGCGCGAGATCCTCAAGAAAGATGACCGCCATCCCCGAATGCCGCTCCGGTTTTACGAGCCGGAAGACAACCTCCGTCGTGATACCCAGCGTGCCCTGTGAACCCGTGAAGAGTTTCGTGATATCGAACGTTTTCCGATCCCACACATCCCAGAGGTTGTACCCCGCGGAGTTCTTCGCGACATTCGGCTTCGCGGCTTTTACGACATCATAGTGCGCCTCAAGGAGCGCGTGGAGCTTTCGATACACTTCTCCCTCAAATGTCGGAAGCGTTTCCTTCGCCGCAAGTTCCGCGGCGGTGAGCGCTTTCAATTCATACTCGTTCCCGTCCGCGAGCACAACCTTCATTTTTGTCACAAAGTCGTGCACCTTCCCGTACTTCAGCGTTTTCTCACCCGCCGCGTCATTTCCCACCATGCCGCCTAAGGCGCACATCTCGCGCGAAGCGGGGTAGGCGGGCATAAGCAAACCGTTCGCAAGCGTCGCTTTTTCGAAATCGCGATAGTAACAGCCGGGCTCCGCCATTGCGTATCCGTCGCCCACCTCAAGCACGTGGTTCATGTGCCGCGTGAAATCGAGCACCACCGATTCGGACAAGGGGCCGCCCGTCATGTCGCTCCCGCCGCCGCGGGCGGTGAGTGAAATATCCGCCCCCGCCTTCTTTTTCTCTGTAGCGAACCGCACGAACGTTTTCACCTCCTCCGCGCTCCTTGGATACGCCGCCGCCTCGGGCGTGACCTCGAACAAGCTTGCGTCGCGCGCATACCGCGCGCGGGACGCTTCGTCGTCAACGACTTCGAGATTTAAATTTTTCAATTCCTCCGCGATTCGCATGTTCTTATTCTACCCCATCCGGAACGCGCGGCCACGGAGCCGTATATGATACGATCGCGCGAAACGGTGTGCCTCGTCGCGCACGCGGACAAGCGTCTGGAGCGAAACCCCCTCCGGCGCCTCGCCCACCACATCGGTTTTTTTTCTCGTCGGCCCTTTCGCGAGCCCCACAACCGGAATCACAAAACCCGCATCCTCCAACGCCGTCCGCGCCGCGTTCACCTGTCCCTTCCCGCCGTCTATGAGAATGAGATCCGGAAGAGGCCATCCGCCAGCCGGCGAAGTTCTTTTGAACCGCCGCGCCAGAACCTCGCGGAGCATACCCACATCGTTTGGCGCGTTGAGCGTGTGAATCTTGAAGAGCCGGTACTCCTCCTTTGCGGGGCGATCGCCGCGGAAAACCACCATCGAACCGGTCGCCGAGGTGCCGGAAATATTCGAGACGTCATACCCCTCTATCCGCATTCGCTCTTGAAAATGGGAAACTTGCCCGTCCGGCAGGCGGGTCGGAAATTGGAAATGATCGTTGTCTTTGACGAGCGCAACATCCTGAATATGCCGCAGGGCGAAAATTTGCCGGCGGGAGACCGCGGCTTTTTCAAATTCCTCGCGCGCCGCCGCCGTGTTCATCGCGCGCGCGAGCTCATAGAGAATCGTTTTCCGCTTCCCTTGAAAAAACTGTTTCAGGCGGCGGATGTTCGCGCCGTACTCTTTTTCGTCCGCCGCGCCTATGCAAGTGCCCGGGCAAAGCCCCAGCTCGTATTCCACACACGCCCTCTTGAACGCGCCGATCTCCGCGGGGCGGTGCGCGCTCCACGGAAATATCTTCCGCAATATGCGGAGTGCCTCGCGAATGCTCGCGCCTTGCACGAACGGTCCGAACGCCGCGCCGCCGAGTTCCCCCGCTTCTCTTCTCCGCGCGAGCATGACGCGCGGAAACCTCTCCTTGGTAACCACGACATAAAGAAAACTCGTATCGTCCTTCTCGCGCACATTGTAAGGCGGCTGGTGTTTCTTGATGAGGGCAGCCTCTAAAATAAGCGCTTCGAGCGCGGACGCGGTGCGTTTGAAATCTATTTTTGTCACGAGACTCGCCATTTTCCGTATTCTCGGATCGGTTTCCATTCGTGTTATTCGGTTTCCATTCGTGTTATTCGTGGAATGCCGAAAATAGCTCTGCGCGCGGCGCCGCAAGTTCACCGCCTTGCCCACATAGAGGAGGCGTCCCCGCGCGCCGCGCATGAGGTACACACCGGGTGTTTCCGGTAATTTTCGCCAAAGTTCATTTTTGTGGGGCGTTTTTGGCATATGGCGCGTTGATTATAGTACGCGCCGCGAAAGTTGACAAAACTCAATATATAATATATAAAGAAAAAAGCATCAACAACATTAACAACATAGGAGGCGCAAATGAAAACGAAATTTTTCCTTTCCTCCTTCAGCTTCTTCATGATAATTATCTTCGTATCATTCGGGGTAATTATCGTTCCTTCTATCGTTTCCGTTTCTCCCTACCATTTCTATCCGGCGGCGGCGGTAGGCGTCGCGTCGGTCGTAACATTCTTCACGACCGACATTTTTGACTTTGAGAACGGGCGTATTTCCATCCTCTCAAAGCGAGGGTGGAAGTTCATTCTGTGGTTCGCGATTCTCGTTTCATTCGGAACACTCGCCACGACCGGCAACGTTACCGATCGCCTCACGGCGCACGCTGCGTGGATATTCACCGTGATAATCTCAATAATATTTGGGATTTTCACGGGCGCTTTCCTCCGCGGCATTTTAGAGGCAATCCTTTGGGCCGCAAGGCTCGTAGGGATCGTCAAGCATCAGGACGATCGCCCCTCATAGATATTTAAGCCCGACGCATTTGTGCGTCGGGCTTTTTCGTGCCGGAAAGGTATTTATTTGCTCCTCTTGCGTTCCGGCACGAAAAACAAAAGCATCGCTTGCGCGATGCTTAATGATAGTGCCGGAAGGGGGATTCGAACCCCCGATTCCGGGAAAGCTTTAGAATGCGGAACGCAAAGGTGTTACCCCTCGCGTTCCTCCCTCATAGGCCCCAGATCCACCGGGCGACTGCAGGACCGCCGCAGGCGCCGCTTTCCGGCGAAAAACTACAATATAAAACTGAACAAACCAGGACCTTGGGCAGGACCTTGGGATCGAGAAGACTTTCTTGCTGTCGGCTTCTTTTTTAAGATGCCGACAACTTCAAGATTGGTGCTGCCGCATTTGGGGCATCTTTGCTCATGCGTGTCGGCATCTATCGCCTCATGAGCGGTTCCCATCCACGCGAGTCCGGGAGGAAAGCAGTCCCGGCACCGCAATTTTAAACCTCTAGACATTTGAGACCCCTTTTTGTTTTGAAATGAACGTTTCTGTGAGAGACATTATCACACTTTCAGAAAAAGTCAAATCAAAACCCCGCAGAAATTCCGCGGGGCAAAACACCGGATTATACACGAGCTTGGCAAAATACTGGTCTTCGCAGTTGCGCGGCGGAGAACATTCTAGCCGCTTTCTTCGCGTTCGCACGCTTCGTAAGTGGGGTAAGCGTGTCGATGCGCGAGCAATTGGGACAACTGTGGTTCTCGGTTTGATAGCCGGGCACCACAAACCCGCACTCGGTACAGCCGTATTTCATACGGCTCCCTCCTTTTTGGTTTGAAAATTCCTGCCCCCGACAGGTACCGCGGGAAAAGATAACACGCGGCGCCGGAAATGGCAATTTTTATTTCCCTCTTTGCTAAAATGGCGGAAGCCCGACAAAATGTCGGGCTTCCACTCGCGGCGCGGAGACGCCTCACTCACCCCCACGCGAAAGGGCACCGTTTCCGATGCTCTTCGTTTTCTATTGTATCAAATCGGCTCCTCCCCGCCACTCGACACTTATCCACAAGAAAATTTCTCCTCGATCAGGCTACCCGCCTGAAAATTAGCGGCACGTTTGAACAGTTGTATTGACTCCATATCTTCCGATAAGACCAACATTGCAATCAACGTCGCCATTATAAAATCTCCATCCCGTAGGGGCAACCACAAGAGGTCCTGGAAACGAATTTCCGCACGCCACGGCATTTGCGTCAAACGTACCGCCGATATTTTCCGACGGGCAATAGAGGAAACCGACGTTTGGCGAGCACGACCCGCCATCACTTTGTTTTCCGGTAGTGCCGAATGGAGTAGTTGAAAGACTTGCCGTGCAATAATAGTTGGTCGCGGTTTCGGATTTTGTGGCAACGCTGTCACAGTTATAATCGAAACTTCCGTCGCCGCGGTTCGTGCTGTAATAGGCGGTCTGCCCGGGTTTCGCGTTCGCGTTCGAATCGTAGCAATCGTTCGTGTTAATGATGCTCCCCTGCGCAATCTGGTTATAACTGCCGCTTGAGTTCTTGTAGTAGGTGCGGCCGCTCACCGTGGTCACACTCCCCACGCACGCACTCGCCGCGCCAGACATCGAATAGCCGTCCTGATCGCCGTCGGTCGCGACCGACTGATTTTGGTAGATATTGGCGTTTGCGTCGCTACAATCCCCGCCTGTCGTCACATAAGGCGAACCCGCGCCGACCGACACGCACGCAATCGTCGCGCTTCCATACCCGTCACCGTCGTTGTCTACATACCGGTCAGCGGCCACGCTCGCATTCGTATCATTGCAGTCGTACACGTTCCCGATCGCAGTGAAAGTGAGACGCTGACTCCAGGTAAGCAGATAGTTTCCGCCTTTTATTCGGTAATAAGTTCTCCCGCCCGCATACGAGGGAGCGCCGACACACACCGATCCCACAGGGGAAGCACTTGGCGTATAGGTGTAACCGTCCTGATCCTCGTCCCAATCCCATTCGACTGGTACGTTTTGATAGACCGAGGAGGAAGTATCGTCGCAATCGGTTCCGGACGAAGAAGCGGAATATCCCGAGGGGAGCGAGGAGCCGGAACACACGGACTGGGCCGATCCCGTGGTGTACGCGTCACCGTCCCCGTCGGGGTAGCCAGTAAGGTACTGCCACGTCGAAGCGCTCGAGTCATTACAGTCGCCCGCCTCGCTCCGGGTGCTCCTCCTCTGATAGGAGCTTGGCTGGGCATCCTGTGCCAGCATGTCGGTGCTATTTAGCGAGTACCCATCGTTATCCGCGTCTTTAATCCAAAGATTTGTCTGCTTGAGCTGGGCACCGCTCGCGGAAAGCGCGATCGTGCCGTTCACCGTGATGCTCTTTCCGGCATTCCATGCGATGGTCTGGTTCGCGTTTACGGTGAGCGTTACGCCGGCGTTCACGGTGATGTTGCCGTTGTCCACACCATTCACCGAACCGGTAAACGCGCAGTTCGAGTTGACGATGTGATCCCCCCCAAGCGAGGGAGAACAATTCGCGAAGGCGCGCGGCGCAACGGAAAACCCCGCAAGCAAGATTGCTCCAAATATCCAAAATCTTAATGACGAATTAAAAACTGTAGACATAATTAAAATGCCGGCTGGAAACTAAGCACCACTCGCGACGCCTCGCCCCCGTCCGTTTTTTCAGCTGACGAACCTTTTGCCTCAATCGCAGCTTGATAAACCCTCTCCCGCGTGTCCGCGACCGTCCACGATCCCTCCCACACGCCGTCCGCGGCACTCCCCTCCTTCAAGGCGAGCGGAAATGGATGTTCACCCCCATCCATAATCATGGTAACCTGCACCGATTCCACGAACCCCGCGTATCTCACCTTCACGCGCACACGCTGTTCCACTCCTTCCGCCACGCTCCCCAACGGATCAAAGCTCGCTTCGTAAATCTCGGGACCGGATTGATTACCACTCACGAAATAGGTATCGCGCTCCGGAAGCGGCGGAGCGGCGTTTCGTTCAGACAAAACCGGCGACGTACCGCCGCGTCCGAAAAGAAAGATCGCCGCGCCGAGCGCAAGCGCGATAACGACCAAAATAATATTCTTCCGATCCACGTTCATCGCTTCAAGAGCGTATCAAGGTTAAACCCTTCATGCGCGCCCGCCGCCGCGTTCGTCCACTCGCGCCAATCGAAGCGCGGGGCGGTCAGGCGGTAGCTCACTTCCAGCGAGCAATTTTCAATTTTCAATTTACAATTTTCAAAAAGAGAGGCGTAGATGGCGATGGTTTTGTTTTTATAATCTTTCTCATACCACGTCTTGCCGTCGAAGTTCGGCGTAAGAAGCACGGCAAGATTTGCAAATCCTTCTCCTTCAAGATTCGCCGCTTTCGCAAAAAGCCACAAGTCGGAACCCTCTTCGGCGGTTTTGAAATCAAGAACGGCGGTTGGTAGTTGGTCGTTGGTCGTTGGTAGTTTAATAACGCCGGTGGTTTCTTCCTTCACCCCCGTCATGCCGGACACATAGGTGGCGTAGCGCTCTCCGCCGATCGTGTAAACCGGGTCAATCGTGCCCGCGTCGATTTTCCCCGACCCGCCGCCGAAGACCGCAACCAAGCTCGTCGTCGTGTTCCCCACGGACAAGAGGGCGGTTGGCGTCGAGGTTGCGATCCCGATCCTCCCCGTCGACGTGGCGATGGTGAGATAATCCGTCGAGCCGCTCCGCCGGATCACGAAGTTATTGACGTCGTTCGGGCCGTAGAACCATTGCTCGGTGCCGGAGGTGTCCTTCACGACGAGACCGCGATAATTTGTTGAGAGTCCCGAGAGGGTAACAAGAGGGCCGGATGATCCGTCATACACATGGAACCGCGTGGCGGGACTCGCGGTGCCGACGCCGGCGCGCGCGTTCGTCGCGTCCACAAAGAGCACCGTGTTGGTGTTCCCCGATTCCTGAAACGTGTAGTTGCCCTTCCCCGCGATGGAGCCGAACACGCCCGCGGACACCTGGCCCGCCGAAACCGATGAGGCGCCCGCGCTCGTCTGGGAGGTGCCGTCCCCGAACTTCAGCGTACTATCCACATAGAGCACCCCCGCCGCCTGCGGCGTCGTGGTGCCGACCGAAAGACCGCCTAAAACGGTGGTGGTCGAGGCGTTCTGGATGCGGTAGGTGCCGCCGAAATCAAAATCGTTCTGCACACTGATCGCGTATACGAAAGACGCGAGTCCGAGGAAGAGTACAAGTGCGGCCGCGGCGAGATAGATTTTCGAGGTCATAGGTTGCTTGGTGGTATTATACCATTCCCTTCTTTCCTTCTTTTTTATTTTTACCGATTCACCACGAGCTTGCCGGCATCGCCCTTGCCGCATCCCTCAACACATTCAAACGCATACTCGCCGTAGGGATACGCCTGGAACTGGAAAACCGCCGTTTCACCGCGCTTGACGCTTCGGTAGACGCCGAAGTCGGGAAAGCGGATCGCGTAGTCGCGGTCGGCCGCGGTAAAGGAAAAATCCACCACGTCGAGCTCGTTCACCGCAACTAAGGACGGCGAGAGGTTGCCATCTTCACCGCGGAATGCGAACTTCCGAAGCATGACGTCTCCCACCTTCTGCACGGCGAACGGCACCGCGATTTCGGAAGGTGCGGCGACTCTCGCCGTGGCATTCACGTCGGTAACAAACGCCGAGGTTTTGATCTTCTCCCGCGTGCCGCCCTCCACCGTCTTTAAGGCGTTCGCGTTGCCCGGGCGGAACACATCCTCGCCGCGCGCTTCGCCCGTCGGGCCGAATTCGCCCCTCCGCGGCCCGCTCGTGTTGTAGAAAGAAATTGCGATGGCCGCGAGCGCCACCACGGCCGCAACGCCGCCCACCCATTTTATCTTGCCGCCCCGTTTTTCCGACGCGGGCGTTTCTTGCTCCATCACTCCGTCCATGGTTGTCATTGTACCACACCGCGCATACCGATTATTGGGGTTTCACCTTCATTTGGATGTTGATGCGATCGAGGAACGGCGAATACCCGTCGGGACCCGCGGGATCGATTCGCGCCTTCCAGAAAAGCTTGACGCCCGCGGGATCCCGAAACTCGACTTCGCGCCCAACCTCGGCGCGCACCCACGCCGCGCCGTCGTTTGAAAGATAAAGCTCAACCACGCCGCCTTCTCGCGCCGCTTCAAACTCCGCAATAGTCGCGCGGCGCACCTCCGCGTCATAAGTGTTCAGGTTCTTCGAGACAATCTCGCGCGGCGCGTCTTTTGAAAACCCGAGATCGCGGAATTCTTTCCATTCGGTTTCCCCGCCTGCGGTCGCAATCTTGAGGACAAGTCGCCCGCCCCCTTCCTGCCCGAGCGAGCCGCGGCGCGCACCCACGGGGAACGCCGCGCGGGTGAGGTCGAGCGCACCGGAAACATTGCCGGTGCCGTTCTCAAAAAGTTTTATAAGCTTCGGCTTGCCGTCTGTGAGACTCCATACATACCATCCGCTCTTCGCCCGCAACACGACCGGCTGAAAACCGCCCTCCATGGCGCGGATGCCGAAAAATCGAGAAACATTCTCCGCGCCGCTTCCGCGAATATGGTATGCGGTGCCTTCATAGCTCCCGTAGATTGCGATCCAGTCATTGTCGGTGCCGCCAAAACCGAGCGTGCCTCGGTAGGGAGACTGGAAGGGCGCACTCATGGGATCGAGCGCGTCCTCGAATTTCGCGCCGTCGAACGTAAACACCCTCCCCTCGTATGCGCCGTTTTTTTCGATCACTACGCCGACGAGCCACACCGTCTCGAGACCGCCGATCGAAACGGAGGATATTTTTTCTCCTGCGACCGCGGCGGGAAGCGGCGCGCGGTACCGTTCCTCCGCATAGGCGCTCCGCGCCGAGAACGGAGTGAAGGAGAGAGTGTTGCCTCGCTCGACGAGACAGTCGTTCCACAAGCACACCGCGTCGCTCCCGTCCGCGCCGCGCTCGCGAAGCTCCGCGGCGGGGGGTACGGCGTTCTCGAGCGCGAAGCGCGGCGGGAAAGTGAACGCCGTCACCGCCTCGTCGTGCGCAAGTGTTGTTTTCCCTTCATCGAGCCATGCAAAACTTGAGAAAAGATCGGAGAAGCTCGAGACGGTGAGCGCCTCGGGCGCGGTCGGCGGTGCGGATGAACCCTCTCCCCCGCCGCCTCCCACCACGCGGTAGAGCCGCTGGGGCAAACTCTCCCCCTCCGCCTCGAGCGCCTCAACGGTGCGGCGAATCGCTTCGGACGGCGCGGCCTCCCGCGACGAGCGAAGCGTTTCGACAAGCGAAGTTTTGATACTGCGCTCGAGGTACCAACGAAGCGCTTCGAGACTCGCGAGAAAAAGCGTCAGTCCCGCCGCGACGGCAACGAGCGTGATGAGCGCCACGACCGCGCGGGGAAGCCGCTCCCGCGCGCGCCGCGCCAGGCGAAATACGCGCTTGAGCATGCGGAACGAAAAAAATCTATACAATAAACTTTTCATTTATGACTTCAGTTCTCCATATGACATATGAGTCCTAGAGAACTTATCGGTCTTATTATAGAGAAACCCGCGGCGCGGCGCGGGTTTTTTTCGCGGTCTTCCATGACTTATTTAGTCTTACTCCACGATCATCGTCCCCGTTTCGCCGCGGGTCGCGTGGCCGGGTACGTTGCAGTAAAATTGGTATTCGCCGCGCGCCGAAGGCGCGTTGAAGGCGGTTACGCGGGTTTCCCCGGGCGCCAAGCCGACCGCCACCGCCGAAAGCGAAGAGTCTTCAAACGCGAAGACGTGCGTCTGGTTGTCCGTCGCGGTAAGGGTGAGCGTCACCACCTCGCCCCGCTTCACGCGGAACGTCGAAGGCGCGATGCCCTCCGCGGACATCGAAATCTTGATCGAGTTGGTGGGCGCGTCGCGGAGCGCAATGGGGTCCGACTGCTGGGGTGCGTCGGGCGAACCCGGCGTTACGTCGAGCTTCACCGGCGCGCCGGTATTCTTGTTGACGACCTGCCCCTCCTTGGACACCGGACTCAAACCCGGCGCGGCAACAATGCCCTGCGACGTCGCGGTCGCGAGCGGCCCGGTTTCTTCCGCTGTCCGAACCCCCGAAGGAATTTTTATCGCGCCGCTGATCGCGAGGTAGATGATGACGATACCTACAATCGCGCCGCCCACGATCCACCACGCCAATTTATTTCCGTTCATGATGTTATTATAGCAAACCGATCTTGCGCCCTTTAGATGATTGGTCTTTTGTTTATTTGATGATGAGCGAAGGCCGCTCCGTTTGATCGGGCGCCAACGTCGGCCACTCTCGCCAGTCGAAGCGATTGCCGACGAGGCGATAGCTGAACTCGATAGAATCAGTGGTTGGTGGTTGGTGGTTGGTGGTTGGTTGGGAACGGAAGATTATTTTGTTTCCGGAAATTTCGTAGGCGATGGAAACGGGGACGCCGTAGGGAGTGGCAAGCACTTGAACGGTGTCGCGGCTGAAGTCAACGGTCTTCCGCCACACCCACAAATCTGAACCGCTTTTTATCTTGTCGAAGTCGATGACATACTCGTAGGTCGGTTCGGTAAACTCGAAACCTTTTGAATTTTGAGATTTCGGATTTGTTTCGGATTTCGGATTTCGGATTTCGGATTTGCGGACGAGCGTAGCGCGGCCGACATATTCTTCCTTCACCCCTCCCGCGATGGCAGAAGCGTAGGTCGCGTATTTTTTCCCTCCGATCTCATAGAGCGGGTCGATGGTGGTGACCGTAAGCTTGTTCACGCCGGTGATGTTTTTCGAGTTCGCGTTGAGGTTGGTAACAAGCGCGCCGCCGAAGGAGAGGTTGCCATTCAAGGTGGAGGTGCCGGAGACGGTGAGCGTGGTGAAGCTCCCCGCGCCGCCGCCGCCCGTCACCGCGGAGTCCACGTAATCCTTCGTCGCCGCATGGGAAGCTTGTGTCGGCGTCCCCACGATCACCGGCTGGGAGAAGTAGCCGGTACCCGCGACGGTCAGGGCGTAGCCCGGCGTGGTCGAGGCGATACCGAAATTGTTGCCGGTGTTGAGGTAGCTCGCGCCGTTCGTGTCGAAGGTGATTTCGACACCTCCGTTCTCGAAAAGTTGGAAGTAGCCCGGGTCGCTCCCTCCCGCTTCTGCGAATTTTGCATACACATTCCCTTGATTTCCTGTAAGTTGAAGGTCGGGGTTGCCGCCGCCATTTTTGATATACACTCCTCCGGTCGGGGTCGCGCCTCCTTGAATTTCGAGTTTGTACCCCGGACTCGCCGTCCCGATGCCGACCGAATCGCCGGAGGTCGTGAGAGAGACGTTCGCGCCGCTGTCGGTCCAACCGCTCCCGCTCGTTACCGTGGAGTCCACATAACTTTTCGTCGCGGCGTGGGAATTCGCGGTCGGGGTGCCGACAATCACCGGCTGGGAGAAGTAGCCGGCACCGACGGTCGTTAAAACATAGCCGGGAGACGAAGACGCGATGCCGATGTTGCCGGTCGCATTGATATGAAATCTCACGTCCGTGGTATTGCCGGTCGCAATCGAAAACAAGTCCTGTGATTTGATTACCAAGTCGTTCGGCCCACCGCCACCCTGCAAACCGATATCGTCATTTGCGGCAATCTGTCCCGCCAGTGTCGTATCCGCTCCGTCGTAGATATCAATCCGGTTGCCGAAGCGGGTCGCGCCTTTCACGTGGAGTTTCTGTTGGGGGTTCGTCGTTCCGATGCCGACGTTCCAACTTGTGGAAGACGCGTAGAGATTTGAGCCGGAAAGCAACCACACGCCGCTCGAGCCGGAAGCGACGGAGTCCACATACGACTTCGTCGCCGCGCTCGTGCCTGTCGTCGGTGTGGGAACGGTAAGCTGACCCGTAAATCTCCCCGTGCCCACCACGTCGAGCGTATAGGCGGGAGTGGTGGTGGCGATCCCGACGTTGCCCGAGCTATCCATCACCAAACTGTTCGCCGTTCCGGCGGTATTGATAGTAAATTTGTCGGCGCTGTGGCTATAGATAATCCTCCCGCGATACGCCTGATCGCCGGTCGTCCCGTCGGCGAAAAGTATGGAGCCGTCGCCCGCGCTGTAGATGGTAAGTCCTTGCGAACCGGCGCCGGAGCCCACTACGAGCTGATTCGCCGATGAGTCGAGTGAGGACGCGGGCGCGGTACCTACGGAAACCAAGCCGTTCACCTGCAAAGCGCTTGCGGGAGTGGTGGTCCCGATACCGACGTTGCCGGCTCCCGTAAGAGTCATGACTGTCTTTCCCCCAATAGTACTTGCGGCATCTCCCTGTTTCCACAAAGAGAAAATTATTTTGTTTCCGCCCGCAACCCCAGAATCATGTTCTGTGGTTATCATATGGGCATAATCGGTAGTGCCGTTATATCCGAAAACAATCTGCCGACCTCCCTGACTGCCGGTATTATCCATTCCCGACCTCAAAATAAGCGCATTAGTTGAGATTGTTGAAACAACATCAAGCTTTCCACTCGGACTCGTCGTCCCGATACCGACGTTGCCTTTGACATACAAACCCTCGGTGGGAAGCCCGCCCGTCGTCGTGGTCCCCACCGCGAGCGAAGCGGGAAACGCGAAATTCCCGTTTCCCTGCAAGCTCCCGAAGACGCCGGACGAGACATTCGCCGCGGAAAGCCCGCCCGAGAGCGTACCCACAAAAGCGCCGGTTGTCTGCACATTCCCTCCGACGAAAAGACGCGCGACGCCGCCCGTCGAGGTCGCTTTCTGCCCGATCGCCACATCACCGTACTGGTTCACGTCGAGCACCACATAGCCCGGAAGCGTGGCCGACTCGCGGTAGAGCTGGAGGTTGCCGAAGTTTCGCGACGACCACACATAGGTGTTCCCCGACGTGAGGTTTTTGAGAGAAAGTCCGGGGTTCGTGGTCGAGGCCACCGTGAACACATACCCGAAGGTGGAGGGCCCGCTCTCGGTCGAGGTCGAGTTGAAAGTCGAAACCGGCGTCGAGGACGAGGCGCCGAAACCGATGTTCCGGTTCGCGTCCACCTGGAAGAGCCCGCCGCCCGAGCCGGGGGTTTGACCCGCAGACGGCCCGATAAAAGCGAATGCTATAGGCGCAACCGATATTTCAAATATCAAACACCACAAGAAAAACAGCCCAGTTTTTGAAAAGGAAAGATAGTTTTTAATTTTTAATTTTTGAATTTTATAAATAAACACTTAGAATTTTTAAACACTGCAGTTTTTGGAAATTTTAGCGAAGATTAACGTCAATTCGTGCGCTTCTTTCCAAAGATTTTTGCATTCTTCCTTTCTAACCTGATTAGCCGCCGCAATCATACGGAGCCAGTGTTTCGTTTCATTCGATTCTTTTTGTGAAATTCTTATTTTATTCCTAAAATCTTTCTTTGAGCTCGCCTGATTCGCTTCCATATAGTTAGCCCCGATGCTCGTAGCGGATCTCACGACTTGATCTATAAGCGACCTGTTTATGGAATTGCCGGGTAATTCTTTTGCGAAGTTTATCACATTCTCCCCAAATCTAGCCGATCTTTCCTCCAGGTCGTAATTCATCAGGTTTAGAAATTAAAACATTAAAATTTATTTATAAAATTCAAAAATTGGAAATTCACTTTACGGCAACACAATAAGTTGTCCCATTATCTTCGCTCCGGCCGGGCAAGAGTCGCGACACTCAAACCGGTACGTTCCCGCGGCGGTGGTCTGAAAACTCACCTGCTTCGTCTCCCCTTTCACCACTTTCTGGTAGAGCCCGCTCCATGGCATCGAGAAATCGTAGTCGCCGTCCTCTGCGGTGAGGCGAATCTGCACAAGATTGCCGAGCTTCACCGTCAAGGTCGAGGGGGCAAAGCCGTTGCGCGACACCGTCATTTCGAAGATGCCGAGCGTTTCCTCCCTCCCGGGCGCCGCGGGCGCCTCGATGGCGGGGGGTGTTTCCACCGCGTTTTCAGGCACCTCGGAGGTATACGCGGACGTTTCGAGTGAAACTGCCCCGCTCCCTTCCGTTTCCTCCTCCGCGCTCCCCGCCGGCCCCGCGCCTTCCGGCCCCGCGTCCCGCCCGGAAAACGCCCCGATGATCGCAACGAGCGCGATAAAACCCCCGAGTGCCGCGAGAATAATAAGTTGTTTGCGCGTCATTCAAATAATTATAGCAAGTTTAAACGGCTCATGGGTCGAATAAGTCCCATGGGCCGTATGGGACTTATAAGCCGAGGTGATATAAAATAAGAGAGATGCGAGGAATAAAAATTGCTTTCTGGATCCTTATTGCGATTGTCCTTTCCCTCACGGCATTTGCCGCGCTCCGCGCCGGCGCCGCGACGAATGTTTCCTCCGCCTCAAACGAGCGCCTCGCGTGGGACGATGAGAATGGCTGGTGGGACTTCTACAGTACAAACACAGTAACAATCTACGGCACGCGCCTCGAGGGCTACGCCTCGTCCACAGTCGGCGATCTTTCGCTCGATTGCGCCACGACCGCTTCCGGCAACGTTTGCGCCTCGTCGAACTACGGCGTCTGCAATGGGCCGGGGCCGCATGCGACGGACGGCGCCTGCGCGTCGGGCGACGCCTCGGGCGATCTCACGGGGTACGCGTGGAACGACGCCATGGGATGGGTGAGCTTTAATTGCAACCAATCCTCGCACGGCGGCGCGAATAACTGTGTATCGTCGAACTATAAAGTTTCGATCGACGCGAACGGCAACTTCTCGGGCTACGCATGGAACGATGTCGCGGGATGGTTAAGTTTTAACTGCGCGGACGCGGGCGGAAGCTCGTGCGGCGACTCTAACTACAAGGTAATCACCTCATGGCGGGCCACTTCCACTTTCGCCTATCTCGAATCGTCGGTCTTCGACACGGAGCGGAGTGAGGGCGGCGCACTCCAGAGCATCGTCTGGCAAGGTTCGCAACCTTCCGGCGCCTCGGTGGATTTCCAGATCGCGACTTCGAGCTCCTCTTCCGGGCCGTGGACGTTCTACGGCCCCGGCGGAAGCTCCGTCGCATATTATGGAGCGGAGTGTCCGCTCTCGGGTATTGCATCGCCCGGCGCGGGTCCCGACAAAGCGATTTGCGTGGATAAAAATGCGGGCGCGGCGCGCTATCTGCGGTATAAAATACGACTGCGGTCGAATCTGCTTCAGACACAAACGCCGAGCGTTGATGACGTCATTCTCATTTGGACGAGATAGGATTAGTTGATTAGTTACGCTACGCTTTAGTTGATTAGTTTCCAAAAAAATGCCAACCGGACTGGAAAATCTCAAAATTTATCAACTAGCAAAAGAGCTCGAGCTTGAGATTCATCAAGCCACCAAAAAATTCCCAATAGAAGAAAGATGGAGAAGTGTCGATCAGCTGAACCGCTCGGCCGCAGCCGTTTCAAACAATATCGCGGAGGCATATCATAAACTTTCAGTCATCCAGAGGGAGCACATATTACGAAACATCGCTATCGGGGAAGCTGAAGAAACAAAACGAAATATTGAACGTTGTTCAATGAAAACGTTTATTTCCAAAACAACTGCTGATGATATTGCTAATCGCTATACAAGTCTTATTAAAGGCGTATATGGTTATATTCGATTTCTCAAAAACCAATCAACTAATTAACTATGCTCAAACTCTACAACACCCTGACTCGCAAAAAAGAAATCTTCCGGCCGCTCGTGAAAGGTAAGGTTGGGCTCTACACCTGCGGGCCTACCGTCTACCATTACGCGCACATCGGAAACCTGCGCACCTATATTTTTGAGGATATCCTTGAGCGCGCGCTCACCCGAAACGGCTACGAGGTAAAGCGCGTGATGAACGTGACGGACGTGGGACACCTCACCTCGGACGCCGACCTTGGCGAAGACAAACTGGAAAAGGGGGCAAAGCGCGAGAAGAAATCACCGTGGGACACCGCGAAATTTTATACCAAGGCGTTCCTCGCAGATCTGAAAAAACTCAACATCAAAAAACCGGAGTGCGTCGCGCCCGCCACGAAATACGTTTCGGAACAGATTGGGTTGATCGAGCGTCTCTTCGCGCGGGGCTACGCGTACGAAACGCCGCAGGCGGTGTATTTCGATATAAGCAAGTTTGCAAATTATGGCAAACTGTCAAACACGAATTATGCGAATAGAAAAGCGCGAATGAACACGAGTGGAAGGCATGGAAGAGCCGAGGTGGTGGAGGATCCGAAAAAACGGCATCGCGAGGACTTCGCACTGTGGTTCAAGCGCGTGGAACGCTTCAAACACCACATCATGCACTGGAGCTCACCCTGGGGCTTGGGGTTCCCGGGGTGGCACATTGAGTGCTCGGCGATTTCTTCCGCGCTTCTGGGTCAGCCGTTCGACATCCACACGGGAGGCGTGGACCATATCGCGGTGCACCACACGAACGAGATCGCACAATCCGAAGGCGCCTATGGAAAACCGCTCGCGCGTTACTGGATGCACGGCGAGTTTTTGAACATGAGCGGCGGCAAAATGGCAAAATCATCCGGCGCGTTCGTCACGCTCGCCGACATGGAGAAAAAGAGATTCGATCCACTCGCCTACCGCTACTTCGTCCTCGGCGCGCATTACCGCACCCCGCTTACGTTCACGTGGACCGCGCTCCACGGCGCGGCGAACGCGCTCGAAAAACTGAAACGCATAGTGGCAACGCTCAAAGCGACGCCACAAATCAACGCGAATAAAAAAACGCGGACTAGCACGGATAAAATTTACCGATCTTATATGAAACGGTTCAATGAGGCGATCGCGGACGATTTGAACACCCCACGGGCACTCGCGGCGCTCTGGAGCGCGGCGAATGACGCCAAGCTCACGTCGAAAGAAAAACTCGCACTCCTCCTCTCTTACGACGAAGTGCTGGGGTTTGGTTTCAAAGAGGTGAGGAAGTCTGCCCCCGTTCCACCCTCCATTCTCAAACTCGTCGAGGAGCGGGAGTTATACCGGCGTAATAAACAGTTTGATAAGGCAGACACCTTGCGGGCGCGCGTCGACGGGTTAGGATACACGATAGCAGACGCCCCTTCCGGGCCAGAAGTCCGAAAGGAAAATTCTAAATCCTAATATCTAAATCCTAAATACCGATTTTATCGAGTATCCTCGACGCAGTCGGGACAAATTCGAAATCCAAAATCCGAATGTTCCAAACGTTTCGGGTTTAGTATTTTGAACATTGGGATTTGTTTATGGTTTAGGATTTCGGATTTAGAGTTTAGAGTTTTATTTTTCTATGCCTCCCAAAACACCAAAACTTCCCCCGCAGGACCTTGAAGCCGAACGCTCGGTGCTCGGCGCCTTGATGCTCGACAAAACCGCAATTGTGAAAATCGCGGACACGCTCGCGCCGGACGATTTCTACCACCCGGGACATCAAAAAATCTACGCGAGCATCCTGGGACTCTTCGAGCGGGGCAACCCCATTGATCTTCTCACCGTTTCACACGACCTCAAGGAGAAAAAACTTGTGCAGGCGGCGGGCGGCGCGGACTATCTCACCGAGCTCGTCGAGAAGGTGCCAACCGCGGCGCACGTGGAACGGTACGCGGAGATGGTGAAGGAAAAACGCGTGCGGCGCGACCTTATTGAAGCGTCGTCGGTCGTGAATGAGCTCGCCGTGGACGGCGACGACTTCGAAACGCTCCTCGACAAGGTGGAATCGAAAGTGTTCGGCATTTCGGAACGGTCGCGCCCGCAGAAATTCGTGCCGGTGCAGTCCGAGCTTCCCGCGGCCTACGAGCGGCTCGAAAATCTGCACCGCGGCGGGCACGGCGGCTACCGCGGGGTTCCCACGGGATTCATGGGCCTCGACAACATCCTCTCGGGTCTCCAGCGATCCGACCTTATTATCGTGGGCGCGCGCCCCTCATACGGGAAAACGACGCTCGCCCTCGATGTCGCGCGGCAGATTGCGCTCCAAGGGAAATCCGTCGGCATATTTTCCCTCGAAATGTCGAAAGATCAGATCGTGGATCGCCTGATCGCTTCGCAGGCGCAAATTCCCCTCTGGCGGCTCCGCACCGGCAAACTCTCGGATGATCTCGAATTCGCGCTCGTCCAGCAAGCCCTGGACGAGCTCTCGAAAGCAAAGATTTTTATCGACGACACTCCCTCGCCCACCGTGCTCCAGATGCGCTCCATGGCACGGCGCCTTCAGATTGAACACGGACTCGACCTCATAATCGTGGACTATCTCCAGCTCGTTCAGTCGCGCATAAATTCCGACAGCATGGTTCAGCAGGTAACGGAAATTTCACGTGGGTTGAAGGCGCTCGCGCGGGAACTCGTGATTCCCGTGATCGCGGTGTCCCAGCTCTCGCGCGCGGTGGATCAGCGCGAAGTGAAAATTCCGCGCCTCTCCGATCTCCGCGAATCAGGATCGCTCGAGCAAGACGCCGACGTGGTGCTTTTCATTTACCGCAAAGATCGAGAGCGGAACGATCTTCCGCCCGAGGAGCAGAACCGCGTCGAGGTGATTATCGCAAAACACCGGAACGGCCCCCTCGGATCCGTCGAACTCCGCTTCGACCCCGAGAAGGTGAGTTTTAGGAATGTGGACACCCGCCATAGTGATGGCGAGTAAATTATTCTAATTGCCCTAATTAACCTTTTGATGAGAGTAATGAGAATAATGAGAAATTAGACATTTTTACTTCATGATTCCCGACGCCATACAAAAATTCATCGCCGTGTTCGAAAAACTCCCGCCGTTCGGCCCCCGAACCGCGACCCGTCTCGCGTTCCACCTCACAAGCCTCGACCGGAGCACGCTCGAAACTCTCATCGCGGGGCTCTCGGGCCTCAAGGAAATTGACCGGTGCCCGCGATGTTTCTTTCTTAAGGAGCGGCGGGCGCGGACATGCGCGATCTGCGCCGCGCCGGCGCGGAACCCCCGCGCGATCGCGCTCGTTGAAAAAGACACCGACATCATCTCACTCGAGCGCACCGGCCGCTGGAAGGGACACTATCTCGTCTTCGGCGAACTGCCGGAGCACGGCGTTCTTGAAACTTCCCACCGGCTCCGCCTCGCCACGCTCGCGAAGCGCATCGCGGACGAGCTCGGAGGAAAAGCAGACGAACTGGTGCTGGCCCTGAACCCCACCGCGTTCGGCGACTTCGCGGCGGATCTCATCGCGCGGGAATTCTCGGACAAAGCCATTAAAATATCCCGCCTCGGGCGCGGAATCCCGACCGGTGGCGAGATTGAATTCGCGGACGAAGAAACGCTCGGTCAAGCATTGGAACGCAGAACTTAGGCACTAGACATGAGGCTCTAGGCACTAGCAAATAAAAAGCGAGCGCTAACGCCCAAAGCTTAGCGCCTAAAGCCTAGATTTTAGTAATTTCCACCTTCGTGTACTTCTGCCGATGCGTTTTAAGCTTGCGGTAGCGGGTTTTCGAGTGGTACCGAAAAACAATCTTCCGCTCCCCCCTTTCCTCGTCCACCACCTTGCCTTCCACATGCGCGCCTTTTATGTACGGCGCACCCATCTCCACCCGCTCTCCGTCGGCAACGAGGAGCACGCGGTCGAATTTCAGCGCACTTCCTTTTGTTTCCGGGAGTTTCTCCACAGTAAGCGCCGTACCCGGCGCTACCTTGTATTGCTTGCCGCCAGTTTCGATAATTGCAAATTTTGACATAGCCGTTCCATCTTACTAAAACCGCGGGGAATGTCAAAACAAAAATCCCCCGGAGGGGATTTTTGTGGTTTTGTTCTCGCGGAAACCTACCGCTGTTCGGTGTGTTCGCGGAGCCGATTCACGAGCGACGCGGCGTAATCTTTCCCGCCCAAGCCAAACGCGATGCCGCCGGCGAGCGCAAGCATAGCGACGAATCCCGTCACGATGGAGTTCACGATCGCCACCGCAATCCCCAACTGGGAGAGCGCCGCGAGAAACCCGAACACCGTTACCGCCCACCACGTGAGCGAACCCAGGAAATTCGAGGCGTGGAGCTGGGCGCCCTTCACGGATGCACGCACGAGATGCCGAAGCGTATTCGCGATCACCACCGCGGCGAGCATGATCAATACCGCCACGATGACGTTCGGAATGTACAGAAGCACTTCCCGGAGGAAAGTGGAAAGCGAGTAGAAGCCCAAAATGTCGCTTGCCGCAAGCAGGAACACGATCACGAGGAACCAATACACGAGCTTTCCGAAGAACCGCGCGCTATTGAGCTGGATCCCCGCCCGGTCGAAGTGCTGTTTAACCCCCAAACTCGCGAGACCGCGATCGAGCTTCACCAAAGCGATTACCCGCTCGACAAGCGTCCCGAGACCCGACGCCACGATGAGTCCGATGATCAAAATGATCAAAGCGCCCACAATGTTCGCCATCACGCCCAAAGTGCCGGCCCACAGGCTCTGGAGGGAACCCACGATAACCGACGTCCAATCTTGAAGAATCATTGGTATGTGATAAATTTGAATTCGATTCGACCTTTGAAGCCTTACGGGAATCATTATATCAAATGTCGCGCGGCACACCCACCCTGGTTATCCTCACCTTCCTCGTTCTCACGATGAACCATCTCGCGTCCGTTTTCGGTTGGTATACCGAGCTTCCGTGGTTCGATATGGTGATGCACGCGCTTGGAGGGGCGTGGATCGCCGCAATCGCCATCGTGGTCGGCGCACGGCGTTTCCCGAACTTTTTTGGCGTTCCGTTTCCTAAAAACTTGCTCCGCGTAGTGATCGCTGTGTTGGCGGCGGGAGCGCTCTGGGAGGTCTACGAGCTGGGGTTCGCGGCGTGGGCCACCGCCGCCCACGGCGACCTCGGATTTTATCAACCATGGACCGATACCGCGTCGGATTTCTTTTTCGACGCGGCGGGCGCGGCGTTCGCCGGCACATTGCTCCTCAACTTTTCCCGCGGTGGTGATTTGCGAGCACCGCGAGATCGCGCGCTTTGAGCTCTTCCAATACTTTCATTTCCGGATCAAGGCCAAGCGTGCGGCCAAAATATTGCCCCGCGGTAAAGTGCGGGAGAAGCACGTAGTCGGCGGAGTGCGCGTAGAGTATGCGCGCTTCGTCCTCCGTTTCCGCGCGCATCACGAGCTTGGGACGTATTGGACGTTTCGAAAATCCTTCGAGAAGCGTCAGGTTGTCTTCGAGTTCCGGACTGGTGGAAATAAGAAGGCGCGCCTCGCCCGCATTCGCCGTTTCCACGATCTCGCGGTCGCGCGCGTCGCCGAAGAGGCACACGAACCCGCGCGCAGTCATGCGTCGAATAACTTCCGGGTCAAAGTCCACCACGAGCACCTTCTCGCGCGGCAAGCTCATGGCAATCACTTCTCCGGTTCGGTGGCATCCCACGAGCACGATGGGTTTATGAAACCCCTCCTGCGGCACTTCAATCTCTTTCGTATGCCGCTTCTCGAAAATCGAGAGGAGGGGGGCGAGACGCCGATAGATTTCGTCCGCGCGGGTAATCATATAAACCGAGAACGCGATGGTGATGACGCCGACCGCGGTCGTCGTGGCAACTACGTCTCCGCCTACGTGCCCCGCGGCCGCTCCCATCGCGACGAGAATGAAGCTGAATTCCGAGATTTGGGCGGTTGTGATGCCAGAGAAAAAACTCGTCCGCCTCCGGTATCCCATAAGTCCCATCACGACGAGGACGATCAGGGGGTTTCCGACGAGTACAAAGAGCGAAAGCGCCGCCACGGGAACGGCGACCGGCAAAACACTCGAGAACGACACCGATGCGCCGAGGATCACAAAGAAAACGAGAATGAAAAAGTCGCGCAAAGGCGCAATGCGGCTCGCAATCTGAAAACGCTCGGATGAATTCGCGAGGGCGAGACCCGCCATGAAGCCCGCGATCTCTATCGAAAACCCAAGTTTGGAAACCGCGACCACCACCGAAAAAAGCCACGCAAGCGAGATGAGGAAGAGGAGCTCTTCCGAGCGCGCCACGCGGTCGAAAAGCGGCGGAAGCGCCTTCCTGCCGAGCCATAACATAATCAAAAAAAGCGCGATCCCCCCCGCAATGGTTACTGCCGAAGCGAGAATCGGATGCACCGCAATGCCCCACCAATTAAGTTCCGCGCCCGCGCCGGAAAGAAAAAGAAGAATGAGGATGGCGACCGCGTCCTGCACGAGGAGAAAACCGACGCTGATCCTCCCGTACAAACTCTGGAGATCCTTCCGATCGGAGAGAAGTTTTACGACGATGATAGTCGACGAGAAAGTCAGAGCCACCGCAAGGTAAAGCGCGGGGAGAGTTTCAAATCCGAGAAGCAACGAAAGTCCATACCCCAAGGCGGCGGTAAAAACAATCTGCCCGAGTCCCACCAACACGGACGCTTTTCCCACGAGCCGGAGCGACGCGTAGTTTACCTCGAGCCCCACCAGAAAGAGAAGGAACATGATGCCGAGACTCGAGAAGAGGCGGAAAGTTTCCTGCGCGATGAGGTCAGTGAAGCCAAGCGCGCCGATAAGGATGCCGGTCACGAGGTACGCGAGAATAACCGGCTGGCGAAACATCTTGGCGACAACGCCGAGCGCCGCCGCAATCAGGACTACCGCCGCAAGTTCAATTATGCCTTCTGCCATGGTACGGTTTTATTGTACAAAAACGATTCGATAATTCCGACTTTATTTGGAACATCTGCTAAAAAGCGCGGAGAGGGGTGGCGCTCAAGATATTCTGTACGTCTTCCCATCCCGTCGGAAATGCAAAGTTATAACGTGCCGGTACCGCAAATACATAGCGCGCATTACGACCCAGTTCGCTGGAGTTGACCGGAGCGGCGCCGATATGGAATCAGGAGTGGTTTCAACTAAATCACTTTCTCCCGCACAAAGCGGAAGGGGCGAGATTCGAACTCGCGAGAGGATTTCTCCCCTACAGTCTTTCCAGGACTGCGCCTTAGACCACTCGGCCACCCTTCCGCTTTGTGCGGGATTGCGTTTTATAACCTCGCTTTACTTCAGACAAAACCGGAACAAGCATGCATACTAAACCACCATACGATCCTTCCACACAAAAGAAAATAAAAATTGTCGAGGATCATCGATTTTACCGCCCCCACGGGCAGGCTGAAATTGCGACAGAACTTCCGCTTCGACCGCTCGCGTACCCTTCCCTGCACACCACTGCCATTGTAGACAACTTACACAAACTTTCAAACACCATGGTATCACACTTAATCGCGATAGCATATTAAGTGTGATACCATGGTGGCGTGACTATGAGGCACGCGGGAATAAGAAAAGGATCAAAACCTCACCACATCCTCAAAACGGTTCTCGCGTGCGGAGGAATTTTGCTCCTCGGTTCCATTTCCCCCGCGAGCGGGGCGGTTCTCGCGCGAAATCTTTTGCAACTGTACTTTCGAAACAAAAGAATGGGGAAGGAGAGATTTCTCCAGGATCTCAAACGGCTCCAAAACCGAAAACTTATCGATTATATCCACCTGCCGGATGGAAAGGTGAAAATCACTCTCACCGCGCGCGGGAAAAATAAGGTTCTCATGTATAACTTCGACGAGATGCGCTTAAAAACGCATGGGTGGGATGGGAAGTGGCGCATGATCATCTTCGACATCCCCGATAGACAAAAACGAGCACGGGAAGCGTTGCGGCAAAAAATGAGGGAGATGGATTTCTATCCACTTCAAAAGAGCGTGTTCATTACTCCCTATCCATGCGAGGACGAGATTGACTTCATTTGCGGTATTTTTGAGATAAATCGGAATAATGTTTTACTGCTCGAAATTAGCCGCTTTGAAGGATCAGAAAAACTGAAACGCCATTTCCGCCTCTAAAAATAGTTACCCCTCCCAAGAACAGAATATCACACTTATCTGCGATAGCATGTTAAATGTGATATACCTCGTTCCCTTTGAAACACCGATTATTTAAAAAATCTACCACCGCCCGGAGGCGCCACCGCCGCCCGAGTGGCCGCCGCCGAAGCCGCCAAATCCCCCGCCGCCCCATCCGCCGCGTCCGCCGTGCGGCCCACCGCCGATCCACCACGGGAAATGCCCGGTGATTTTCCCCCGCCCATACGCCCGCGACACGAGAAAATCAAAGAGCAGGCCAAGCGGCGTAAGCACCGCGACGGCGACAAAACCGCTCCACAAAAATCCGAAGATAAATCCCAACACAACGCCCGCAACGCCGCCCACAACGCCACCCGCCCACCACGATTTTGAGCGCCCAAGAATGCTTGCGAGCCAGACCGGAACAAAGAAGACAAGCCAGAACCAATCGAAATCAACGGGCATGCGCGTGGTCGGTGGCACATATTCGCCGCCGATCGCTTCGATCATCGCATCCACCGCCGCGCCAATGCCGACGGCATACTCCCCGTCGCGGAACGCGGGGACGATGATATTATTTATAACCGCCGCGCTTTCAAGGTCGGTCAGCTCCGGTTCCAAACCATACCCCACCTCGATCCGCACCGCGCGTTCGTCCCGCGCGATGAGAAGGAGCGCCCCGTTGTCCTGTGGCTCCTTTCCTATCCCCCATTCTTCGAAGAGTCGTACCGCATAGTCCTCGACGGTATCGCCGCCAAGCGAAGAAATGGCAACCACCGCAATTTCGTTCCCGCTTGATTGCGCGTATGTGGAAAGTTTCGATTCTAACCCCTCGATTCCGCTCGGATCAAACATCCCCGCGAAATCATTTACAAACCCGCGCGGCGCACCCGGACTCATATATGCAAAAACCGTAAGGGGCGCGAGGAGCGCGAGGAGCGCGGTGCGTGCAAGATTTTTCAGTTTTAATATCCCCGCCATATCAAATCAATCGCGGCGAGGGTACTATACTTAAGCATAGTACCCTCGTTGCTTACCTCGTTTCTGCGACACTAGAGTTCCACCCGCGGAGCGTTTTCAGCGCCCTCCGCCGCTTCGAAGTAGGCGCGCTCGCCAAAATCAAACATGCCCGCGACCACGTTTCCCGGAAAGCGCTTCACCACCACATTGAGGTCACGCACGGCATCGTTGAAGCGACGCCGTTCCACCGACACGCGGTTTTCCGTTCCCTCAAGCTCCGTCATGAGATTTGTAACGCTTTCTGTAGATCGGAGTTGCGGGTAGTTCTCCATGACCACAAGAAGACGCGCCAAGGCGCTTTCCACTCCGGTCGCGGCCGCGGCCTTTTCATCCACCGTCGCGGCGCCCGCGTATCGCGTGCGCGCCTCGGCTAAAACGCCGAACACTTCCTGCTCCTGCGCCATAATCCCCTTCACTGATTCGACGAGATTCGGGATGAGATCGAACCTGCGTTGATACGCGGTCTCGACCTGCGCCCACTGGTTGTCGACCGCCTCATTCTTCCCCACAAACCCGTTATACGCGCTCCACCCGTAGAAGAGCGCCACCGCCACGATGCCGACCGCAATCCACCATTTCTTGTTCATGTCCATATAAAAAATTTTCCGAACGTATGACCTTTGCCGCCGCATTATATCATAAAACGTAAAAAAGAAATCCCGCGCTTTTCCTATAAAAAAGCGCGGGGTCAAGACTATCAGCCGGTCGCAACCTTTCGGACACTTTCCTCCGGTTCCCCATAAGGAATTCCTTTCGAGGTCCGGGCAAAAAGGTATGCGGGCGTGCGGTCGGCGCGGGCAATTTCTCTCCAGAAATAATAAGCCTTCCGGAGATGCGCATCCATTTGGAGCGCCACCTGCCGCACTTCGTGATTGACCGAGAATTTACTCCTCTGCCAGATCACGAATTCCCATTGAGCGAGGTTCCCGCCCATCTGAAACCCCACCATGTTGCCGAGCGCGAACGCGTATTGGCATATTTCATGTGGAACGTCCGCGTTCCGCATGTCATGGTAGAGCTTTCGGTTCAGGGCATGCACCCAGGTAAAATCCTGGTGCAACCACTGGGGCGCCGGTTTGTCGTATCGGTAGAACCCTATCTCCGGCGTGAGGTACGTGCGGAAATGGGTGCAGAACCCGTGCCGCTCTAAATCCCGCCAACCGCGGAAACTCATGATGCCGCGGAAGAAACCGGAGAAATACTCGAATTGGTTCGGAAGCTTATCGTGCGGTTCGCGACGTGCGGCGCTCCGATAAACACCGTCTTCTCCTCCGAAATCGCGGACGGCGACCCGCATCCTCGAGAAAAGGTGCAAATCTTCTTCTCCAACCCAATTCAAAATTTTCGGCCCCATAAGCCCGCTCGGATTGGAGAAAAAAAACCGCGCAACCGAAAGATACCGCCAATCTTCCCGCTTCGCGGAGGTAATTTCCACGTGCCGCAGGAACTGGTCACCGCCAATCTTCTCGGATTCTTCCATGATAAGCTCGGCGAGTGCGATATTTTCCGGAGTGTTATCGAGAAGAAGATGTTTAATGAGCTCCGGGAACGCTTCGCCGCTTACCGACACCCCGAGTGAGGTTAGGGTCGCGGCCGGCAGAAGATTGCCGAGTAGATCGCATGCTTCTCCTTTTACCGCGGCGGCAAGTTCACGCTCTGGCGTTTTTTCCGCATGCGCTTCGCGGAAAAACGCCTCAAGATTTCCTTTACTCATCCTCATCTGGTATTGCGCGAGGATGGCACGCGTCTCGCGCTCCACACGCGCCGCAAAATCGCCGTGGAGACGAGAATCGAGATCTTCCCAGAAGGGGTAGAGTTGCGCCTTATCCATCCGCACGAAGCGGGTGGAAAGCTCAATGTAGCCGGCCCCGGGACGACCCCATTCGAACGATTTCGCGGCAAGAATGGAGATTCCCTCCACGCCGAAGGTGAGCGTCGCGCCGCGCGCGATCGAATTATGTCCGTACTTATCGAGAAAGAGCGCCATAAACCATCTGAAACGCGGTGATGACGCGAGCTTCCTGAAATATACGGGGTCCGCAGATGCGCGGATGAATTTGCCGAAGAGCGTTCGATGCTCCTCGGAAAACGATACGAACGCTTCGAGCGAGGTGAGGTGATGCTCTCTGATAAATTTCTGCATCGCCTCCACCAAAAACTTAAGCTCCGCGGCGCTTGCGGGCTCTGACTTAAACCTCTCCGAGAAGCTCAAGAGAATGAGCGGGAGAAGATTATCCACGAAATGTCCGCGGATGCCCCGCGCGTTCTCCATCCGCGAATACATGGAAAGAAGCGCGGCGAGAACGGAAGGCGGGAAACTGAAGATGAAGAACACCCGCTTAGCCGCATTCGTGAAAAACGGGCGAAGCGCGCGGGCTTCAAGCGGGGTGAATGTATACTCTGCCGCGGTGCGTACCCATCGGCGCGCGCCGGAAAAACCAGCTATACGTGGCATATATATACCCTCCTTATATTGTGAATGTTCTTTTGGAACTGTCCGGACTCTAAAACAAAAGCCGCCCTCGTGGCAAGGGCGGCTTTTGTTTATAGGCCTTCACTTAGTAATCCATCCCCCCCGGCATGCCACCCGCGGGCGGCGCTTCTTTCTTCGGAATATCCGAGACTGCGGCGCCGATCGTGAGGTATGTCGAGGCAACCGAGACCGCGTTCTGGAGTGCTGTCTTCGTTACCTTCAAGGGATCAATGATGCCGGCTTCCTTGAGATCACCGATCTCGTTTGAGATCGCATTGAACCCAAGCCACACCTTTCCTCCTTTCGCCTTCTGGTTCTTCAATTCCGCGATGATGCGCATGGGCGTCTCGCCGCTATTCGCCACGATTGCGGAAATGGGCGTCTCGAGCGCACGCTCAAGAATAGCATGCGCCGTCGCCGCAACCGGATTTTTCTTTTCTGAATTCGCGGACTCGAGCGCGACGTTCATGAGCGCGATACCGCCGCCCGGCACGATTCCCTCCTCCATCGCCGCGCGCGTCGCCGCAACTGCGTCCTCCACCCGCTGTTTCAATTCCTTCTGCGCGGATTCGGTCGGCGCACCCACCTTGATGACCGCAACGCCGCCCGCGAGCTTACCCAGCCGCTCGTTCAATTTTTCCCTATCGTAGTCGGAGTCCGTGCGCTTCACCTGTTCGCGAATCTGCCTCACGCGTTCCTCGATCGTTTTTTTGTCGCCCTTCCCGTCCACGATCGTTGTTTTGTCCTTGTCCGCCACCACGCGGTGCGCATGGCCGAGTTCTTCAAGTCCCACGTTCTCGAGTTTTTTCCCAAGATCTTCGGACACGAGCGAGGCTCCCGTTACGGTAGCGATATCCTGCAACATCTCTTTTTTCCGGTCGCCGAAACCGGGGGCTTTGACCGCGAGCACGTTGAAAATGCCACGGATTTTGTTCACCACGAGCGTGGCGAGCGCTTCGCCCTCCACTTCCTCGGCGACAATTACCAATTCCTTCTTCCCGCTCTGCACCGCCTTCTCGAGGAGCGGCAGGAGTTCCTGAATAGAGGAAATCTTCCGGTCGGTTACGAGAATCGCGGGGTCTTCGATCGCGGACTCCATACGCTCCTGGTTCGTCACCATGTAGGGCGAGATGTAGCCGCGGTCGAATTGCATACCCTCCACCATTTCGTACGAATTGCCGATAGTGTTCGAGTCCTCGATCGTAACCACGCCCTCACGGCCCACTTTCCCCATGACCTCGGCGATCAAGGCGCCGATCGTGGCGTCCTTCGCGGAGAGTGTTGCGACTTCCTCAACTTTCTTCGGGTCGTTGATGGGCTCTTTCTGCGCCTCAAGACTCTTTACAATCATCTCGCTTCCTTTCTTCAGCTCCTCCGCAAGTTGGATCACGTTGAACCCCTTCTCTCGGATCGCCTTCTCCCCTTCCTCGATCATCGCGTGCGCCAAAACCACCGAAGTCGTGGTGCCGTCGCCCACGTTGTCGTTCGTCTTGTCCGCCGCTTGCTTCAGAAACTCGGCGCCGAGGTTTTCATATTTGTCCTCGAGCTCGATTTCCTTCGCGACCGTCACGCCGTCGAAAGTAACCTGCGGCGCGCCGAATGATTTCTCGAGCACCACCGCGCGGCCACGCGGACCCAAGGTCATCCGTACGGACTCCGCGAGCTTGTCGATGCCCTTCTTCATCGCCGCACGCGCTTCTTCGTTGAATTTGATTTGTTTCGCCATATTTTTTTTACGAATAAACACGAATGTTTACGTGGATATCATGAATCGTCTCGGTTTCTCTCCGTGAAAATTCGTCCACGTTCGCGCTCATTCAATAATCCCTAAAATGTCGTCCTCCTCCACGAGGTAGAACTTTGTTCCGTTCTCCTCGAACTTGTGATCGTCCGACCACGGTTCCTTGAAGAGCACGCTGTCACCGACCTTGACCGAGAGCGGGAGTCGCTCTCCCTTCTCTGAAAGTTTCCCGGGACCTACCGCCGTTACCTTCCCCCGCACCTGCTTCTTTCTGTCCGCCGTATCGGGGAGCACAATGCCGGACTTCGTCGTTTTTGCGTCGTCCGCGATCGCCTCCACCAGCACGTGATTTGAGAGTGGTTTGAATTTCATCGTTCAGCACACTCCGCCGTTTAATTTAATTGGCAGTAACGACCTTTTACTGCTAATGGCAAAAACCATTCTAGCCGCGCCAATAAACCTGTCAACCCCGGCCGTTGCGAAATCGCCGGCGCACGGACTAAGATAAGCGCAATGGCGTTCCTCGAACGATACGGAAGCGAGGGCCTCGTGCAAAAAGCGCGCCGATTTGCCGAGACCGCGCACCAAGGAGCATTCCGCGTCTCCGGCGATCCGTATATCACCCACTGTCTTGCGGTCGCGGAAACCGTCGCGGAGTGGGGACTTGATGAACCCTCCGTGGCGGCGGCGCTCCTCCACGATGTGGCGGAGGATACCTCGCACACGCTCGCCGACCTTGAGCGCGTGTTCGGCGCCGAAGTAAAATTTCTCGTCGAGGGACTCACAAAACTGAAAACAATCCCCTCGAACGAGGGGGAAGAAAAAGCCGAGAACCTCCGCAAGTTCATCGTTTCATTCGCGGAAGACATACGGGTTTTAATCATCAAACTTGCCGACCGTCTCCACAACATGAAAACGCTCGCCGCACTGCCCCCGGACGATCGGAAGAGGATTGCCGATGAAACAATCGAAATCTACGCCCCGCTCGCCTACCGACTCGGCATGCAAAAACTCTCCGGAGAACTTGAGGATCTCGCGTTCCCCCACGCGCTCCCCGAAGAATTCGCGTGGCTCGCACGCGCCATCCAAGATCCTTACGAAGAGCGGCTCGCGTACGCGGAGCTCCTCATATCGAAAATTCGCAGCCTCTTCGCCACACACCGCATTGAACCGGTCGCGCTCGACGCCCGCGCCAAGCGCCACTACAGTCTCTACAAAAAACTCATCCGCCACGACATGGACGTTACGAAAATTTATGACCTCGTCGCGGTGAGAATCGTAATGCCAACGGTCGCCGATTGCTACGCCGCACTCGGCGCGATCCACCAGGAATGGCCGCCGCTCCCCGGGCGATTCAAAGACTATATCGCCCGCCCCAAGCCGAACGGCTATCGGAGTCTCCACACCACCGTGTTTTGCGTGGATCATAAGATCACCGAATTTCAGATACGCACACTCGAAATGCACGAGGAAGCGGAGCTCGGCATCGCCGCCCACTGGGCATACCAACAAGCGCGAAACAATCCCGAGGGAACGGCGCGCTGGGAAGGCATGCGCGATCGCAAGGAACTCCGCTGGGTGGAACAGCTCCGTAATTGGCAAAATGCGCTCGGCAACCAAGAGGAATTCGTTCAGAGTCTCAAAGCGGATTTCTTCAAGGATCGCATCTTCGTGCTCACGCCGGCGAACGACGTGATTGATCTCCCCGCCGGAGCATCGCCTGTGGATTTCGCCTACCGCATCCATTCAGACCTCGGTGCGAGCTGTGTGGGGGCGAAAGTGAACGGAAAAATGACCCCGCTCGACGCGGAGCTTCGTTCCGGAGATATAGTCGAGATCATATCCCAACGCGGAAAAAAACCCTCGGAGGACTGGCTCCGTTTCGTGAAAACCGCCCAAGCGAAGCAAAAAATACGCGGCGCCATCCGGAACTCCGACCGCCGCTTTAAAGAGCGCGCAGAAAGCCGCGTCATCTCATTCCACGTTACGAATGAAGATCGGCCGGGGTATCTCAAAGACGTAACGGCGATTTTCGGAAACGCCAGGGTGAACATCCTGCGGCTCGCAAGCAACACCGATCCGCGACGCGCGTTTGCGAGCGTGCTCGTCGAGTGCGCGGAACCGTCCAAAGACGCCGTCGAAAAACTTCTCGTCAAACTCAAGGCGCTCCCCGGCACGCGCGAGGTTCATTGCACCCACCACGACGCCGCTAGGCCTCTTCGCCGAGGAGGCGGTCGCGGAGACCGCGGTATTCCTCGTCGGAATAAAAAATAATCTCAATCGTTCCTTCCGCGCCTCTACGTGTCACCTTCACCGGCGCCCCGAGTTTTTCCTCGAGCGCCCGCGCCGTCGCGACGTCTTCCGGAGAAACAATGTGCACGGCGGCTTTTCTGCGGGGCCGCGTACCGCTACGCCCCGAGAAAAATTTAACAAAAAGCGCGCGGCGAGCCGCAGGTTCCGCAACGGAAAGGAGCACGCGGGCGTGAGATTCGGTGATCGTTCCCGACGCGAGCGCCTCGAGTTCCTCCGCAGAAAGCTGGAGAAGCCGGAGCGTGTTCGCCACCGTCTCGCGACTCTTTCCCATCCGCGCGCCGATCTCGCGCTGGGTCAAACCGAATTCTTCCTGAAGCCGCGCATAGGCGCGAGCCGCCTCAAGGGGAGAGAGGTTGCTCCGCTGGATATTCTCGATGAGCGCTATTTCGAGCTTCGCACGATGCGAATCGAGCGCCTTCACTATGGCGGGCACTCGTTCAAGGCCTGCGCGCTTGGCCGCGAGAAGGCGGCGTTCTCCCGCTACCAATTCATACGCGACGAGCGTTCCCGCAGGAGTTTCTTCAACTTTTTTCGTGACGACGAGAGGTTGGAGTACGCCGAATTCCCTGATGGAACCGGCGAGCCCTTCCAAGGCTTCCTCGTCGAAGGCGCCGCGCGGCTGGTAAGGGTTCGGTTTTATTTTGTCGACCTCGATCTGAAAAATCGCGTCTTCGTGAAATTTAGAAATATGGTGCGGCGCGGGGCGGCGCGCGTGGTTTTCGTTCGGGGAAAAACCGCCGCGGAGAGAGTCGGGGTCGTCTTGAACCGCGGGAGCGGAATCAACGTTCTGAACGCGCGGTGTCGAGACGGAAGTCTTCTTGGGGAGGAGCGATTCTAAACCTTTACCGAGCATGATGGAGTTATTGTAATGCACCTCGCGTTTATTTTGCAGGTTCGCCGGTAATAAACCAAAACAGAGGCGTACGCACGCCCCTCCCTCCCCGCCATTCCCTAGTTTTAAACATCTCGAGAGTCTTAATAAATGAATGAAATAATAAAGAGCAACTCGAAATGACAGGTGCAAGCATAAAAGAGCGGGACGCGCGCACGTACCTCTGTTTTAGCAAACGTACCGGTACGCGGCTCGCGCTCTCCGGGATCCCCACGCAACGTCAAACGCTTCCGCCCGCCTTGCTAGCGAAACGAGCTGGAACCGTCTCCCGCCTCATGTGGCGCCTTTCAAACGCGAGACCAGATATTATCATACCTCGCGGGGAGAATCCTCGTCAAAATAACGCACCGCTATTTCTCCGGCTCCCCCCAAAAATCCCTGCGGTGTGGGAGGCGACGGCGGGACTTTAACGGAAAATTCTTCGGGCGGCTCCACTTTTTCCGAGATTTCCATCGACAGGGGGGTGGAAACGGGCAAGTCGGCGGGCGGGGCCTGCGCGATAACCTCTTCCGCAAGACGCTCGTACGCCACCGCGCCGGGACTCTGCGGCGCATAGAGCATGATGGGTTTTCTATACTGCGGCGCTTCGGCAAGTGCGACCGAACGCGGAATTTCCACGTCGTAGACGTGATGCGGGAAGCGACGCCGAATCTCGCGCGCGATCTCGCGGGAAAGTTTCTCCCGCTTATCGTACATCGTGAGAAGCGCGCCACCTACCTTTAAGTCATGGCCCAAGTTGTTCCGCACAAGATCGATAGTTTGTAAGAGTTGGCCCAACCCCTCCAAGCTCAAATACTCGCACTGGATCGGCACCACCACCTCCCCGGCCGCCATGAGCGCGTTCACGGTCAAGAGGTGCAAGCTGGGGCCAAGGTCGATGACGACGAAATCATATATGCCACCGATTTTTTCCACGAAGTTGCGAAGTACCCGCTCGCGCTCCGGCACTTCGATAAGCTCGATCAAAGCGCCCGCAAGATCGGCGGATGCCGGCACGGCATGGAGGTGGGTAAGGTAGGTGGATTTGATAACGCGTTCATGGGAAGCGCCCGCAAGGAGCGCGTGGTAGATGGTCTCGTCCGGCGCATGGATCACCCCAAGACACATCGTCGCATTGAACTGCGGATCGAAGTCAATGAGGAGTGTTTTCTTTCCCCTCATCGCAAGATACGACGCGAGGTTTACGGCGGTGGTGGTTTTCCCCACTCCCCCTTTTTGGTTTAGTATCGCGATTACTCTTGGCATCTTTTAATCATGGGTGTGTCGAAGGATAACGCGTGGCATGTCGCTTCAATTCTACGATTTTTGCTTGATTTTCACAATGAAATACGGTCTAATACCGAAGTGAGCCGAGGTGGCGGAATGGTATACGCGCACGACTCAAAATCGTGTGGGGAAACCCTTGAGGGTTCGACTCCCTCCCTCGGCACCATTTAGGAAATTGCAAGTTTGAGACAGCCGCCTCGCTTCGCTCGGCGGTTAAAGCGTATTGCATTTTGGGCTCAAAAACGAATTGGCGGTTTTGCAAAATATGGTTCGCGCCGATGTTTTTCAGAAATGCTGTCATTTCAGACAGATTGTTTTGGGAAAGCAGATTCGCGGCTTGATTCAAGGATAAAACGAATTCACGAGCCGGTTCGAGCCAAGACGCTCCTTTTGTCTCAATGTCAGTAATTTTTTCGTCAATTCTTACTTTCTCCGACATGAGACGATTCTTTTTGGCGGCGTATTCTGCTGTGGATAATGCGTCAGAAAGAAAGGCGTCCAGTAGTTTTTCAAGTTTGCTGTCTAGCGCCAAAGTTTGAGTTTTCAAAATTGCCACCTCGCCTTTAGCACTTTCTTTCGCCTGTGTTTCTTCCGTGTCCAACGCCGCCAAAACCTTTTTCGTGTCTTGGCTCGACAAAGAAACTTTTTGAAGAAAACTTATAATTTGTTTGGCAAGTGCGGCTTCGCTCACGTAGCGTTCGGGACATGTGCCTCGTTTTTTAGTGCAACGATAGTAAATGTAAGTTCCACCATTCCCATTTGCATATTGAGCAGTTATCGAGCAACCACACGAGGCACATTTCATCAGCCCCGCGAACGCGAAATGATGTTGCTTGTCTGGTCGCACTCTGCCACGCTTCGCCATCACTTCTTGGCATTTATCAAAAAGTTTCTTTGAAATTATCGGCTCATGTTTTCCCTCAAATACCTCGCCTTTCCATTTCATGAGGCCAAGATAGAAAATATTTTGTAGATTTTTCTGTAAATTGCTGATGGCTATTTTGTTGTTCTTGTTTCCACGAAGATTATGTTTAGCACACCAATTTGCGAGAGAGTGAAGCGGATATTTTCCGGTGGCGTATAGCTCAAACAATTTTTGCACTTTGGGAGATTTTTCAGGGTCAATGTCTATACCGCGCGTCTTTGGATTGTTGAGATAACCCACCGGAGCCCAGCCGGGCCAAGTGCCGTTTCTAATTTTCTGTCGTAGTCCTCGCTTCACATTCTCTCGCAAATTATCTACAAAATATTTTGACTGACCGAACGCGATGTTGAGCATGAATAAACCTTGTGGTGTCGGTTCAAACCAGAAAGTCGGGAATTTGAGGGAACGAATCAAGCCGCGATCAATCAGGTGAATTATCTGCCCGCCGTCAATCGAATTACGCGCGAGGCGGTCAGGATGCCACGCGAGTATTCCGTCTGCTTTCCCAATTTCAAGAAATGACAACATTTCTGCGAATTTCATTCGGCCGGGCTCTTTGGCGGTTTTGGCCTCGCAAAGCGAGGCAACAATTTCCAATTTTTCTTTGGCGGCATACTCTTGCAGCTCTACGAGCTG
>JACPEK010000002.1 GCA_016183535.1 Candidatus Brennerbacteria bacterium
CCCGCGCGTAGCGCGGAGCCGAGCAGAAAAATTGCCTTTACATTTTTGGATTTTGCGCGCGCCGGATTTTTTCTTAAAGGTATTATATATGATTTTCTGTTTTGGCCGCCGTCTGCGGCGGCTGGTGGAGCCGCCGGGTGGCGGATTACCGATCGCTTTCCAGCTCATGGCGCCGCATTTCCGCGAGACCGACCTCTTCACGCTCGGGAAGCGATACGATGAGGCATACAGAAAATAAAAGAGCGCTCTAAATAAAAGAGCGCTCTATGTTTTTCTGTGGTGCTTTATTAATCGTCCAGCGAGTCGTGGTAACTATAATGACCCACACATGCGTCTGCTACCTTGAAGGTGTTTTCATGGCAGGAGATTACCGCACGGAACTGAAAATCATTTTCATCGATTGCCACCCTCAGTGAACGTCCGTCTTGGAAGAACCGACGCATCTTCTCAGCCACTTCCACCACGCCGGTTCCCTGGAAGGACACAGGCGCGTTATTGCCTACCTCGTTCATACTGAAGCCACGGGGCGCTTTCAGTACGATTTTATCAAGCGAGGCAACAGAAAATTGAAGCTCGAAGTCGTAATTCGTTGCTTTGTGAATTGCTTCTTTGATTCGGAAAATGAGCCAGAAAGCTGCCCCAAGCTCCTTAATTGGTTTCATGGAAACCTCCTTTATATATTTAGGAAAGAACTTTTGCGGACCCGACCGGATTCGAACCGGCGATCTTCCCCGTGACAGGGGGACGTGTTAACCAGGCTACACCACGGGTCCATCAAAAGAGCCGCTTAGCTATTTAACCTTGGGTGCCAGTAAATTGCAACGACGCGCCGTCCGCCGTCATACGTCCAGTGGTGTTCGATAGGGGTTCTCGCTGTGCGGCTGTTACTGACGGCGGCGTCGTGGCCGAGATAAAAACCGAGGTGTTCATGTTCTCCGTTTTCTTTCATTTTCTCCCAGTGGAGCACGCATCCCGGGCGTGGCTCTGGTATCACTTCCCATCCCGACGCTTGCATATCCCGCACCGTTCCCGCGACCGTTGCGTGCCTTTCTTTTATAAGCCCGAACCATGCGAGGATTCCCGACACGAACGAGGCGCATGAAAGTTTACCTCCCTCTAGAATATCCTCCGTTTGCCCATCCACTTCCGCCCACAGCGTTTTGAAAATATTAGCACCGACGCTATTTTTGATCGCCGTAAGATAAGAATCAAGGAAAATGAGCCGCACAGTTTTTTTTATTTCAGTCATCTTGTACCGGGGGGGAGGATCGAACTCCCGACCTAGGGCTTATGAGTCCCTCGCTCTACCACTGAGCTACCCCGGCGCCCCACTCTTTATACCCCAACTTTTCGTTTTTTGACAAACCATGGCGTCAACTTATAATGTTTTTGCGGGGAAGTGTAACGGTTGCACGTCTGGCTCATAACCAGAAGGCAGTGGGTTCAATTCCCGCCCCCGCAACAAAATGAGGAAAATAAATATAGATTTTCCGGAAGCGCAAGAACTTGGCGCAGAACTTTTAAAACGCACGGATCCCGAAGGACTCCGCCTGGCACGCTTTCTCGCGATGCCGGATCTTTCGCGGAAGGAAGGAAATCCCATTGCGGAGATTGTGAATCGGATATTGGCGAGTCCGTACTTTAAAGATTTAGACCTCATCAAAACGCCCGAGATCGTGCCGGCCTCCGTGAGTTTTGATCTCTTCGATTTTCCCGCCGATCACCCCGCCCGGAGCCCTTCCGACACCTACTACGTGAATCATGAGCGCATCTTGCGCCCTCACACTACCGTGATGTGGTATTACTACCTTCTTGATGAGGAAGTGAAACAACGCATCGCCGCCAACAAACCCGTCGGATGTTTCAGCTTCGGGAAAGTATATCGCCGTGACGAGATAGATCGTAATCACATGAACGTGTTCCATCAGATTGACGGGTGGTATTTGGCTCCTCAAGCAGTGAAGACAATAGGCGTGAAAGAGCTCGAAGAGGCACTCGGCGCTATCGCAACGGCGGTGTTCGGGTCGAGTGTGAGATATCGCCTGAACGAGGACACCTTCCCGTACACCCACCCTTCTCGCGAGATGGAGGTGGAGATTAAAGGGAAGTGGGTGGAGGTGGTCGGATGCGGCGTGGTGAAGGGAAGTGTACTCGAAAAACTCGGGGTCGACCCCTCGAACTACACGGGATGGGCGTTCGGGTTCGGATTGGAGCGGCTCGCGATCGCGAGTATGGAGCTTCCGGATATCCGTCTCTTGTGGTCCGAAGATCCGCGGGTAACGCGTCAGCTGAAACTGGGGAATGAATACAAGGAAGTGAGTAAATTTCCCCCCATCACGCGCGATATCTCGTTCGTGGTGGGAAAGAATTTCGTGCCGAACGATTATTTTGATCTCATCCGCGATATCGGCGGCGATTTAGTCGAAGAGGTGTCGCTTCTTGATAAGTACGAGGATGCCGGTAAGTTCGGCGCCGATAAAGTAAGCCATACCTATCGGACGGTATATCGCTCGAACGAGCGAACCCTCACCGCGGAGGAAATCAATGCGATACATGAGAACATTACGCGGGAAACGAAAGAACGGTTCGGCGCGGAGGTGCGCTGAAGGGCGAGCGTGAGACGATGAAGTCATTCATGAAATTTTTCGACAGGGCGGAGGACAAAATGCGTGGTTGGTTGAGCCACTATCCGATCCTCTACGGTATCGTCGGCGGGGTCGGCACGGTGCTCATGTGGCGCGGTATCTGGCATACGGCCGATTTCTTTTCGGCGCGCTACGTGCACGGTGGTATGGAGGCCGGGCCCGGCACGGTAAGCTATCCGTTTTTGTGGGACGGTTTCCTCTCTCTCGTTGTGGGATTTATCATGTTGCTCGCGACCGGCCTTTTCGTCGCCAGTTTTATCGGTGATCACATCTTGATTTCCGGACTCCGCCGCGAGAAGAAAATTGCGGAGAAGACCGAGGAAGAAGTGGAGGAGGAAGCACAGAAGCTTGCGAGCATGAAGAACCAACTCGATCGCATCGAAAAGTCTCTCGAAGAGTTGAAGAAAAAATAACGTTCTATTCGAAATGCACCGTCCGGGCAAACGCCTCAAGACGGTTTTTGAGCGCGGGATAACGCGAGAGGGCTGGATCTTTTCCGGTGAGCGCTTCGGCGGCCGTGCGCGCTTTCGGTATGAGCGCGGGATGCTGGAGCGCTTTCATCGCAACATCCGGCATGCCGGTCTGTATGGTGCCGAGGAATTCACCGGGGCCGCGGAGTTTTAGGTCTTCCTCCGCGAGTTCAAAACCGTTCTTTGCCCGCGTCACCGCTTCGAGGCGTTTTTTCGTCGCCTCGGACGGTGAGCCGGTGAAGAGGAAAAAGAAAGACTGGTGAGTGCCGCGTCCCACGCGTCCGCGGAACTGGTAGAGTTGGGCGAGACCGAAACGTTCCGCGCTCTCCACCACCATAATGGTCGCGTTCGGCACGTCGACGCCGACCTCGATGACGGCGGTCGAAACAAGAATGTCGATGGCGCCCTTCGCAAAGCGATCCATGATCTCGATCTTCTCCTTCGCTTTAAGCTTTCCGTGGAGCATGGTAACTCGGAGATCGGGGAACACCTTTTCTGAAAGTTTTTCGTATTCCTCGGTTACATTTTTCATCTCTAATAACGAATATTCACGAATGCGCGCACGAATTTCACGAATGTCATTCGTGGTATTAGCGTCCAATTCGTGTTCATTTGTAATCCTAGGGCAGACGACGAATACTTGCCGCCCGCGTTTCACGAATTCCTTAATGAACGCGTAAGCCTTCAAGCGGTCTGCGGGCGCCACAACCTTCGTTGTTATCTCTTTCCTTCCCTTCGGGAGCTCCGTTATCTGCGAAACGGCAAGATTTCCGAAAAGGGTAAGCGCGAAGGTGCGCGGGATAGGCGTCGCGGACATAGAGAGGAAGTGTGGCGTCATGCCCTCCCGCGCGAGCGCCGCACGTTGCGAAACGCCGAATCGGTGTTGTTCGTCGACGACAACAAGCGCAAGGCGCGGAAATGCAACGTTTTGAGCTATGAGTGCATGGGTTCCTATCACGATTGCTATCTCACCGTGTTTCAGCATGCTTCGCATTTCCTCTTTTTTCGCGTTGCGCTCCAGTCCGTCGCCGAGGAAGATGCGCGCGCCGCTCCCTGTGAGGAGTCCGATGCCGCCCTCGAAGTCGGCAAAGAATCCTTTGAGGGTCGTGTAGTGCTGGCGGGCGAGTATTTCGGTCGGTGCCATGAACGCGGTTTGATATTCCGTTTCCGCCGCCGCCCGTGCCGCGATTGCGGCGACGACAGTCTTCCCCGATCCGACGTCGCCCTGCAGAAGCCGGTTCATTGGATGCGGGCGGGCGATGTCCGCGAGAATATCGTCGAGCGCCTTCGTTTGTGTTTCGGTGAGCGTGAAAGGAAGCGCGCCCATTAATTCTTTGCGGCGTTTTTCGGCGAGTGGAATGACAGGGGCGCGTTCTTTCGCGAGTCGCGCGCGCTCGCGCGCGTTTATAAGTTCGAGGAGAAAAAGATCTTCGAATGCGAACCGCCGCTTCGCGACCTCCGCTTCGGAAAGTTTGTCGGGGAAGTGAATAGCGTGGAGCGCGGAACCGAGTGAAGGGAACCCTTCTTGCTCCAAAAGCTCCTCCGAAAGGATGTCTTCTGCAGAGGTATTCTCAAGGATCGGTCGCAGGATGTAGCGGATACCCTTTGAAGTGAGTCCGTGGGTTTCGGGGTAGACCGGAACGATGCGTGCGGTGTGCGTGGGATCGTGTGGTGAGTAGTGGGTGGTGAGTAGTTCGTAGGCGGGATTCGAGAAATAAATCTCGCCGTTATCGTTTTCCGATACTTTGCCGGAAATATTTATCCGCACGCCGGGTCGGAGCGTGTTTTTAAGATATGGCTGGTTCCACCACACCGCGCGAATGGAATTCTCGCCGTCGGTAATAATCGTTTCGGTCAGATAATGGGTGCGGCCCCACGTTTTCCGGCCGTTCACCTCGTAGATATCGCCTTGAATCGTCGCATCCTGACCGGGTTCGAGCTCTGCGATGCGGTACACACGTGAATAGTCCTCATAGCGAGAAGGGAAATGATAGAGAAGATCGCGGACGGTCGCAATTTTCAGACGCTTCAAGGCCGCGAGGTACCGCGGCGCGATGCCATGGATCGACGCGAGTGGGGTCTCGAGCGTGAGTACACCCATAAATGGCGGATAGTATAGCTGATTTTCTGTTTCTTTTCCATAAAAAACGGGTAGCGTGAATTTTCACGCTACCCACCGAGAACATCCTTCATCGCAGTGTGCAACTGCGCGCAACATCCACTTGCGGGCCCATCTCATTTCAACCACCTCCTCCTTCCCAAGGTTCTGTGTTTACTCTAGCAAACGCGTCAAGAGCGTCTTTGTCCGCCCCCTGGGAGTCGAACCCAGAACCTTATCGTTAAGAGCGATCTGCTCTGCCAGTTGAGCTAGGGGCGGGACGGAAAACAGTATATCCGATATACTGGAATCAGTTCAACTTTTGTGGTGAGCAATATCTGTGAATGTGGCTTTTTATTTTGCCGCCCGCGATTTTTGGGGATACAATCCATTTATAGGCCCCTGTGGTGAAATGGATATCACGACTGCCTTCGAAGCAGTTATTGGGGGTTCGAATCCCTCCGGGGGCACCACCCATATGAAATTCACTATTCCGCACGAGGTGAAAACCATTGCGGAGACGCTCAAAAAGAACGGCCACCAGGCGTACTTGGTGGGCGGGTGTCTTCGTGATCTTCTCCTGAAGCGCGCGCCCAAAGACTGGGACGTGGCGACCAACGCACTACCCGACGAAATACAGAAAATCTTTTCTCGAACCGAAGACGAGACCCCGACCGGCAACGGAGGGGCCGGAACCGTGTATGAAAACACGTTTGGCACGGTGGGCGTGAAGACAGAATCCGACGATCCGACGTTGAAGATTGTGGAGATTACCACCTTTCGTGTCGAAGGGCGTTATACCGATTTGCGACACCCCGATGAGGTGAGGTTTGCAAGGACGATTGAGGAGGATCTTGCCAGGCGCGACTTCACGATAAATTCAGTCGCGCTGGAATTACCAATTACCAATTACCAATTACTAAAAATTGTTGATCCTTTCGGCGGCCAAGAGGATTTGAAAAATAAAACTATTCGCGCCGTCGGTGATCCCGCGAAGCGCTTCGAAGAAGATGCACTCCGCCTTATGCGCGCGGTGCGGCTTGCCACGGAGCTCGGGTTTGAGATTGAGGCGAGGACAAAAGAAGCAATCCGTCGGCGCGCGGCGCTTCTCGAGGCGATTGCGAAAGAGCGTATCCGAGACGAGTTTGTAAAACTTATAATGAGCGACCGCGCGGCCGAGGGCGTCATAGCGATGGAAGATCTCGGGCTTTTGAGGTTTGTGGCGCCTGAACTCCGCGAGGGGATAGGATGCGGCCAGAACAAGCATCATATCTACACCGTGTTCGATCACAACGTGCGCGCCCTGAACTACGCGGCAGAGAAGAAATATTCATTCGAGGTGCGCCTCGCCTCGCTCCTCCACGATGTAGGGAAGCCGAAAACGAAGCGTGGCGACGGGCCGGACTCCACGTTCTACAACCACGAGGTCGTAGGCGCAAAGATGGCGGCGGTAATTATGGATCGTTTGCGGTTCGGGAATGATGTTGCGGAGCGCGTGGTGCACCTCGTGCGACACCATCTTTTCTACTACAACGTGGGTGAAGTGTCGGAGGCGGGCGTGCGGCGATTTATCGCGCGGGTGGGGCCGGAGTACATTGAGGATCTTCTGAAAATTCGGGAGGCGGATCGCATCGGTTCCGGCGTGCCGAAGGCGTTTCCCTACAAGCTCCGCCATCTCCTTTTTATGATGGAGAAAGTGAAAAAAGATCCCATCCACCCGAAGATGCTCGCGGTGAAAGGGGACGACATAATGGCGATTCTCGGTATCCCGCCGGGGCCGAAAATCGGGAAAATTCTTGGGGTGCTTCTCGAAGAAGTGCTCGACGATCCAAAGCACAACGCGCGCGAATACCTTGAGCCCCGCGTAAAAGAACTCGCCGCGCTGAAAGATGAGGAATTGGAAACTCTTGCGCGTACCGCCCGCGAGAAAAAGAACGAATTCGAAAGCGGACTTGAGGAAGAGATGAAAAAAAGATACTACGTGAAATGAGATCCGACCCCCGCACTCTTATGAGAAAATCGACAGGTTGGTTTGCTACTAAAACCTGAACCATTCTCTCACTGATCGGGGCCATCCTACGATGAAAAGCAACGCCAAAGGCGTTCCCCAGTTCGCGGCTCGTTCTACAAAATCCAGCCATCCTACGCCCACGAGCGGTCTCACAAGCGCGGTCCAGAATGCCCAAAGAGTAGCACCAAGGAGAATTGCGGGGAATGGACGGAGAAGTATCACGAGCGCCGCCGTAACATCGAGAATTCCTATTGCGAGCAGGAGCTGTTTTGCAAGTATGGGATCAGCGACACCGAATTGCTGGATCCAGGCGATCCAGTCAGCTTTTCCGCCGACCGCGAGAAGTCCGTGGCCGATGAATTCTCCCGCAACCGCTATTCGTAAAATCCACTCGACGGTTTTAGTACCCATACATGAATTGTAACAAATCCCCGCATCTCCGATTGTGTTTTTTTACGGAAAAAGGTTAAATAAGCATCGGTAGCGGGGCATAGTATAATGGCAGTACGCGGGGTTCGGGACTCCGTAGCTTGGGTTCGATTCCCAATGCCCCGACCATGGGTTTCGTATCGATTTCATCGATATCAACCCTCGTTCGGGAAAAAAAGAAGATAGCAGTATTTTCTTTTATTCTCGTTTTTGACCCTATAGTAAGGTGGTATTATGCGGTCCCGCCCACACTACTTTGTATAGCGGGATTGCGATTGGTAGATAGAAACCTTACGATTTCTATACCAATCGGAAACATTCGCACCGTGCCCCGCGCTCAATTTCGCCATAGCTCTTTCCAACGAAGGGCCTATGGTTCAGTGGTAGAACACGGCATTCGCATTGCCGGGACGGCGGTTCGATTCCGCCTAGGTCCACCAGAAGGCGAAATTTTAGTGCGGGGTTGCCGTCGAGTTCGCGAGGAAGTGGCGGGGCGATTATTGTCCGAGCGTACGATTTTGGTTAGAGTCACCACGCGCTTCACGCATGGAATGTCAGCCAGGATTCTACTGGAAGTAAATCCGAACTTTTTGGTATAATGACCACCAAAGTTTATTTACGCCACATGAATAAAAAAACTCTTCTGTTTGTTCTCGGCGGCGTGGTCGCGCTCGCCGCGCTCTATTTTATTTTCATGTATAGCACGAATGTGCGGACGCTCGCGGACGGATTGAAAATTGAAGATATTGTGGCGGGAACTGGGGTGGAAGCGGTTGCGGGGAAATTAATTTCCGTGCACTACACCGGCTGGCTTGCCGACGGGAAAAAATTCGACAGCTCATACGACCACGGCGCACCGTTCTCGTTTCAGCTTGGGTCCGGGCAGGTCATTAAAGGTTGGGACGAAGGGGTGGCGGGCATGAAGGTCGGCGGGAAGCGAAAACTGACCATTCCGCCGGAATTGGGGTATGGTGGCGCGAATGTGGGCGGCGGCCTCATCCCGCCGAACTCCACGCTCGTATTCGAAGTGGAACTTTTGTCTCTAGAGTAGAGCAAGGCAATCTCTTGCTTTTTTTCGTCGGGCATGGTACGATTTTCATGTCTTTCGTAAATATAAGCACTCCATAATGGTGCGCGGTCGAACGAGAGAAGTAAGTTAAAAAAGCATTGCTTGAGCGCGTAGGATTCTTCTCAAAGTTTCACAGCGCACTTGCAGCAGAAGGAAATGGCGAAACGACTTTATGTAGGGAACCTGCCCTACTCGACGAACGAGTCCGAACTCAAGGATATGTTCGCGGAGGCAGGAACCGTGTCGTCTGCCACCGTCATCACCGACAAATTCTCCGGCCGTTCAAAAGGCTTCGGGTTTGTCGAGATGTCGTCCGACTCGGAAGCTGATGCCGCCGTTGAGAAACTCAATGGCCGGGACATCGGCGGTCGGAAACTTACGGTCAACGAAGCTCGCCCCCGCGAGGAAGGAAGCGCCGGGGGTCGTGGTGGCTTTGGTGGTGGCCGTGGGTTCGGTGGAGGATACGACCGGGGTTAACCTAACCTCTATACTTACCCCGCCTGTCCAATGGACAGGCGGGGTTTGTGTTTTTTACGATGCGGGCATTACACTCTAAACAATGACGCGCGATGTGGAACGCCTCAAGGAGAAGCTCGATATTGTCGAGGTGGTGCGCGGTTATCTCCCGCTTCGGCCTGCGGGAAAAAATTTTTTGGCGCTGTGTCCTTTCCATTCGGAAAAAACCCCCTCGTTCATCGTATCGCCTGATCGGAAGTCATGGCACTGTTTTGGTTGCGGCGCGGGGGGCGACGCGATCTCCTTCGTGATGCGTTATGAGAATATGGAGTTCCCGGAGGCTCTTAAGTTTCTCGCGGAGAAGGTCGGGCTCACACTTCAGTCGCTCAATCCTGCCCATGAGCGCGAGTTTGGCGTGCTCTATACACTCCACGACGAGGCGCGTGCGTTCTATGAACGGGAACTCGTGAAATCCGAGGAGGCGAAACAGTATCTGAAATCGCGTGGATTGACAGGCGAAACCGCGAAGGCGTTCGGACTCGGATTTGCGCCAGGCGGCGAAACTCTTACGCTCCATCTGATCAAAAAAGGGTTCGCGGTAGATGATATCGTCCGCGCAGGATTTGCGGTGAAGTCCGGCGGACTCCACCGTGATCGGTTCGAAAACCGCGTAATGTTTCCGCTCATGAACGCGGTGGGACGCGTGGTGGCGTTTACGGGTCGTATCCTTCCTTCAGGTGATAAGGAAGGGATAGGGAAATATGTGAATAGCCCCGAAACCCCTATTTTCTCCAAATCCAAAATTCTCTACGGCCTGCATCTTACCAAGCACGAGATTGCGAAAAAACGCGAGGTGGTGTTTGTGGAGGGGCAAATGGATTTTCTGATGAGCTGGCAGGCGGGAATAAAGAACGTGGTGGCGGTATCGGGTACGGCCTTGACCGCTCATCACCTTGAGCGTTTACGGCGCATCGCGGACGCGGTAACGCTTTCTTTCGACAGCGACGAAGCGGGTCTCCGCGCGCTTGAGCGGGCGATGGATATTTTCCACGCATTTGATTTCCACGTGAAAGCTATGGATCTTGCGGGCGCAAAAGACCCCGCCGAGCTGGCGGTAAAAAATCCCTCGGCGCTTGTCGCCGCCGCGGCGCAGGCAGTGCCCGCTTTTCGCCTTCTCTTTGCTCATTATTTTCCCTCTCGCCCCTCGGAAAAAGGTGAGGGGCGCGACACGGCTGGTATGAAGCGCGTCATCCGCGCACTTTTGGGAAAGGTAAAGAAACTTCCGAGCGCGGTGGAACAGATGGCGACGATAAAAGAGCTTGCCGTCGCCTCTGATCTCTCCGAAACGGCGCTCCTCGAGGAATTCGAGTCTGTTCCGGTGGATGCGAAACCGGTGCCGGTTGCCGACCTGACGCCCGAACGGGAAGCGGAAGGGAGAGTGGAGATGCTTGCAAACCGCCTCGGCACAATCGCCTTTGCGGATCAGAATTTTTTTGCTATAATTGCGGCGAACAAAGAATGGCTTCCGGACTATGTGCGCCGGGCCGTTGAAGAGCCGGCTTCCCAGTCGGCACACGCGTTCGAGATGCAGGCGTCGTATCTCGCCGCGAAGCTTCCGAAAGAAGCGCTTGATCGCGAATGTAATGAATTAGTGAAGCAACTCAAGATCGCCGTTTTGAAGCGGCGGCAGGAAAGCGCGCGGCGAGACGTGCGTCTCGCCGAAACCCGCGGCGATGAGAAAACGCTCGAGGAAGCGATGAAACATTTCCAGTCGCTCGCCGCGGAATTGCACGCGCTTGTTCTCTAGTTTTTACCATGAAGAAAAAAACCGCTGATAAAAAGAAAAAACTTGTAGCGAGACGCTCACCTTCCGGCACGCGGGTTCGCGCATTGCGCGGAGCAAAACCCGCGGCGCACCGTCCGGCGCGGAAAGATCCGCGGAATGCCGGCACAAAAAAAAACAAAAAGCAATCGTCGAAAAAGATTTCTCCCGAGGTTCTCAAAGAGTATGAAGCGCATCTCGACGAACTGGTGCGGCGCGGGAGGGGACGCGGGTTTGTCACGGACGCCGAGGTGTTGAACTATTTTCCCCATATCGAACAACATCTCGGTTTTCTCGAGCGTGTTTACGAGCGGCTCGAGAAGGAGGGAATTAAGGTGCAGGAACCCGCGGGGCTTGTCACGAAGAAAGATCGTGAGGAAATAAGCCTCGAGGAGCTTCGCAAGGCGACGGATATGGATGATATTCTACCCGATGCCGTACAGATGTATCTCAAGGAAATCGGGAAGACCGCACTCCTTACGTCGAAGGAAGAAAAGGAACTCGCGAAGCGCATTGAGGCGGGCGACGAAACCGCGCGTCAAAAGCTTATCCAGGCCAACCTCCGGTTGGTGGTGAGTATCGCGAAGCGCTATGTGAACCGCTCGCCGCACCTTTCGATCCTCGACTTGGTGCAGGAGGGGAATATCGGGCTCTCGCGCGCGGTCGATAAGTTCGACTACCGCCGAGGATTCAAGTTTTCCACCTACGCCACCTGGTGGATCCGACAGGCGGTTACCCGCGCCTTAGCCGACTACTCCCGCACCATCCGCATTCCGGTTCATATGGTGGAGACGATTACGAAGTATGCCCAGACAAAGCGGCGTCTGATGCAGGAGCTTGGCCGCGATCCGCTTCCCGAAGAAATTGCGACGGAGCTTGGCATTGATGTGGAGAAGGTGCACTACATTCAGAAAATTTCCCAGGAAGTCATCTCGCTTGAAACTCCGATCGGTGATGACGATGACGACTCCATACTCTCGGACTTTATTCCCGACGAGCGCGGCATGACCCCGGATCAACTTGCCTCGCACGCGCTCCTGCGCGACCAGATCAGGGAAATTCTCGCGGATTTGACCGAGCGGGAACAGAAAATTCTCTCGATGCGTTTTGGGCTTGAGGACAATATCCCGCACACCTTGGAGGAAGTGGGAAAAATCTTCGGCGTGACGCGCGAGCGCATACGGCAGATTGAGGCGAAGGCGCTCGAAAAAATCAGAAGCCATGAAAAGGTGAAGAAACTCGAGGGATATTAATGAACGGCAACGACATTCGCGCCGAGTTTCTGAAGTTTTTTGCCGCGCGAGGGCATGCGGTGGTGCCCTCCTCTTCGCTCGTGCCGGATGATCCGTCGGTGTTGTTCACCACCGCCGGAATGCAGCAGTTCAAGAGGTACTACACCGGCGAGCTCGACGCGAAGAAGGATTTCAAGAGTCTCAATGCCGCGTCCGTACAGAAATGTTTTCGTACCTCCGATATCGACGAGGTGGGGGACGAGTCGCACCTCACGTTTTTCGAGATGCTCGGGAACTTTTCGTTCGGAGAGTATTTTAAAGAAGGAGCCATCCAATACGGGTACGAATTCATCACAAAGGTCATGAAGCTTCCCATCGACTACGTGACGGTATTTGATCCGGATAAGGTGCCGGAAGGCGATTGGCGAAAAGGGGTGCCGCGCGACGACGAATCGCGCGTCATCTGGGAAAAACTCGGCGTGAAAGATGTGCGAGGCGACGGAATAGATGTGTTTTGGGGCCCTACCGGCGCCGAAGGTCCGTGCGGTCCGACGACCGAAATTTATGTGAAAAGCGCTGCGGGAAAAAGTCTGGAGGTGTGGAATATTGTATTCAACGAGTTCTACCGCGATACAGAGAAAAAGTTAACAAAACTCCAGACGCGCGGCGTGGATACCGGCATGGGCTTGGAGCGGCTTGCGATGGTGTCGCAGGGCGTGCCGACGATTTTTGAGACCGACCTCTTCACACCGCTCATGAAGCTTTTACCTTCCAACCTATCCGAAAGGACCCGGCGCATTCTCGCGGACCACGTGCGCGGTATCGCGTTCCTATTATCCGATGGCGTGCGGCCGTCAAACAAGGAAGCGGGCTACGTGCTTCGGCGGCTTATGCGACGCCTCATCACACACCTCCACATTGCTGGTAATCCTATTGATCCAGCGCATCTTTATTGGGAGGTTCGTGAGCATTATGAAAAATTTTATCCTAAGCTTAACACTCAAATCGTTCTCGAAGAGTTTACCGTTGAATGGGCGCGATTTGAAAAAACGCTTGCGGTGGGTTTGAAAGAGCTTGCAAAAGTTGATTCGCTCGATGCAAAGCGCGCATTCACCCTCTACGAGAGCTACGGATTGCCGTACGAAATCTTAAAGGAGCTTGGCGGTGAGAAGGCGAAGAGACTAAACCGTGAGGAGTTCGACGAGGAATTTGCGAAGCACCAAGAGATATCCCGCGCGGGATCGGTGAAGAAGTTCGGTGGCCACGGGCTCATTTTGAACACCGGAGAGCTGAAGGCGGGGGATGAAGAGGAGTTGAAAAAAATGACGCGTCTCCACACCGCGACCCACTTGCTTCAGAAGGCGCTCCGCGAAGTGCTGGGGTCCGAGGTCGCCCAGCGCGGGTCGGACATCACGCCCGAGCGTACCCGTTTCGATTTCTCGTTCCCGCGGAAGGTGGAGAAGGAGGAGCTGGAGGAGGCGGAGGAGCTGGTGAATAAAAAGATAAAAGAGGACTTGCCGGTGAACTTCAAGGAAATGTCCAAGGAAGAAGCGGAAAAGACCGGCGCGCTGTATTTCTTCAAGGAGAAATACCCCAACCGCGTAAAGGTGTATTACGTGGGCCACTCGCTTGAAGATGCATGGAGTAAGGAATTCTGTGGCGGCCCGCACGTCATGCATACAGGAGAAATCGGTCGTATAAAGATTACAAAAGAAAAGGCGGTCGGGGTGGGAGTGCGGAGAATTCGAGCGATACTCGTGGAATGAGCAAATTCACAACATTCCAACATTCTATAGAATGTTGGAATGTTGTGCTGGTGCCACTTTACGATTCTCGAGGATTGTTAAGTGGCAAGTATAGTAAGTTGAGAAAAATCATTTCCATGCTTGAGCGCGGTAAGATAGAGGAGGGTATATAATAAATCACATGGAAGACGCACCGGAGAAAAACGTGGCCTATTTCGGCCGTGTGGACTTTCGAAATCAAAATAGGCTTTTTGGCATCAAGCGCATCGACCGGCGCCAGCATATGTATGTGATCGGGAAAACCGGCACCGGGAAAAGCGCGATGCTTCACAACCTTATCGTCCAGGATATCGCGAACGGTGAGGGGGTGTGTGTGGTGGATCCACACGGCGAGCTTGTGGAATCGATCCTCACGAAGATTCCGAAGGAGCGGGTCGCCGACGTGGTGTATTTCAACCCTGCGGACAGCGAATATCCAATGGGATTCAACGTGCTCGAACTCCCCGACCCGAAATACAAACATCTTGTGGCGTCCGGTCTCATGGGGATTTTCACGAAGATTTGGGCGGGTACGTGGTCCGCGCGGATGGAGTACATTTTGAACAACGCGGTCCTGGCGCTCCTTGATACGCCGAGCTCGACGCTTCTCGGCGTGAGCCGCATTCTCGTCGACAAGGAATACCGCCAACAAATTCTCGCGAACGTGAAGGATCCGGTGGTGCGGTCGTTCTGGCTCAACGAATACGAGGAGTGGCGTGACCAGTTCAGAAACGAGGCCATCGCCCCGATCCAAAACAAAGTGGGGCAATTTCTCTCGACCGCGATGATTCGGAACGTGGTGGGTCAGCCGCGGAGCACCATCGACATTTTCAAGATCATGAACGAGGGGAAAATTTTTCTCGTGAACGTGTCAAAGGGCCGCATCGGGGAGGACAACTCGGCGCTCTTGGGCGCCATGCTCATCACAAAAATCCAACTCGCCGCGATGGAGCGCGTGCGCATTTCCGAGGATGAGCGCGTGGATTTCTACCTCTACGTGGACGAGTTCCAGAATTTTGCGACCGATTCGTTCGCGGGCATCCTTTCCGAGGCGCGGAAATACCGCCTGAATCTTGTACTTGCGCACCAGTATATCGGTCAGCTGGTTACGGATATTTCCACAAAGGTGCGCGACGCGGTGTTCGGGAATGTGGGGACGATGATCGTGTTTCGCGTGGGAGCCGCCGATGCGGAATTTTTGGAGCAGGAATTCACGCCGGAACTCACGCAGGAAGATATTGTAAACCTTCCGAACTACACGATTTATCTCAAGCTTATGGTGGACGGCATTACCTCGCGGCCGTTTTCCGCGCGCACCCTCCCGCCATTCAAAGTGGAAACTTCGGAAAGCGCCGCGGAGATGGTAATGATCGAATCGCGCCGGCGTTATGCGAAACCGCGGTATGCGGTGGAGGGAGAAATTACGCGGTGGGCGGGTGGCATGGTGGAAAATAATGGCGCGGCGGATGGATCCGACGAAAATCACTTTGGGGGCGCGGGGGGAGGTGAGGCGGGAAAATTCGAGGCGGTATGTTCCTCGTGCGGGAAAATCACCACCGTGCCGTTCAAGCCGCTCCCAGGGCGTCCCGTCTATTGCCAGGATTGTCTGAAAAAAATAAAAACCGGCGAGCTCCCGCCGGTGCGAGTGCCACGCCTGCCCGACCAGCAAGCGGGTGCGCTTTCGGAACGGGAAGAAACCGGCTCCATGAGCCATCTCGCAAAACTGGGAATAGAGTTCGGGGCTAATGTCCGTGGCGCCGAGAATGCTCGTCATAAGCGTGAGGGGGAACATGCGCCGACACCGCGTCGGTTCACAGAAATAAGACCGCGTCCCGCGCCAGTCAACAAAAAGAATTTTGAAAAACGCGAAACGCCTCCGCCTCTGCCGGTCGTAGCGGGCCTTAATGAAAAAAATCGCCAAGAGCACCAAGAAAGGCCGCGTCATCGCCCTTCCATCCTCCGCGATGATCCTGCCATCCCCGTCTCTTCGGAGGAGGAGCAGGAACATAAACTTCGCTTGAGCGAGCTCCAACCGACGGAACTGAAGGAAACAAAAAAGCCGTCGTGGGACGACGGCGAGCCGGACATCAAGGGGTTGCAGGATGCGCTCCGCGACGCGCTCAAAAATATTTAAGCCTTTTCGACGCGCTCGGCATAAGCGCCGGTCGCGGTGTTGATGCGGACGATGTCGCCCTCGCCGATGAAGAGGGGAACATTCACCTTGCCGCCGGTTTCGAGCGTGACCGACTTCGTGCCGCCGGTCGCGGTGTCGCCTTTCACGGCGGGCGGCGCCTCGATAACCTTGAGATCTATTTTCACGGGGAGTTCGATCGAGATGATAGCGTCCTTGAATTTAAAGGCTTTCACCTCCGTGTTTGTTTTCAAGAATTGGCCCGCATCTCCGATGAGTTCGTCGGTGAGGCTGAAACGTGCCGCAGGTTTTCCTTTCTCGTGAAACCAATACTCGCCCTTGGCGTGGTAGATAAAATTAACCAGCGCGGTCTCGATCTCCACCTCGTAAAAACTCTCGTTCTGGTGTGCGGCATAGTCGAGCACCTTCCCGGTGAGGAGGTTTTTGATCTTGAGCTGGGTTACCGGTTTCCGCTGTTGCATGCGGATGAACGCGTACTCCATCACCTTGTAGGGGTTTGGGTCCTCGTTCTTGGTGAAGATGGTGCCAACTTTCAATTCGTTATAGGAAAGCATTGCTCGTAGATTCTATTGAAGGATGTGCGTTTTTGCAAGTATGATGGGGGTGCTATGGCGACTAAGCGAAAAGTATTCGTTGCAATGTCCGGGGGTGTTGATTCGTCGGTCGCGGCATTGTTGCTCAAACAGGCTACACCAAATAATTTCTCGAAATTATTTAGTCGCCCGACCCCGAAGGGGTTTAGAGGCTACGACGTGACCGGCGTTTTCATGCGTTGCTACAACATCGACGGGTGCGCGGAGCGCGACGCCGAGGATGCCCGCCGCGTCGCGGAGCATATCGGCATTCCTTTTTATGTTTTTGATTTTGAGGAGGAATACAAGAAGCGCGTGGTGGTGTACATGGTGGAAGGGTATCGTGCGGGACTCACGCCGAACCCGGATGTGATGTGCAACCGCGAGATAAAGTTCGGCCTGTTTTTCAAAAAAGTGATGGCGCTCGGAGCGGATTACGTGGCGACGGGGCATTATGCGAGATTGAAGAATTACAAAATTGAAGGATTGAAAAATTCCATTTCTGGAGATAATAAAAAATCTTTCAATTATTCAATCTTTCAATCCAAGGATTTGAACAAGGACCAGTCGTATTTCCTGTGGACGCTCACACAAAATGAATTGTCGCGCACGTTTTTCCCGGTCGGCGATCTTCTGAAGCCCGAGGTGCGCGCGATCGCGAAGAAAGCGGAACTCCCGACCGCGGAGAAAAAGGATTCACAGGGCATTTGTTTCTTGGGTGATGTGTCGCTTATGGATTTTCTCTCGCAATATCTTCCGCGCGAGCGTGGCGCGGTCTTCAACATTGAGGGGAAAAAAATAGGGGAGCATGAAGGCGCGCACTTCTACACCATCGGCCAGCGGCATATCGGCGTTGCCTCGCTTAAGAAAGGAGGCGGCGCCAAGCCGCACTATGTAGTGGAGAAGGATATCGAGACGAACGCGGTTGTGGTGGCGGAAGGTTCCGATCACCCCGCGCTTTATAGGAATGAAATTGTGCTCACAGACGTGAATTTTGTAAATCCTCCCATGTCTTCTTTGATGCGTAGGAATAAGCGAATAGAGGTGATGGCACGGGTAAGATATCGCCAGCCGCTCGCGCCCGCGGTTTTTAAAATTGCCCCGACCTCGTCGCGGATTCGCAATGAAATTGGAAAAAACGGGAAATGGAAAATTGAATTTGACCAGCCGGTCAAATTCGTCGCTCCCGGCCAATCCGCGGTCTTTTATTCGAAGAGGGGAGAATTACTGGGCGGAGGAATCATCGTTTGAAACGACGTCGGGGAGAGACCAGTTGGCTATACTGGACCTAATGCGAGCGTACGACGCGTTTTTCTTCGGGGCGCTTTTCTTTCTCCTCGGAGTGCTGGTTGCCAGTATGGGATGGCATGAAGCGGTGTGGTGGATCGTCGGAGGCGGGATTGCGCTCTCGATCGCGTTCCAGCTTTGCCACCGTAAAAAACATTCTAACATTCTATCGAATGTTAGAATGTGGTGGTGGGGGGAGGGGTGGCTCGTCGTGGCCGTTCTTCTTTTTTTCATTCCCGCAGGCGCGTTTTACTATAGAACGGATGATGCGCATTTTAGTCGCGCGCCGCTCCCGGAAGACGAACGGACGTTTCGTGTCGCGGTGGTGTCGCATCCGACGGTGAAAGAAGGGACGCAGGAGGCCGTGTTCGCGCTTGAAGGGTACAATATCCGCGTTCTCGCAAAACTCCCGGCCTATCCTGCGTTCTCGTACGGCGATCGCGCGATGTTCGAGGGGCGTATCGAGAAACCGTTTTCCGATTCGTATCGCACCTACCTCGCGAAAGAACGGATACGCGGGGTGATGGCGTTTCCTAAAATTTTCGCGCACGAATCCGGAAACTTATCGTTCCGCGCCGCACTCTATATGTTCCGTGATAAAATCGTTGATGCTTTCCGCCGGACGCTTCCCGCGAAAGAAGCCGCGCTCATGGCGGGCGTTACGGTCGGGGCGCGCGAGGATTTCTCGGAAGAATTCCGCGCCGCGATGGCGAAGAGCGGCACCACGCATATCACCGCGCTTTCGGGTTACAACATTTCGGTGGTCATTCAATACGTGATGTGGTTTTTGCTTTTCGTATTCCCGCGCCGCAGCGCGTTTATCGCTACGCTCGGGGTGGTGCTTGCGTTCGTGCTTATGACGGGCGCCGAGGCTTCGGTGGTGCGCGCGGCGGTAATGGGGGCGATCGCGCTTCTCGCGTCTCATGTGGGACGTCGCGCAAGCACGAGAAATATAATCATACTCGCGGCGCTCGCGATGGTGCTCGTAAATCCGAAGGTGCTCGCATTTGACCTCGGATTCCAACTTTCATTCCTCGCGCTTCTCGGGATTGTATATCTCAAGCCCGCGCTCGACCGGTTTTTTGGATGGGGAAGGGATCATGGGCGGGGTGTTTTCTCGTGGCGTGAAAACCTCACGACGACCGCGTCGGCGCAATTTGCGGTCGCGCCACTCCTCATCCATACCTTCGGGAGTGTGAGCGTTACCTCGCTCGCCGCGAACCTTCTGGTTCTTGAAGTGGTGCCGCTCACGATGGGGCTTGGTTTTATCCTCGCGGGAGTTTCGCTTGTTTCGCTATTTCTTTCAAAACTCATTGCGCTTGTGGCGCTCCTCTTCCTCAAATTTCAGACGTTCGTAATCGAATTATTTGCAACCCTCGCCATACCGGTGGGGCCGACGTTTTCTCTCGGCACAGTCTTGCTTTACTACGGGGCGATCGTCGTATTTGTGTATTATGTTCGCCGAAATCGCTTCATTCCTCGAAAAATCTAGACGACGCACGTTCCTCGTGCTTGTGGCGCTCATTATCCTCGACGCCTTCCTTTTCGGTGTGCTTGGCGCGGAAGGCGGGGAAAATGGCGGTGCTTCGGTTTCATTCCTCGACGTGGGACAGGGCGACGCATCACTCATCGAGCTGGAGCGCGGCGTGCAGATTCTGATTGATGGTGGGCCGCCGAACGGGCGGCTCCTCGCGGCGCTCGGGGAAATCATGCCACCGATTGATCGCACGATTGAACTCGTGGTGCTTACCCATCCCGAACTTGACCACTATGGTGGGTTTATTGATCTCCTCACGCGCTACGACGTTGGCGCGTTTCTTGAAACCGGCGTAACGAAAGAAGTTGATGCCTACTCGACGTTGGCGCGAATTCTCGAGGAACGCGGCGTGCGCCGCATCACACTCCGCGCCGGCGACCGTGTTCGATATGCGGAAAATATTGTTACCGTGCTCTCGCCCGACGAAGCGCTCGCGCACGCGAAGGAGAAGAATGACACGGGGTTTGTGCTTGCATTCGAGTCGGATCCGTCCGCCGGCGGCGCGCGCTTTCTTTTCACCGCGGACATCGGGGCGGAGGTGGAACGGGCGGTCGCAAAAATTATCGACGTTCCCTTCGATGTGCTCAAAGTTTCACACCACGGATCGAAATTTTCTTCCGATGCGCAATTCCTCGCCACGGTGCGGCCGGCGCTTGCCGCAATTGAGGTCGGGAAGAATTCCTACGGCCACCCAACCAAAGAGGCACTCGCGCGCCTTGAAGCGGTGGGGACAAAAATCTACCGCACGGACCGCGATGGGACAATCACGGTACGGGTAGAAAATGGCCGCCTACGCGTTTTTGATGAAAGGTAACGGGCGGGGTACAATAGTGATAACGTAATCAACCATGGAACGGACGCTCGCGCGGGATATTCCAGAAAGAGAGGGCAAAGAAGTAACGCTCAAAGGATGGGCGGACACGCGTCGCGACCACGGTAAACTTGTATTTATTGATCTCCGCGACCGGAGCGGGATCGTGCAGGTGGTGCTCAAAGAGGAAATCACGAACGCGGGAGAGATACGAGGAGAAGACGTGATCGAGGTACGCGGGATCGTAAAAGCGCGTCCCGCGGGGATGGTGAACGAAAAGTTGCCGCACCGGCTTGGCTACTACGAGGTGCAGGTCACGTCGTTCACATTCTTGAATCAAATAAGAGGGGAGGGAATCCCCATTCCCATTCAAGGCGACGGGTACGAGGTCAACGAAGAGACGCGAATGTTGCTTCGCTATCTCGACCTTCGGCGCGCGCGGCTCCAGAAAAACCTCCGGCACCGAGCAAACATAACGCAATTTATAAGGAATTTTCTTGCGGAGCGGGATTTTACGGAGATAGAAACGCCGATTCTCACAAAGTCCACGCCCGAGGGCGCGCGTGATTATCTTGTGCCCTCCCGTATTGAAAAAGGGTGGTTTTATGCGCTCCCGCAATCACCCCAGCAGTACAAACAGCTTTTGATGGTGGCGGGATTCGAGCGATATTTCCAGATCGCGCGGTGTTTCCGCGACGAGGACACGCGCGGCGACCGTCAGCCGGAATTTACCCAGCTCGATCTCGAGATGAGTTTTGTGGAGCGCGAGGACGTAATGGCGCTCAACGAAGAAGTTTTGATCGCGATCGTGGAGAAGCTTTATCCGGAAAAGAAAATACAAGAAAAGCCGTTCCCGCGTCTCACGTATGCGGAGGCGATGGAAAAATATAGCACCGACCGGCCCGACCTCCGGAATGATAAAAACGATCCGAATCTTCTCGCGTTCGCGTGGATCGTGGATTTCCCGTTCTTTGAAAAGACCGACAAAGGCGGGTGGACTTTCACCCATAATCCATTCTCCGCGCCGAAGGAGGAGTTCATGGAAGATCTTCTCGCGAGGAAAAATATCGGCGACATTCTCACGTCGCAGTACGACGTGATACTGAACGGATGGGAGATCGGCGGCGGGAGTATTCGCAATCACACGGCGGAGGGGCTTATCGCGGTTCTCAACATTATCGGCCACAAAGATCCGCAGGGCTTCAAACATATGTTTGACGCTCTTGCGCGCGGCGCGCCGCCGCACGGCGGTATCGCGTGGGGCCTCGATCGGTTGGTGATGATCCTTGAGAACGAGCCGAACATCCGCGAGGTGATCGCGTTTCCAAAAACCGGCGATGGGCGCGATCTTATGATGCGTGCACCTTCGGAGGTTGTGAAGGAACAATTAGATGAGTTAGGGTTGGAAATAAAAAAAGAGTCCGCAAAAAAGAAAAATGGCAAATAAAAAAGAACGCACGCTTGTGATCGTAAAACCGGACGGCGTCCAGCGCGGATTAATCGGTGAAGTCGTGGGGCGTTATGAACGCACCGGCTTAAAACTTGTGGGGCTCAAAATGATGACCGCGGATGAATCGCTCGCGGAGCGACATTATCTTCTGGACCCAGATTGGAAACGGAAGTCAGGACAGAAAACCATTGATTCCTACCAAAAGAAGGGGCTCACGCCTCCTTCTAAAAATCCTTTGGAAGTGGGAGAGATTACACTCGCGAAATTAAGAAAATTTATGACGTCGGGACCCGTTGTTGCCATGGTGTGGCAAGGGATGCACGCGGTAGGGGTGGTCCGGAAGATCACCGGAGGGACGGAACCTCTCACTTCGGACGTGGGGACCATCCGCGGAGACTTCACCATTGATTCCTATGAGGTTTCGGATGAGGATAACCGCGCCACGCGGAACATCGTGCATGCCTCGGGGTCTGCGGAAGAGGCGGAAGCCGAGATTGTGCTGTGGTTCAGACCTGAAGAGATCTTGAATTACCGGCTCGTAGGCGACGCTATTCTCTATTAGAGGCGAGGTCAAATACTTATCCACTTTCACGGGTTGTGGTGGGGGTATAATAGGGATAGGAAGTCCTGCTTTTAGATTCCGGATCAAATTAATTTGAAAAGGGATTCTTAATCGTTCCGGTTCGTGAATCGGAATTGCGGAAACCCACGTAGGTCAGACGCCGGGAATCATGAGGCAGAACTTCCGATCAAAAACCACCTCGCGCGAGGTGGTTTTTGATTTTCTGTCGGCACCTTCACACTCTCGTGTTCAACGCCTCCTTCACTTCGTTCAGTCGGGGAGCCGGGAATCGGACCCGGGCTACAAGACCCCCAGCCTTGCGTACTGCCACTATACGACTCCCCGTCTATCCAAGAGTGGATTTGCAACTCTATTTATTTCTTTGCTCCCGCTCCCTTCCGGGTGAGCGTTTTGATGCAATTTGTGCAGAGTAGTTTCCGCGTGCCGCCCATCACGCGACTCCACTGGAGGTTCGCTTTCTCCCCCCCATGATGAAAGATTTTTTACAGCGCGCGCAGGCTCTCATGACCTAGTAATTAGTAATTGGTAATTTTGAATCGGTCAAGTATGATGATGGCATGGAAGTTGTTTTTTCCGTCATCGTGCTCATCTTCTCGGTGGTGATCCACGAGGTGTCGCACGGAGCAATCGCGGAACGTTTAGGTGATCCGACCGCGCGACTCGCGGGGCGGCTTACCTTGAATCCGCTCAAGCATCTTGATCTTTTCGGTTCGGTGATACTCCCCTTGATGCTCTCGCTTCTGCCGGGCGGGGTTGTCTTTGGATGGGCGAAGCCGGTGCCGTACGATCCGCGGAACCTCAAGCGTCCGGTGCGCGATGGCGCGCTGGTTGCCGCGGCGGGGCCGGTCTCGAATCTTCTCCTCGCACTCGTGTTCGGACTTCTCTTCCGATTTTTCTCTTCCGGTGAAGGGATGAATGCGGTGGGTGAACTTTTCCCGTCACTCATCGCGCAGGTGGTGGTGGTGAACGTATGGCTCGCGATTTTCAATCTTATGCCCATTCCACCCCTCGACGGCTCAAAGGTGCTTTTTTGGCTTTTGCCGCAGAGTGCGTACGAACTGCGCGCGTTCCTTGAACGCTATGGGTTCTTTGTCTTGCTCTTTTTTATATTTTTCGGCATCGAGATCATCATCCCGATTATTCGAGCCGTCGCGGGGTTCTTTCTCGGCGTTTGATTGACTCTCCCGCGCTTCCTTGGTACACTCTTGTCGCGTGCAGGCACGCATTTTTTAATGCCTACCGTAAACCAACTTATCAAGCGAGGTCGCGCGAGAACTGCGGGGAAGGACAAAACCCCCGGGCTCGGTTTTTATTTCAATTATCTGAAGAATCGGCCGGTGAATTCGCCGTCGCCCTTCAAGCGGGGCGTGTGTGTGAAGGTATTCACCACGACGCCGAAGAAACCGAACTCGGCCTTGCGGAAAGTCGCGCGCGTCCGCCTTACGAATGGTATGGAGGTAACTGCCTATATTCCAGGGGAGGGACATAACCTACAGGAGCATTCGGTGGTCGTAATTCGCGGAGGCCGCGTGAAGGATTTGCCCGGTGTGCGGGATCATATTGTCCGCGGTGTTCTCGACACGGGCGGTGTCCAGAATCGGAAACAGCAGAGGTCGAAGTACGGCGCAAAAACGCCCAAGGAGGTCAAGTAGGGTATGAGACGAAAAAATTTCAAGCGTCCCGCGCGCACCGCCGATCCTGAATACAACAGGCTCGACATCGGCCGTTTTGTAAACTACCTCATGAAAGACGGGGAAAAATCTGTTGCGGAGAAACTGATGCGCGGAACGTTCGCGAAGGTGCAAGAAACAGCGAAGGAGGATCCCGTAAAAGTCTTTGAACGCGCGCTCGAGAACGCCACCCCCCTCGTTGAGGTGGTGTCGCGGCGCGTGGGAGGCGCGAATTATCAAATTCCGCAGGAGGTGCGTCCCGAGCGGAAGTTTTATCTCGCAACCCGATGGATCATCGCGGCGGCGCGCGGGAAGAAAGGGAAGCCGATGGCGGAGCGACTCGCCGAAGAACTTATCCTTGCCGCGAAGAACGAAGGGAGCGCGATTAAAAAGAAACAGGACATGCATCGTATGGCGGAAGCGAACAGAGCGTTCGCTTCGCTCCTGCGAAGATAGCGGTATGCATAGCAATTGTTTCGCAGGAAAATTTTACAGGTCGTGCGTTCGCCTCTCGGCGGGCGGATTTGATTCGTTTTGGCGACGGTAATCCGTTATATGCCACGACTATATCCAATCGAAAGAGTCCGCGATATAGGAATTATCGCTCACATTGACGCGGGGAAAACCACCGTGTCCGAGCGGGTGCTTTTTTATACCGGCGTCTCGCACAAGATCGGCGAGGTGCACGAAGGCGACACCGTGATGGACTGGATGGAGCAGGAGCGTGAGCGCGGGATTACCATCACCTCTGCGGCCACCACTTGTTTCTGGACCCCGACTTATGTAGTGGGCGATCCCTCGACGAGCTCGGTACAAGTAAATCATAAGGAACGGGAGCACCGCATCAACCTTATCGACACGCCGGGCCACATCGACTTCACGGTCGAGGTGAAGCGGTCGCTTCGCGTGCTGGACGGCGCGGTGGTGGTATTCGACGGCGTGGCGGGCGTGGAACCGCAGTCCGAAACCAACTGGCGCTATGCGGATGAGTACCATGTGCCACGCGTCTGTTTTATTAATAAACTCGATCGGATGGGCGCAAATTTCGAGCATGACATCCAATCTATCCGCGAGCGGCTCACCACAAATCTTGCGATCCTTCAGCTTCCCATTGGCATCGAAGGAACGTTCGAGGGGGTGGTGGATTTGCTTACGCGCACCGCATACCGTTTCGAAGGAGAGCGGGGCGAGCGGATCGTAAAAGGAGAAATTCCCGCAGATATGAAAGAATCGGTGGAGCGGTATCGCCACGAGCTCATCGAAAAAATAGCGGAGACCGACGACGCGCTTCTCCACGAATATTTGGAAGGAAAGGAACCCTCTCTCGAAGCGCTCAAGAAAGCGCTTCGAGCCGCAACCTTGAAGGTACGCTTGGTGCCGATTCTTTGCGGCTCGGCGCTCAAGAACAAGGGCGTCCAGCTTGTCTTGGACGCTGTGGTGGATTACCTCCCGTCTCCCGTTGATCTTCCGCCGGTCAAAGGAACACATCCTGATACGCATGCTGAAGAAACGCGCATGCCGTCCGACGATGAACCGTTCGCGGCCTTAGCGTTCAAGATCGCCGCGGATCCGTTCGTGGGGTCCTTGACCTATTTCCGCGTTTATTCGGGCATCATGAAACGGGGAAGCTACATTTTGAACGCGACGAAGGGATCGCAGGAACGGGTGGGGCGCATCATGCGGATGCACGCGAACCATCGCGAAGAGGTGGAAGAGATTTATGCGGGAGATATTGGCGCCATTGTGGGGCTCAAGAACACCACGACGGGGGACAGTTTGGTGGATCCCGCGAAACCCATCGCGCTCGAGCGCATCACGTTCCCCGAGCCGGTTATCACTATTCGTATCGAGCCGAAAACGAAAGCCGACCAGGAGAAGATGGGTGTTGCGCTCCGGCGTCTCGCCGAGGAGGATCCCACGTTCCGCGTGTCGGGCGACGCGGAAACGGGCGAGACTCTCATTGCGGGCATGGGTGAACTGCATCTCGAGATCATCGTGGATCGCATGAAGCGCGAGTTCAATGTGGAAGCGAATGTAGGGCGTCCGCAGGTGGCGTACAAGGAAACCATCAAGGGGAAAGCCGATGCGGAAGGCAAATATATTCGCCAGTCGGGTGGTCGCGGTCAGTACGGTCATGTGAAGATCAGAGTGGAACCTATGGAACGCGGGAAGGGGTATGAGTTTGTGGACGAGATCAAGGGCGGCGCGATTCCGCATGAATTCATCGCGCCCGTAGAGAAAGGTTTGGAGGAGGCTACCGGGAAGGGTGTGCTTGCGGGGTACCCGATGACGGACTTGAAAGTGACGCTCTACGACGGGTCGTACCATGACGTTGATTCTTCGGAATTTGCTTTCAAAATCGCGGCTTCGATGGCGCTCCAAGAAGCCACTAAAAAGGCAAAGCTCGTGCTGCTTGAGCCGGTGATGAAGGTGCAGGTTATCGCGCCCGACCAGTTTTTGGGAGACGTGACAGGTGATCTCTCCTCGCGGCGCGCGAAGATTACCGCAATGGGAGAGCGTGGCATGGCGCGTGTAGTGGACGCGGACGTGCCATTAGCCGAGATGTTCGGCTATGTGACAAATTTGCGTTCAATGACGCAGGGACGCGGATCGTTCACGATGGAATTTAGTCATTATGACGAAGTTCCCGGAAACGTTGCCCAGCAGGTAATCGAAGGAAGAATCAAGAAGTAGGGAATAAACTCCATCGCGTATCATGTTCAGGGAATGCCGGCGCAGGAAGCGCGCCGGCGCTTTGTTATTGACGGGCGGCGCAGAGATGTTATTTTTCTTCTTAGTAATTTTGGGAGGTTTTCATGGAAGATCAACTTGCGCGCATGCATTATCTGCGCGCCTTGCACCGCGCGAAGACCGCGGCGCGTATTTTGGAACTTCTCGCGCAAGGGAACGCGCTCAAGCGTTTCGAGGCGTGGGATTGCGGCGGAAAGAACGGAGCCGCAATAAAAAACCGCGTGGCGACGGTATTCGAAACGTCCCGCACGCGCGTGTTCATTAGGCTGGCTCATGCGACCTCGTTACGGCGAATTTCCATCACGCTCCGTTGCGTGGGAACGGGTACGCGCCGCATCCGCTGGAGGAAAATCCACAAACTCTCCTCTCGTAACGTATTTTTTTGGAACGCTTCCGTGGACTTTTTCACGAAGGTGTATGCGGAGGCGGTCCGGAGCCATTTCAGTTGTTGAGTTGCGCCATCCCGAAAAAGGGATGGCGTTTTTTGAATGGGGTTGACAGTTTTTCGCGGATACGCGAGTATGGAGTGGCCAACGCAAACGTTCCCCTTTACAGTCGAAAAGGGAGTGAATATGAATCAGTTGTTAGCGATTAGTTTGAGGGGTTGAAAACTAAAAGCTAAAAACGAGAAACTAATTTTTATGGCAGAGAAAGCGAAGTTTGAACGGACGAAGCCTCACGTGAATGTGGGGACCATCGGGCACGTCGACCACGGCAAGACCACCTTGACGGCGGCGATGACGCACGTGCTCTTTATGAAAGGTCTGACGAAGAAGGAGGAGAAGGTAGACATGATCGACAACGCGCCCGAAGAAAAGGCGCGCGGCATCACGATCGCCCTCCACCACTCCGAGTATGAATCCGAGAAGCGTCACTATGCGCACGTGGATGCGCCCGGTCACGCGGACTACATCAAGAACATGATCACGGGCGCCGCGCAGATGGACGGCGCGATTCTCGTGGTTTCGGCCGCGGACGGCCCTATGCCGCAGACGCGCGAACACATTCTTTTGGCGCGTCAGGTTGGCGTGCCGGCCATCGTGGTGTTTCTCAATAAAGTTGACATGGTGGACGACAAGGAGCTTGTTGACCTCGTGGAATCCGAGGTGCGGGAACTCTTGAAAAAATATCAGTTTCCGGGCGACACGACCCCGGTGATCCGGGGATCAGCCTTAAAGGCGCTCGAATCAAATTCGGCGGACTCGGAAGAGGCAAAGCCGATCTTGGAACTCGTGAAAGCAATCGATGAGTTCATTCCCGAGCCGGTTCGCGACAAAGATAAGCCGTTCCTCATGCCGATCGAAGATATTTTCTCCATCGAGGGCCGCGGTACCGTCTGCACGGGCCGCGTCGAGCGGGGGATTTTGAAGGTGAACGACGAGATGGAAATTATCGGTCTCAAGCCGACCCAGAAAACAGTAGTGACGGGCGTCGAGATGTTCCAAAAGACTTTGGATGAAGCGCAGGCGGGCGACAACGTGGGTATTCTCCTCCGTGGATTGAAGAAGGAAGATGTGGAGCGCGGGCAGGTTATCGCAAAACCGGGATCGGTCACGCCCCACACGGAGTTCGAAGCGGAGGTATATGTACTCTCGAAGGAAGAGGGCGGCCGACACACACCGTTCTTCAAGGGTTACAAGCCGCAGTTCTACATTCGCACGACTGACGTGACAGGCGAGGTGATTCTTCCCGCGGGTGTCGAGATGGTGATGCCGGGCGATACCGTGTCAATCACCGTGAAACTTATCGCGCCCGTCGCGCTCGAGGAAAAGCAGCGTTTTGCGATCCGCGAGGGAGGCAAGACGGTGGGTGCGGGTGCGGTGACGAAGATTCTTAAATAAACACTAACGTCGCGAACCGTTCGTGATATTCGTGGGGTTGTTCGTGAACATTCACGGTAATGAAAAAGAAAGAAGCTGAAGTTCATAAGGAACGCATCCGCCTTCGGGTGAAATCTTACGACGCGAAGCTCATCGACAATTCGGTGCGCCAAATCATCGAGGCTATTCGGCGGCAGGGAGGCGAAGTGATTGGGCCCACGCCGCTCCCCACCGAATTTAAGAAGTACACCGTGAACCGCTCGACTTTCGTGCACAAGAAATCGCGCGAAGCTTTCGAACTGCGGGTCCATAAGCGTATTCTTGACATTCTGAATCCCGATCCAAAAACGGTTGAATCACTCTCCGATCTTAATTTACCTGCCGGGGTGGATGTTGAGATTAAAATGAGTTGATCGTTTTGCGACATTGTTCTGAACAACTCCGACCTTAGGTTGGAGTCGTTCTTTTTTGAGAAGTAGGGCTTGACGGTATCACCTCTTTCGGATAGGATAATGAGGCTTTAGGAGGCACTCGTGAAACATCGAAACCACCCGCCTGAAGCGCGGGTATTTTTATTCGGTTCGGGAAATTTCGCGAGCCGGGGTGGAAGTATGGTAAAAATAGCGGCTACCAAAGTGAACATGACGACGATTTGGAAAAGCGACGAGGCAATACCCGTCACGGCTCTTATGATTTCCGCGACGGTCGCACCGGAGACCTGGGATGATCTTCAAGAAGGGAAGCGGATCGCGGTCGCGGGTACGAGCAAGGGTAAGGGATTTCAGGGCGTCGTGAAGCGTCACGGGTTCCACGGCGGGCCGAAGAGCCACGGTCAAAAAGACCGACTTCGCGCGCCCGGTTCTTTGGGCCCCACCGCGCCACAGCGCGTTCTTCCCGGGCGTAAAATGGCCGGGCACATGGGAAACGCGCGAGTGACGACGAAGAATCTCTCCATTGTTGAGAGTAAGAAAGACGCTCGTCTTCTTTTTGTGCGGGGCGCGGTGCCGGGTCCGCGGGGAGGAAAGGTGGAAATCAAGATAGTGCAATAGTCACGGTATGACGACAACGGCGGACATATTCAATCAAGCGCATGAGAAAGTGGGAACGGTGGAACTCCCCGCCGGCCTCTTTGGCGCACGGTGGGCCCCACGTACGGTGCACCAGGTGGTGACGGCGTTTATGGCAAACCAGCGCAACGTAGTCGCGCACGCGAAGGGGCGGAGCGAAGTCGCGGGCGGAGGAAAGAAACCGTGGAAACAGAAGCACACCGGTCGCGCGCGGCACGGATCCCGCCGGTCTCCATTGTGGCGGGGTGGGGGCGTCACCCATGGGCCTCTTACGTCGCGCGATTTTTCAAAAAAAGTGAACGGTGGCATGAAGCGCGCGGCGCTTCGTGCCGTACTTTCGAAAAAAATGAAGGACGGGGAGATAATGATACTCGATACGCTCGCCTTGCCGGCGGCGAAGACTAAAACAGTCGCAGGGCTCATAAGGAATTTCGGTGCAAACTCCACGCTTTTCGTTTCCGCAAAACCCGCCCCGGCGCTCGCGCGCGCCAGCCGGAACATCGGGAAAGTTGATGCGATAAGTGCCGCCGATCTGCACGCCTATGTGTGTGTGGCGCACCGTACGCTTCTTGTCGAAAAACATGCATTGGAAGTCTTAAAAAAGCGTTTGGGAAAATAAAAATTTTAGAAAAGTATGGGAATTTTTTCCAAGAAAACAAAAAAAGATGAAGCTCGTCCCGTTCAGGGTCGCGCGCGCGATTCCGTTGCACACGCCTCCGGGACCGCTTCCGCGCCCGCCCGCCGAAACGTCGGCACGGGCGGCGCTCCTTTGAGCGAAATGCGTCGTGTGTTGGTTCGCCCGCGCGCGAGTGAAAAAAGCACGCGGCTTGAAGGAAAGAATGTCTACGTGTTCGTGGTGCGTGACGAGGCGAACAAGCGGTCGGTAAGAGAAGAAGTGGAGCGCCGGTATGGCGTGAGAGTGACGCGTGTGAACATTGTGCGGCGCCGCGCGGCGCGCCGATTTTTCCACGGGCGGACTCACGAAGGAATTATTACGAAGAAAGCGTTGGTGACCCTCGTGAAGGGTGCCGTCATTAATCTTAAATAATATGAAGACCTACCATCCCACCACGCCTTCGCGCCGCCACATGCAGGGGATCGACTACCGGATCCTCACCGTGACAGAGCCGTGGAAACCGCTTACCAAGCGCCTTGTTGCTCGCGCAGGTCGCAACCATCATGGCCGCATCACCATGCGTCACCAAGGAGGTGGCAACAAGAAACTCTACCGCGTGGTGGATTTTAAAATGGAAAAGCGGAACATTCCCGCGCGCGTTGAAACCATCGAATACGATCCGTACCGCACCGCGTTTATCGCGCGGATTATCTACCGCGATGGGGCGCGTCGCTATATTCTCGCGCCACAAGGACTCGCGGTGAGGGATACGATCGTCGCGGCTCCCGAAGCTCCTTTGAAACCGGGGAATCGGTTGGAGCTTCGGCGCATTCCGGTCGGCACTTTCATCCATAACGTGGAAATATTTCCCGGCCGCGGAGGCGCGCTCGCCCGCTCTGCGGGCGCCTCATTGCAGGTACTCGCGAATGAAGATCGATATACCCACCTCAAGATGCCTTCGGGCGAGGTTCGAAAAGTGCTCGCGCGCGGATATGCCTCCGTGGGGGCGGTCTCAAATCCCGAGCATTCGTTCGTCGCGATAGGCAAGGCGGGGCGTTCCCGATGGCTTGGCGTGCGTCCTACCACCCGCGCAAAAGCCATGAACCCGCGCGATCACAAATATGGCGGCGGTGAAGGAAGCACTCAACGCGGCACCAAGCGTCCAAAGGATAAATGGGGTAATATTACGGGCGGGCGGAAAACCCGCAACAAGAAAAAGTGGTCGCGCGCGCTCATTGTTTCCCGCCGCCGGCGATAATTTTCAGCCATGACTCGTCCTCAACGAAAAGGTCCGTGGGTGGACCCAAAACTCGTAAAAAAGATTGCCGGGAAAAACCCGGGAGAAGCCGCGCCGATTAAGACTTGGTCGCGGGATTCGGAAATCGCTCCGGAGATGGTGGGCTTTACTTTTCTCGTCCACAACGGGAAAGAGTTCCTCCCCGTCCCCGTTTCCGAAGATATGGTCGGTCATCGCTTGGGCGAATTCTCGCCAACGCGCAAATTCGTGAAGCACGGCGGAAAAATGCAACGCGAGCTTGAAACCTCCGCGGCGCAGAAAGCTGCCCCGGCCGCGAAAAAATAAAATCATATCATTATCATGACTTCTTCCGCACACGCCTATCTTCGCTATCTTCGCGCCGCGCCGCGCAAAACGCGCGCGGTAGCTGATGTCATTCGCGGTCTCTCGGTTTCAGAAGCCGAAGCCCAGCTTTTACTCATGTCCCGCAGCGCCGCGATGCCAATTCTAAAACTCCTCCGTTCCGCGGCGGCGAACGCACGAGTGGTTTTAAAACGGGAACCGCACGCGCTTTTCGTGAAGGAGATAAGAGTGGATCAAGGGCCAAAATCGAAGCGGTGGATGCCCCGCGCGCGCGGCGCCATGAGCCCCATTGAACGAAAAACAAGTCATGTATCTATCGTGCTCGGCATGCTCGCCGCGCCAAAACCCGCGCGATTCACAATCAAGGAAGCGGTGAAACCGCAGGAAAAAACGGGCGGGAAAAAGACGGGTACGCGGGAGCATGACCATGTCCATGAGGAGCGCGAGGGACAAGAGAGCGAAAAAAGAGGTTTTGCGAAGCGCGTATTTCGCCGGAAAGCTGTATGACGAATATTCACGAATTATGAACACGAATATCACAAATAATTATCGCCCATCGCCCATGCCCGTTCGCGGCATTCGTGGAAGCCATTCGTGTACATTAGTGTTTTAAACATGGGACAAAAAGTAAAACCGAACGCTTATCGTATTGGCATCAGTCTCCCGTGGCAGAACCGCTGGTTCTACCACAAAAACCTCCGCTACTTTTTGGAGGAGGATTTTCATATTCGCCGCTACCTTCGCGAGAAAGTGCTCCAGGCGGGTATTGCATCGATCGAGATAGAGCGGACGAGTGGCGCGATCCGGGTTATAGTCCGTGCCGCGCGTCCCGGACTCATCATCGGCCGCGGCGGAAAGGGCATTGAGGAATTGCGGGCGGGACTTTTGGAAACCATTAAGAAATGCCGGCGCGGCGCGAAAATCGGCGTAGTGCCCGCCCGCGCATCAGGATCGGGCGGCACGGCGGTTTTGAATCTCAACCTTAACATCGAAGAGTTGAAACGATCCGATGTTTCCGCGGCGGTAGTCGCCCAGCAGGTGGCGTTCGACATCGAAAAGCGACTCCCATTCCGGCGGGTTATGAGACGAACTCTTGAGACGACTATGCAGAACCGCGAAGCGCAGGGAGCGAAAATCCGTCTCTCGGGCCGCCTGAATGGCGCGGAAATATCGCGTAACGAATGGCTCGCGAAAGGGCGCATGCCGCTCCAGACGCTCCGTGCAAACGTTGATTATGGGGAGGCCACCGCCTTCAACACCTACGGCACGATTGGGGTGAAGATATGGATTTATAAAGGCGATGTATTTGAAAAGAAAAATGATCGCGAATCGGCGCGAATGTGACCATTGTGAATATTGGTAAACATGTTACAGCCAAAGAAACAAAAATTTCGCAAACAGCAAAAAGGACGCTCGCGCCGCCGCCTTGTCGAGACGCGCGGCACCACGCTTGGTTATGGGCGTTTCGGGCTTCAGGCCACTTCCGCCGCGTGGGTAACCGGCAATCAGATTGAAGCGGCGCGCAAAGCGGTGAGCCACACGCTCGCGAAGGAAGGTAAGATGTGGATCCGTATTTTTCCCGACAAACCCATTACCAAGCTCCCGCCCGAGGTTACCTTAGGAGGAGGCAAGGGTGAGGTGGATCACTATGTGTTTCCGGTGAAGCCGGGTCGCATCCTTTTCGAAATTGACGGCGTGAAAGAAGAAACTGCGCGCGCGGCGTTGAGACGCGCAGGGTTTAAACTTCCGGTCGGTACCCGGGTGGTGGTCAAATCTTGAGCTATGAAAACGAAGGAACTCATCGCTCGCCGCGGGAAGAATGCGGAGGATCTCATGAAAGAGATTCGCGAGCTTGCGGCGCGGAAAGAAACGCTCCAATTTGACTTAGCGGCGGGCAAAGTGAAGAATATACGCGAAATTCGGCAAGTGAAGAAAAGCATCGCTCAACTCAAAACACTCCTCAAGGAGGGGCGAGTGATAAAAATTAAAACATGAGAACGCTCATCGGCATCGTTGTTTCCGATAAAATGAAAAAAACCCGCGTGGTGGAAGTGACGCGGATCAAACAACACCCTCGTTACGAAAAACGGTATGAAGCAACGGCGAGCTTCAAGGCGCACGACGAACGCGAAGAATACCATGCGGGGGACAAGGTGGTTATTAAAGAAATCCGGCCGATGAGCAAGGACAAACGTTGGGTAATTATAGGAAAATCCGAAGCACAAAACCCTAAATCTTAAACAAACCATAATGACCAAAGCCCGAAATCCCAAACCGTTTGGAACATTCGAATTTCGAATTTGTCCCGACTGCGTCGAGGATACTCGATAAAATCGGTATTTAGGGTTTAGATATTAGAATTTAGGATTTACCTCAATATGATTCAAGAAAGAGCGATATTGAAAGTAGCGGACAACAGCGGAGCGAAAACCGTGCGTTGTTTTCGTGTGCTCGGCGGTTCGCGCAAGCGCTACGCGCGTATCGGCGAGGTATTCGTGGCGTCAGTTCAGACCGCGGAACCGCGGAAGCAGGTGAAGAAAAAAGATGTGGTGCGGTGCGTGTTGGTGCGGAGCCGTGCGCCGATTCGGCGCCGAGACGGCACCGTGGTTCGTTTCGACGACAATGCCGCGGTCATTATTGAAAAGCAGGAACCGAAAGGCACCCGCATTTTTGGACCTATCCCGCGCGAGATAAAAGAAAAAGGATACCACACGATCGCGTCGCTTGCCGAGGAACTTGTATAACGAATGACCACGAAGAGCCGCACGGATATCACGAATTATTCAATCATTAGCAAAATTAGTGGATTTATTCGTGTAAATTAGTAAATTTTTATGAAACTAAAAATAAAAAAAGGCGATACCGTCGTCGTGCTTCGGGGCAAGGATCGCGGGAAGTCGGGTAAAGTGCTCCAGACGGCGCCCTCTCTTGGTCGCATTGTGGTGGAGGGTTTGAATCTTGCGAAAAAGCACGTGCGGCCGCGGCGGCAGGGAGAAAAAGGAGAAATGGTTTCCGTTCCCCGCGCCGTGCCGGTCGGCGCGGTGGCCCTCTTCTGCGGAACGTGCAACCGTGGCGTGCGGTTTGGAGTGAAAAAAGAAGAGAAAGATCGCGTCCGCGTGTGTAAGCGTTGCGGGAATTCCATATAAGACTCATAAGTCCTCTACGTCCCATACAATGACAAAACAATTTCGCAAAGACAATGATTTGGAAAAAATCGTCGTAAATATCGGCGTGGGTCGCGCGCGCACACTCCCGCAGTTCGATGAGAAGGTGTTGCCGGAAGTTGCCGCATCGCTTGCGGCCGTTACCGGACAGAAAGCGGCATCGCGCGCCGCCCGGAAAGCGGTGGCAAGTTTTAAGACGCGGGCGGGTGACGTAGTGGGACTTCAGGTGACGCTTCGGGGCGTTCGTATGCGCGAGTTTCTCACAAAACTTATCCGCATCGTGCTCCCGCGCGTGAAGGATTTTCGAGGTCTCGACCGCTCGAACGTGGATGCGCGCGGTAATCTCAATGTCGGCATCCGCGAGCAGTATGTGTTTCCCGAGATCAATCCCGAGAAGTCGAAGGTGTCGTTTGGGTTGCAGATCACAGTTGTGCCGCGGATGCAGAATCGCGCGCGCGCGATCGCATTCTATGAATCTATCGGTATGCCATTGAAAAAGGAGGGGGTAAAAGGTTAATATCAATCGCCATGGCAAAAACATCCGTTGTTGCACGTTCCAAGAAAACACCGAAATATTCCACGCGCATAGTGCGCCGCTGTTTTCGGTGCGGGCGCGGGCGCGGCTATCTGCGGGATTTTAACATGTGTCGCATCTGTTTTCGTGAGCTCGCGAGTCGCGGCGAGATTCCGGGGGTGAAGAAAGCGTCATGGTAAGTTACAAATGAGCACGAAATGGACACAAATATCACGAATAGTATTGCGATAGAAACAGTCATTCGTGCCATTTGTGGGATTATTCGCGAAGATTAGTACGATGTATATAAATTTTCTCATCCAACTCAAAAACGCGGTGCGCGCGGGCAAAAAATCCGCGAAGTTGCCGTACACGGTCACGGATCTTGAAATCGCTAAGACGCTCGCGCGCTATGGATTTCTGCAAAACATTGAAGTGAAGGGCCGCGCGATGAAAAAAATTATCGAGGTTGAGTTTAACGCCTCTCGCCCCATTCGCGACGTGAAGTTCAAAAGTACGCCTTCTGTGGCGCGTTATGTCGGATATCGCGACGTGAAATCGGTAAAGCAGGGTCATGGACTGCTTGTAATGACGACCCCGAAGGGAATTCTTGCGGGGCACGAAGCACGGAAGGAACGAGTCGGCGGAAAACTTTTATTTGAAATTTGGTAAGGACTCGATTCAAAATCACGACTCATATGTCAAAAATAGGCAAACAACCAATCATTATTCCCGAGAATGTTACCGCGATGGTCGCGGATGGCGCAGTTCTGATAAAAGGAAAAAGTGAATCCGTCGCCATCCGGACACTTCCGGGAACCGAGGTAAAAATCAAGGAGGATGCGATTGTGGTTTCCTCCGTCGGGGCCGGCAAGCAGGCGCGGGCGAACTGGGGTACGCTTCGCGCACTTATCGCGAACGCCATCAAGGGGCAAGTGGAAGGGTTTTCGAAGACGCTCATCCTTGAAGGTGTGGGGTTCCGCGCCGCGAAAGAAGGAGAAGGACTGGTTTTGAGTCTCGGGTTTTCGCATCCGGTCAATTTTCCCGCGCGCACAGGCATCTCGTTCGAAGTGGGAAAAAACAACGCCATCACGGTGAAGGGAACCGATAAAGCGCTGGTGGGTCAGGTGGCGGCGGAGATTCGCGCACTTAAGAAGCCGGAACCGTACAAAGGGAAGGGGTTTCACTACTCGGATGAGGTCGTTCCGAGGAAGGCGGGAAAGAAGGCCGCCGCGTCCGCGGGAAAATAGACTATGCGCAGAAAGAAACACACGCTCCAAACCGTCCGCGCGCGCCGCGCCTCCCGCGTGCGGAACAAAATAAGGGAAATTAGCGGTCGGGCGCGCCTCTCCATATTCCGGAGCAATCGTTTTACCGTTGCCCAGCTTATTGACGACGCGACGGGACGCACGTTGGTGTCGGTTTCTTCGCGTGAATTCTCTGCGGGAAACAAAACTTCAGGGACAAAAACTGCGATGGCTACCATGGTCGGAAAAACCCTCGCCGATCGCGCGAAAGCGGCCGGTATCGCACAGGCGGCGGTGGATCGGGGAGGATATCGGTACCATGGACGAATAAAAGCGCTTGTGGAAGCGGTGCGGGCGGGTGGGCTTTCGGTGTAGAGCATCTCTCTTCGTGTAAATTAATGTTATGCAGAGAACAATGATGAAAAAAAAGAGCGAGTACGACGAACGCCTCCTTGAAGTGCGGCGGGTGGCGCGCGTGATGGCGGGAGGCAAGCGATTTAGCTTTCGGGCTTCGGTTGTGGTGGGAGATCGACGCGGAAAAGTGGGATTCGGGATCGGTAAGGGTCTTGATGTGATGAGCGCGGTCGAGAAGGCGAAGCGGCAGGGGGAGAAACGCCTCATTGTGGTGCCTTTGGTGGAACATCGCACCATTCCGCATGAAATCGACGCAAAGTATGGCGCGGCGCGTGTGCGTCTCAAACCGGCGAAGAAAGGTCACGGACTCATCGCGGGTTCGGCGGCCCGCGCGGTGCTAGAACTTGCCGGCGTTCGTGATGTGTCAGCGAAGACCACCGGGCGCACCAAAAATAAAATCGCGAACGCGCTCGCGGCGCTCGCGGCGCTCGCGGCGCTCCATCCACGAAAGATTCGGAAGGAAGAGACGGCAAATCCGAAATTTGAAACGGTCTGAAGAATAGAATTTAAATTTTTTACGAACATATGCAACTTCATCAATTATCTCCTCAATTGAGGAGAAAAAAAGAAAAGCGGGTGGGTCGCGGCGGCAAGCGCGGAAAAACCGCCGGCCGCGGCGAGAAAGGGCAGGGTGCTCGTGCGGGACATCGCATTCGGCCCGCCGAGCGGGATCTCATCCAGCGGATTCCGAAACTGCGCGGCATGAAAAATCGCCGCATTTCAAACCCGCCGTCGGTGGTAAAAACAGGCGACTTGACCCGTTTTGAGGGGAATGAAGTGACGCGCGCGGCGCTCGCGGCGCAAGGGTTCATTCCGCGGGCGGGTGAGAGGGTGAAAATCGTGCGTGGCGGCAGGCTTGTACGAGCGCTTATCATAAAAGACATTCCGGTTTCGGCGGGCGCGAAGGAGGCGATCGAAACGGCGGGCGGAAAAGCGGCATGAATAGGATTCTACAAATATTCAAAATACCGGACCTTCGCAAGAAAGTACTTGCGGTACTGGGGCTTCTCGTGGTGTTTCGCGCGCTCGCCGCGATTCCGATTCCCGGCATCGACGCGACGCGGCTCGAGGAATTTTTTTCTTCGAACCAACTCTTTGGATTTCTGAATATCTTCTCGGGCGGAGGACTTGACAATCTTTCCATTATGATGCTTGGTGTTACTCCCTATATCACGGCGACCATCATTATGCAACTTCTCACCATCATCTTTCCGAATCTCAAAAAGTATTACTACGAGGAGGGTCCCGAGGGTCGCGCCAAATTCAATCGCATCTCACGCTGGCTCACGGTGCCCTTGGCGGTGCTCCAAGGATATGGATTTTTGAACCTTTTGAAATCGCAGGGTGTGTTGGGCGAGCTTTCCTTGTTCGAGCTTATAACGAACGTGGTGGTGATCAGCGCGGGGAGCGTGGTGTTGATGTGGCTCGGCGAGCTCATCACGGAATATAAGATCGGCAACGGCATTTCTTTCCTTATCTTTGCCGGCATCGTGTCGGGTCTCCCGCAGGCGGTGATTTCCGCGGCGGTGAACTACCAATCTTCGATGATCCCGACTTATCTTGCGTACGTTATCCTCGCGGTGATTGTCGTGGCGGGCGTGGTGTTTGTGAACGAAGCGGAACGGAAGATTCCGGTCGCGTACGCAAAGCAGGTGCGCGGGAACCGCATGTACGGCGGCGCCCAGACCTACCTGCCGCTCAAGGTGAACCAGGCGGGTGTAATTCCTATCATCTTCGCGGTTTCCCTACTCCTCTTCCCGCAATTTTTGGCGCAGGCGGCGGCGATTTTCTCGCCCGATCTCTCGATTCGTTTGAACGAGCTTGTGGGCAGATTCCTCGGGAGCGTAACGGTGTATAGCGCTTTATATTTTGTGCTCGTGGTGCTCTTCACATATTTCTACACCGCGGTAACGTTCGATCCGGAGGAAATTGCGAAGAATCTTCAGAAGAGCGGGGGATTCATTCCGGGCATCCGTCCGGGTGAACAGACTTCTGCCGCGATCGGGAAGGTGGTCCATCGCACGACGCTCTTCGGCGCGCTTTTCTTGGGTGTGGTTGCCATCCTTCCGAATCTCACCCAGATTGTAACGGGGATCCAGGCCCTGACGATCGGTGGCACCGCGCTCCTCATTGTGGTGGCGGTGGCGCTCGAGGTGTTGAAGCAGGTGGAAAGTCAGCTTACGGTGCGCGAGTACGAGGGGATTTTTTAGCTCGCTCGGCACCCCTCCTCATCAGGCGGCCTTCTCCGGGGCGACGCCCAAATCTCAGCCTTCTTCGTAGGGACTTTGATGGGATACTGAAGTTATATAGAATATATCCACCATGCATAAACAAGCGGTGATTCTCTACGGGCCTCCCGGGGCGGGAAAGGGGACGCAGGCGGAGCTTCTCGCGCGCCGGTATGGATTCGTCCATTTCGACGGCGGGCGTGTTATTGAGGCCATCGTCCATGCGCCGGGAGCGGAAAAGAGCTCGGTGCTTCGGCGGCAGCGCGCGCTTTTCGACTCCGGCAAAATGTGCGACCCCGAATGGTTTTTGGGCACGGTGAAAGAAATGTCCGCACGCATCGCAGGGTCCGGCTCAAGCGTGGTTTTCAGCGGTGCGTTCCGTACCGACTTTGAGGTATTCGGCGGGAATGGCCGAAAGGGTCTTCTCGAGACACTCATCAAGCTTTATGGAAAAAAGAACGTGCATGTGGTGATGCTCTCCATTCCGCCCAAAGATTCCATCCACCGGAACTCGCTCCGCAAGGTATGCACGGTGTGCGGCCTCCAGCAACTTCCGGGAAGCAAGCATCCGCGCTGCCTTTTCTGCGACGGGCCTATGCGGGTGCGAAGTTTGGATAGTCCCTCGGTCATCAAAGAGCGTTTGAAGGTGTATCACGCGAAGGCGGTGCCGATTCTTACGAAGCTCAAGCGCCATGGTGTGCGCGTCGTAACGGTGCGCGGCACGTCCGCGCCGTACAAGGTTTTCCAGGGTGTACTGAAAGCGTTGAAACTTCCGCCACTCCAACTTAAAAAATAATGCGGTTGAAGACGAAAAAAGATATCGCGGCGCTCCGTGTCTCGGGGCGTATTCTTGCGGAGACGCTCCATTCGCTAGCGAAAGAATGCAAACGGGGAGTTTCGCTCGAATATTTGGATGATCTCGCGCGGGAGCGTATCAGAGTACAAGGAGCAAAGCCGGCATTCTTGGGATATCAACCGGCATGGGCGGACGAGCCATACCCGGCGGCAATCTGCGCTTCCCTGAACGAACAGATCGTCCATGGTCTTCCTTCGGCCTATGTGATGCGGGATGGCGATGTGGTGAAGCTTGACTTAGGTGTGGACTATCGGGGTTATTTTACCGATGCGGCGATCACGGTTGCGGTAGGGAAGATTCCGGCGCGGAGCGCGCGTCTCATTGTGGCGACAAAAAAAGCGCTTATGGCGGGTATTCGCGCGGCGCGGCCGGGAAACCGTCTGGGCGATGTGGGGTACGCGATAGCGCGCGCGATAGAGGGCGCAGGGTTTCGTATCGTGAATGGTCTCACGGGTCATGGTGTGGGGTTCGCGCCGCACGAGGATCCGGAGGTTTTGAATTATGGCGAGAGGGGAACAGGTTTGGAGATCAAGCCGGGACTCGTGATCGCGATAGAGCCGATGGCGAGCGCGGGGACGCCCGAGGCGAGAGAAAATCCCGACGGGAGTTTCTCGACGGCGGACGGTTCGGTTGCGGCGCATTTCGAGCATACGGTATACGTGGGCGAGAAAGGGCCCGAGATATTGACTTCTGCGTAGCGGCTGGGGTATAGTGGCCCGCGGATCTTTTTATTTTATTTTTCCAACGAAAGGAGTCTTCATGGAAGAAAAAGAACTGGCGCTCGGACTTGTCGCGTTCGTAATTTCGGCGCCCATCAGTCGCTTTCTTATAGGACGTACGTTTCTTGCGGATAGCGCGGAGAAGCGAAAAAAAAGCGCGTTCGCGCTTTTCATTTTTGTTCTTGCCGCATCGGTGGCCGCTCTTTCGGGCGACATTCTGCCGAGTATCGGTTTCGGTTCCCTTGCGGGGATCGTAATCGGGGCGCTCATTGCGCCACTCGACCGAACGCGAAAATAAAAAAACTCGCCTCCCCTTCATAGTGGGGGCGTTTTTATTATTTCCGAAGTGCGTCCTCGCTTTTCAATTTATGGGGGTTGTGCGCGGGACAGGATTTATTCGAACATCGTTCGGGGATGGTCTTTGTGCCCTCCATCATCAAAGCCCCGCAGATATCGCACGTATTTCCCGTGGGGCGGGATTTCATGATGAATTTGCACTTCGGGTAGTTTTTACAGCTGTAGAACGGGCCGAAGCGGCCGCGTCGCGCGACGATCTCTCCGCTATCTTCAGGGCATTTCACGCCGGTGCCGTTCGAGTTGTTTTCGCTCTCCTTCACATATTTGCATTTCGGATAATTCGAGCATGCGATGAAGAAACCAAATCGTCCCTCGCGCTCAACAAGTTTTCCTCCGCCCGCCGGCGGATTTGCGCCCCCGCATCGCGGGCACACCTCCCCGATTTCTTTTGGCGGCTCCATTACACTCCCGTCGGCTTTACGGGCGCCGAGACATTCGGGAAACCGCTTGCAACTCAAAAATTTTCCCGTGCGGCCGAGTTTCACCACCATAGGACCTCCACAGAGCGGGCATACGTGCGCGGCATCCGCTTCGCCGAGCGTTGTGGCTTTTTCTATTTTTTCTTTTGCTTTGACGTCTTTCGCGAAGGGGCTGTAGAAATCTTTGAGCGTTTTCACATAGTTACGTTTTCCATCTGCAATCTCGTCCAGATCATTTTCCATTTCCGCAGTGAAGGAGTCGCTGATGTAATGACCGAAGTGTTGCTCGAGGAACCCGGAAACCACCTCGCCGGTGTCGGTGGGTTTCAAAGACCGGCCGAGCTTTTCGACGTAGCCGCGCTTTTGAAGGGTGGTGATGATGGAGGCGTAGGTCGAGGGGCGGCCGATCTCCCGCTTCTCGAGCTCCTTCACGAGTCCCGCTTCGGTGTAGCGCGGCGGCGGCTCGGTTTGCTTCTCCTCCTCCGTGATATTTTTGAGGGTGAGCGGTTCGCTCTCTCTTACCTCCGGGAGTTCCGTATCTTCGCCTCGGGCGCGCGGGTCGCCGGCAAGCCAGCCGGGAAACTGCACAATACTTCCCGTTGCAGAAAAATCGGGGCTAGAAATCGCGGAGCGATTTCGCCCGACCGCGCCTTCGGTGCGATTTAGGGAATGGCTACCGCTTATGACATTTGCCGTCACGGTGGTACGCAGGAGCCGCGCCTCCGCCATTTGCGATGCGAGCGTGCGTTCGCGGATCAAAGTGTAGAGTTTTTTTTGTTCCTCGTTCGCACCTGCGGATTTTTTTCGCGCATCCGTCGGGCGTATTGCCTCGTGCGCCTCCTGCGCGGTCTTGGATCGCGTTGCGTACGTGCGCGGCGCGAGATATTCTTTTCCGAACGTCTGTTCGATCACGCCGTAGATTACAGGAAGCACTTCCTTGCTTAAATTCAAACTATCAGTGCGCATGTAGGTGATGAACCCCTGCTCGTAGAGTTTTTGCGCGACGGCCATCGTGCGGGAAGGCGCGAAGCCGAGGCGGGAACTTGCGGTTTGCTGGAGCGTCGAGGTGATAAAGGGCGGGCGTGGCGACCGTTTCACCTCGGTCTGTTTCACACCCGTCACGCGCCACGGATGTTTTTTTGCGGTGGCAAGGATGGCGTCCGCTTCGGCGCGATCGCGCGGTTCTTTGGTGCAGGTGAGAATAATCGATTTCTTCCCTTCGGTAAGAAATTCGCCGGTGATCACCCAGAACGTCTCTGGCGCGAATTTTTGTATCTCGCGCTCGCGCTCGACAAGGATCCGGAGCGCGGGGGACTGTACGCGGCCCGCCGAGAGACCGTACCGCACTTTTTTCCAGATGAGGCCCGAGAGGTCATATCCGAAGAGGCGATCAAGAACTCTTCGCGCCTCCTGCGCTTTCACGAGATGTGGATCTACGTCGCGCGGATGCGCGATCGCCTCGCGCACGGCGGGTTCCGTGATCTCATGGAAAACCACTCGTTTCGCTTTCTCGCCCGGTTTCAGAAGTTCCGCAATGTGCCAGGCGATTGCCTCGCCCTCGCGGTCGGGGTCGGTGGCGAGGTAGACGGTCTCGGCTTTTTTCGCGAGTTTTGCGAGCTCGGCGACGATTGCGTCCTTGCCCTTCACCACCTCGTAGCGGGGGACGAAGCCGCCCGGAACATCAATCGCCTCCCGGTTGCTTTTCGGAAGGTCGCGCACATGCCCCACGCTCGCCTTGATGGTGAACGATTTGTCGAGATATTTCGAAATAGTCCGCGCTTTTGTTGGAGATTCAACTATTACCAAGTTCATATTTCGACTACTCACTGCTTTTTTTGCCGCTCAATGAATTCTGAATTTTCCATTTTCTTCCGTGATCGTGCCTTCGAGTGTAAGCATCGTAAGATGGGTGAGCACGATATTGGGCTCCAGTGTAGTGAGTGCCGCTATTTTGTCAACGGAAAGAGGTTCGCGTGCCGTGATGAGCGCCGCGAAAACGGGGTTCGAAACGGCGCGGGGTTCGGTGAGACGTTCGGCGCGCGCGGACTTGCTCGCCAAAGCTTCCGCGACGGCGGGGAGGTCTTCTAAGAGATCTTTCGCGTTTCGTATGAGCCGCGCTCCTTCGCGAATGAGCATATGCGATCCTTCGTAGTGCGGGTGATCGGCGGGACCCGGCATGACGAACACTTCGCGTCCTTGGTTTGCGGCATGGCGCGCGGTCGCCAAAGCGCCCGAGGCGATCGGAGCTTCGACGATTATGACGGCGTCCGCGAGTCCGCTGATAATACGGTTCCGTGCGAGAAACTGGTTCGGGTAGGCGGGAGTTCCCGCGGGATATTCGGAAATAATCGCGCCGCGCACTTCAATGCGCCGCCCCAACGATTCGTGGGAAGAGGGATAGATCGTATCGGCGCCACACCCGAGGACCGCCACCGTGATTCCTTCGGCGTCCAACGCTCCTTCGTGCGCGGCGGCGTCGACACCGAGCGCGAGGCCAGAGACGATCACCGCGCCGCGATTTCCGAGCTCGCGGGCGAGCGTACGTGCGCGCGCCCGCCCCTCATGGGTGGCTTTTCGCGTGCCGACTATCGCGATCACAGGGACGTCGTCTTGCGGAAGCGTGCCGCGCACATAAAGCGTGGTTGGTGGATCGGCGATTTCCTTGAGTCGAGTGGGATAAACGCTGTCATAGCGTGAAACAGCGTATATGTTTTTTACCTCCATACGGATTAAACCGGTTATCTTAGTCGCCTTCCATACTATATAATGATAGCATTGCGGGGGATACCTTGTATTTTTATGACATCATTCAAGAACAAACTCTTCGTGGAAATTGGCATTGGGGGAGGTATAGTGATTGCGCTTGGCATCGCGCTTGCCATGCTCGGCGGATCTATGAAAACCGCGAGCGGGCGCGTCGTAACGACTCGGACGGAACTTCTCGAACGCTCTGCCTCGGTAGGATCTCTTGCGGCGCTCCGCGAGACATGGAAAACCAGAGCAGAGACGAGTTTGAACGTACTACGGAACGTGGTGCCGGAGAAAGATACGCTCATTAATGTTTCGCGTGATTTCCAGTCGCTCGCGTCGCAAACCCGCACCGAGTATTCATTCGGGTTCGTCGGGGAGACGCCGGCGGGTGCGGCGGGCGATATCGGCGCGCTAAACTTTCGGCTTACGCTCCGCGGAGATCTCCCGAACATCTACTCGTTTATCGAGAAGTTTAGAGAATTTCCGTATTTCTCCATGATTGACAGTTTTGTCATCGAGCGAAAAGGATCCGAAGCGCGAAGCGAACTCGTTGCGAATGGGAGGATATTCTACCGCTGACCATCAACTATTTTCATCTGCCATGGATCGTCTCAAACGCGCCTTGGACGGCATTCAAAAAATAAAGCTGACGCGACGCACCCTCTTTTCCGCTTTGGGGATGGTGATGGCGGTAGTAGTAGTGGGCGTTATCGTATGGCTCTCTACGTTTCTCGCAAACCAAATCAACGAGGCTTTGACCGCTGACCCGCATGCCGCTCCCTCGGTGCGGTTTGACATCGAAGGTTTTGAGAAGTTACAACTAACGAAGTAGCGGTGGTGGGTGTGGAAGGAATCGAACCTTCGACCTCTGTCTTATCAGGACAGCGTTCTACCACTGAACTACACACCCGAACGGATTCTATCGTGCCATTGTCGTCGTATTTTTTCAAGCGAAATAGTTATCGGGCCGTTAGCTCAGCGGTAGAGCACTTCATTGGTCCCGATATTGTTCAAATTTTCAATTTGATTACAATATCGAGGATCCCGTATGACTTTGGTGGGCCTATAGCTTAATGGTAGAGCACCCGGTTTGCATCCGGGAGACGCGGGTTCGATTCCCACTAGGTCCACAGGTCCACCAAAGTTATCGGGACAATGAAAGGGTCGCCGGTTCAAATCCGGCACGGTCCACCAAAGTTATACACAAACTCCTGCGGGAGCGGGCGATATAATTAAAGAGAAATGAATCGGTCTACCATCATCGCGATTGTAATAGCCCTTATTGCCGTTGCGGTAGGCGTCTATTACTTTACGGCCGATCTCGATACGACGCCGGAGGAGCGCGCGCTTACCGAAGCGGCGGATCTCCTCGCGGGAGACGAGTCGAGCAACTTGTCGTCCGTGGTGGATACGAGCGTGAATCCGGTGGGGGAAACGCCCGACGTGAATCCGGTGGAGCGCGCGAATCCCTTTAGCGGCGTGAAGACTAATCCGTTCGAATAAATATGAAACGAGAACTTATCGCGAGCGCGTTGATACTCTTTGTCGGCATCGTGGTCGCGGGAGCGGTGGCGGTCGTGCCGGCACTCGCGCAAGAAGGGAATGTGGCGAAGATCGAGTTTCCCGTCGCGGAGCTTGGCAATTGCGGGAGCGAGCAGGCGTGCAAAACCTATTGCGACGATCCTGCGCACATCAAAGCGTGTGTGAATTTCGCGGAGCAGAACGGTCTCATGTCGCGCGCGGAAGCCGCGACCGCGCGGAAGTTCGCGGAAGGCGCATTCAAAGGCCCCGGCGGATGCACGTCGCGAGAATCGTGCGAATCGTACTGCGACGACGTGAGTCGCATTAATGAATGTGTGGCGTTCGCTGAATCGCAGGGGTTTCTCCCTCCCGAAGAATTAGCGGAGGTAAAACAGGTGCAATCCGCCATTGCGCGGGGCGTGGTGCCGCCCGCGTGCGGGAACAAGCGCGCGTGTGAAAGTTACTGCCGCGCGCCCGCGCACATGCAGGAATGTATCGCGTTCGGCGAAGCGGCTGGCTTCATCAAGGGGCAGGAATTGGAAGATGCGAAGAAAGTTTTGGGCGCGATAGAGAAAGGCGTAACCCCGCCCCCGTGCGGCGGGAAAAAAGAGTGCGATACCTACTGCGGAGAGGAAGCGAATTTCCCGCAGTGTATCGCGTTCGCGGAGGCCGCGGGGTTCATGTCGAAGGAAGAAGTTGCAATAGCAAAGAAGACGGGCGGGAAAGGCCCTGGCGGGTGCCGCGGCGAAGAATGTAAAACCTATTGCGACAATCCCGCGAATCAGGGAATATGCTTCGCCTTCGCGAAGGAACATGGCCTCTTGAAACAGGAGGATCTTCAAAGGATGGAGGAGGGGAAGGCAAAGTTTGCGGAAGGGCTCCGGCAGGCGCCGCCCGAGGTGGCGGAGTGCTTGAAATCAACGGTAGGCGAAGAAGTATTGAACAAGCTTGCCACGGAGGGCGGTATGCCCCCGCGGGACCTGGGCGAGAAAATGCGCGCGTGTTTCGAGAATTTCAGACCTCGCCCGTCCGAAGAGTTCCGCGAAGGTGGGCCCTCGCAGGGGAATTTTCAAGGGCCGCCCTCGTTCGGAGAAGGTTTTGGTGAATCGCAGGGCGCATTCAGCGGCCCGGGCGGATGCACGAGTCCGGAAGAGTGCCGTTCCTACTGCGAATCGAATCCGGAGGCGTGCGCTAACTTTGGCGGCGGGATGATAAGGGAAGGAAGAGAAATTCCGCGTCCCGGCGAAGTTCCTCATTTCGAAGACGGGTTTCAAAGGGGTCAGTTCCCTGCATGTTCATCGCCCGAAGAGTGCAAACAGCAGTTCGAGGGTCGGGGCGGTTTCCCGGGCGGAACATCGGAGGGAGCGTTTCCGGTTCCTCCCAACAACATGATGCCGCAGGAGTTTCAAAAACAGTTTGGTGATCAATACCGCGCGGAATTTGAAAAACAATATCAACAAGGAAATATGCTGCCTGCGGGTCTTTCTCCGCAATATCCGCAAGGAGCGATGCCGTCTGGTGTGATGATGCCGCAGTCGCCGATGCGGGAGTTTCAGGGCGCGCCGTATCCCGCGCCGGGCGCGTATCCGCAACCGACCGGCGGAACCTATCCCTCACCGAGCGCTTATCCTTCAGGTGCAGAAAGTTTCCAGCAGTATCAGCAGTATCAAGGAACGACCGGCGGCTATCCGCCTGCCCCGACCGGAGCGTCGGGACCGCCACCTTCTGGTGAATTTAACGCGCCGCCGCCCGAGTTTCAAAGCGCGCCGCCGCCGCCTCCTTCAAGCTTGGGTCCGCAGACGCTCCTCGGTCTCTTCCTCAACATCTTCCGCGGCGAGTAGAAAATTCCCGAAGAATATCGTCGGGAATTTTCTATTATCATGATCCCGTCGAGGCTTGTCTCGAGCGAAGCCGAGGGATAGGATGGTTCCGCCATGACAAGGAAAGGGGTAAAACTATTGAACGTAAAACCGTTCCGGGAGACCTCGGGGTTCTGCGGACCCGCGTCGCTCAAAATGGTACTCGCGTATTACGGTGTGCGGAAGTCCGAGCGCGCGCTCGCACGCCTTGCGGGTGCCACGCGAAGTCAGGGCGTGGAAGCGCCGGGTCTCGTGAAAGCGGCGCGACGGCTGGGGTTTATCGCGCGCATCAAGGACCGCGCGACGCTCGCGGACATCAAAAAGTACATAAGGAAGTGCATCCCCGTTATCGTGGACTGGTTTTCTAATGACGACGGCCATTATTCGGTGGTGGTCGGCATCACAAAGAGCACTATCTATCTCCAGGATCCGGAAATCGGGCGGGTGCGGGCAATGGACACGAAGACATTCAAGCGGGTGTGGTTTGATTTTCCCGGCGACATCCTCCGCTCCAAAAACGCGGTGGTTCTTCAGCGTATGCTCGTGGTCCGCCGTTCGGGCAAAAATTAAAATGATCCCGCCAAGGGGAAGATTTTTAATGAAGCGCTTCCTTGATTTGTTCGCGGACTTCTTTGCTGGCACGCAGGACGGGATTTTTCGAGGCGACCGCTATGACTCTTCCTTTTGCGTCGAAAACGTAATCGTCCAGATACACGCCATTGCACACCTGACATTGCGGTATCGTGTTCGAGAGGGCGAGAGGTTTATGCGGATCCATATGCCCCTGTTGGAGCGCTGTTGTTTTGCCGGGCTCAAGAAAATTTGGCTTGTGTTCTTGTGAGCCGCACGTGGCGCAACGGAACCCGTACACTACTTTAAGTTGTGCAAAATCTTTTGCGGCAATACGCCCCGCGCGTTTCAGCGATTTGAAGAGAAACGTAGGCTTCGGACTTTCGGTAGTGATGAGAATATGGTAGCCGCTCGGCACCACTTCTTTTTTGTTCTGATATTTGTCGCCTTTATTAAGCACATACCATCCGTCGCTCGCCAGATGACGAACTTGCTGGTCTTTGCCCGCTTTCGGATTTACGCTCGCTACAAATGACGAAATGGTGTCTTTGTGGACGAGCGCGCCCTTGTTCTTCCGCAGGAAAATGAGCCACAAGGCTTTTATACTGTTCCTCGCCGGGAACTTCACGCTGTACGGCGAGAGGTGGGTTTTGTGTTCTGCTTCGAGTTTTCGGTACCAACTTTCTATTTCATCGGGGGACATATACACATGCCCTCCTTGCTTATCCAGTTTTTTCATAGTTTTTTAAACGCTTCTCCGCAATGGCGAAGTATTTTTTCTCTATTTCAAAACCGATGAATTTCCTATTTTTTCTCAAGGCGGCGACTCCTGTAGTGCCGCTTCCCATGAAGGGGTCGAAAACCGTTTGTTTCGGGGAGGTGAATATCTCAATCAGCCGCTCCATAAGGTCTATCGGTTTTATAGTCATGTGGTCAATGAGTTTTCTTGAGTTCGGTTTTTTATAGTTCAGCACGGTCGTTTGTTGCGATTCGGGAAAATCCGTTTGGATAAGTCCCGTGCGCCATGTGAGCCAGTTTTCGACGAATGTCCCTTCTTTCGGCTTGTGCGCGAGCAGAATCGCCTCGAATTTCGGTCGTAGTTGAGGGGTTTTTCTGTTTTCAAGGCTCTTGATAATCTGCTCTTTTTCGTGCGCGGGGATCTTCATCTTTTTCACGAAGTGGTTTTGAGTGAACGCTTTTCCTTGCCCGCCGTTATGCTCCCATATCAGCATATCCCGTATTTCAAAACCGGCGTTTTCGGCCGCGAGCGCGAGACGGTGGAAGAGTCTTCCCTGCGAAAATGAGATCATAAATCCTCCGGGCTTGAGCACTCGTAACGCTTCGTGGAAAACTTTGGTGAAAAATTTTTCGAGCTTTTTTCCTTGTTCAGGATCGAATTTCATGCCTACCGGGAGGCCTTGTATCGCTCCGGCCCTTGCCGATTTTTGTTTCAGTTTGGCATCCGACCACTCGTTGTCCATCCCATCAAGAAAATAAGGGGGATCGGTGGCGATAAAATCTACGCTGTTCGTGTCAATACTTTTGAATGCGTCCAAGCAGTCAGCGAGATAAATTGAGACGTTACGCCAAGTTTTTTTATCAACGATCTTTTTCCCGCTCGTTTTCTCGGCGACGCGTTCCGGTGTTATTGCGGGCGCGGATTTTTTGTTTCGGATAACGTCGACAAAAACACCTTGGATTGCAAAGTCCTTTTTTCCCCACTTGACGATGATCGGCTCGAAGTTTTTGTTCGCGGGCTGAAGGCGAATTTGGTTCCTCTCCTTGTAGTAAGTTTTCAAAGTAGTGTCATAGTTATCGATGAGCGCGACCACCTTCTGCCCGTTCTCCGCGACCGATTGATGGCGAACCAATATGATGTCGCTGTCATTGATATTTTCTTCGACCATACTCTCGCCTTGCACGCGCAACGCGTACACGTTGCCCGCATTCGGAATCCGGTTCGCGGGGACGGCGATCGTTTCGGTGGGTGTATCGAAGAGCGTGAGCGGTTGTCCGGCAACGATGGTGCCGAGTAGGGGAATTTGAACCATGGAGGTTGCTTCAAATATCTGCACCCCTCTTCGTTGGTTTTTGTTCAGCTGAAGGTATCCCGCGTCCTCCAAATTTTGGAGATGTTCATGCACAGTGCCGACCGCTCGCTTGAGGCCGGCGGCTATCTCGGGGATGGAAGGGGAGTATCCGCGCCTCCGCGCGTATTTAGTAACAAAGTCGAGCACCTCTTTTTTCTTATCGGTGAGCATAACTTTCGTCTTCTTTCAGTATGTTATAATTCTACTAAACCGACCCGAAAGAAAACCGAAAGTCTGTGGATAACTAAAAGGTCGTTTAGATTAAAGCATTATTAACATGGTTGAAGAAAATGATACCATTGGTGAACTTCGTCAGCAGTTCAATGAACTCGAAAAGCGAGTAGTAACTATTGAGGAAAAGTTGGCTGAATTAGAGAAGGAGGGACAATCTCAAAACTGATCACCTACGTTAAAACCTCGCCCCACGGCGAGGTTTCGGTTGAAATTTTTCCGAAAACGAGGTATAATCAGAAAAAAGTAGGGGATTCGCGTCCCAACCTGAAAGCCGTTTGACTTCCAAGCCGGGGCAGCCCGGAATTTGTTCTATGTCACAAGGAATCGACCTGAAAACAGCTGCATATAGATACGCTAAGAATTCTATAAGAACGTTTGTGGAGGGAGGGAAATACGCCCGTGACAAAAAACCAAGGAGTATAGCTTGGTTGTTAGGAGTTGTTGGAGAATCTGGAGTCAGTAGGGATGATTTGGTGAGAATTTTTTCGGAGTTAAGCACTTACCCTATGGACGCAGAAGGGAGAATTAGGTTTGAAGAGGGCAAACGAAAGATCGAAGAAATGATCGAAAGGCGAACTCGATGAATTCGACAATCACAGTTTGTGAGAATTGCAAAAAGGAAACCGACCAGGTTATCCTCACCGCTTTTGTGGGTGACAAGAAGTTAATCGAACCTCTTGAAAGTGCGCCGTTTAGGTGTGGTCGTTGCAAGCGGTCTCTGGCACCGAATGAGAAGTTCTTTAGAGTTACTGCGACTATTTTATATGTTTGCAAAAATGGCCACACCGGTGATCATCCAGACGTTGAGGCTAAAATGGATGAGGATTCAAGAGAGTGGGAAGGGCATTTTGTGTGTGAAGAATGTGGAGAGGAAATGAAAATCGATGGAGAAAGAGTAGGGTAAGAAAAATTCATGCCCTCCCACGGCGCGATCATCGAAGAAAGCCCGTAGCCCTCATTCGCCAATTCGCGCGAATAAGCGAATAGTTCCCGCCGTCCAGTTTTGAGGTAGAATGTGGTCATGCTGAAAGCCGTCATCTTTGATCTTAATGGAGTTTTCGTAAAAAGCCGTAAGTTGAGCGAACGCTTTCATGAGCGATTCGGCGTTGCACCCGAAGAATTCTTTTCCGCACTGAACGTCATTATGGCAAAAGTGCGCATGCCGAATGCCGGCGACTCCTTTGCATACTGGGAGCCGTATTTTGAGAAGTGGGGCGTGGGACTCACGAAGGAGGCATTCCTCGATTTTTGGTTTTCGGGCGAGGAGGAAGTGCCCGAGATGGTATCGCTCGCCCGCGAGCTAAAAGCAAAAGGAGTAAAGCTATTCATTCTTTCCAACAATTTTTCCGAGCGCACCGTGTTTTATCAGGAGCATTTTCCGTTCCTTCGGGAACTTTTTGATAAGGTGTATTACTCTTGGCAAACGGGCTTTCGGAAGGATAGCGAGAAGGCGTATCAGAATCTTCTCACGGAGAACAGCCTCGCGCCGGGGGACTGCGCGTTTTTTGATGATTCACCGGAGAATATTGAAATAGCCCGCCGCCTCGGCATCCAGGCGTACCCATTTGAAAACCCCGAGCGCACCCGCAGTATTTTAGTGAAATAACCCATGTTCCACGGCGCCATCATTGAAGAAAGCTTGTGATTGGGATTGACAAATAGCACGGAAACGTGCTACTTTGTTTTCAGTTCTAATTCACTGTTTTCTCACTTCAACGGAGGTTGTGATGACAACCAAAATAGTGACGGCATTAACACTTGGGTTCGTGGTCGGTGTCCTGGTCGGTGTTTTTCTCATCCAGAAAGATCCGTCCGCTCAGGTGGGCACTCAAGAGGACGTGGCGATGCTCCGCTTCCTCGTGAACATGGAGAAGGGACAGGCAAAACCGTTCGATGATCTTGAACTGGGGACATACCGAATCGGTGCCCTCGTCGACGACTACACAATGGTGCTAATCCAGCCGGTCCCGAAAGGACACATCCCGATTCTGGTCCGGAACGTTCCTTTGCATGCCATTCGGAACGGTTTCGTTTACAAATATTATCCTTTTGAGCCCTCTTGAATGGTTTATCGCGCGGGTGCTTCGATTAATCGAAGCACCCGTTTTTTGTTGTCCGGAGTATAATAGGTGTATGTCACACCGAAGCTTTGCGCGCGCGGCGGGAGTGGTGTTTGCGTTCGTGTTCATCGTCCACCTTCTGCGGCTCGTGCTCGGTTGGGAGGCGGTGATCGGGGGGGTCGTGATACCCATGTGGGTGAGCGGGCTCGGGCTTATCATCGCCGGCATCCTTGGCTACTACGGTTTCCGTCATCAGCGGCAATAGGCATGAACTATCAATTGACGGTGGAACGGCTCCTCGCGCGTGCGGGGATAACGATAAACGGCGATGAGCCATGGGACATTCGGGTTGCGAACGAAGGTTTCTACCGGCGGGTAATCCGTAAAGGATCGCTTGGTCTTGGCGAATCGTACATGGACGGTTGGTGGGATGCGCCGAAGCTCGACGAATTTTTCTTTCGGGCGCTCCGCACAAATCTTAGGAAAGAAGTCGGTATTTCTTTCGCGCAATTCGTGCTGTTCCTGCGGAGCGTTATCCTGAACCCCCAGCGTCATTCGCGGGCGTTCATCATCGGCAAACGGCACTATGACCTCGGGAACGATTTCTATACCGCGATGCTTGACCAACGTATGGCATACAGCTGTGGATACTGGAACGGCGCGAAAAACTTAGACGAGGCACAGGAGGCGAAGTTGGACCTCATCTGTAGAAAGCTTGGGCTTCAGCCGGGGATGAACGTGTTAGATATCGGATGCGGATGGGGAAGTTTCGTGAAATATGCGGCGGAGCATTATAACGTGAAAGTTCTCGGCATTACGGTTTCCAAGGAGCAAGCGGTGTACGGCGCGAATCTTTGCGAGGGACTTGCGGGTTCTACTGTCCGTTATGCAGACTACCGCACATTAAACCGCCAATTCGACCGCATTGTGTCGGTCGGGATGTTCGAGCATGTGGGGCGCAAGAACTACCACACCTTTATGGAAGTGGTGCACCGAAATCTTGCACCGGACGGGCTTGCACTTCTCCACACGATTGGCGGGAACGCCTCGGTCTGGTGCAACGATATATGGATCGACAGATATATTTTCCCGAACTCCATGCTACCATCAGTCGCACAGATCAGTCGCGCCATCGAGGGGCTCTTCGTGATGGAGGACTGGCATAGCTTCGGCGCCGATTACGACCGAACACTCATGGCGTGGTTTCAAAACTTCGACGCGCACTGGGGCCGACTCCAAACGAAATACGGCGATCGCTTCTACCGCATGTGGAAATACTACTTGCTTTCATGCGCCGGCTCGTTTCGGGCGCGGCGCAACCAGCTCTGGCAGGTGGTGCTTTCAAAGAAGGGCGTGCCGGGCGGATATCGCTCGGTACGATGATATGAACGGGCGCTTTGATTCATCGAAGCACCCGTTTTTTGTTGGGTTAGGGTAGAATGAAAGTATGAATATTCGAAAGGGGATTGCGCTTGTGGTGGCGGTGGGGGCGTCGCTTCTCGCGGGCGCTATCGGTTCCATATTCACCGCATCCTCAGTCTCCTTGTGGTACCCGACACTCATGAAACCGGCGCTCAACCCTCCCTCGTGGGTTTTTGGCCCCGTGTGGACCGTGCTCTACGTGCTTATGGGTATTGCGGCGTTCCTCGTGTGGAGGCAAGGGTGGGAGCGGCGCGACGTAAAAGACGCGCTCAAGATATTTGCGCTCCAGCTCGTGCTGAATGCGCTTTGGTCCGTACTCTTCTTCGGGCTCCAAAGCCCGCTTCTCGCGCTCGTGGGCATCGTGCTCTTGTGGGGCGCAATACTCTGGGTTATATCTGCGTTCGCACGCATTTCACGCCCTGCGGCGTGGCTTTTGGTGCTCTACCTCGCGTGGGTTACCTTCGCGACATATCTCAATGCCGCCATCTGGCTCTTGAACTAGGTGCTCGGAGTTTTTGCCGGTTAATTGACGATGTCTTGCGTTCGGGCGTAGGGTTTCGTTGTGTTGGGGTAGAATGAAGATATGAACACGAGCCTCGCAACGACAAAGGCTTATGACAAGATCGCGCCGCGCTACAATCCGGCCGGTCGCCGGAAAAGCGCGGCAACGGTCTGAAATTGGTTCGGGAAGTGGTACTTGCTAATCCGATAGATTTATTTTTCGAGAGCGGTGACGCGGAAGTGCACCTCAAAGGCGACGATAAATATTTTCGGGTTACGCGCGGTCCCAATGTAGTTCGGGGTTGTATGGCAAAAATTAATTTTTAGCTAATACAATATGAAAATACCATTAGAAAAATTCGGCACCACTCTTATCTCACGCGAACTGGGTAGCGAGGCGTTCAAGGCGTTTCAGCCCACCTTGTTGGAACTGCCGCCCCATGAAGAGTTGGAAATCGATTTTTCCGGAATATTAACGTTGTCACCTTCGTGGGCGGATGAATTTTTAAGCCCTCTCCTTGAGCGATTCGGTGAACGGCTGGTGTTGTTGCCTTCCGACAATCTCTCGGTGCACGCAACTTTGAAAATTCTGCAAGAGGCGAATAAACGCCCGTTCAAATTTAGGCAGTGAGCCTCTCGGTCACTTCGCACCCTCGCCTTGCTTGCTTCGGAGCAACGGGGGAGTGTAGCACCGTTAATCCCTCATTCGCCAATTCGCGCGAATTGGTGAATGATTCCCGCTGTGCGTTTTAGGGTAGAATGGAGATATGAACACGAACCTTGCGACGACAAAGGCGTACGATAAGATGGCACCGCACTACAGTAAGATTCATTTTGATCCGAATGAGCAGAGGATGATTCGCCGATCAGTTGAAGCATCGGGCGTTCTATAAGGCGTCTTACCGAGCTTTTTGTGAGACAAATTGCGGCCTTTTGTGGTTGTCCACAGGCAGAGACGACAGTGGGGAGTAAGATAAAAGAGAAGTAATAAAGAACAGCTCGGCGTTTCGAGAGTACACATAGTGTGAGACCACGCGGTCTTGTGTGTTCTCGAAACGCCGTTTTTGTTTGCGCGCGAAGCGCAAAAAGGTCAGTTAATCTCAAAAATTATGGATGAACAAAATCAAAATCAATTTGGCGCAGGTCCGGCGAATGTTCCGCCTGTGGTGAGCCAGCCCGCAGTGAACCGATCGAATCTGCCGAACCCACCCGTGACAGAACCCTCAAATCCACGGAAATCGAAGTTCTGGAAATTCGTGGCGTGGTTTGTTGCGATTGTGATCGTGGCGGCTGCAGGACTGTGGGCGATTGGGGATTATCAGTATTCGGAGGGTATTAAAGCTTTTGAGAAATGGGCGGAGGATACAAAGCGCGCGACGGAAGAGTTTGAGGCGAGAAAGGCGGCGGACACCTTCGGCGGCGCGACGCCGCAGGAAACGCTCCGTGTGTACATTGAAGCGGTTGAGAAAGGTGATTACGAATTGGCGAGTAAGTATTTTGTATTTGATCGCCAGGAGAAGGAATTAAGAAGTCTCACTAATTCGCCACCAGATAATGTCGTAAACGTAACGCGACTTCTAAGGGAGGCACTGAATAATGAGGGAAGTTATTCGGCTGACAGAAAAGAATTCGCAATTAGAAGACCAATCCTCGTGGACTTTATTCTCTATCCTAGCGGCCTTTGGAAAATTGTAGAGATCTAAAAAATTCGCGATGCGTAGGGCCACCGTATCACTCATTGTACTTGCGGTTACGATAGGAATTGTTTTTCCTGCTCGGGCACTCGCGTACGATCAAGAAACTACTCACGCCGCACTCACGGATGAGGCGGTGGATTTCTACAACCTTCTCTATCCGGACGAACCACTCACCGCCGAGCAAAAAGAATGGATTGTAGAGGGAAGCATCAACGAGGATGAATTTCCGCGGTGGCTGAACCACTTCTATGACCCGATAAGGAAAATTGGATGGAATGGTGAACATCAAGGGATCGCGAGCGCCGGGGCAACGCGCGCGGTAGCGTATGCAACATTAGTGCCGATCGGCGGCGCAGTTCTCCCCACGACAGCGTGGGTGCACGATCACGCCATGCAAGCCGGCCCCTACGCGAATATGGGAGGCGACCGCACGTGGGAGCAGGCGCTTAAATACTACGTGGATGGAAACAAGGAAGAAGCATACCGGACGCTCGGCCACGCCCTCCATCTTCTTCAAGACATGACGGTACCCGACCACAGCCGGAATGATTCGCATGCGCCGCTTGCCGGTGACGACGGATCGCCTCTTGAGGATTATCTGGAAAAATGGAATCGCGGGAATATCGGGGAGTTGGATTTGGTCGGTAATCTTACTGCACAAAATACGCGGCCGCCCTCGTTCAATAAAATCGAGGACTATTTTACAAACACGGCAGAGTACAGCAATAAACATTTCTTCTCAAAGGACACTATAATTAGTGATGTATACACTTTTCCAGAAATAGTCAAGGATAATGGAAATTTTGGATATGGAATTGATGAGAACGGAAATGAATTTCCACTTGCGGGTGTTGATTTTATAACCGATGAAAGTAAAAAAGTTTCGAAAATATTTTTAATTGGGAACAAAAAAGAGTACTACCCCATCCTCAACGCATATTTCTCCCGCCTCGCGCCAAAAGCAGTGCTTTATGGCGCAGGTGTCATCGAACTGTTTGAAAAGCAGGCGCGCGACGCGCTTGAGTTCAAGGATATCGCTCCCCATGCTACGCGTTTGGATTTATCGCGCGTAACTTCACTCTTCTCATTTTCGCTTGGCGCATTGGGAAAAAATATTGTAACCGGTGTTGCTTCTTTACCCTCTTTGATTGGTCGAGTATTTTCTACCGCGGTGGGTGGCGTAAAAAACGCCGCGAGCGATGTGGCGGCGTTCACGCAGAATATTATCTCGAAGATTCAGAATAATCCTAAGCGTGCCGCGGAGATCGCGACGGAAAGCGCGGAGCAAATAGAAAATCTCCTCGCGGGGGATCCGACGGACGGCGTCGTGATCGACACCGAGGAAGAACGGGCACAACTCAAGGAGCTCCAGAATCAACTCGACGATATCGCGGATCAAGTAGACGACTTCACGTATCAAGTGGATAAGGCGGCGGGGAACGAGGGAAGGGGAGGAGCGCAGGAAACCGCTGGTGGCGCTGACGAAACGGAGGACGCGCAGAAGAAGACTGGTAGTGTGGACAAAAGCGTTGATACGAAAGAGAAAACGAATAACACGGGAAGTAAGAAAAATATTTCAAGTGGGGGAGGCGGTGGTGTGGCGGCGAGTGCACCGAATCTCGCGATTACCGAGATTATGTATAACGCGTCCGGCACCGACGACGGGCGCGAATGGATTGAAGTGAGGAATGATGGGGCCTCCTCCGCAAGTTTTGATGACGTGCGGTTTCTTGAGGGTGGCACAAATCATCGGCTCGTGTTTGCGCGTGGCGCCGCGGCGCTCGCGGCGGGCGCCTATGCGATTATCACCGATGATGCTGATCGGTTTATCATTGATTATCCATCATTCGCGGGGAGTCTCTTCGATAGTTCGTTCTCCCTCTCGAACGACGGCGAGACGCTCGCGCTCACGTTCAATGGCAGTACCTTTCATTCGGTTTCATACAGCTCGAGCACGGGCGCGCATGGCGACGGGAACTCTCTCCAATTGATCGGGGCGGCATGGCAAGCGGCGACACCGACGCCGGGTGTGGTGAATGTCGCGGGGTCATCCGGCGGCGGATCTTCAGGTGAGGGTTCTTTAAGCGCCACTTCGACCGCAACCTCCTCGCCGCCCACGTCAGGGTTCGGCGCCTCCCACGTGGTGATAAGTGAGGTACAGGTGGCGGGCGCGGATGCGGGCGACGAGTTTATCGAACTTTACAATCCGACGGATCAGGCGGTGGATATGTCAGGCTGGTCGCTCCAGTACGCGGGCGGCAACACCGTCGTTACGTCTTCCACAGTAAGCAAGAAGAATTTTCTCGCGACGAGTTCCATTGTGGCGAAAAGCTTTTACCTTGTGGGGCGCGGACTCGACGAAGCAGGCGGAGACGGCTATCGCGGGAGCGTCGTATCTGATATGGCCCACCGCACGTTTTCGCTTTCGGGCGCCTCGGCGGGTGCCAAGCTTTTCCTTGTGCCAAGCTCTACATTAATAGAAAGCGAAACCGATCCGATTATTCTCGACACGCTCGATTACACCTCGACCACCGTGGTGGACGCGGGTCAAAGTTTCGAGCGGCGCGCGTGGAGCAATAATCTTTGCCACTCGGCGATCGCGGGCGGCACGGGAGAATTTCTAGGGAACGGGTGCGATACTGGTACCTTTGCGGAAGACTTTGAGATACGGGCGGCGGCGAATCCACAAAACAGCGGGAGCTTCAAAGAACCACGCACGGCGCCCTCGGTGCTCCAGGCCCCGACGGGGACTACGGCACTCGCCGTCTATAACCGCAATGCGATCGCCATCAACTTTGCATGGCAAGCCTCAAGTGATTTCGAGGGTGCAACCTCCACCGTTACCTACCGCGTTACGAATGCGTCAACCTCCGCGATTATTTTCAATACGACCTCAACATCGTTTTCGAAACAAATAACCGAGGTGGGACGCTCATATTCATATATCTTCCAAGCATTTGATCGCGACGGCATGGGATCCGCGACAAGCTCCGTTACGGTGGAAGCGCCGAGTTTTTTGAGCGCGCTCTATCTCTATCCCGATCCGTTTGCTACGAGCAGTCGTTATGTGATTGACCTCTACTATGATTCATATCCATTCATCCCGCATCGCTGGAGTTCGGGCGGCGCGTGGCGCCTGCCGCTGTTCTACTTGAACCGCGTTGCGCCGGGGAGTACGAGCACACACGTCTATGATCCTGAACCGATTTCCGCGGCGCTTGCCAACGGCATCGTCGCGATGAAATTTCGCGACTGCGGTGGTCAACCGGACGAGGTGAATGTACGGGTGCGCCTGCCCGACACCGCCGCGCAGTGTGTATCCTCCGGCGCGGGCGTGGACGACATAGCCTTCTCACTATTGGAGGATCCCCACCTGCGGCTCACGCTCGCCTCGTCAAGCGACGCGCTTCCGCTTTCAACATCTGATTATCTCACCGTCGCCTTCTATGATTATTCGACGCCCACCTTGGTATACGGTGGCGGCCGCGCGTTCTCGCTCGTCGCGACCGACACGAATCAATACCATTTCAGTGTTTCCGCCCCCGCCTTCATCGCTCCGCACATTCCCGATTCGTTCACCGTAGAATTTGACGCCACAAGCTCGCGCCTCATCGCGCGATGGGCGACCTCGACCGACGTAGACACTTTGGATAACCTTCTCACCTACGAAGTTGCATTTTCGACGAGTACCTCTCCCGCGGAGTCTGACTGGCAGTCTGCAGGGTCCCAGCCGCACGCGGATGTGGATGACCAGACGTTTATCTCCCATCGCTACCTGCGGCACGTGGCGCCGGGCGACGCATTCACCATAGGCGTGCGCGCGAAGGACGAATTTGGCGTAACCTCGACGCCGCGCACCGCGGCGTGGCAATATCAGGCCGCCACGGAGGTGTTTTTACAGGCAACGAGCACCGGGTGGAGTAACGTGTGGGGTCAAAAGGATTCGGGGCACCCGCAATATCCTGCTCGGGCATCCCTCCAAAGCATTGTTCCTGCGAGCGCGCTTATATTCGATGTTGCGACGATACGGGCGTGGGAAGAGGTAATAGGAAGAAGCGTGCTGACCACGCTCCGGCTCGGTGTGTTCGTGGATGACGGCGCGAACCGACCGCTCCTCACAAACAAACTTGGCGAGGCCACGGTCGATCAACTTGGAAATTTCGCAACCTCCACCGATCTCGCGTTTGTGTTTACCTCTCCTATAACGCTTGCCACAAGTACAAAATATTGGTTTGCACTCGACGTGGGGAGCGTGAGCGACAACGCGGCATATTTTGAAAATCAGTGGCGGAACGCGATCGCGACCGGCGACCCCTATTCCGCGGGGCAGGCAGGGAGAGGCGCGGTGGAGGAATGCGCCAACAACGACTATTGCGGCACGAGTATTCCCTCGCCCTCGGCCGACGCGGATTGGTATCTGAAACTGTATTTGCGGCAGTAGAATGCGCTATGATTTGCCCATGACGCAAGAACAAGCGCTTTTGGTTTTAAAAAGCGGTGCCAATGTCTTTCTCACCGGCGAGCCGGGATCGGGAAAAACACACACCGTGACCCGCTACGTGGCCTATCTGCGGGAGTACGGTATCGAGCCCGCGATCACCGCCTCGACCGGCATCGCGGCGACGCATGTAGGAGGCATGACCATTCACGCGTGGAGCGGCATCGGCGTGCGGAAATCGCTCTCGCGCGACGAGGCGGAATCTCTGGCGGACAACGATCGACTCGCCGCGCGGGTCGCGCGCGCCACGGTACTCATTATTGACGAAATCTCGATGCTCGACGCCGCGACGCTCTCTGCGGTGGACCTTGCGTGCCGCGCGCTCCGCCGACGCGAGTCGCCGTTCGGCGGTTTGCAGATCGTGCTCGTGGGGGATTTTTTCCAACTGCCGCCCGTCGCGCGCGAGGACGAGCCGCCGGCGCAATTTGCGTTCCATTCCTCCTCGTGGGAGGATGCAAACCTCTCCGTATGCTACCTCTCGGAGCAATACCGGCAAGACGACCCGGCCTTCCTTTCGTTCCTTGCAACCCTGCGGCGTGGCGCGGCAAACCATGAAACGTCCGCGGCGCTCCGCGCGGGCGTAAAGGAGGGCGTCCGCGACGCGCACGACACACACCTTTACGCGCACAACGTTGATGTCGATCGTATGAACGAGAATCATTTAACGGCGCTCCCCGGGGAATCCCATGCGTTTGTGATGGAATCGCACGGCGCAAAGGCGCTCGTCGAGCAATTGAAACGCGGGTGTCTTTCGCCCGAACGGCTCTCGCTTAAAACCAGTGCGCGCGTGCTCTTCACAAAAAATAATTTTGAAAATGGATTTGTGAACGGCACGCTCGGCGAGGTGGAAGATTTTGCCGAGGATGGCTATCCGTTGGTGCGTACGCGCACGGGGCGCCTCATCCACGCGCTTCCCATGGAATGGTCCATCATGGACGGTGCACGTGCGCTCGCCCGCATCCGGCAGGTGCCCTTGAAGCTCGCATGGGCGATTACCATGCATAAAAGTCAGGGGATGACGCTCGATGTCGCCACGGTGGACCTCTCTCGCGCGTTCGAGTACGGGCAGGGATACGTAGCGCTCTCCCGCGTGCGCTCTTTTGCGGGTCTCTCCCTCCTCGGCTGGAATGAACGCGCGCTCGAAGTGCATCCCGACATTCTCGCGCGCGACGAAGATTTTCGGGCGCACGCGGCGCGTACCGCGGCCGCGCTTGCAGGGCGCGCACCCGCCGCACAAAATGGGCTCGAAAAAAAATTCATTACCGCGTGCGGCGGGAAAATGAAGAAATCAAACGCGGCGCGGAGGGGTAGGTGGCGTACGCGGAGAAAATTTTCTACCCGCGGCTAATCCCTACCTACGGCAAGGCACGTTTTTGTTTTTTTGGAGTACAATGAACGTATGAGATTCTTCGTGCGCGTGAAGCCGAACGCGAAGGAGGAGAAAGTGACGGGCGAGGGGACGAATTTTACGGTAGCGGTGAAAGCGCCGCCGCGCGAGGGCAAGGCAAACACGGCGGTCATCGCGGCGCTCGCCGCGCATTTCAACGTGCCAAAATCGCAGGTCAACATTGTTGCCGGCCACGTTGCACGCCACAAAGTCATTGAAATTTCTCCCTAGCACAACATTCCAACATTCTGCAGAATGTTGGAATGTTGTGGAAAAAGTCGGTGCGGTATAATGAAACTATGAAAACGCCACAGCAACTGGAGCGATATTTCAAGGGGGCGGCGAACCATTGGCGTATCTCAATTTTGACCGCCGTCGGGAAACACAACGGCATTACGCTCGATGGAGTCGCGCGAGCGCTCGGCGGCAATTTCAAGACCGTTTCACAACATACCCGTCAGCTGGTGCGCGCGGGGCTTCTTAATAAGCGATATCAAGGACGCTGGGTCACTCATTCGCTTTCGCCCTACGGCCGCCGATTTCTCACCTTTATGAGAACATTCTAATATTCTGCAGAATGTTAGAATGTTGTAAGAAGGAAAAGAAAGCTTAACGATACGACGGTGCGGGGCGGTGTGTATACTTTCCATGCTTCGCAAAGGAAAGAAAAAGAGCGAGCGCGACGTCGTGCTCGTGGCGGTTCTCAAAGATCCGCGCGATCTCCGCATCCTGCGGCGAAAGCGCTGGTATCGGATCCCGCTCGCGTTTCTGCCGAAGCGGAAGTTCCACTACCTCGCGTTTTATCAACCCGCGATCTTCGGAAAGAACGGAACGCGCATCGCATACTACGGGCGGGTGGCACGGCAGAGAGTCGCGGAACGCGTGAAACTCCTGCCGTGCGAAGTGAGCCACCCGCGGGCGCATCATTTATACGCACAGATATTTTTGAAGCGGATCGAAACGCTCCCGCGTCCGATACGGAATGTCGCGCCGCGCCGAGTCTCCTTTGGCTTCACCACGCTCGCGAAGCTCCGCACGGCCAAAAATCTCCTTGCGCTCTATGGGGTGCCGCCGACCGAAGACATTATGGCGCGCGCACTTCGGCGCGAAAATCTCCGCGCGCTCCGTGAATTCCCCGTTTCACTCGCGGGGAAACGTTTTCGGTTGGACTTCGCGGTGCTCGCGGGTGGGCGGCGGATCGCGATCGAGTGTGACAACGAAAAGGCGCATGCAAATAAAATCCAACGACGCCGGGATCGGGCCAAAAACATTGTCCTCCGCCGCGCGGGTTGGCGCGTGATTCGTCTCGGGGAGCACGATATTACGGAGCACCTCGACGTGTGTATGGAAAGAATCCGCATCAACATAGAAAAGATATGAAATATGGAACGGACAACCCGCATCCGCCCCTGCGGAGCGAGATCAAGGTGGGCGACGCGGTGTGGGTCATAGAAAAAGCCAACTACGGCACGACGAACTACACGCAGGGCATCGTGGCGGCTATCCTCTCGCCCGGCGGTGTCCATCCGAGGGGCATCAAAGTGCGCCTCACCGACGGTATCATCGGCAGGGTGCAGTGGAAGATAGAGGGTTAGTTGTTTATAATAAAAGGAAGATGAAGGCAATAGGGATAGATGTAGGCGGTTCGAAGATACGCGCGGTGCGGGTTCGGCTGGCTCACCGCGAGCGGTGGAACGGCACGAGGGTAGAGAAGCTCGTCGTCGCGAAAACTCCGCGGAGCGCCGCGGCGCTCACCAAGATTCTCCGGCGGATAATCGTGTCGCTTGAAGAACATGAAGCGTTTTCTGTGGGAATAGGATTTGCAGGCGTCGTTCAGGACCGGAAGATCGTTATGAGCCCCAATAACCGATTTTTAAAACACTATGATCCTTCGCGCGCGCTTGGTCGTGCGGTGACAATAGACAACGACGCGCGTGTGTTTGCCAGAGCTGAATATGCCATGGGTGCGGCGAAGGGAGCTCAACGCGCGCTCTTTCTTACATTCGGCACGGGTGTGGGTCGCGCGTACGGTATTGGAAGTGAGGTAAAGCGCGTGAAGCGATTCGAGTACCCGGAGCAATGGGAGAAACATTATCAACACGTGAAGGGTGTTGCGGCGCTCGCGCCGTTCCTTGCGGAAAAACTTCAGCCGCTCATCCGTGCATACCAGCCGGCAGTTATCGTCGCGGGCGGCGCAGTTGCCGAGAAAAAAGGATTTATTGCCGCGTTCCGTGCGGAATTAAAGAAGCGGGGGTTTAAAGACGTTGTTGCGGGCGCCAAGCTTGGCACGCTTGCGGGCGCGATCGGCGCGGCGATGACTGCACGTGCAAAATAACATTCCAACATTCTGCAGAATGTTGGAATGTTGTGAATGATGAATAATAATAAAGTGGAAAAATTCTATTTTGGAGCTTCGTCGAGCGCTCACCAAGCGGAGGGAGGGCAGAGGAATGATTGGTCGGAATGGGAAATAAGAACCGCAACAGGCAAAGCGCACAACGCAAGGAACCGTCCGCCGACCGGCGGATGGCCGGCATACATCCTCGAACGCCATCCCAATCCGCTCGAAGAGACAAATTACGTTGCGGGGCGTGCGGCGGATCACTGGCATCGCTATGAAGAGGATTTCGACCTCGCAAAAGAACTCGGCCACACCGCGCACCGCTTTTCGATCGAGTGGTCGCGCGTGGAGCCGGAAGAAGGCAGGTTCGACGAGCGCGCCCTCGCGCATTACCGCGACGTCGTCCGTGCCCTCCGCGCGCGTGGCATGGAGCCTTTCGTCACGCTGTGGCATTGGCCTTTACCGCTCTGGCTTGCGCGAAAGGGTGGATGGGAATCCTCCGCGGCTATCGGCGCTTTTGCAAAGTATGCGGGGCGCGTTGCGGCGTATCTTAAAGACGACGTGAAGTTCTGGATTCCACTCAACGAGCCGGAAATCTATGCGAACATGTCCTACCTCAACGGCACGTGGCCGCCGCAAGTAAAAAATCCCCTCCGGATGCTCCGCGTGCTTTCGCATCTCATTCGCGCCCACCGCGCGGCCCACCCCGTGCTCAAAGGCATCAATCCTTCCTGTCGCGTCGGGATCGCGAAGAACAACATCCATTTTGAAGCGGCGGGGCGTAATCAATGGAACGAGCTTTTGAAAGCCGTCGCGGATTGGTGGTGGAATCGGCTTCCGCTTGACCTTACTAACGATACGCTTGATTTCATCGGATTGAATTTCTACTTTCACAACCGCATTGATGGATGGTTCAACCGGAACCGGAACGAGCGCATAAACGACATAGGATGGGAACTTGCGCCGGAGTCGCTCTTTCACGCGCTCATGGATCTCAAGCGGTATGAGAAGCCGGTGTATGTGACGGAGAACGGGCTCGCCGACGCGCGCGATCTCCATCGCGCGGAATATATTCACGAAGCGTTGCGAGCCGTGAAACGAGCCGTAGGAAACGGCGTGGATGTGCGCGGATACTTCCACTGGGCTTTGACTGATAACTTTGAATGGGCGGATGGATTTTGGCCTCGTTTTGGTCTTGTGGAGGTGGATTATCAAACACTCACACGTCGTCCTCGCGCATCCGCACAGGCATACAAGAATCTTATCGAACGGTGGCCGAATATCTGATTATGCATTGGGTACCCGTTGCTATTGTCGCTTATATTGCGAACGCCGGTGCCGCTCTCACGGACAAGTTTCTGCTTCGCAAGCTTATTCCACATCCGGCCGTCTATGCGTTTTTCGTAAGCCTTATAGGTGGCATTACGGTGCTCGCGGCCCCTTTCGTGCTCGAGGACGCGTCCTCGGTGGCCGTCGCGGCGAGCGCGGTGTCGGGTTTTTCTTTTACGGCGGCTCTTTTTTTCTACTACACCGCGCTCAAGGAAAATGAAGCATCGCGCGTTGTACCGCTCGTGGGAAGCTTGACGCCCGCGTTTGTGCTCATGCTTGCCTCGATTTTTCTAAATGAGACGCTTGGCGTTCCGCAACTCATTGGGTTTGCGCTCGTCATGCTCGGCACGGCGGTGCTCGCGGAAGAAGGAAATCCCCGTCGGCGCCTTAGGTCGAAAGCGGTGATGTTTGCCGCGCTCGCCGCACTCCTTTTTGCGATCTCGAGTGTAGCCGCGAAATATCTCTACACCGCTCATCCTTTCGGGAGCGGTCTTGTATGGCGTGGATTCGCCGGCGTTGCCGCCGCGCTCGTTCTCTTCTTTATTCCCGGAAACCGCCGCCGTATTTTTGCAGAGATAAGAAACCCGGAGGTGGAAACAGGTGGAGTGTTTTTTCTTGCGCAAGGGTTTGCGGTTACGGGATTTTTTCTCATAAATTACGCGCTTTCTTTGGGACCCGCCTCACTCGTGAATGCCCTCTCGGGTGTGCAGTATGGGGTGCTCTTTTTAGCCACCATCCTGCTCTCACGTATAGTGCCGAGCGTGGTGAGGGAGTCGCACGCGCGTCGAGAGCTGGTTCTTAAAGGGATTGGCACCGCGCTTGTCGCTATCGGACTTGCCGCGATCTTTCTTTAATCGAATATGAAAAAAATCCGAAATGTTGTTTTTTGGTGCTTCGCGGCTCTCATTGTGCTCTATGGCATAAGTTGGATACCGACGTTCGAAAACGCAGATACCACATGGGGAATTACCTTCAGTCAATATTACGCGATGGAGGAATTAGGGTTGCGGTGGCGCGATGCCTATCTCGCGATTCTCGACGAGTTGAAACCGCGGAAGCTTCGTCTTGTCGCATACTGGCAGTATCTTGAGCCGAAACCGAACGCATTCGAATCTGCGGACCTCGATTGGCAGATGGCGGAAGCGGAGAAGCGGGGGATCCCAACCACCATCGCGGTGGGCTATCGCGTGCCGCGTTGGCCGGAATGTCATTGGCCCGAATGGGTTCGCCGCGAAACGTCCGATACGTTTCGCGCAGAGGTCATGCAATATCTCGCGTGGGTGGTGGAGCACTACCAAAACGCGCCGAATCTTGAGCGCTGGCAGGTGGAAAACGAGCCACTCTTTTCTTTCTTCGGCGTGTGTCCGCCGCCTGATTCTTCATTCCTCGACGAGGAAATCGCGCTCGTGAAAACTCTCGACCCTTCGCGCCCCCTCATGCTTACCGATTCGGGAGAGTTTTCCACGTGGCGTAAGGTGGCGGGACGCGCCGAGATCATTGGAACCACGCTCTATCGCACGGCGTGGAATCAATACACGGGATGGTGGACCCATCTTTGGCCGCCGTCGTGGTATGCGTTTCGGGCGTGGCTTGCGGAAAAATTTTCAGGGACCCAAAAGGTGGTGATCGCCGAGCTTCAAGCCGAGCCGTGGGCGGCAGGAAACACGAGCATTGTAACGGTGCCCTTCAGGGAACAGACCGAGCGTTTTGATGTGAATGAATTCGAGCGAACACTTGTTTTCGCGCGCGCAACGGGACTTTCTGAAATCTATCTCTGGGGGACCGAGTGGTGGTACTGGCGAAAAACGAACGGCGATTCTTCATTTTGGGATGTGGCGAAGAAAACATTTGACACAGATGGTATGATGAAAGAAATATGAAAAACGTAATAATCTACACGACGCCGACATGCGTGTATTGCAGGATGGCAAAGGCATTCTTCGCCGAGAAAAAAGTTCCCTATACCGAACACGATGTGGTAACAGACCTCAAGGCGCGCGAGGAAATGGTCCAAAAATCGGGTCAGCTTGGTGTGCCAGTGATTGAAATAGGAAGCGCTGTTATCGTGGGGTTCGACCGAGACGCGATCGTGCGGGCGCTCGAAATTCAATAGCTATGGTGAAGAGGGGATGGTGGATAGCGGTAGGCGCGATCCTCTTGGGAGGCACGGTGTTTGCGGTGTGGGGCGGAAAGCCGGCAGAAGCGCCCGGCCGTCGCATTGATGAATCGTCCGCGGCACCGGTAGAATTACAAACTCCCCCCGATGCCGGCATGGGGGTGGCCAACATCCGAGTGGTAAAAATTACCACGGAAGGATTTGAACCCGCGAGCGTTACCACAAAACAAGGAGGAACGGTGATGTGGATAAATGAAAGCGATCGGAACGCATGGCCGGCGTCCGCGATACATCCCGTGCATACCGTCTATCCCGGCTCGAGCATTCAGAAATGCGGCGGCGCGGACGAGGGGCTCATCTTCGACGCGTGTCGTAGTATCGCGCCCGGCGCCTCCTGGTCTTTCACATTCGGTGAAATTGGGACATGGCGGTATCACGACCACCTGCGCCCTTCACTGATCGGCGCCGTCGTGGTGGAATAAATCGTGAGTGTCAGAAGTCTTCGGACTATTCTTCTTGCGTTTTGAGTAGAGTGGAAAATTGTTTCTGCACTTTTGCGAGTTTTGGATTAATGATGAGCTCGCAGTAGGATGCGGTTTTGTTTCGTACATAATAGTCGCGGTGATAATCCTCGGCGGGGTAGAATCCTCCCGCAGGCGAACTTCCGAGTGGCTTTACCTCGGTGACCACCTTCTCGCCTTCTGTATGCGAACCGTCGATTTCTTTTATCAACCGCTCCGCTTCATCTTTTTGCCAGTCACTTGTGGAGAGAACGATTGAGCGATATTGGGTTCCGATATCGTTTCCCTGACGGTTCAAAGCGGTCGGGTCGTGCGTTGCGAAAAATACAGTGAGAAGATCATGATAGGAGATTAATGACGGATCGAACTCAATTCTGATGACCTCCGCGTGGCCGGTTTTCCCGCCGCATACCGCCTCATAGGTCGGAACTGCTTGTAGTGAATCTTTCGAGCCGCCCGCATAGCCAGGCGTGACGGATACTACACCCTTCAACATTTTGAATACCGCTTCGGTGCACCAGAAACAACCGCCACCGAAGACCGCAGTTTCGGTTTGTGTTCCCATGCTACGAAGCGGCGAGAAAGAGAAACACCACAAGTGTGATGATGAGAAGAAAACTGATGGTGTAGACTACAAGCGTTACTGCATCCGCGCGCTTACCCTCGAGGTACCACATGACGGGACGTCCGAAGACCACGAGCCCGAGGATGGCAGCCGAAGAGGAGAAAAGGAGGAGAAATCCGGTTGCGGCAAGGACGGTAGGTGTTTTCCCTGCAAATTTCTCGGCGGCGCCCATGATAGTCGCCACAAGCGCCACATAGCACGTCGCCACCGCCGCATTCCCCAAAGCATAGAACGCCACCCGATTTTTATTCATGCGGAAATTATACCATCCCTTCTAGAAGGTAAAGGCGATTTTTCTGCTCGGCTCTCCGCCAGAGGCGGACGGGCGGCGGGGCTACGCTCGCGGGCAAAAATTTTCCCCCTCAAATTTACCCCGTAGGGAAACTTCGTTTCTCCTTCGGGCTCCCCCAATTTTTGCCCGCTACCTTCATAAATCAATAGATTATGCTATTTTCATACTAGAAAAAACTCACAGTGAGTTTTTTCAAAATCAAGCACTTTTACAACCGAAAGGAGGTGAGAAGCGTGAATGAGTTGGAAGTTCTC
>JACPEK010000001.1:0-93720 GCA_016183535.1 Candidatus Brennerbacteria bacterium
AATCTATGGCCAGTTTTCATTTGACTGAAATTTAGAATCTGAACGCGTCTCGGGCGCTCAAGTTCGTTACCTATCTTGAGCGGCGCTCGACATCCTTGACGAACTCGTGCGAAAGTGTTGCGCTCGACTTGGCTGGGGGACAATGGATTCCTTTTCCTTCGCGATTTTATCTATAAAGTTTTTGCCAAACCTGACCAGGTTCTCCGTCTGGAGCCGTTATTTCTCCAATCCTTTCAAAACCTGATTTTTCGTAAAAAACCCATGACTTTTCATGTGAGTTTGGGCTATAAAGTATAATTTCGGTAAATCCAATATTTTTTCCTTCTTCTAGTATCTTTAATCTTAATTCTTTCCCAATTCCTCTGCCCTTATATTTCACTGCGATAATATAAAGTTCTGCGGGGTTATTTGTTTTTGCGTGTTGTCTTAAATAGTCTGGCGCATTTCTAAAACCCGCAATTCCCACAATTTCACCTTTTTCTTCTGCCACAAAAAATCTGTATTTTTCGTTAATGCATTCCTCGGTTTGGTTAATATACATCTTTAATGTATCCGAAAGTTCTTTTAGAAATTCCAGGTCATTCCAATATAGAGTAGAAATCTCTTCTGATGATTCTAGATCGTTTTTTTGAAAATCTCGTATAATCATTTGTTTATAGAGGGTTTTCCATTCGGGAATTCATATTCTCATTCTATTAGGTATCCGGTTTGATTTCCATAGAGAAAGTACGCGTCTCGAGCACAGGAAACCTCGCTCAAGACCCTTGACAAACTCGTACGAAATAACTCTGCTCAAGTTTGCTGGGAGGCTTGGAATCGAACCAAGATTCACGGCTTCAAAGGCCGCTGTCCTACCTTTAGACGACCTCCCAATTTATCTTCTGCTTCAATTCTCGCTTACCTTTCGCTGTCTTGTAGAACTTCTCGACGTGGAACGCGTTGGAATGGCCCCTATTTATCTTCTTAAACACACTTCCTTTATACTGTAATTTATGAAATTCGCAACTTTATTCGTGGTGTACGGACCTTTCGTCGCGGAATGGATATTCGCCTTTTGCGCCGCCGGATGGTATCTTTCCCGTCGCGCCCGCCCTGCCGAACGGAACGAGTTTTTTATTCGCCGCATCGTTCTCGTGAGTATTTTTGTATATTTTTTGCTTGCGCTTGTCACTTCTTACGTCCAATACGCGATATGGAAAGGAGATTCGTTCTCACAAAACCTCCTCCCGCCACACCAGTCAGTTTGGTATTTTGTAAAGTACGCGGGCACGCATTTCTGGCTCACGCTGTTTTTCTCGCTCATCGCGAGTGGGACATTTTACGCACTCCTCCGGTCTTTGAAAAGGAGAAATGAACGATTTTTCGAAGAGGGAGAAATGGAACTTGGCGCGCTTGCCGCGTTCCTCGTGGGGTGGCCACGGATTATCGTGTTTCTCCCCATCACATTCCTCGCCGTCGTCGTGATTGCGGGAATTAAAATAGCCCTCAAAAAGGGCGCCTATACGACGTTGGGACCTCCGTTTCTTGTAGGACTCGCCATTACGCTCGCGGCTGGCCTCACATTTCTCCAGATGGTTGGTCTTGAGTCGCTCGTCGTGATTCCGGGCGCGCGATAACTATTTTTTCTTCAAGCCCTCGATCACCGCGATTTCGAGCGGGATCAGGGGGAACTGGCTGTAGCGCATCTGGCTGTAGGCGCGGATGAAAGCTTTGATAAGCTCGAGATGCGAAGGTTCGAAGAGTTTCGCGTGTCCGAGGAGGGTTTTGAGGTGATCATCCGTAAGTTCTGCCGCGAATTTTTTTTCCATGGCGGGCTGGTATGAAAGCACCGCGGCGCGGCGGAGATACTGGATCACGTCCTTTGTGAATTGGAGAAGACTGTAGCCGCCGTCATGTATTTCTTCCACGCGCGTGAGCGCGCCTTCGAGGTCGCGCGTGAGAAGGAACTCGGTGAACGACGCGAGTTTCATAAATGCGACCTTGCCGATCATCTGCTCTACGTCCTCAACGGAAAACTTTTTGCCGCGGAACGTAATCACTTGGTCGAACAGCGACTCGGCGTCGCGAAAGCTTCCCTCGGCGGCGGCGGCGATGAGATCGAACGCTTCTTCGCTGGCTTGCACCGCTTCTTTCTTGGCGATGCCCGCAAGTTTTCCGGCAATTTCGTCGCGCGTGACGGAGCGGAAATGGAACGTCTGCGCGCGGGAAGTGATGGTCGGCGGCACTTTTTCCACTTCGGTCGTTGCGAGTATGATCATGACCTGCGGCGGCGGTTCTTCGAGTGTCTTCAAGAGCGCGTTCCATGCGTCTTTCGTGAGTTGGTGCGCCTCGTCTATGATAAAAACCTTAAACGGCCCTTTTGCGGGCGCGGCGCGGACACTTTCCTTGAGATCGCGCATCTCGTCGATGCCGCGGTTTGAAGCGGCATCAATTTCGATCACATCGAGGTGCCGCCCTTCGTCAATCTCGCGACACGCGGCACATTGGTTGCAGGGTTCGCCCTGCGCGCGGAACCTCTCATCGCGCGCGCGGGTTTCGCAGTTTGCGATCTTTGCCGCGAGGCGCGCCGTCGTGGTTTTACCGGTACCGCGCGGCCCCGCGAAAAGGTAAGCGTGGGCGAGGTGGCTCGTTTTTGCGGCCTCCTTCAAAATGCGCACGGTGAGCTCCTGCCCGACCACTTCGTCGAACGTCGCCGGTCGGTACTTGCGATAAATGGCGAGCGCCATACGCTCAATATATAATGAAATCCATGGAACCTCAATTTACCCTGAAGAGCACGGCGTTCAAGGACGGCGGAGCAATTCCCGCCAAGCACGCCTGCGACGGCGAGGATGTGAATCCCTTCCTTGAAATCAAGAACCCACCCGAGGGCACGGCTTCTTTCGCGATTATCGTGGACGATCCCGATGCGACGCGGGGCGTTGCCTTTGATCATTGGCTTTTATGGAATATTGACGGGAATACACGGTATCTTTCAGAGGATAGCGTTCCTCATGGCGCGGTGCAGGGTATGACGGATTTCGGAAGCCCGAAATGGGGCGGTCCGTGTCCGCCGCCCGGGAAACCGCATCGATACGTATTCAAACTTTACGCCTTGGACGTCGCGCTCCCGCTCTCGGCCGGCGGCACGAAACAGGAGCTTATCAAACTGATGGAGGGGCACGTGTTGGGGATCGCCGTACTTACGGGGATTTATGAACGGCGATGAAAGTTCCTAAGAACGATGCCCGCTACGCGTGGACCCATCACGCGATCGCGAAGATGCAACAGTATGGCATTGGCGAGGGGCGCGTAAAGCGCATCATCCGTTTCCCAAAGCGCACGGAGGAGGGGATTGCGGCCCCCGACACGGTGGCGATGATGCAACCGGCGGGCACCAAGCGATACCAGGAGCTCTGGGTGATGTATCGACTCACGAAGCCGGAGAAGAAAGGAGCAAAACCGCAGTTTCTCATCATCACGACGTGGCGCTATCCAGGCGAGAGTCCTGCGCGGAACCCTGTGCCGAAGGAGATCATGGACGAGGTCCTCACACTTTTGTGAAATAAAAATTCGATATACCATCAAGTCAAATGAAACTCTCTATCGGAATAGTCGGGTTGCCGAATGTCGGGAAAAGTACTCTTTTCAAGCTACTTACGAAGCAGGAGATCCATATTGCGAACTATCCTTTCGCGACTATTGATCCGAACGTCGGTGTGGTGCCGGTGCCGGACGAACGCGTGGAGAAACTCGCGGAACTTTCCCATTCCAAGAAGAAAATACCGGCGGTCGTGGAGTTCTACGACATCGCGGGACTCGTGAAGGGCGCGAATAAAGGTGAGGGGCTTGGCAATCAGTTTCTCGCTCATATCCGCGAGTGCAAGGCCATCGTGCAGGTGGTGCGTTGCTTCCGCGATTCGAGCGTTATTCACGTTGATGCATCCGTCGACCCCATTCGCGACCTCGAGACCATCAAGACCGAGCTCGCGTTCAAAGACATAGAAACGGTGGATAAGCGGCTTACTTCGATCGAGAGTGAGGTCCGTTCGGGCGTGAAGGGTGCCAAAGAAAACAAAGATATTTTGGAGAGCGTCAAAAAGGCGCTCCTGGCGAATCAATATCTCACCGCGTACGCGCATGAGCCGGTGGTGCAGGAGCTCCAGCTCCTCACCGCAAAAAAGCAGATGGTCCTCCTGAACGGTTCTGAAGCGGACGTGACGGAGGGTTTACGCGACTCCATCAAGGCGCTCGGCGCCGACTTCATCGTGATGGACCTTTCGCAGGAGATGTCCGTCGCGCCGCTCATCAAGAAATCATACGAGGTGCTGGACCTCATAAGTTTCCTCACGACAGGGGAGGACGAGACGCGTGCATGGACGATCGAGCGCGGATGGAAGGCGCCGCAGGCGGCGGGTACCATTCACACGGATTTCGAACACCATTTCATCCGCGCCGAAACGGTGGCGTACGATAAATTAATGGAAGCCGCCCATTCGGCGGGTTTGGGGCATGCAAATGTATGGGCGATGGCGAAGCAAAAAGGATGGCTTCGGATCGAGGGGAAAGACTATGAAGTTCGAGACGGCGACGTGATGGTGATACGCCACGGTTGATGCGATTCCTTTTGTTTTATCCGCATGCATTTTCAACTCACCACCGCTCGCTATCAGGGGCCCATCGAAAAATTGGTGGAGCTCATCGACGAAAAAAAACTTCCCATCACGGAAGTGAATTTGGCGGAGGTAACCGCCGATTTTTTGTCGTACCTGGAAACACTCGAAACGCAAACGAATTCGCTCCCGGAGGAAGGAAGTCAGCGCGGGGAGGATCGGGCGGCGCTCACAGCCCTTCTTGCCGACTTTCTCGTCGTCGCATCCCGCCTCATTCTTATTAAGTCGAAGGTGCTCTTGCCGTCGCTCGAGCTCTCCAAGGAGGAGGAAGAAGATATTCACGATCTTGAAGCGAGGGTGCGTTTATATCGTGAGCTTAAGAACCTCCAACCCCACATTCGCGCGAGTTGGGAAGATGCGCCCCAGATGGGCACGCACGATTTTTTCTTCTCTGAAGAGATTGTCTTTTATCCCCCCGCGAGGCTCGGGCCGGAAGATCTACGAAAAACGGCGGCGCGTCTTGCGGGGGAGCTTTCTCGTATCATGCGCCCACTCCGAAGCGTAACGGGCGTCATCCTCCATCTCAAAGAAAAAATCGAGGAGGTATTTGAACGTGTGAAGGCGGGCGCATTCTCGTTCGGTCAGTTCCATCGCGGACGTTCACGGGGCGAGGCGGTGGTGTTGTTTCTCGCCGTGCTTCACCTCATCAAATCCCAGCTGGTGCGGGTTACCCAAGCGAGCCATTTTTCCGATATCAACATTGCGAAGCGCGAGAAAGACGGGGATAATGCGGACGAGACCGGCGATGGCCGCGTTACGTTAAAACGATTATGAAAAATCTTGAAGCGGCATGCGAGGCAGTGCTTTTTCATTACGGCGCCCCCCTCGCGATAGAGAAGCTCGCGAAGATCCTCGATGTGACGCCCGAGGAGTGCCGCGCCTCCGTCACCGCGCTTGGTGCGCAACTTACCGCGGCACCCGATCGAGGACTTGTTCTTCTTGCGAATGGTGACGAAGTTGCGCTCGCGACAAAGCCGGCATTCAAGAAATTCCTCGCGTTGCTCATGAAGGAAGAATTCCACGAATCGCTCACACCCGCCGCGCTTGAAACACTCTCACTCGTGGCATATCTCGGCCCCGTGGCCCGAACCTCCATTGATTATATCCGCGGCGTGAATTCCAGCTTCACACTTCGGAACCTTCTCCTGCGGGGTCTCGTCGAGCGCACCGCGCGTGTCGAGGGAGGAGGATATGTATACACCGCGAGCATCGAATTTTTAAAACACATGGGACTTCAGAAAGTGGAAGATCTTCCGGAATATGAAAAGCACCGCGCGCACTATCGGGATTTCGAACTTGCGGCGAGAGAAGAAGTAAAATCAGACGCCGTTCCATTGCCATGAATGCACGAACCGCCGCACTCGCTCTTGCCGCGATCATTATCGTTTCTGTTTCCCTCACCGAACGGAGCGGAGCGGATGCTCCCGCGCCCGCCTATGGCGGCGGGGCTTCTCTTCAAAAAGTGCCTGCGGCCTTTTCATCCCAACCAGCGAACCTTTCTGCGGATGTCCCCCGTGTGGCGAGAAACCTCTCGCGTAACTGGGATGCACTCGATCCGGAAGTGAACGCCGCCGCGGCGCTCGTGTATTCGCTTGACGACCGTGAAACCCTCCTCGGCGTGCGCACCTATGGGCGATGGCCCATGGCTTCGCTCACTAAATTATTCACCGCTATCGTGGCGGCGGAGACGATCGGCTATCAGAACCTTGTTGTGTTGACGGAATCGGCGATCGCGACGGAAGGAAACGGGGTAGCATTCAGTCCCGGAGAAGAATTTTCGGCACGCGACCTCTCGCGTGCCATGGTGATCGCTTCTTCGAACGACGCCGCCGCGGCCTTCGAGGAATACGTCGGAGGGCGGGCGGAGTTTTTAAAACGCGCGCGCGCGGTGGCCGAGCAAGCGGGTATGTCGCAGACGGTCATTGTGGATGCGGCGGGTCTCTCGAGTGAGAACGAATCTTCAGCGAGTGATATACTCAAACTGCTCCAACGCATCGCCGCGACCCATCCCGAAATATTTGAATGGACGCGCCGGACTTCATTTCTTTTCCAGCCGGCGAACGATCCCGCGAGCCGTACCGCATCGAACGCCAATCCCTTCGCTTCCGACGCACGGTTTCTTGGAGGGAAAACCGGCACACTCCCCGAAGCACGTGAGAATTTTGCGGGCATTTTTCTCCTCGATGGTCGCCGGATTGCGGTAGTGGTGCTGGGAAGTTACGATCGGGTGCGGGAGGTGAACGAATTGCTCGACTGGACCGCGCGCGCCTATCAATTCGACTAAGGATATGGATTCCGTGAGAAGCAATTAAGTAAACTGTATTTATACAATGACAATGTTCCATATTAATTTTGAAGGTCGCATAAAACTGCACGCCACGGGTGGGCGCGTAAGCACGCCCCGCTTCTAACGGGATGGAAATTTTTGAAGCCATTCGCATTTTGATCCTTTTTGCGCTCGCATTTGTGGTAGCGCTTTTCCTTACGCCATTCGTATTTCACCGCCTGAAAGCGTGGAACATAAAAAAACGGAATATAAGGGACGCATCTTCCGCCCCGGTGTTCTATAGTCTCCACAAAAACAAAGGAGATACGCCGACGATGGGAGGCGTTATTATATGGGCAACCATCCTCGGCCTTGCCGCGCTTTTTTTTGCGGCGGACAAGCTTTTCGACGGGTTCGCTTCTTATTTCGATTTTGTGAATCGCGCGGAAACTTATCTCCCGCTCGCCGCGCTTGCGTTTGCGGCGATCGTGGGATTTGTCGACGATCTTTTCGGTATTTTAGGGAAAGGGCCGCACGGCGGGGGACTCACGGTGCCGCAGAAGCTTATTCTCTATACCGCAGTGTCGCTTATCGGTGCGTGGTGGTTTTATTTTCGGCTTGGATGGGACGTGCTTTTTGTGCCGTTCGTGGGGCAGGTGACGGTGGGATGGTGGTATATTCCAATTTTTATGTTTGTCATCATCGCTTCGGCGTTTTCGGCTAACGAGACGGACGGTTTGGACGGGCTCGCGGCGGGGGTGTTGTTTTTTGCGTTCGGGGCCCTTGCCGTCGTCTCGTTCGTACTCCACCGCTATGATCTCGCCGCGATGAACGCGGTTATTTTAGGCGCGCTCCTTGCGTTCTTATGGTTCAATATCTATCCCGCGCGTTTCTTCATGGGCGACACGGGCTCCATGGCGCTCGGTATTACCCTGGGGGTTGTGACAATGCTCACCAACTCCGTATTTTTCTTGCCTTTCTTCGGGATTATTCTTGTTGTCGAATCGTGTTCGGTGATTGTTCAGACGATCAGTAAGAAAGTGCGGAAGAAAAAGATATTTCTCTCGACCCCCATTCACCACCATTTCGAAGCTCTCGGATGGCCCGAGACGCAGGTAACGATGCGTTTTTGGTTCGTGTCGGCCGTGGCAACCATTCTCGGATTGGTATTTTTCTTTTTGGCGAGATTTATTTAGTGGCGGTTTTTCGGTGCGGTCGGAAAGATCGTCCATTTCGCGTGAAGCAGGCGCGCTATAATGAAAAGCGTTATGACGACCCTCATTGAAGGTGGCGCGGTGTACGACGGTTCGGGAGGGCCGGCGCGGGAAGCGGACGTATTACTTCATGGTGGTGTGGTAGCGAGAGTGGCGCCGCGCCTCAAGGAGCGCGCCGCGGAGACGATTAATGCGAAGGGAGCGATGGTGGCGCCGGGATTGGTGGATGTGGCGAATTATGCCGATCACTACAACGTTCTTTTTGAAGAGGCCACTCATACAAATTTCCTCGCGCGCGGCATTACGTCAATTGTGGTAGGCCAAGGAGGCGTGTCGCTTCCGCTTACACGAACATACGCCGCGCGGCTCGCCGCATGGTGGGGGAGAGGTATGGATACCCCGTCGCGGTCGGCGACCATGCGGGATTTTTTTTCGCTTCTCCGTCGTCGCATCGGCGTCAATGTCGGGACGCTCGTCGGCCATGCGACGGTGCGGGAGGAAATACTCGGTGGGGTTTCACGGGATCTCACGGAGGGAGAACTCAAGCGGATGGAAGCGGCGATAGCGGCCGCGGTGCGCGAGGGCGCCCTTGGTGTTTCCTTGAACCTCGGCTATCCGAGCGTCGCGCGCGCGCCACGGCGCGAGTGGCACGCGGCGGCATCCGCCGCGACACGGATGGGCGGAATCGTGGCGATGCGTCTCCGGGATCGCGAAACCCGCCTCAAAGAACATTTGGAAGAAGCGTTCATGTTATCGGAAGCCGTCGGCGCAAATCTCCTCATTACCGATCTTGAGCCCTTTGCGCGCGAGGACGATGCTTATCGCGCAATCCTCGCGCGGATTACGCGCGGATCGGCGGATCACAATCTTCACTTCGCAACTTCGGGTACCGGCATAGCCGCGGTGCCGCTCGCACTTTTCTTTCCCGAACATCTCCGCGAGCCGTCGTGGTCGCGTATGGCGGAACGTCTTACAAACCCCGCGATCCGCGAAGAAGTTCGCGCACACCTGGCGCGTTACCGCGGTATCTCTTTTCGGATTGGTGCAATTGCGGACCCATCGCTCAAACTTCTTGAAGGCACCTCATTCTCCAACTGGTCGCTCCATGAGCATATTTCATTTGAAGACGCGCTCATTTATCTTATGGCGGTGTCCGGTCTCCGTGGGGTACTAGTGGGAGAGATGGGAGATGTATCGCTTGCCCGGGCGTTCGCGCGTCATGATCGCGTTGTGCTTGCGTCGGGCGATGCGGCGGCGCCGTCTCTCGGACCACCAACCTACGCCACCCTTCTTTTTGAAAAGAATAACGAGGCGTTCCCGTTTGAACAGCGGGTCGCGCGAATGGCGGCTGTTCCCGCCGCCAAACTAGGGCTCGCGCGCCGCGGAATGGTTCGCGAGGGATACCGCGCCGACCTTGTCGTGATAGCGGACGGAGCGGTGCGGGACGTGTGGGTGAACGGCATCCGCGCGATTGAGGGTGGTGTTCCGACGGGTCGATGCGGGGGAGTTGCACTTATGCGAACATGAAGAATGCGCTTCTCGCACATCCGCGTTCCCGCACACTCCCTGATTTTGCATTCCTTGGGGCCGCGGGCGCACTCATCATCTTTGGTTTTGTCATGCTCGCCTCCGCTTCTTCCGATCTTGCCCAGCGGGAGTTTGGAGAAAGCTATTATTACTTGTTCCATCAATTCACGAACGGTTTTTTGGTCGGCGCGGGCGGTTTTCTTGTGGGTACGTTCGCGTACTATCGCATATGGGAAAAATTCGCGGTGCCGCTCCTTGCCTTCGCTCTTGTGGGACTCTTGCTGGTGTTTACCCCTCTCGGTATGGCGGCGAAAGGAGGTGAGCGGTGGGTTTCTTTGGGTGCATTCACGTTTCAACCGGGCGAGTTTGCAAAACTCGCACTCATCATATACCTTGCGAGCTGGCTCTCGAGAAACCAAGCGCGCGGGAAAAGCGTGCTTGAGGGGCTCCTTCCGTTTCTCGGACTCCTCGGCGGCGTAATTTTTCTCCTGCTTCTCCAGCCCTCAACTTCAACCGCCATGATGCTTGCGGCGGCCTCACTTATCCTTTATTTCATGGGCGGGGCGCGTCCCCGTTTTGTTTTTCTTATAGGGTTTGCCGCGCTCATTGGATTTTCGCTTCTTATTTACTTCACACCGTACCGTCTTGCGCGCCTTGAGACGCTTTTTAATCCCTCGGCGGATCCGCTCGGCGGGGGCTATCATCTTTCGCAGGCAAAAACCGCGATAGGGTCGGGGATGCTGACCGGCGTGGGGTTCGGACAATCCACCGCAAAACTTTCCGTGCTTCCCGAACCGCTCGGCGATTCCATCTTTGCTATTGTAGGCGAGGAATTCGGATTTATCGGGGCCGCCTCGCTTATCATGTTGTTTCTCGTTTTCATTATTCGCGGATTTGCCATCGCGAGAGCCGCACCCGACGCGTTCGGGCGTCTGGCCGCGGTCGGATTTGTTTCGGTGATCGGCATTCAGGCATTCGTAAACATGGCGGCAATCTCCGGACTCATTCCTCTCACCGGCGTGCCGCTCCCATTCATTTCGTATGGCGGCACCGCACTCGCGGTGTTTTTGACAATGACCGGCATCGTGGTGAACATCTCGAGATATAGGAGATAAAAATTACTCTCATCTCTAATTCATATAATTTCTAATCAAATGAGAAAATGTCGAATGTCTAATTGGATTATTCAAACGTCGCGATTTCTTTAGAGTAATCAGATCAACTAGAATAATTTTTATTTATTTATGATCAGAATCGCATTAACAGGCGGCGGAACCGGCGGACACATATTCCCCCTTGCGGCGGTTGCGGACGCGCTCCTTGCGTTTGGGAAGGAAGACATTGAACTTCGCTATTATGGACCGAAGAGCCGCTGGAACGACGCCTTGGCGGAGCGGGGAATCCTAATCTCCAACATTGCAGGCGCGAAGCTTCGCCGTTATGCGTCGCTTAAAAATTTTACGGATATTCCTAAGTTCTTTTTCGGGTTTTTCCAAGCGCTCATCAAACTCTATTTTTGGATGCCGGACGCGGTATTTTCGAAGGGCGGCCCCGGGGCGTTGCCGGTCGTACTCGCCGCCGCGTGGTACCGTATCCCCGTCGTGATTCACGAGTCGGACGCGGTACCGGGACTTGCGAACCGCATCTCGGCAAAGTTTGCGAAACGCGTGGCCATTTCATTTCGCGCCGCCGCGGGGCATTTCCCCGGTCGGAAAGTTTTTATGGCGGGGAATCCGATCCGCGCCGCGCTTGCCGTCACTCGACTCGAAAAGAAGTCTGTAAAGTCGCAACTCGGCGTTGAGGTCGATGCGCCTCTCGTTCTTATATTGGGGGGATCGCAGGGCGCGAGGGTGTTGAATGATTTTGTTGAACAAGCGCTCTCTTTACTTGTTCCTCTCGCGCAAATATTTCACCAGACGGGTAAAAAGAACGGGGAAGATGCCGGGGCGCCGTACCAAGGCGGGGCGGTCGCTCTGGCGCGCTATCGCGCCGTAGAATTTATGGATGAACGGGAAATGGCGCTCGCGCTCCACGCGGCGGATCTTGTGCTGACCCGCGCGGGGGCGGGGGCGATCTATGAATGTGCGGCCGCGGGCGTGCCGGCGATTCTCGTGCCGCTCGCGAGCGGCGCAAACGATCACCAGCGGGCAAATGCCGCAGAATATGCGGCGAGTGGCGCCGCACTCGTGCTCGAAGAAAATAATCTTACGCCGAATCTTGCAAGTGGAGAGATAAAAAAACTCCTTGCGGACCGTGAGAGGTTGAAGACGATGGGAGAACGGGCGCGGGCGTTTTTCAAACCAGGTGCCGCGGAGGTCATCGCGCGCGAGATTGTTGCCGCCACAGGCGCAAAAGTAGCTTAGATCGCCAGCAGACAAAAACCTCTGAAAATGGGGTATAATAGGTCTGAAATGGAAAAAGTAAGGGTACGATTTGCGCCGTCGCCGACGGGCCCATTCAGCATAGGAAACGCCCGCACGGCGCTCTATAACTGGCTTTTTGCCCGTCATGAAGGAGGGGAATTCTTCCTGCGTATCGAGGACACCGATAAGGAACGCTCGAAGAAAGAATATGAGGAAGACATTCTAGAGGGTCTCATGTGGCTTGGTCTTGCCTGGGATAATGCGGAGGTCATGCGTCAGAGTGAACGCGGCAAGGTGTACGAAGCGGCGCTTACGAAGCTTTTGGATGAAGGTCGCGCGTACTATTGTTTCTGCACGCCTGACGAACTTGAGGCCGACCGGCAAGCGCAGATGAGTCAAGGCATACCGCCGAAGTACGGGGGGAAGTGCCGCCACCTCTCGAAGGAAGAAGCGGCGAAGAAGCTCGGGACCACCTCGGCGGTGATCCGTTTCGCGATGCCGTTACGGGAAGTGGAGTTTGAAGATATGATCCGCGGGAAGGTACGCACCAATACGGATCTTATCGGCGACATTGTGATCGCGAAGAACATTCGCGAGCCACTCTACAATTTCTCGGTGGTGGTGGATGACGCGGCGATGCAAATTACGCATGTGATCCGCGGCGAGGATCATCTCTCAAACACGCCGAAGCAGATTACGCTCGCGGAGGCGTTGGGACTCCCCGTGCCGCAGTACGCGCATCTCCCACTCATCCTGGGGCCCGACAAAAAAAAACTTTCGAAGCGAAACCTTGAGGGATCCTTGAATGATTACCGGCGACAAGGTTATCTTCCCGAAGCGGCGCTGAATTTCCTGGTGCTTCTCGGCTGGCATCCAGCGAAGGATCGCGAGGTTTTGACGCGCGATGAAATGATCGCGGAATTTACGCTCAAGCGCGCGCAGAAAGGCGGCGCCGTCTTCAACGAAGAAAAGCTCGCGTGGTTGAATCTCCAACATCTAAAAGCGGTTCCTGTTGAAATTCTCCTCGAACGTCTCGCTCCGTTCATTCCACTTGAGTGGCAAAAACACCCCCTGTTCTTGAGAAAAGTTTTCGAGATTGAGCGCGGGAGAATGAAAACGCTTGGAGAGTTCACCACACTCGCCGATTCTTTTTTCGCGCTTCCCGAATACCCCGCTTCGCTCCTTCTATGGAAAGAAACTCCGAAAGAGGAGGTGATTAAAAATTTGGAGGATGCCGAAGGGCTTATCGTCGCGGCGCCGGAGAAAAAAATCACCGCGCGCGAGCTTGAATTCGACTTGTTCGAAATGGCGAACCGCACGGGGCGGGGAGCGTTGCTGTGGCCGCTCCGCGTCGCGCTCTCCGGACGGGAGGCATCGCCCGGACCACTGGAGCTTATTGAGGTTCTCGGAAAGGAAGAATCGCTTCGCCGGATCCGGCGCGCGCTTGCGCTTTTGGGAGAAAATTCCGAATCCGGGGCGGGTTCTCTTGCTTAACGTTCCCATTCCGCCATGTCTATCCCTACATTTCTTGTGATGGTGGCTATTATTTCAGGCTCCGCGCTACCCGTGGCGGCACAGGAGATTCCCGGCGATCTCAAAGCGAGGATCACCGAGAAAACAACCATTCTCGAGGCGATCGAGGTCCAGAGAGCCGCGCTCGAGCAAGGTCTCGAAGAGGTGGAGGGTTCCGCGCGGAGCCTTTCACACGAAGTAAAAAATATTGACGCAAACATCCGCGCGCTCGATCTTACAATCCGTTCAAATGAAGTGACGATCGAAAGACTCGCGCTCGAGCGGGATCTCCTCGCGGAGGAAATTCCCCGCATTGAGGAGAGTGTTGCGGATACGAAGCTCACCGTGAAGAAACTCTTTGTTGAATTGCAGGAACGGGAGCATGAAAACCTTCTCGCCCTTTTTCTCCGTAACAAGAGTCTTTCGGAGAGCGTAGGCGAACTCCAGACGCTTGCGGCGCTTGCCGACCGTCTTATTGCGCAGGTGGATGAACTCCGCAGTCTCCAAGATGCGCTTACCGATCGCATGACGCAGACCGCGCACGCGAAAACCCGCACGGAGATAGAACAAGCGAACCTAGCGAGTCGGCAGACGATTGCGGCGGAAGTAAAATCAGAGAAAGAACGACTCCTCGAGGTCACTAAAAATCAGGAAGTCACTTACGCGCGTCAACTTGCAGAACTCAAGGTGTTGCAGGAAGAAATTTCGAAAGAGATCAATGAATATGAAAAAGAACTCCGCCGCACCATTGATAAGAATCTGCTTCCGGTGCCACGCGTTGGGGTGCTTCTGTGGCCCGTGGGCGGGAGCGGCGGGCGCCTCACGCAGGAGTATGGCTATACGGCATTCGCGGCGCGAAACTACGGAAGCAAGTTTCACAATGGTGCGGACATCGGCGCACCGATTGGGACTGAAGTATTTGCCGCGGAGAAAGGAACGGTTATTAGTGCGGGGAATCAGGATACCTATCGCGGGTGCTACCGCGCGGGGTACGGAAAGTTCATCGTAGTAAAACATGAGAATGGCCTTACTACCCTCTACGCGCATCTCTCAAAGCAAGTAGTGAAAAAAAGCGACAAAGTGGAACGTGGACAGGTCATCGGCTATGTCGGGCGCACCGGTTGGGCGACGGGGCCGCATCTCCATTTCACGGCGTTCGCCACCCAAACCATCGCGCCGGCGCGTGGCAATCTTTCCGAAGGTACCATTCAATCGCGCTCATGCGGCCCCATGCCGGTGGGCGGCGATATGAATCCACTCCCGTTCTTGGATATTCCTAGAAGCGCTCATTCATGAAGTTCGCGACGGCACAAGAGTGGAACGATATGGTCGTGACGAAGGGAGGGTCATTGCTCCAGTCGTGGGAATGGGGAGAACTCCAGCGTATGCGTGGACGGGATGTGTTGCGATTCCCCAGCGTATCGGCTTTGGTAATTACGATGCCGCTCTCCTTGGGGCGGAATTATCGTTACATTCCTCATGGACCTTCGGGCGTGATACTGAATCTCGAAACGATTCGCGCGCTTACGGAGAATGCGTACTCCCGCCGCACTATTTTTTTGAGAATTGAGCCGCGAGTGGCGAATACTCCCGAAGCTCGCGGCGCGCTTGCCGAGGCGGGTTTCAAAAGAACCCCCGACACCCAACCAAGCGAAACAATTCTCGTTGATCTTGTAAAATCAGAGGATGAACTGCTCCGTGATATGGAGCATGATACCCGCTATGCGATTCGTGTAGCGGAAAGAAGGGGAGTGACGGTCGAGTTTACAGGCGGTGCGACGCGCCCGGCGGCATTCGCGCACTTCTGGGAGCTTTTTGAGACGACGAATGCGCGTCACGGTCTGCGCGCGTATGAGAAACGTTATTATGAACTCGTCGGGGGACTGGAGGGGGGGTGTTCCTCCGAGATATTTTCAGCAAAGAGGGAAGGGGAAACGATCGCAAGCGCAATCGTGGCGTATTTCGGCAATACCGCCTACTACCTCTACGCGGCTTCGCGCGCCGGATATGGAAAATACAACGCGCCGTCACTTCTTCTTTGGGAGATCATCCGCCGCGCGCAAGCGCGGGGATACGCCACGCTTGACCTCTGGGGCGCCTCGGCGACAAAAAAAGAATGGGCGGGCGTTACCGCATTCAAAAAAAGTTTCGGGGGCGCTTCCGTGAGATTTGTGGGAACGTGGGATTATATTTATCGCCCGTTTTGGTATGCGGCATACCGTTTTGCCACGGCAATAAGAAAATAGGCGCGTCGGCGAGGAATGAGGTATACTAGCATGGTGGAAGGAAAGATTCTCAATGCGGGAACGCTTGCCACGACGCCGCTCCGTAGGGCGGCGCTTTCCATTGCCGAAGCGGGACTTTCCGCAATCGACACCAAAACCGCTATACGAACATGGGTGCGCCTTGAAGACGATTTGCTTGTCGTTCGCGACCAACGTGTTCCACTTGATCCAGCTGGAAAATTTGTGGTAGTGACGATCGGGAAATGTGCGCTCGCCGCCGCCCGCGTCCTCGAGGAAGTTTTTAGAGACAAGATAGATGACGGCGTGGTACTTGCTCCCCGTCCGCTCGGCGATTCAAAAATAGGAAGTGGAAAATTGAAGATTTTCTTCGGCTCCCACCCTTTCCCTACACGGGCGAATATGGAGGGAACGCATGCGATCGTGGATTTTTTGAATGGACTCTCGGAGCGCGACACAGTACTCTTCGTCATTTCAGGAGGAGGCTCGACACTCCTTTGCGATCCCGCCCGCGATTCCTGCGAAGATGAAACGAACATGCTCCGGCATTTTTTCGCCGCGGGCGTGGACATACGCGAGATTAACACACTACGAAAACATCTTTCTCGCGCGCGGGGGGGGTGGCTCGCGCGCGTCGCGTATCCCGCGCAAGTCGTCTCCTTGGTTTTCTCCGACGTGGCGGGGGACGACCTTGGTTCGATCGCGTCCGGGCCCACGGTGCGCGACACTACCTCGGTTACGGATGCGGAAACGATTCTCGAAAAATACAATCTTCCGAACCTTGTATTGACGGAAACCCCCAAGGAGGAAAAATATTTTGCGCGGGTCTTAAATACCCTCTTTCTCTCGAACGCCGATGCGCTCCAAGCCATGGCCGCGCGCGCGGAACGGGAAGGATTCACATCCCGCGTCGTGACGAGCGCGCTTGCCGGCGAGGCATCCGCCGCGGGAACGATGATTGCGGAAAAGATTCGCGCGGCGCATTCGGAAACCGCGCTTCTCTACGGGGGCGAAACGACGGTGACCCTCCTACAAACTCACCGCGAGCAAGTTCGAGGAAGGGGAGGGAGAAATATGGAGCTCGCGCTCGCCGCGCTTCCCAATCTCAAGGAAGGAGAGTTGGTGCTCGCGCTCGCGTCCGACGGGCGGGACAATTCGGATTTTGCGGGAGCGCTCTGTGATACCATAACTATGACGCGCGCGGAGGAGAAAGGAACCGATCCGCAAGCGCATCTCGCGGCTCACAATTCTTATCGTTTTTTTGAGCAAACAGGAGACGCGCTCCGCACCGGCGACACGGGTTCGAATGTGGCGGATCTTGTTGTCGCGCTTAAGGAATAATCAATAGTTAATGATTATTTATCATGATGTCTAAACGAACCGCACTCGCCATTCCGTTCAAAGAGCTTTCGCTCAAAGATGTGCCGCTCGTGGGAGGGAAGAACGCCGCGCTTGGCGAGATGTTGGGTGCGCTTGTGAAACGGGGAGTGAATGTTCCCGATGGTTTTGCAACGACTGCGCACGCATATCGCATATTTCTCAAGCGCGCGAAACTTGACCGCGAGATACCGCACATCCTCGAAGGACTCGACACGAAGAATCTCGCCGATCTTGCCCGTCGCGGACGGGCGGTGCGCGAGGCGATCCTTGCCGCGGAGCTTCCGGTGGAGCTCGTTCGCGCCATACGCGACGGTTATCGAAAACTTGAACGGAAGTATGGCGGAGAAACGGACGTGGCGGTACGTTCGTCCGCGACCGCCGAGGATCTCCCCGGGGCGTCATTCGCCGGCCAGCAAGAAACATATCTCAACATACGCGGCGCGGAACGCATCGCGGAAGCGACAAAAAAGTGTATCGCGTCGCTTTTCACCGACCGGGCTATTTCTTATAGAGTCGATAAAAAATTTTCCCATTTCGATGCGGCGCTCTCGGTCGGCATTCAGAAAATGGTGCGCTCCGATCTCGCGTCATCCGGCGTTATTTTTACCATCGATACCGAGACGGGTTTCGAGGATGCCGTGATAGTGACGGGATCGTGGGGGTTGGGAGAGATGGTGGTGCAGGGGAAAGTGGTACCCGATGAATTTACGGTATGGAAGCCGGGTCTCGCCAGAAATTTGAGGGCGGTTATCGGGCGGAATCTTGGAGGAAAAAACGTGAAGTTGGTGTACGCTTCTTCAAAATCGCGGGGAATGGGTGGTACGCGCACCGTGCCGGTGTCTTCCCGCGATCGGGAGCGTTTCTGTCTCACGGAGACGGAGACGCTTACGCTCGCGCGATGGGCCGTAACCATTGAGGAACATTTCTCAAAGCTCCATAAGCGGAAACAGCCGATGGACATTGAATGGGCGAAGGACGGAAAAACGAAAGAGCTTTTTATCGTCCAGGCGCGGCCCGAAACCGTGCGCTCGCTCGAAGGAAAACGCGTCTACCGTGAATACCGTATGGAGGGAAAGGGGAAATTGTTAACGAAAGGTATTGCGGTGGGCACAAAGATCGGCGCGGGGAAGGCGCGTGTCCTCGCGAGCGCGAAAAAGATCACTGCGTTCAAACCGGGTGAGGTACTCGTGACGTCCATCACCGATCCCGATTGGGAACCCATCATGAAAATAGCTTCCGCGATCGTGACGGATAAGGGCGGTCGCACTTCGCATGCCGCGATCGTTTCGAGGGAGCTCGGCATTCCGTGCGTTGTGGGAACAGAAAACGCGACCAGCACGCTGAAGACGGGACAGATGGTAACGGTGGACTGTTCTTCGGGCGACGAGGGAAGGGTGTATGCCGGGAAGATTCCGTTTGCGGTGAAGGAGCACCATCTTGCGAGGATTCGGAAACCAAAGGTGAACGTGGCAGTCAATATCGGCACGCCTGACGAGGCGTTCAAATATCACTACCTGCCGGTCCACGGCGTGGGACTCGGGCGTCTCGAATTTATCATTGCGTCGCATATCGGTATCCATCCGTTGGCGCTTCTCGAATATCCAAAACTGGCGCGGGAAGCAAAACGCGATCCCGTGGTGCGGAAACTTGTGGCGAAGATCGCCGCGGCGACGCCCGGGTATCGGAATAAATCCGAGTTCTACGTGGACGAGCTTGCGGAAGGCGTCGCGAAGATCGCCGCGGCGTTCTGGCCTCATGAAGTCATCATCCGGTTCTCGGATTTTAAAACAAATGAATACCGCGCGCTCACGGGTGGTGACCGTTACGAACCCGCGGAGGAAAATCCAATGCTCGGGTGGCGCGGCGCATCGCGTTACTACCATCCCGCATTCGAGCGGGCGTTCGGGCTCGAGGTGAAAGCGCTCCGGCGGGTCCGCGAGAAATTCGGACTCACGAACGTGGTACCGATGGTGCCGTTTTGCCGCACGCCGGAGGAGGGAAGACGCGTCCTCGCCGCAATGGCGAAATATGGGTTGAAGCGAGGGAAGACAACTCCTCGACTCGGGAAGTCTCGGGATGACATAAATCCATTAAAGATTTATGTCATGTGCGAAATACCCTCAAATGTGCTCCGCGCGGGCGAATTCCTCGATATCTTCGACGGGATGTCCATTGGTTCAAACGATCTTACCCAGCTTATCTTGGGTCTCGATCGCGATGCGGGCGCCTTGGCGCATATCGGAAATGAAAAAGACGGTGCGGTGAAAAAAATGATCGCGGAGATTATCGCGGAGTGCCGGAAGCGGAAGAAATATATTGGTATTTGCGGCCAAGCGCCGTCCGACTATCCCGACTTCGCTATATTTCTCGCGAAGCAAAAAATAGGGAGTATTTCTTTGAATCCGGATGCGGTAATGCCGTTTCTTATGAGAAAATGACCAAAGTCGCTTTTTTCGAGATTGAGGATTGGGAAGAGGCGCAGGTGCGCGCGGCACTTCCGGACGCCGAGCTTTTTTTCTATCGCCGCAAACTCGATGAAACGACGCCGCCGCCACGTCTCGATTTCGATGCGGCGGTGATTTTCATTGATTCGCGGATCACCCTGAAAACACTTGACGGATTCGCAAACCTGCGTTTCATCGCAACGCGTTCGACCGGCTACGACCATATTGATCTCGCCGCGTGCCGCGCGCGGAATGTCGCGGTTTCCTACGTCCCCGGCTACGGCGACCATACCGTCGCCGAGTTTGCCTTCGGGCTCATTTTGAACCTTACGAGAAAAATTTATTGTGCCATTGACCAAATAAAGGAGACCGGGACGTTCTCACTCGACGGACTCCGTGGCGCAGATCTGAAAGGAAAGACGATTGGAATTGTGGGTACTGGCCGCATCGGACGGGAAATGGTGAAAATTGCGAAAGGGTTCGGTATGAATGTGCTCGCGTTTGACCAGTATCCGAACGAGACATTTTCCTCCACGCAGGGATTCTCGTATGCAACGTTCGAATATCTGCTCCGTCACTCCGACATTGTTTCATTGCATTGCCCGCTCACGCCGCAGACGCGGCATCTTGTGAATAGCGGCAACATCAAATTCTTTAAACGCGGCGCGTATCTCATAAACACCGCACGCGGGGGTCTCGTCGAAACGGAAGCGCTCGTGAGGGCGCTCCAAGAAGGCGTGCTCGCGGGCGCCGGTCTCGATGTGATCGAAGAAGAAGGGGAGACAAAGGATGAACTCGGATTTCTCACGAAAGAGCCGCGCCCGAATCGTGAGGATATGAAAACGATGCTTGAGAATCACATCCTCATGCGGATGCCGAACGCGCTCGTCACACCGCACCTCGCGTTCAACTCACAGGAGGCGCTCGAGCGCATTCTCTCAACCACCATCGAAAATCTCAAAGGATTCATATCCGGTCGCCCCGTGAATCTCGTGTCGCAATAAGACGCATTTGCGCCGCCATGAAGATTCTTGATATTCGGATTCGCGAGAGAGAGGATTCGCGAGGGGCCCCCACCATTGTGGTTTTTGTAACGACGAAGGGGGGAGCGGGGGAAGCGTCGATCCCGTCCGGAAAAAGCACTGGTATGCGCGAAGCAAAAACGCTTGCGCCGAAAGATGCGGTGAACGCGGGCGCGCAAATTGCCGCCGCGCTCGCCGGACATGATTTTTCGAACAATCGCGCACTCGATAAAACCCTTATCGCGCTTGATGGCACGCCGCTTAAGAAAAACCTTGGCGGGAACGTCATGCTCGGGGTCTCTCTTGCGTTTGCGCGCGTTCGTGCCGCGGCAGAAGGGAAAGCATTATGGGAAATACTCCGCGCGGAATATTTTCCGGATCTCGCCGCGACGCCGATCCCGCGAATTTTCGCCAATCTCGTGAACGGCGGCGTGCACGCGAAGAGTAATCTCTCTCTCCAGGAATATCTGGTAGTCGCGAAGCCGTATCTTTCCGTATCCGATGTCATTGCCGGACTCAAGAAACTCTATGCGATATTGGGAAAAATGCTCGCGGAGAAATTCCCATCCGCTTCCGTCGGCATCGGCGACGAGGGAGGATATGTGGCCGATTTTCGCGACGATCGGGAGCCGCTTGAGATACTCACCAAGCTTCTACGGGTATCACATTCCGACGATTCTTGGTTTTTGGGACTTGATGCGGCCGCTTCAACGTTCTTCAAGAACGGTTCGTACCGGCTCGGGAACGAAACACTTACAGCCGCGGAACTCGCCACGCGTTATGCTTCCTATGCAAAAACCGTTCCGCTCCTCAAAACGATCGAGGATCCGTTTGCGGAAGATTCTCTGGATGATTTCGCCGCGTTTCAGAAAGCTCATCCGGAGCTTCGTCTCATTGGGGACGACCTTACCGTGTCGAACGCGGCGGCAATCACCGCCGCCACGGCGCGCGGCGCGATCAAGGGTGTTATCGTGAAACCGAATCAGGCCGGCACCGTAACCGAAACGTGCGATGCAATCACCGCCGCCACGGCGCACGGCCTCGACGTTATCGTGTCGCACCGATCGGGAGAAACGCCCGATCCGTTCCTGGTACACTTCGCAAAGGCGGGGAACGTTTACGGCGTGAAGATCGGCGCACCGATTGCGCACCGCCTCCCGCGGTACGAGGAACTTGTCAGAATTTATGATACGTGTTAAAACAAAACCATGGCAAATCTCCCGAAAAGCCCCGAAGAACTTTTGGAAATTATCAAAACACCGCTCGACCTTTTCGATCGAGTTGGCATCAAGATCAACGTCGGTTCTGCAATCTCGGACATCGCGAACCGACTGCCAAACGATGCCACTGGTGGCGTACTCCCGTGGCTTCAAGGGTTCTTTGATCAGGCGCAGAATATTACAAATGGGGGAGATGTTCTGGTGTTACTTTGGGACCTGGTGAAAGAACTTATGGGAGTTATCGTAGGTCTTCTTGGCACGTTTGTTGATTTACTTCGTTCGCTCATTGAAAAGCTATAAAATTAACTTCAGTGATCATTCCCGCTGGAGTTTTTTGTTTACGGCTCCCTATCTTTATCTTTCCAGAATAGATAATAGGAACCCCGTATTATCTGTCGGGAAAGGTATATTGTGCGACATATATGGTCAGAAAATAACCTGTCTCCCCCCACACAAAATACAACGGACTTTTCTACTGCCACACCACAAAAACCTTTCTGGAAGCGTTTTAGGGGGTGTTCCGGAGACATAAAAACAGGTATCATTGGATGGCATATGTTTTATAAAACAGTTGAAGAATTCAAAGAGTTTTCCGGATATGAAATAGATGGAATATGGTACCCGCGCGTCACCAAAATCGTTGAAATAAAGGCGAAACCGGCCCTCTATCGCTTCTACGGCCGGATGGGCAGTTTTGCCGAGGGCGAGCGAGTGAAGAAAAATTCGGCGACGGAAGGCACTTTAATCCATGAAACAGTAGAAAAAATCCTCACAGGCGAAAAACCGCCCATTCCCCCGTCGGTCGAACCCTCAATAAGGGCATTTTTGGAATTTCTCGTCAAAAATAACATCCACGTGGATTCTTCGTATGTGGAACATCGCCTCATAAACCACGAACACCGCTACGCCGGCACGCTGGACGCGATCGCCATGATCGGCGGCAAACTTGGCATTCTCGACATTAAAACCTCTCAGGAAATCTACCGGGATTACAATCTTCAGACCTCGGCGTATCTTGCCGCGATGAAAGACGAGGTAAGAGGTTTGGAAACGCGGTGGATTTTGCGCATCGATCAGAGCCGGCAGTGCGTTCATTGCGGCGCCATCCTCCGCTCGAAAGGCGGCCGCGACCAAATCAAAACGGTATGGGGAAATCCGTTCATGCAGGCGTGCAATCACGAATGGGGTCCCATGGAGGGTCGTATCGAGCTCAAGGAATTCCCCTACTGGCACGATGACTTCGCCGCGTTCCTCGGTGCGAAGAAACTGTGGGAGTGGGAGAACGACGATTGGCTTGTTCAGGCGGGATATCTTCGGAAATAAAAAACGCGCGGGAGCGCGATGGTGATACACCATGAACGCGAGGTTCCTCCCGACCAACTTGAGGAACCTCTGTTGGTTTTACCGTGTAGCGAGGAAACGTGGGTCGCTTTCTGCGTGTGGTTAACTATAGCGGGGTCCCCAGCGGTCGTCCACAGACGAGCGCAATTCGGACTCCTTAGTTAAAGAAATATAAACTCAGAAACGCCGACACTCCCCCAAAGTAAAACCGCCATCATCATCCTCCGAAATTTCGAAAAAGTCAATCGTTTTGGTGCAAAGAAGGTGCACAAGCCGAATTTTTTAGTGGAAAACGTCTTCAAAAAAATTGCCGTGGTAAAAATATTCTTCAGCGCGTCTCACGATTTTCCTCATGGTGAGGACTGATTTCACGGGGTGTTCCCCCGCGGCCGTTTCGTCGGAGAGCATGACGGCGTCCGCGCCGTCGAACACGGCGTTCGCGATATCCGACACCTCCGCCCGCGTGGGGGTTGGGTGGTTGATCATGGACGAGAGCATTTGGGTCGCGATAATCGCGGGTTTTCCGTGCCAATGCGCGTGCCGCACAAGATCTTTCTGGATCAAGGGCACTTCTTCGAACGGGAGTTCGATGCCGAGATCGCCCCTCGCGACCATGATGCCGTCCGCGGCTCGTATGATCTCGTCTATGGATTGAAGCGCGAACGCGCGCTCGATTTTGGCGATGATTTTGACGGATCGTTTTCCGACGATGCGGCGAAGTTTTTCTACGTCCTCAGCGGACTGTACGAAAGAAAGCGCGACGTAGTCCACCCCCTCGCGGAGGGCGAATTTTACGTCTCGCACATCTTTCGGCGTGAGGCCGCCCCGCTTCAGCTTGGTTTGAGGCACGTTAATCCCCTTGTGCGGGAGGAGAATGCCGCCACGGAGAACTTTCGCCGCAATGCGTTTCCCGCTCACTTTTGTAACAAGGAGTTCCATCGCCGCGTTCGCGAGATAGAACGGATCGCCCTTCTTGATGTCAGCGTGAAGATATGGATCGTCGATCGGAATAACCTCCGGAAACTTTATCTTCGCGCCATTGTGGAACGCGAAGACATACGTTTTTCCTTCTTCGAGCTCAATCCCCTTCTCCGGAAGGTTTCCCACGCGGATGCGCGGCCCTTGGAGATCTTGCATGATTGGCACGTTCTTCTTCAAGCGCCGCGCGGCTTTTTCAATAAGAGCTTTTCGTTTCCGGTATTCTCCGTGCGTGCAATGCGAGAAATTTGAACGCACGATGTCGGTGCCGTGGTGGATGAGCGCCTCAATGGCTTCTTCGGACTCCGATCGGGGTCCTACGCTCGCGATGATTTTGGTGTGAGTCGATTTCATGTGGAAAGCGTGTGAGATGGGCGCAACGGAAAGGAATAATATCAGAACCAGGCGCCTGTTTCAATTAGTTGACGGACTGTTTCTCTGTTGGTACCATGGGAACCGGCATTCTTAACAAATACGAGGTTTCAATGAAGCTGCCGGACAGGCCGGTCACCGAAAGAGAATTGCAACGCCTCATCGACTCGTACATCGCGGACGAGTGCGAGAGGAACGGGAGTCTGACCCATAAAAAATGCGGGAGTCAGATTCAAACCGGATTCGTTAAAATTTGCGTTAACGGATCCGAGACCACCAGAAAAGTTCCTTATTGCAAAAACTGCGAAAAGGAACTAAGAATCGGATTCAATTCCGTTTTTTCGGAAAAGATCATTATAGAACAGAACTGAATCCACAGCTTCAAAAAATTTAATCAACCACGAAAAACCGGACCACTCGCGTCCGGTTTTTATTTTCATTTACTGATTCGGTTTCTAATCCCTACTTCTCATGGCACTTCTTATATTTCTTCCCTGAGCCGCACCAACACGGGTCATTCCTTCCTATGTCTTTCATTTCGGGCGGCGGTGCAACTCTCTGTGGCATTACTCTCATAAGGTCAACCTCCAGCACCTGAAAAATGTTTCCGGCGACCATTGTCTCAAACCGACTCTCGAGCCGCTTGAAGAGCGTATGCGCTTCGCGGCGGTATTCCACAAGCGGTTCGTGTTGGGCGTACGCCCGGATGTTCACTGTCTCGCGGAGTCCCTCGAGATTTTCCAAGTGATCCACCCAAAGCATATCCAAAAGACGCACAAGATGTTGAGCCGTGAATGCCGCTCGTTCCGAATCCAACATTTCCGGGAGCTTTGCGATCTTTTCTTCGAGCGCGGTAAATGATTTTTCCGCCTCGGCGATATTATCCATTCCTTCGCCCTTACTTAACAATTCTCGAGAATTGTTTAACGCTTTCCTCCCCTCCTCCACAAAACGCGAAAGGAGTTCTTTTATCGTCAGAACAAACTCCTTTCCATCCGCCTTCAAAAATCTCTCGCGCTTTGCGTAGAACGCGGCGCGCTGTTTATTGAGCACGTCGTCGAAGTCCAGGAGATGCTTTCGGATGTCAAAGTTCATCCCTTCCACCTTTTCCTGCGCCTGGTTTACCGCTTTCGTCACGAGGCCCGATTCAATCGGTATGTCGTCCGGCACATCGAAAGTCTCCATCATTCTCTTGATGCGTTCTCCGCCGAAGATGCGAAGCAGGTCGTCTTCCAAGGAGAGGAAGAACTGCGTGGAGCCGGGGTCGCCTTGTCGCCCGGAACGGCCGCGGAGCTGGTTGTCGATGCGTCGCGCCTCGTGCCGCTCGGTGCCGATCACGTGGAGGCCTCCCACGTCCATCACCTTTCGACTCTGTTCAGGGTCTTGGGGGTTTCCTCCTAAGACAATGTCCACGCCGCGTCCCGCCATGTTCGTCGCTACCGTCACCGCGTCTTTCCGTCCTGCCTGTGCGATAATGGCACCCTCGCGTTCATTGTTCTTCGCGTTCAAAATTTCATGCGGGATGCCTGCCTTCGCAAGCCGCGCCGCGATTTCCTCGTTCTGCACAATCGAGGTGGTGCCAAGGAGTACCGGCTGACCTTTTTCCTGCCGCGCCTTTACTTCTCTCACCACCGCATCGTATTTCGCATCCTTCGTTTTGTAGATCACATCCGGCACATCTTTCCTTACGAGCAAACGATTCGGCGGGATCGGTACAACCTCGAGGTTATAGACTTTATGGAACTCCTCGGCGGAGGTTGCGGCGGTGCCGGTCATACCCGCAATTTTTTTGTAGAGACGGAAATAGTTTTGGATGGTGATCTGCGCGTACGTGCGGTTCTCTTCCCGTACCAAAACCCCTTCCTTCGCCTCGATGGCTTGGTGGAGTCCGCCCGAATAACGGCGGCCGTGGAGAATGCGCCCGGTGAACTGATCCACAATCAGCACTTCACCGCTTTTTACCATGTAATCGCGGTCGAGTTTAAAAAGAGCTTTTGCCTTGAGCGATTCCTCGAGGAAGTGCACGAGACGACTATGTTCGGGTGCGTAGAGGTTTTCTATTTTTAATATTTTCTCCACCTTCTCGATTCCCTCGTTCGTGATATTTACCGTACGCTGTTTCTCGTCCGCGATATAATCCGTTTCCGCGATGAGGCCCGCCGCCACCTTCGCGAATACTTTATAAAATTCGCTTGATTGCACATCGGGCGCCGCGATGATTAAAGGCGTCCGTGCCTCGTCTATCAGGATCGAATCAACTTCGTCGATCACGGCATAGTGGTGGCTCCGCTGGACGCGGTCGGCGAGACGAAGCGCGAGATTGTCGCGAAGGAAGTCGAACCCAAACTCATGGTTGGTGCCATAGGTGATGTCGGCCGTATACGCTTCTTTCCGCGACACGGGCCGCAGAAATTCCTCGAACACCTTGAAGCTTCCGAATGTATCGCGTTTCTTATCGAGCTCATTCTGCGCGGTCGTGTAGGATGGGTCGTAGACGTAGGCGGCGTCGTGCACGAGGCACGCGACCGACACGCCGAGCATATGGTAGATTTGTCCCATCCACACCGCATCGCGTTTTGCGAGGTAGTCGTTCACAGTGACAATATGCACGCCTTCCCCCGCGAGCGCGTTCAGATATGCGGGCGCGGTTGCCGCCAAAGTTTTTCCCTCTCCCGTCATCATCTCGGCGATTTTTCCCTCGTGGAGCACCATGCCGCCCATGAGCTGAACGTCATAGTGGCGCTGTTTCAAAGTGCGTTTTGCCGCTTCACGAACAAGCGAAAACGCTCCAGGAAGCGCCTCTCCGAGCGCCGCTTCGCCGCTCCCTCCATTCAAAATTTTTTCACGAAGATCCCGCGATCTCTTTTTTAGTTCTTCGTCCGAAAGTGAAGAAACCGCCGTTTCCTCGGCGTTTACGATTTCTATGGCCGTGCGGAGACGTCCATAGATGCGATTTTCAAATAGTTTGGAGAAAATAGACACCTTCCGGTTTTGGTATGGATTCCACTTAAGAAGTCGGGAAGCGAAAGCGACTACGGCGGTTGACTCCGATTTTTGTTGTTGTTAAACGAGTGCACAATCCGTAGCCGCTCCCGCTTCCCCACCCCTGATTCAGGATATCTCCGATGGACCTAAAAAGAAACCCGCCCCCTTGCGGAGACGGGAATCGGGCTTTTCCTTGGATTTCCCCGCCTCCCCTTGCGGGGCGTTGGGGACAAGGAAAATCACTCGTTTAACGTTTGGGAGTATAGCACGGTCGGTTTCAAAAGTAAAGTCTTCTTATTCTTCCCCTACTTCCGCGAAAAAGTCCTCGTGTGCGCCTTCGCTTGGCGCCTCGATCTCCATCGGCTTGATACCCGCGGCTTCGCCAGTGATGCGGAGCACGTCCTTGTCTATCTTTCCGAGTTCTTTCGAGGCTTTGTTGTAAGACGATACCGTCATGCCGAGGTTTTTCCCCACTTTTCCGATGTGTTCCTGGTACGCGAGGAGGTGTTTTCCAAGCTTTTCCACTTGTCCGATTATCACATTCGCCTGCTCCGATATTTTCTGATTACGAAGCCCTTGGAGCACCGTCTGGAGATATGCGAGGAACGACGTGGGTGAGACGATGATAACCTTCCGCGAACCCGCGTAGGTAACGAGGGAATTGGTGTCATCGGCGACCGCGCCCACCTTGTTGATGAGAAGATCGTAATAGACCGCTTCGGAAGGAATGAACATGAAGGCAAAGTCCATCGTTTCCTCTTCCGGCTTTACATACTTTGAGGTTTCGTCGATGCGGTTCTTGAGATCACCGACAAATGCGGATTCATAACGTTTGCGGTCTGCGGGATCGCGCGCTTCTAAGATGCGGTTGTAGTTTTCGAGTGAAAATTTTGAATCTATCGGAATGATCCGTTTATCCACTTTCACAACGGCGTCCACAATCACTCCGTCCGAAAACGGATACTGCATTTCATACGACCCCGGCGGGAGCACATTCTTCAAAACCGTTTCAAGATAATACTCGCCCAGAATTCCCCGTTGTTTTGGATTTTTCAGAATATCCTGGAGGTTTTTGAGCTGATCCGCAAAACTCACCACTTGCTTATTCGTCTCCTGAAGGCGCGTGAGGTTTTCTGTTACGTCCTTCACGATTTTCGCGCTCTCGCTGAACTGTTCCCGAATGGCCTTCGTGGACTCACCGAGCTTCATATCGAGCGTGCGCCGGAGCTCGGCGAGTTGGTTTTGGAGGAGTACCATTGCCTGCGACTCCGCCTCCGGACTTTTTTTCTGTTTCAACGCGCTCCAAAGCGCGTAAAAACCTCCCGCAAAAACAAGCGTGAGAAGAAGAAGGAAAATATCGGAAAATGTCATATCCATCTCTCTAATTTACCGCAACAATAGTGCCTATGCTGACGAGGAGGACGAACATGAGGAGTACATTCACGCCGCCGAAGAGATACGAAAGTTCACGGGAGCGGTCATAGAACACTTCAGCAAGAAACAAGTTGACCGCCGCGACCGCGATGCCGAGTCCCCAGAGCGTTGCCACGTCGCCGCGGGTTCCGAAAAGATCGGCGCCTTTGAGCGAGACGAAATGAAGCGTTACGCGCGAAGGAAAACCGTTCCAGTGGAGAAATAATATAAGACCGGCGATGCCGGAGAAAATCGCGCTCGCGACGGCAAGCGCGGTAAGCGGTTTTGTTGTAAACGTCTTGATCTTTTTCATATTACAGTGCGCCGAAGGTGGGCCGGTATGCGAACGAGCGTCTCATAAGGGATCGTACCACACTCGCGTGCGATCCGCTCGATTGAATTTACATCGGCGGGATGGTCGCTTATCACCGTTACCGAATCCCCGATCGCGACCTCTCCCGCATGGGTAACATCGCAGAGTGATATATTCATGCTCACATATCCTACAAGAGGCGCCACTTGCCCGTTGAGCAGGAACGCGCCGCGCGACGAAAGACGTCGGTCAATTCCCTCGAAATATCCCACGGGAACCGTGGCGATTTTCATCGCATGCGGAGCGATAAACGCCGCTCCATAACCTGCAGTGTCGCCTTTCTTCAGTATACGCAGGTCGCTCACCACGGATCGCATGCGGAGCGCAGGTTCGAATTCCATGGCGAGATTTCCCGGGTTGATGCCATAGAGTGCGATCCCCGGTCGTCCTACATTCGCAATAATGTCGGGGGTATGCGCAAAACCCGCGGAGTTGGCGATGTGGTAGAAGCGGATAGAGGGAAGTTCTTCATGTATGCGCCGCGCAATAATATTCCATCGCGTTATCTGCGTTTCGGTGATTGTCGAATTGGGCGTGCTCGCATCGGCGAAATGGGAAAGGATGCCCTCGACATTCAATTTCTTTTCTCCCTCTTTCATGAGACGCAACGCTTTGCCCAACTTATCGAACGGGATGCCCTGGCGATGCATACCAGTATCGAATTTTACGTGAATGGATTGTCGCGTGCCGTGCGCCGCAAGCGTTGCGAGCTGTTCGAGCGAGCCCACGACAAAAGAGGCTCCTCTCCATCGGTTGCGCTCGATCGCTTCGAGGGAAGAGTGCCCAAGGATAAGGAGTGGAGCGCGGATGCCTTCGCGACGGATCATTTCGGCTTCGAAATACGAATCCACGCAAAGAAACGGTATATGTTCGACGTGTTCCAAGATGCCGGCGACGGCACAAAGTCCGTGTCCGTATGCATTGCTTTTAAGAACAGGCGCAATTTGCCACTGGGGCGCGAGCCTTTTAAGGGTGTCGAGGTTATGGCGCAACGCGCGTTCTTTTATCTCTATTGTGATGAGGGGATGCCAAGGCCGCAATGATTTTTTCCAGTTCCGCAGGTTTGAAAGTAAACGGCGCATGGCGAAAAGTTAGTTTTGGTGGAATTATATAACTCTGCTCGAACATTTTTTGAACGGAACCGACCGCCTCCGCTTCGCTCCGGCGGAACGCTCGGGCGCGGCGGAATTACCCCCACACCCCCCCCTTCCGCCGCGCCCTCGCTTGGCTTCGCAAATTTTTTGGCGGGCAATCTATTGAGCGGGCTTCAACTTCTGCTGTGGTTGTGGCCCGATGAAAACTTGCTGAAATTGTTTACCCCACGATACGCCGTGTGCACTCTCGTAGAGTTTAACAAATGGGCTGACATTGAAAAAGCCGTTGAGCAAAATATATGCTTCCCACAGCAAATCTTGAAGTGTCTCGTCCGCAAGTTCTATTTTCAAGCCAAACTCGGAGAGTTTATCCATTGATAGCGGACGAGAGTGCAATAAATGCTTGTCATAGTCCGAAAAGTAGTTTACTGCTTTTCGGATTTTGCCAACGGCTTTTTTATCGCCTTTGAACATATATCGCTTAAGCCATGTTGATACAAGTTCACGCGATAGCTTTTCCGAATCTTCGCAAAGTTCCAAAAGATCGAGTGAGTATTTTTCGATGAGCGGGATATAAGCGGGAAGCGTTTCCGGGCCTTCCTTTGCGATACGCTCTTTAACTTTTTCAAAACCGCGTTTAATCGAGCGAGCGGGGATGCCGTTGATTTGCGGGTCAATCGGCCCAAGCGTTCCGCTTGGATGCAAAACAATGTTGTTTCCCGAAAGCGCAAGCATTGTGGCCGCAGAATAAGCCGAGTGCGGAATCAGAAAATTTACCTCGTCGAATTTCCCGCGCAAGAGGCCAACAAGCCGTTCTGTCGCGTCTGGCCGCCCGCCGGGGCTATGCAATAAAACATCAACGGAGCCGTTTCCTTTTACGGAGTTGATAAGGTCGGTAAAGCCGTCTACATCAGATAAATCAATAAAGTTTGGCGCGCCTTGCGGTACGCCTTCCAAAAACTTTGTCGCATAAACCAAAAGCGGGCGGCCACGATGCTTTTCAATTTCCTCGTAGCAAACTTTTCGGAGCGCAAATAAATCTTGTCCGGTCGTTCTTTGACCGGACTGTTGCGCTTGGCCGATAAAATCGTTCCAGTCCTGCGCTGTCTTAAATTTTTTGCGCTGTGGTTGAGGCGACTCCATACTGGTTTATTTCAAAATTCAGCGTTGAACCAGTCGCCGTCTTAAAAGCCGGTTTTCTGCCCAGCGCAACATCCGCCCGATCAATTAGGTCGGTCGTTTCTTTATAGCGGTCGTATGACTTTATGGCTTCCTCGTTCTGCTTCAGAACCTTTTTTGAAGCCACTTTTGTTATCAATTTTTGAGGGGTTTTCTTAGCCATAGTGTTTATACTATACCAAATATAATAGACGGATTCAATGAAGATTTAGTTACTATCTTCCTCGTATTTGTCCATTTCTCCAAAGAAATCTTTGGCTCGAACCTGCGCTTGGCGAGCCGCGCTGTGCGCGGCGAGCCAGTGTCTCCATACCTTTCCGCGCTTCGCGCGGCCGAATCGGTCGGGCAAAAATCGGAAAGTTTGATATTGGTGCGGAATACGGGAATCGAACCCGTGCTTCTTGCTTGGGAAGCAAGCGTACTGCCACTATACGAATTCCGCAAAGATGTCACATTGTGTCTTACTCCGTACTGGTTGCGGTCGAGGAGCTTTTCGGCGAAGGCGAGACGAGAATAATAAGCTTCTCGTCCGCCGCGCGGTAATTAAACTGCTCTTTGAGCGCTTTGACAAGATTTTGCTCGTTCTCATAGTACGCGTTGTCGGCCTCAAGCCCGCGGTTCTCCTCCTCGAGCCCGCCGAGTTCCACGCGAAGCGTGTCCGCCGTATCGCCCACCTTTCCCTTTTCCGCGACTATGCCGTAAACACCCCACCCGAGGAATGCGATGAGAACGATGAATATGAGATAGCGCCACGAACCCATGATTAAATAAGTAAGAGTGAAGCGAATAGAATAAATTATTTTTTGAGCAATTCCTTAAAGACCGATGGTGCTATTTGTACTTCACCCCGCGCTTTGAGACGTTCTTTTCCCCGCTTCTGTTTCTTCCACAGTTTCATTTTCCGCGTTCTATCCCCGCCGTAGAGATACCCCGTGACATCCTTTTTTAACGCGGAGATATCGTCACGCGCGATAATCCGTCCTTCCGCCGAGGCTTGGAGCGCCTGCGCAAACTGCTGTTTTGGAAGGAGCTCTTTCAACCGCGCGAGCATCTGCCGCGCTTCCCGTTCGTGCGCGCTCCGAGGGAAAAAACGCGAAAGTCCCGGCACGCGCGCGCCCGCCACAAGAATGTCCACCTTCACCACGTCCGCCGATTGGTACGCTCCGTGTTGGTAGCTAAATGAGGCATATCCTTTGGTCGCCGATTTCAGCTGATCGTCAAAATCCGACACGAGCTCGGCGAGCGGCATTACGGCGGTGATTTCTGCGCGATCCTCAACGATTTTCGTCTCGACGCTCGTCATGCGGAATTTTTTTTGGAGCGGGAGCACGTTTCCCAACTCCGACGCGGGAAGCAATATTAAAAGCTCCACGGTTGGTTCTTCCGCGCTTTTTGCGTCCTCCGGAAAATCTTCCGCCGACTGGATCACTTTCCATTCGTCTTTCACTTTTACGCGATAGGCCACCGAAGGGAACGTGGTGATGACTTGTACATTGAACTCTCGCCGCAAACGTTCCGTCGCGATCTCGAAGTGGAGACGACCCAGAAAACCAACCTGGTACCCGCGCCCCAGCATTTCATTTTGGTCCGGTTTAATAGAAAGCGCGGCATCGTTCAATTTGAGTTTCTCGAGGGCTTTTGTGAGAAGCTCGTGCTCGTCCGCATCTTCCGGATAGAACGACACAAACACCACGGGTCGCGCCTCTTCGTAGCCAGGAAGCGCATTCAGGATTGGGCCTCCTTGTTTTACAACTACAATTGTGTCTCCGATACGCACATTGTGAGGCTCGCGAATCCCCGTGGCGACATACCCTATCATTCCAGCCGTAAGCGGTGCGGCGCTCGTGGTAAGTTCGGGCGCGAAATATCCGATTTCCTTCACCTGCGCGGACGCGTTAGTCGCAAGAAGCCGCGCCATATCCCCCTTTGCGATTGCGCCTTCGAACACGCGCACGGAAGCGACTACGCCTTTATGGTCATCATAGAATGAATCGAAAATCAACGCTTTCGTGGTTGATAATCGATCGTCAGTGATTGAAATCTTTGGAGGAGGGATTTTTTGAATGATGGCCTCCAAAAGTTCTTGCACGCCCTCTCCTGTTTTACCAGAGACTGAAAATATTTCATCCGGAGAACAGTTTAAAAGTTTTCCTACATCTCGCTTAATCGCCTCGATCCTCTCCGCGCCGCGCGCATCACGAAGCGCGAGATCCACCTTATTTACCGCGCCAACGAGCGTGAGACCTTCCTTCTTCGCCGCAAGAAGGTTCGCCAAAGTTTGTGCCTGTATGCCCTGCGTGGCATCCACAAGTAAAATACCTCCCTCCACCGCGTGGAGCGCCCGCGAGACCTCGTACGAGAAATCCGAGTGGCCAGGGGTATCTATCAAATTCAGAATATATTCCGAATCGAATCGTCGATAAACCATGCGCACGGGCGCCATCTTGATGGTAATGCCCCGCTCCCGCTCGAGCTCCAGTTGGTCCAAGTACTGCGCTTTCATCCGCCGCGCTTCCACCGTTCTCGTCACTTCAAGAAAACGATCGGCAAGAGTGGATTTGCCGTGGTCGATATGGGCGATAATAACAAAATTTCTTATATGATTCATGATGTTGTTTTTTATTCTTACTGCTTTGTAAGCGTGAGATTTACTATCAAACGGCCAGGAATATCATCCGTCTCGTACGCAAAACGTGAGGTTTCGGTTTCCCGCCATGTGAAGCCGACGGGTGCCGCGATGGTAAGTGAGAGTTTGGTAGGCACGCCCGACTGTCGCTCGTAAACGAAGGTGTACCCCTCCCCCGCTTTCGACCCCTCCCCCGTTTTTCCGGGCGTCTGGTAGCGAACCTCAAGCGTGCGTGATTTTCCCGCCGCGACATTCATCCACGCCGCAAAGGCTTTTTTACCGAACGCGTTAAAGGTCCACGCCTGGAAATCGGAGGCAAACTTTTTGGTCATCTCGATAGATTTTTCAGCGGGGTAGAGATGTTCAACTTCCCGCGCGGTGAGTTCGGTTCCTTTCGGAGCGGGATCGTTGCCTTTTGTAAACACCAACTCCGCGGAAGGCGGCGTATAAATTTGAATATAGTTACGATTCGTGGCGCGCCAGAAAAGCTCGCGTTCGAGATCGCCACGATGCGTGCGCGTTACCGAGACGTCGGTCAGAAAAGCGCCATCGGTTGCAATATCCACGTATATATCCACTTTCTGTGTAATTACAAAATCGCTTTTTTTGCCGTCGAGATTTGCGTCTACCACGGCGAGGTAGTTGCCCCAAAATCCCGACGGCAGAGAATAGACGCCGCCGTCCCCTCCCGCATCCCGGATGAAGCGCGCAAGTTTCGGTTCGCGCGCGTAGAACATGAGATCTTTACGCTCGTAGTGGGTTTTGAGCATGTGAACGAGGTCTGTGGGCGTCTCTCCGTCCAGACTCGCCAAGCGTTCAAGGAGCACGGGGGTGAGTGCCTGCAGGATGCGTTTCGGTTTCCCCGCCGCTTTATCTTTGCCGAGCTCCACCTCGCGTTGAACTTCACGGAGAAAGTTTTCGTCGTCCAAAACAAGATTGTATTCGGAAAGCGCTACTGGCCCCGTTGCGTTGAGAAGCGATTCGATAACCGTGAAGTTCACTCCGATCACCATATCGAACTTCACGCCGTAGTCCTCGTACATCTTGGAGGCTTCTATGAGGGACAAAACGGCTTCGGCGGAGGTCGGAAAATCGAAAAACCAATTTGCATCCCGCGCCTTCCATTCCGTCCATTCGCCGAAGGCTTCGGGCGAGCGGTATCCCGCGGCCAGTTGGCCATCCGGGTCGTAAATGTCGCGCACGTCAAGTTTTTGCATCGCGCCGTTCCGGACGGTGAGGTCCGCATAACTTCCGAGGAATCCTCCCGCCGGCCGTATCTCCGAAGGATTTTGAAACATGAGAAGAATGTGGCGATCCGTGTCGGATGAGAGAAGCGAGGTGAGGGCGCCGAGGAATTCATCAAGCGCGTAAAGCTTCCCACTCCACGCGAGATAGCGTTCTCCCACGAATGAATCGAGTGTGTCGAAGTATGGAGCGACCGACTTCAGCCGTCCCGTCGCGTTCTTAATATTCTGTGCGCTTGCGATTATCGCCTGGAGCGCTCGTCGCGCGTCCGAGAGTGAAGCGAGTATCGCGACACCATCACCCATGAACGAGACGAGTCCCTCCGCGCGGAGCGTCGCGAGTGAGTTCGTGAGCGCAAGGAAATTTGCGTTCACATTGATTGTGTCGCGCGCGAGCGACGCGGCTTCTCCAACGGCCGGCACGACTCCGCCCAAAACCCCCGCGAATGACGGTCCGTCGCGCGTCCCGATGATCTTTGAAAATTTTTCGAGCTCCTCCTCATTTGCCTCAAAGTGCGTTGAAGCGGCCACAAAATCAAGCGTTTTAAGCGCGTCGACAGCCCGTGAGAAATGATCGGCAATCGAAGTGCCGTGTCCGACGAGCGCGCTTCTTGCGGCGCGGAACCCCGCATAGAGCCCTCCCGTTCCCACGACGAGTGTGGCGATCACCGTAAACATAACGAGGCGCGCCTTTGCGGTATGAAAACGAGATGAGCGTTTCGGGGCGGTGAGATGTGCGCGGTGTGCGAGTAAAACCACGGGTTTGCCGAGCGCCTTACGGTGAGCCCCCCGCGGTCCTTTTACGTCTACCATTATCGGTTCGATATTCCGTTTTGATACCTTGATGCGCGTCATTGTTTTCGCACCGATTCGAAGCAGGCAAGTGTTTTCCTGGCGGCCGTCTCCCACGAAAAGCGCGCGATGTTTGCAAATCCCGCGATTCGCAAACGTTCCGCCTCCCCGTTTCGCGAAAGTACCACGTCGATCGCCTCTGCCAGTTTGTCAGAACGGTGAGGATCGGCAAGGAGCGCGCTCGCGCCGAGCACTTCCGGGAGCGAACCGCCCGTCGAAGCCACAACCGGACATCCGCACGCTTGAGCCTCAAGGGGCGGGAAACCGAATCCCTCGTAGAACGAGGGGTATACGAACACCGCGGCGGTATTATAGAGCATAAGAACGTCTTCCTTGCTCGCGGGACCCCAAAAGCGGATAGTGTTGCGGTACGGCGATTCCCGAAATGCTTTTACTACGTCGCCATAGAGCCACCCTAGTCTCCCCGCCACGACAAATCCGAAATCACGATAGGCAGGTTTGCGTTTTAAGAGATGAAAAGCTTCGAGTGCGCCGAGGACATTTTTGCGAGGCTCTATGGTGCCCACATACAACATAAACGGCTTTGTGAGATTTTTTTCGACTCGGAAACGCGTGAGAATAAAATCGTGAGATGGGAGCGCCTGATAGCGTGGCGAAATGCCCGAATGAATCATTGAAATATTTTCCTTCGGCACGTTCCAGAGTGAAATAAGATCTTGTTTTGTCGCTTCGGATACCGCGATCAGATGGCACGCGCGTTCAACCTGATGACGCACGTCTTGCGCCGCGTGCCAGAGTCGCTTTCCTCGCGGGAAGAAAAGCGGAAAACGCACGAACGAGAGATCGTGGATGGTAATGATCCGGCGGGCGCGAGACGTGAATTTTAAAAGGTTGAAATGAGGACTGAAGTAGAGATCTGCCCGCGCGAGGCGATCCACTTTTGGAAATGATAAAAGACGGAACGAAACATCGAGTAATCGGTTCGGCACTCCCCAATTCACGGAGGGAATTTTTCTCCACGCGCGTGGAAGTTTGAAAGTGTGCCAACCGTTCGTAAAAATTTGGTAGCGGTTTTTTTCGTCGATCTCAAAAAGCTTCGAGAAGAGATTAAGAGTGTACTCTTCTATGCCGGTGTGCACGCCGGAAAAAAGGAGGCGCGCGTCGAGAAGAATTTTCATTGGTGCGCGATATTAATTGATGCGGAAACGGCCCGGTGAATCACGCGATTAATATTCTCCACAAAGGCGCTTTTGGAAAACCTGCGGGCGCGCGCCGCAATGACGTATGGATCAAACTGCAGGTTTTCAAACCGTCTTACTGCATCCACGATCGCTTCCGGCGTTTGGGAATGAAACTGGATTCCAGTCGTTCCATCCTCCACGATTTCGACGCCACCGCCCTTGCGGTATGCAATGACGGGCGTACCGCACGCCTGGGCCTCCGCGGCGACAAGGCCAAAATCCTCGATTTGAGGAAAAATAAGCGCTTTCGCTCCCCTGTACCGCGCGCGAAGCTCTTCATCGGAAATGTTTTTGACGAATGTGATGAGCGGCGCTACCGCAAGTTTTTTCAACTTCACTTCTTCGGGACCCGCACCGATCACCATAAGCGCGCGTCCCAGCTTATTGAAAGCGCGAATACCGAGATCAAACCGCTTGTAGGAAAGGAGGCGTCCGGCCATCAGGTAATAGTTTTTGGTTGTTCGTTGATTGGTTTTTAGTTCCCCTCTCGTAAGCGGTTTCCAGAATTCGGTATCGACGGGCGGATAAATAATCTCCGCTTCGCGGTCGTAATAAGCGCGGATTTTATCCGCAATAAAACGTGAATTTGCGAGAAATACGTCGACTCTGTCTGCCGCGCGCCGATCCCATCGCTGGAGCGCCCGCGCGAGAGGCTTCAAAACGGCTTCACGCAATGGCCAGGGAGAAAAAGGTATGTTTTTGAGGTAGTCGAATTCCCATGCGTAGCGGAGCGGGCTGTGACAATAACTTATATGCGTGGCGCCCGCAATGGCAAAACCTTTCGCGTAACCGGCGGAAGAAGACAGTACGAGATCATAAAAATTCCCCGCGCGTGCGGCGGTCGGTTGGCTAGGTCTGACGGTGGCGGCCGCGAGCGGCATGAGAGGGATAAATGCGCGGTGGTGATGCCGCACGAACGGCACATCGATCCGACTCGTCCCGGTCACGCGGCCTTCGAAAACCCCGCGCGTGCGCGCGGGATCGTACAGTAAAGTGAAAAGATCGGCTTTCGGGAACATCCCAAGAAACACTTCAAGCACCCGCTCCGCACCCCCGTACTGATTCAAATAGTCGTGGAGGATGGCAACCCGCATCGTTTTATCATTGTATCTGTTTTGCCGAAACGCGGCTATACACCCGTCGGATCGGTCAAAAAAATCACAACCGTTTTCCAGAGAATCTTCAGATCTAACCCGAGCGAAGCGTTTTTCAGGTAGGTGGCGTCATATTCAAGTTCTGCGAGAAACGGGAGCGCGGAGGCGCCCATGACCTGCGAGAGTCCCGTGAGGCCCGCCTTCGCGTTCGCGAGATGTTTGAATTCGGGCGGGTAGGCGGCGACCTCCTCCGGCTCGTGCGGACGTGGACCTATGAGCGTCAGTTCCCCCTTGAGTACGTTCCAAAATTGTGGAAATTCATCCACGCGGAGCATGCGGAGCAATCTCCCGATTTTGGTGAGGCGCGGATCGTCCTTGATTTTGAAAAAAGGCCCATCGTTCCTTTCGTTGAGGTGAGAGAGACTTGTTTTCATTGTCGAAGCTCCCTTTATCATCGTTCTGAACTTCCATACTCGCACAAGCCTCCCCTCGCTCACGCGCGCGAGCCCCACAAAGATCGGGCGTCCGCTTTCCCGCGCGATCGCGAGTGCGATGAATGGTGTAAATGGCGCAACGAACGCGAGTCCGCACAATGCGCCGACAACATCAAGGATCCTCTTTGTCATGGGATGATGAGGACAAATTCTCCGCGGCCTCGGGGGCCGGTAAAACGCCCTGGGGCATCTCCTACCTCCCCGCTCCATACCTCTTCATGTACCTTCGTGAGTTCGTGGGCCACCACAATCAACGCTTTATCTCCCAATATGCTCGCAAGCGCGTTGAGGGTTTTTAGGAGACGGTGGGGCGATTCATAAATCACAAGCGGGCGTACGGTGATGGTGGAAAGCGATGAAAAAAACGTATTTCTCCCCTTTTTTGCCGGAGGATAGCCAAGAAACGTAAAACGTTCCGCGGGAACACCGGCTACAGAAAGCGCCGCGGTGATTGCTGAAGGCCCAGGAACGGCGACGATGGGAACGGCGGGAAGCGCCGTCCGGATCGCGGTGACGAGCCGACTCCCCGGATCGGCGATTGCGGGTGTGCCGGCATCCGTTACCACCGCTACTGCCATGCCTTGAATGAGCATATCCCGTATCTCCGTGAATCCGCGCGTGTGAGAGTGTTCGTCATATCTCCGTACGGGCGCGCCGATGCCATATCGTGAAAGAAGTTTTCTCGCCACGCGCGTATCTTCCGCATAGATAAGATTCGCGGTTTTAAGCGTCTCAAGAGCCCGAAGAGTAATGTCCTTCAGGTTGCCTATCGGGGTCGCCACAAGATAAAGTGTCCCCATGCCGCGAGATCCTTTGGAATCCGCGGCTACGCTTTAAGCCGCTCTCTTATTTTTCTATTCGAAAATCCACGCAGATAATAAAGTTTTCCTTTGTGTACTTTTTTGGGACTGGAAAGTACTTGAATCCGCGCGAGGGTAGGCGTGTGGAGCGGAAAAACCTTCTCAACCCCCACTTCGTGGATCATCGCCCGTACCGTAAAGCTTCCTCCAGCCTCACTCCCATGCTGGCGGGCAAGCACAATGCCTTCGAACGCACTTTCGCGCTCTTTCCCTCCTTCCTTGATGCGTTCCCAGACACGCACGCGAGCTCCCGGACGTATTTTTTTCTGAATTTCAGAATCAATCATAACTTCTAGAGTTTAGCGGTTCGTCCGTTCTGTGTCAAATGGAAAAAGAACTCTTTTCCCGCTCCATTGCTCGTTTTTTTGATCTTTTACTTGAAAATGCCGGATGATATGGTATACTTACGGCATTGATGAAAAGCACCCTGCGGAAGGGCGTTTTTTATTGGAAACGCCACCATATGTTATCGTACATCCTTGCGGCGGTGACCGCGGCCATGGTTTTTGTGGTTGCTCCCCCCGGCGCGGTGGAAGAAAAAGCGGCGGGAGTTGCGGAAGCGCATGCGCAAGCGGCCGAATCAAGTTTAACGGCGGTGACCGCGGCAAGGTCCTCCCAAGACCATTCCGGTAGCGTTTCAAAAACGCTCTCGGCGTGGGTAACGGCGTATTCTTCAACGCCCGAGGAAACCGATGAGACTCCTTTTCTCACGGCGCGCAATACGGAGGTGCGGGACGGCATCGTGGCCACAAATTTCCTTCCCTTCGGGACGAGGATCATGATTCCCGAGCGCTTCGGCCAAAAAGTGTTCATCGTGGAAGACCGGATGCACCGCCGGAAGACCAATTTCGTGGACGTCTGGATGTCCACCAAGGAAGCGGCGAAGGAATTTGGTATTTCTTTCACCACCATCGTGGTGCTCGAGAAAGGCCACAATGCCGTGGCGAGCGTTCACGAAGCGGCGGCCGACTAGGCGCCCTTCCGGGGCGTCTTTAGTTTATGGCGTCTATCTTAGCCGCGAGGATAAAATCGTTCTCGGACAAGCCGCCGATCGCGTGTGTCCAAAGTTCCACCACTACCTTTCCCCACGAGAGCTGAAGGTCGGGGTGGTGGTCTTCCGTTTCCGCGATCTCCCCTATTTTGTTCGCGAACGCGAGCGCCTGCGTGAAATTGGAAAACGCGAACTCTTTTCTTATCTTTTTGGCGTCTATCACTCCCCATCCCTTTACTTCCTTGAGATAGCGCTCGAGCGCCATACCTTGAAGCGCCGACATTCCACCGTCACACGCCGCGCATTTCTTCAAGAGGAGATCCATTTTGACATTATGGCAGTTGTTGTGTTAAAACGCAAACAACATACTTATCACGCCGCGGTTTCTGCAGGCGAATGCCTGAAATATGCCAATACCGGCGCGCCTTGAAACATTAGGAGCTTCCTCTTTGGAAGCTCCTCTCTTTTTTACGCCCGATATCGTCTTTCCGCTTCTTGCCAACGCACCACGTTCCACCAATTTTCGACATATTCCGCTCTGCGGTTCTGATATTTCAGATAGTAGGCGTGTTCCCAGACGTCGAGGCCTAACAGGGGCACCTGACCGTTAGTCAACGGCGCATCTTGGTTCGCGGTGGTAATAATTTGCAGTGTTTGGTTGTGAATTGAAACGAGCCAGCACCAACCGCTCCCGAAGTGGCCCGCCGCGGCGGCGGTGAATTTTTCCTTAAACGCGTCGAAACTTCCGAACGTGTCCGCGATCAGTTTTATAAACTCACGCGAGGGCGCATCACCTCCTCCGCCTGCTGGTGATGCCATCATCACCCAAAAAAGCGAGTGGTTGTAGTGCCCCCCACCGTTGTTTCTTACGGCCGTGCGGATATCCTCCGGCACCGCGTTAATATTCCTCAACATTTCCTCAAGCGCCTCCATTTCGGGCTTGCCCGCCATAGCTTCAGCGAAGGCGGGGTGCTTCTCAAGTGCCGCGTTCAACTTCTCCACATACGCCGCGTGATGTTTTGCGTGGTGGATCTCCATCGTCCTCGCGTCTATGAAAGGCTCAAGCGCATCGTACGCGTAGGGAAGTTTTGGCAACTCGTAGCCCATATCGTTTATTTTACGCCGGCGTGGAACGCGCTCAAGGGGCACTTTGCGTGATCGTGTTTTCGCGCGGGGCAATACTTTCTTCCGTATTCAATGAGGAGATATGTCAACTTGAACCAATATTTTTTCGGGAAGAGCGCCATAAGATCCCGTTCGATCTTTATAGGTTCGCGGTGGGACGAGAAACCGAATACGCGCGCGAGACGCAGGACGTGGGTATCCACCGCAATCCCCTCCACTACGCCATAGGCGTTCCCGAGCACCACGTTAGCGGTTTTCCGGCCTACCCCGGGAATTGTGATCATCTCGACCATCGTGCGTGGCACCTTCCCGCCAAATTGTTTCTTCACCGTCCGGGCCGCAGCTAAAATATTTTTTGCCTTTGCGCGATAGAAACCGGTTTGATAAATGTCTTTCTCGAATTCTTGAACGGCCCGCCGGCTGGCGGATGCGCGCAGATAGTCGCCAAACGTGCGATATTTCTTAAAAAGCTTCGCGGTCACCTCGTTTACCTTTTTGTCGGTGCACTGCGCGGAAAGAATGACGGCGACTAAGAGTTCCCAAGGATTTTCATATCTCAAGACGATTCCCGCGCGCGGAAACATTTTCCATAAAACACGGAACATACGCGCCGCCCGGGCGCGCCGAAGTTGCGGCGACCGCGAGCCCGCGCGTTTCGTTTTCATCATGCCACCGCCTGTGATTTCCGCGGTCGTTCCGAAATGAAATAGAGATACACGATGTCGAGGAGTCCTACCGTGTTGATGAGAAGGAGCGCCACGAACCATCCCGTGTGCCGGCGGGCGGCGGCCTTCCAAAGCGCCATTCCTTTCCACGGGAGGGACCACAGGATTCCGATCCATATAATCCACTGGTGCTCCAAGAAGAATTGTTCCATGCGGGTAGTATAGCACTATAATGAGCATAATGGAATTTACCGCACCACATAACGGCCGGCTCGATACTCTCCTTATGGAGACGCTTCCGGAGTTTTCCCGACATCGCATCAAGAGAGGCATCGCGGGAGGCGCCGTGCGGGTAAACGGCGTGGTCGCCGCAAAGGCGGGCGCGAAAGTGAAGCTCGGCGCCTTTATTTCCGCCGATGAAACAATTTTTCCTCCGGCGGCGGACAAACGCCGCCCCCTACCCGCCCCGAAAATACCCCTCGAAATTCTCTATGAAGATGATGATTGTCTTGTGGTGAATAAGCCGGCGGGGCTACTTACCCACCCCACCGCGACCCGACTTGCGGACACGCTCGCGGGTGCGCTTCTCGCGCGGTACCCCTCGCTCGCCACGGTAGGTGAAAATCCGCTTCGACCAGGAATCGTTCATCGTCTGGACGAAAACACCTCCGGACTCCTCGTCTTCGCGAAAACGCAGATCGCGTTTAAGTTTTTGAAGCGGCAGTTCATAGGTCGGAGCGTGCAAAAAACTTACCTCGCGCTTGTCGAGGGCGTTCCTGTGCAAAAGGAAGGTGTGATTGAGTATGCGATCCGCCCCTCTTCGAAAAATCCGGCGAAGCGCGTGGCAATAAAAAGAGTTCTCCCGCACGGCACGGAGAAAAGAGAAAAAAAATCCGTGCGAGAAGCCGAAACGCGCTATCGCGTCGTGGAGTCGTTCGGGAAGCGATACGCGCTTATGGAACTCAAACCGAAAACCGGCCGTACGCACCAGATCCGCGTGCATCTCGCCGCGATTGGCCATCCTGTGGTCGGCGACACGCTCTATGGCTCCCGCACGCGCGGCATCCGTCAGCTTCTCCACGCCGCCCGCCTCGAATTTATCCGTCCGAACCGCAAATCTATTTCACTTACATCTCCGCTCCCACATGACTTCCGGTTGTTTCTTAAAAAACTCAAATAGACAGTGCCTGTTAAAAAGAAAAACACCGCTCCTCACAAGCGGTGTTTTTATCTGCACATTTTGAAGTGCGCGATTATTATACCATATCACTCTCTTTGTTCAAGTTCGCACGCCGCCTTGCGATAGGCACAAAAATCACAATCTCCTCCCGCAGGCGGAATTTTATCGCTCCGCAGGCACGCGTGTATGGCGTAGATGACGTCCTCCACCCAGGCGTCATCGCCTTCATACGGGATAAGTTTCACATCAAACTCCAGCCGCCCGTCGAAAGCCGCGCGGTCGGTCTTCCCGTTCACGTAGACAAAATAACCGGTTTTCGACACCGCGAATTCATTCTTCCGGAAAAGCCATTGGTACACCTCCATCTGTCGTTTGTATCCTATCTGCCAGTCCGCGTCCAAAGACACCTCGGCATCTTTCGCGGTCGCCTTGTAATCCACAATCATAAGCTCCCCTTTCGGAGTAACCCAGAGGTCGTCGATGCCGCCCGTGAGAATCAGGTTTGTCGGTTCATGGAAATACGTTATGCCGCCGCCCAAGGAATCACGCCACTGATCCATCCGTTCATGCGCCATCGGTACCGCGTCTACGCCGTATTGCTCCATGAGAGGATGTTTGGTTTTCGCCGCGCGATGGATATCAAACTCTTTCTTAAGAAGTTTGTCGACGGCGCTGTTCAAAGAGAACGGGAATCCCGGCGGCTGACCCACCCCGAGCCGGCGATCCAGATAAAAACAGCGCGGGCAGTTAAGAAAGAGATCAATCTTGGAACGGCTCAAACGGAACGGTTCCTTGCTTTTCGGGTCGTAAAGATTTCGCGCCCGTTTCGGATTGTAATATTTTGACATATTCTTTTTATGATACTATCCCCGTTGATATCCTCATGGTTTCTTTTCTAATTCCAGACACGTCGAGTTGATGCAGTAACGTTTTTCTCCTTTTCCGCCGGCGGGCGGACTCGGCCCATCGTCGAAGACGTGGCCAAGGTGAGAACCGCAGTTTCCGCATCGCACCTCGACTCGGTTCATCCCGTAATTTCGATCTTCCCTCAATTCCACATTTGCGCGATTCACGGGTTCTGTGAAACTGGGCCATCCCGTGCCAGAATCAAACTTTACACTCGATGAAAAAAGCTCCGCGCCGCACGCGCGGCACCGATAGGTACCCTCCGCGTGTTCGTTCACATATTTGCCGGTGAACGGCGCCTCGGTTCCCTGTTGGCGCAGGATGCGGTACTCCTCGGGCGTGAGCTTCTCCTTGAAATCCTCCTCGGTCATTGCTATCATCATAACAATGGCAAACAAGAAACGAAAGCGGGCGGGAAAAAAACACGCGAAGCGGGCGGGAAAAAAAATTTCTCTGCGTTATCGGTAAGCATTAAAAATGCCGCTTGAGGGCGGCTTTTTCATTCCCGATTGCGTTCGGCTCGCGCCACTTCGTCCTCGTCCATACCGAAATGGTGGGCGATTTCGTGCCGGACGGTATCCGCAACCACGCGCGCCACATCTTCATCGTTTTCCGCTTCTTCAAGCGTCGGCAGTTTGAAAATAGTGATACGGTCCGGAAAATCGCGGTGAGTGTGGCCGCCCTCAAGATTCGATATACCCTCGTACAGGCCAAGGAGCGAGTCTCCGCTTTCGGGGTGAATGCGAACACTCTCAAGTTGTTCATCGCCCGGCTCATCCGCGATGAGCACCGCCACATTCTTGAGTTTCTCCTGAAATCGTTCCGGTACCATCTCAATGCCGCGAATGACAAACTCCTCGAACCGCTCGTCAGTCATGCGGTTCAGTTTATCATGGCGCGCGCCGTTTGAAATCAACCACGACGAGGTTTAAGGAAGATGACTTAATGCGTACGCAAAAAATGCAAACCCCGCCATGAGAAGCGTGGAGGTCAAGCCGATCACGCTCCAGGCAAAGGTGATGCTCCCCCGGGTATTCATGGTTTCTTTTTTGTCTTGAAAAATCTCCCGTTCCATATTTCTTGCCGTTCACTAAGGAGAACGAACCAGAACGAAAAACGTAACAAGTAAAAAACCCCGATTTGTGAATCGGGGTTTTCAAACCTCCTCGACGGGGGTGTTGGTGTACGAGAACCAAGAACAAAACCCCACCCGTTCAGGTATAAGCTTCCTTACAAGGTTTCCGAACCTTGTTTGGAGCTCGTGGAGCGTTTTCGAGCCGGCTACCTCCTCGACGCTTGCGCCGAAAACAACGAGCATCTCGATATCGTAGGAACGTGCATTGTCGGCGCCGGGAGAATCTTTCGTTTCGATTCTGACATCGTCGGCGCAAAAGCGGAACGCATTCGAGCCGTCGCCGTTGCCGGAAAAGCACTCGACGGCGATGTTGGGAACCCGCTTCGCGAGAATTCCCACCAGGACATCGGGGCACCGTTCCGGATCCCTTTCTATAAGAATCTTCATTTTTTTCTCCTTATTGTTAACGCAACTCTGACAAGAGCGTCGCATATTTACCTAGGATATGTCAATTTCGAGGAAGAAGCGCCGCGCCAAGGACGCCATTCACCGCTTCAATAAATCTCATGGGGTCCACGCTGGCGTTCCGGATGCGTACGGAAAAATGGAGATGGGGCGCGATCGAGTATCCCGTATTTCCCGACTTCGCGATCATCTGCCCGCGCGCGACTCCATCCCCCGCTTTCACATCGAGTGCGCTCAAGTGAAGGTAGAAAGAGAAGATACCGAGTCCGTGGTCGACCACGATGGTGTTCCCATAGTTTACGAACATTTCAGCGAGATTCACCACGCCGTCGTTTATGGCGTAGACCGGCGTGCCCTCTGCGGCATCGAGATCGACGCCTAAATGTTGTAGCTCCACGTCGCCATTCTTTCGGATATTTCCATACGCGCCGACCACCGCCATGCGGTCCAACGGATTCACAAACGGTTTTGAAAAGCGGGCGGTGGACGTATAGATGAGCGCGCTGTTTAAGCGAATATTCTCCGCCGCGATGTTGGTTTGGATCGAAAGCGGTGCGTACCCATGCGCTTCAAGTTCTGGCGTTACCACGAGTACCGTTACCGGAAACGCGCGCTTCGTAACGGTAATCTGGCGCGCGAGAGTGCTCGTACCGAACGCGACGGTAAAAGGGTATGTGCCCGAAACCTGCTTCGCGTCCGCGCCGAGAAACGCCACCATTCGGTTTCCTTTTGTAAGGAAATTGTAACTGCGATCATACCACTCCAGGATTGGCGTGACTCCTTCAGGAGTATTTTCGAGGGAAACAATGAAAACGTCCGACTGCTCGACACGATTTGATAACAAGAAGGAAAGCGTAGGAAGCGCAACTTCGGTATTTTGGGGAACAATTTCGAAAGGGGCGGCCGAGGGAACGGGGGACGGCGGCACCTCGTAGGTAAGAATTCTCGCCCATTGGTTTCGTTCAAGAAGAGCGCGCACCGCCGCACCCGCCGTAAGAAAAAGTACAACACCGAGAAACACCCGCACCACTATCCAGTCAAAACGAAGACATTTCTTCATTACTACCGGAAATTCCGCGCAGTGAGCGAACGGAGAAAGTCGTGTACTTTCATGTTTTCCTCTTTGTGGGTGGGATTGAGCGCGCGGATCCATCGAACAAACGCGCCCCACCGTTTTTCATCAAGCACCTCCGTTTTCTGCATGTTAAAAAGCGCTTTCACGGTGACCCCCTTCTCTGCGATCGCTTTTTCATAGGAAGTCCAATTCACCCCCACATCCTCGACCTGCTCTCTGAAGTTTTCTTGAGCGTCCGCGAACATATCGCGCATATCCTCAATAAGCCCTTTTGTCATGAGGAGGTATTCACTCTGACTCGAGGTAAGATTGAGGATTTTAGAGTGACTCCCGAGATGTGCGAGCTCCTCTTCGAGGTGGGCAAGCTCTTTAATAATCTCCTCCTGTCCGTCGAGCGAGAATTCTTCGAATGATTCTCTCACTTCTTCGAGGGCTACGGTTTTCTCGGGAAGTGTTTCAAGGAGATCGGTGTATACCGCGCGTGCGGCGAGCCATTCAGGAATTTTCATATCTCGCAACTCCTCGACCGGAATTCGTTCAAGCGGAAGCGTAGGAATTTTTTTCTCCTGTATCGCCTCAAAGGCATTCCTTGCGGAAATTTCTTTCTCTACGCCCGGAGCTTGCGGTTTTTTCCATTCGTACTCGTAAGGATTTTTCACACTCTCGCCGGCGGTGGATTTCCCTTCAATATATTCCACTACGTTGAATTTTCCGGACGCGTCCATTTTTAAAACGTATGCTGGATTCCCTTTAAGCCCTCGGTCAAACACGCGTATCTCCGAACCGTCTGGTTTGAGATAGTGGTTTTCGATCGCAACAGCTTTTGCTTTCAAAACAGCTCACGCGTCCAGATCCACTCCACTTTCCGGTGAATAACCGAATGTTCTAGGATCCGCTTTGAGCTGGCGGAGAATGGCGTGGGTAACACCTTCGCCTTTCCTTACCGTCGCAAGCTCGATTAGATTCCCTTCGAGTTCCACAGAGGCCGGACGCGGTATTTCCTGTTCTATTTCCGATTCAAGGAGAGGGTTTTCCTTTCCAATCTCGGCGTGTTCTTTAAGATTTATATGGATCTGTTCTTGGAGATCGGGCGCCGCACCCGTCGGATATTCCTGTCTCGTCGCACTATCAACCTCAATGCTGTCTATGGAATCCTGTTCCAAAACGGGTGGTTTTGCTATAGCGATCTTCTCGGGTAGGTCGTCAAGGACGTCTTTTTTGTCCTGTCCGTCGAGAAACTCTACGATTTTTCCTCCAAGCACGCGGTCGAGAGAAAGAAATAGCGTTTCAGCGGTGGCCACGCCGACAGCCGCTTTGCCGGCGATTTCGGCATACCGCACACATCCACAGTACCGAATTGTCCGACCACGCGATCGTAGTCGCGAAGACGCCGTTCAAATCGATGGAATAATCGTTCGCGTTTTATTTTCTTCTCCTCGGGGGAAAGTTTCTTATTTTCTTCAATTCCCTCGATTTTCGAACCGAGGAGTCCTACCGAGATTTCGATATGAGTCCTCAAAATTCCTTGCACTACCCTATTTACCAAACTTGGTTGTTCCGGAGTTTTGCAGTACAGGCGCTCCAGAAGATCGTGCGGCAGGTATTCGCGATACGCCTTATCGAGATCTCGCGCAGAAACCTTTCTCGCTCCCGCCCGCACTTTTGCGGCCTCGTATATTTTGAAGCCTTCTCCGGCCGCCTTGTCCGCATCTTCGATGCGCGTCTTTTCGACAACCTTTTCATTCTCAAAACGCACTTCCTTCATGGCTTCCGCACCGCGGGCGAACGCCATGCCGGCCATCATGACATAGCGGAGCGGCGCCGCGACGGTCCATCCCGCGACATCAGCGATGGTGCGCCCGTACTTCATAAGATTGCCGAAGAGATACCCCGCGTTCGCGAGGGTTTCGCGATTCTTTGTTTTCTCAACCGTTTCTATACGCTCCCGCGCTTTTTCGGCATCTTTCTCGAACTGGTTTTCTAATTTCTCTACGAACTTTGTTATGACCCCGCCTCTTTTGTCCTTGTCGACGGCCGCAAGCTTATTAAAGACTCCAGCAAAGAAAAGATTCTTTTTTTCTTCCGCATAGAATCCGAGGTTGCGAAGCGCCACACCAATTTTCTCACGTTCCGTCTCCGGCATCTTTTCAAGATCCGGACGCAACGCCGCGGCTTCCTTTTCGAGGTGTGCTTCGCTTTCAGGGTACGCCTTGCCTTTTTCGTTAAGACGATGGGTATATGTTTCCGGTCTCTCCGAGCGCTCCGCCGTCAGCTCGGTTCTCTCTTTATTTTCACTCACTAGCTTCTCTACCGACGCTTCCGGCACCACTGCGGTTTCGGCGGTTCTTTCCGCGGCGCGTGAAAACGCTTCAACCGCAATGTCCTCCACGCCACTCACTCCGAAGTAAACTTTTTCTTTCTTGTTTTCTTCGGGTGACGGGGCCATTTCTCCAAAACCAAGTCCTGCCATATGAAAAATAATACTATAAAAAATTGCGGGTTGTATAGAACATATCTCAAAGGCCTAATTTGTTGAGAAAACGCAGTTGCTCCGTCGGCACAAGCTCCCTTCCTTCCCCCGGCTTCAGATTCCCGAGCCGAATATCCATAATGCGGGTGCGGCAGAGCTCCAGCACGCGGTAATCGAACGCGGCGCACATACGCCGTATCTCATGACGCCTTCCCTCGGTCAGTACGATGGAAAAACTCCGCTCTCCCATCCGCTTTGTCCGCGCGGGCTTGGTCTTGAGGCCGTCTTCCAATGTGATGCCTTCGGAAAGCTTGTTGAGAAATCCGGGCCTTACCACCTTGTCCACCCTTACGTAATACTCCTTCTCATGACCCTCATCAGCGTCCAAAAGACGCCCCGTCACCCTCCCATCATTCGTGAGAATAATGAGTCCGTGCGAATCCTTGTCTAAACGTCCCATAGGAGAAAGCGACGCCCTAAAATGGAATACGTCTGCGATCGCTTGTTCATTCTCCCGAGGGCTGTGGGTTACGATGCCGATCGGCTTATGATAGGCGACATAATATTTTTCTTTCGCGGCGCCGCGCACTTCCACTTTGTCGGCAGGACCCACGCGGTCGCCAAGTTTTGCGCGTCTTCCATTTATGAATACAAGGCCAGCGGCGATCGCCGCGTCGGCCTCGCGCCGGCTCGCAATGCCCGCGCGCGCGAGGTGAGCATTGATGCGTTCTCCTCGTCGTTTTATCTTTTCCATTGCGTAATTTTTCCCGCGCGGCGTTCGATGATATCCGCCGGCCGCAGTTTCGTCCCTGCCGGAACAATCTGAAAATGAGGGGCGCGGTCGAGTTTGTCTATGAGATCCCAAAGATCTTTTTTTGATGTAAGCCAATCCCGTTTATACAGGAGGAGATCAAACGGCGCAGAATGACTTTTGAGCGTTTTGCGTCCGTTGTCGAGAAAGTATTCATGGAAATATGACATCGTGAGCTCGCGCGGCGAAACATACACAGGCTCGCGATAGCGGAGCACGGCATGATTGGTTTTGCTCACCGCGCCCCAGCGGCCGCCGCGTTTGAAGAGTGCCACCACATGGCTCTCATCGCCGCGCCCCGTTTTTAAATCCAAGAGGAACGGGCGTTCTCCGTGATACCAGAACGCGGCGGCGGCGAGGAGCGCACCTTCTATGCAGTGGGCCGTCCCGACGCGAAGGGTCGTAAGCGGCGAGCGGCACGTGCTTCCCTTTCGTTCAAAGTTGATCGGGAATGTTTCAACAAAGTCCTGCACACGCGCCGGCGTGTTGAGTTTTTTAAAAACCGAAAACGCTCCGAGGTATTGGGCCGGAAAACGCTTCATGCCGGCCATTATAACCCGCTTTTGCCGTTATTCGTACCGGAGCGCTTCGATAGGATTCAGACCGGCGGCGCGGCGGGCGGGATAGTAGCCGAAAACGATGCCGATCGCGGCCGCCACGCCGAACGCGAGGAGTACGGAGATGAGCGACACCTCCGTCTGAATGAGGTCAAAGAACGAAAAGGCGTACGCGGCGAGCCATCCGAGCGCAATGCCGATGACGCCGCCCGCGCACGTGAGCGCCACCGACTCGATGAGGAATTGCGCGCTGATGTCGCGATTCCGCGCTCCGATGGCCTTGCGGAGCCCGATCTCCCGCGTGCGTTCCGTCACCGTCGTGAGCATCATGTTCATGATGCCGATGCCGCCGACAAGAAGCGAGATGCCGGCGATCGCGCCGAGGAGCATGGTCAGGGTGTCGGTGATGGAGCTTGCGCTCGCAATGAGATCGGACTGGCTCAAGACGCGAAAATCCGCCTCGTCGGGATCCACGATGCGGTGGCGCGCGAGGAGCAAGTCTGTGATATCCGCCTGCACCGCAGTCATCGCCTCGGCGCGCTCGGCCTGCACGGAGAGGGTTGAAAGATAATCGTCGCCCGCGAGAAATTTCTGCGCGGACGAGAGCGGCACGAATACCATGTCGTCCTGGCTCCCGAATCCGCCGCCGCCCTTCGCCTCCATCACGCCCACGACGGTGAATTGCATGCCGTTCACCCGCACGGTGTTCCCCACCGCCGACGCGCCCTCGCCAAAGAGATCGTCGCGCGCCGAGGCGCCGAGCGCCACGACCTTCGCAACGCCCCGCAGATGAGTCTCGGTGATAAAAGAGCCCTCCGCGACCGTCATGTTGCGTACCAAAGGGTAGTCCGGCACCGTGCCGACCACCTGCGTATTCACGTTCGTGCCCCGTGCCACGATTTGATAGCGCCCCGAGAGCTCGGGCGCGACGGCCGCAACTCCCGCAACCCCGTCCGCGATGGCGTCCGCGTCCTCCGACGTAAGGCTTCGCGCGGAACCGACGCTTTGACGCACTTGATTGCCGGGGGCGCTCTGCATGCCCGGAAACACCGTGAGGAGATTTGAGCCGATGGACTGGATGTTCGACTCAATGGCGTGCTGGGCGCCCTGCCCCACCGACACGAGCGCGATGACCGAGCTAATGCCGATAACGATGCCGAGCACTGTGAGACCCGTGCGCACGCGGTTCGCGGTGAGCGCCTCGTACGTTTCCTGGATGGTGTCGGAGAATAGCATAGCGCGACGTAAATAGTATTGATTGGATGCAAACCTATGAATGATGCGAATGAAGTGATTTTCGCGCGTGATTACGCCCGTCCTCGACGATCCGCCCGTCGCGCACGTGGATGATGCGCGCCGCGTGCGCGGCAACATCCGATTCGTGTGTGATGAGCACGATGGTTCGCTTCTCGTCCGCGTTCAAACGCTGGAAGGTTTCGAGCACGATCTCCCCCGTTGCGGTGTCGAGATTGCCGGTCGGCTCGTCCGCGAGAATGAGCGAGGGGTCGTTCACGAGGGCGCGGGCGATCGCGACCCGCTGGATCTGCCCGCCCGAGAGTTCGTTCGATCGGTGGTTGAAATGGCTCTCGGGGAGCCCCACGCTTAGAAGCGCCGCGCGCGCGGCACGCTCCCGTCGCTCACGCGGCACGCCCGCATAGAGGAGCGGGAGTATCGCGTTTCGCAGGACGGTGGCGCGCGGGAGCAGATTGAACGACTGGAACACAAATCCTATCTTTTCCTTTCGGATATCGGCGAGCTCCTCGTCAGAGAGCTTCGACACGTCTTTCCCGTCAAGAAAATAGGAACCGGCGGTCGGCGCGTCGAGACACCCAAGAATATGCATGAGTGTGGACTTGCCGGATCCCGAAGGGCCCATAATCGCAACAAACTCCCCGTCCTCAATCGTAAAATCCACGCCACGGAGCGCGTGGGTGATGTTCTCTCCCGCTCCGTATATTTTCGCAACATCCCGTACTTCGATCATGCGATGTTTGGGTCAGCGCATGACGCGGACGGTGCCGACAGGGCCGCCACCGAAGAATGAGGGCGCGGCGGCGGTTTTGGCCGTTGCGGAGGTTCCATTCGTCACGGTACGCACCACTACTATTGCCCCCTCTTCGAGGCCACTTATGATTTCCGTCATGGTGTCGTTCGCGAGGCCGATTACGACCGGCATGCGCCGCGCTTCGCCGGCTTCGGCGGCGCTAAGGGAAGCACCGGAAGATATCACGGTGCGGGGCGTGCCCGACGAGACGCCCTCCCGTCCGGCGGGAAAACCGTCTCCGGATTCGCTCGTTTCTCTTCGCATGCGCGCGGTAGTGGTTACGGCGGCGGCCGCGCGAGGAATGTTCACGCTCCCGATTACCTCGACATAGGAGGCGCCATTCTGGGACTTTACCGCGCCGCCGGGGACAAGGAGCACATTTTCCTTCCGATTGGTGATGATACTGACCGCCACGCTCATGCCGGGCTTGATGCGCGCATCATCCGCCGAAAACGCCAGCGTAATGCCGTATGAAACGACGCCTTGTGATACCTCACCCAAGGTGTCGACCTCGGTTACTTCTCCTTTCGTCTCAAGATCTGAAAGAGCGTCGAAGGTGAGCGTCGCGGCCTGGCCGGCCTCGACTTTGGCCGCATCCACCTCATTCAGGGTGATCTCCGCGATGCGCTGGTTTGTGATGAGGGTTGCGACGGCCGTGCCCGCGGAAACCGCGTCGCCGCGCTCGACGTCCACCGCCGCGATGACGCCCGCAAACGGCGCGTACACGTACCGCTCGGCGAGCGCTTGTTTGGCGTCTTCGAGATTCCGCGCCGCTTTTTCCACAAGAATTTTCTGATCCGCCATGTCGAAATCGGCGGTGATGAGCGTTTCTTTGTTGTTTTGGATGGTGTCGCGAATGGAAAGCAAGTTTGAGAGATATGAATTGGTTTTCGAAGTGTAGCCGGCGAGCGACGCGAGGTGGGTATCCGTACCGCTTACCGGCTTCGTGTTGTAGAGCGAGAGCTGATCCTTGTAGAACACGATAAGGTTGTTCATATTCTTCAAGGCCTCGGCGACGAGCTTGGTTGTTTCATAGGTTTCTTCAATCAAGCTCTCAATGACGGTGACGTCGGAGAAACGCGAAACGGATTTGTAGCGGGTGAGGTTGAGATCATAGGCGGCGCGCGCCGCGCGATAGCTCCGGTCGGCGTCGTCGCGAAAACTGCGGGCCTGGGCGTTCCACGATTTCGCCGCGGTCTCGACGCCGTTCATATAATAGTCAAGGTTCGGCTGGTTTTGGGAGAAGAGGTTGCCATACTCCATATCCTGCAGACCCGTCATTACGCCGGGGAGATCGAGGAATGCGTTTGAGACCACGTTAAATCCGTCCTCGTACGCCTTCGCAAGATCATCGGACGCTTTTTCCTTCGCGCCGCGGATCGCGCCTTCCGAGGTGGAAAGGCCTTTCATTTTCTCGAGTTCGAGCTTCGCCTGGTCGAGCGCAATCTCGGCGTCGCGCACCGCGTTTGCGGCGTCGTAGGTGTCGAGCCGGGCCACGAGTGTCCCCGCCCGCACCGTTTGGCCGTTCTTCACGCCCACATAAACCACGTCGCCAGCCGACTTCGGCTTCAAGTCCACCTGATTTGACGCGGACACCTGCCCGCTCCCGGTAACTGTTACGGTAATGGTTCCGCGGGTTACCATGGCCGTCACGTAGCTCACCTCCCCTTCGTCGCTCGTGAGCGCCGCATAAACCCCATACCCTCCCCCGAGTACCGCGAGTAAAATAACGCCGCTCATCGCCTTGTGTGCCTTGACGAAAACGCCCGCGAACGTTATCGGCTTGCTCCGGGCAATAGTATTGAAAATATTTTTGAACATGGATGGAGGGCGGAATCCCGCGCAACCGCACGGAACTCCGCCGTAACCATAAAAGGCTTCAAAGGTTGCTCGTACTTAACGTGAAAATCCCCGCGGCATCATACCACCCATCTTTCCTTCGTGGTTCTGCATGAAGATAAGGTGCTGATCGGCCTGTGCTTGGGTAATAATGCCTTTGGCAACAAGCGTTTGGAGATACGTCTTCGCCTGCGCAGTTCGCGCCTCCTTCATTTTCGCCGCAAGCGCATCCTTGGTGATACTGTTCGCTTCCGCAAGCTCCCAAAGGGATTTTCCTTCCGCCCAGCCTTTCTTCACCGTGTCCACGCTCACGCTGAGAAGCACGGCCTGTTCTTTGAACATTGTTTCATGGTGCGTCGCCATCTCGTCCATCGAAAGTTCGCCGCCGAACATCATGCTGCCGCCGAATCCCCCGAACCCGCGCGCCGACGCTTGGTTTACCCCGAAGAGCGCGAGGCCGAACACCGGAACGAGTACATACGCAAGATATTTTTTCTTCATAAATATAACCGTAGATTTTACTAGACTTTCGACCTTTCCTCCTTACTACCGCATAGGGAGGAAAAATATTTCAGTTAGTCCCCTCGTATAAAGAGCACGCGAATGCCGCGCGCGGATATCTCGGTGCCGCTCGCGGCGCCGAAAACGACCACCTCGTCGCCGATCGCAGGCGGAGGCGCGCCGATTCGCCGGAGCGGAAACCGTGGCGGGATTCGTATGGTAGTCGTCGCGCCTTCAAAATCCTCAATAACAAATCCGTCGGAGAGGGATTCTGTGATCGTGCCGCGATAGAATTCACGCGCGGGAAACGGGGGCGGACCGAAATTCCGGTAGAAACGCTCGGTCAATACCGGCAGGCGATGCATGGGCATATCGCGGAACGGCGTGCGGTGGAACGGCGCCACCGCGGCGCCTCCGGCGAGCACGAGAACAATTATTACCGCCACCGAATACAGCAAAGGTCTGCGGTACGCGAACGCGTAGCGCCGCGCGAGTATTTCGAGCACGCCCACGAAGACGAGCGAGAGGAGGATCAAGGTCCACGGGAGCGAGCGGAGAAGCGCGGCGAACCCAAGAGAGCCGAATGCGGGACCAAACCATGCGCCGGATTGCCGCGCGGTGAACACAATGAAACTCACGAGATAGAGCGCCGCGAGAAACACGATGACCGCACCTACCGTCGCGAGAATAGTTTTGAGGACGAAATGCCACTTGGGGCGCATGGCGAGCTCGCCGCTCCGGATGCGGTTCAGTACGCTCTCTTTTATTTTTCTCATGTGTTCCTGCGTCATGTGGTGAGTAAATTTTTAAGCAAGATGCGGCCGCGGTTCAGGCGAACCCCCACGGTCGCCACGGGTATTTTCAAAATATCCGCAATTTCCCGATAGTTCATTTCTTCAAAATAATATAGTGTAAGAGGCTCGCGATATTTCACGTCGAGCGCTCCGAGATGCCGCTCCATTTCCTCCCGAAGCTCCTGGCGCTCGAACGCTCTCTCCGGTTCCTCTTTCGCGAAAAGCGGCGGGAGTATCACGTCGAGATCAAAGAACGACACGGTTTCCTTCCCCGCGCGCCGCTTCAGAGCGTTCACAAACTCGTTATGCGCGATGCGGTAGATCCACGGTGAGAAACGGCGCGCCGGGTCAAAACTCTGAATATTTTCATACGCCTTTATAAAAACTTCCTGCACGAGATCTTCCGCGTCGGCGTCTTCAAAAAAGAATCGGCGGGCGTATCTCAAGAGACGTTCTTCATAACGCTCGACCAAAATCCCGAAAGATTCACGCGCGCCGCTTTGAATCTCCCGCGCAATTTCTTCGTCTGTTTTCTCATTCATCCTCTTCACCTTACTACAAATCCCTCCCCGATTTTATTTCGTGAGAGAGTTCTAACAGGTGAATCCGAACAAGTTACTACTGGTGTCTCTACTATACCAAGCTCGAACATTTTTTCAAAATCGGTAATCAATGGAGTGCCTCGCGCGTGCTATGCACGCCTGTGTGATACACAGTTTCTCCAAAGGAGAAAAGCGAGGCACACAATCTGTACTGAACGGCTCAAATGCCAGTAAGTGAGCCGTTCAGCAAAATGGACGAAGTTTTGCAAAAACTATTTTCTGGGGAAAGGATTTTGCAAAACTTCGGCAAATGTTTTTGAAATTCGGCGGGGTTCTGAATTCAGATTCCCGCGCGGAGGAGGGGTCTGGGGAGGAATCCGCGCGGGCTTTTGGATTTTTTGGTGGGGCGGTTGCATTATTATAGCACTTATGGTAAGCTAGTCTTGCATATGAATATACAGCCAAAAAGAAGTTCGACAAATAATGTTTTCTTCTTTAGCTTTCTACAATCTAGAGAGCTGCTTTTTGCGCTGTAAAATCTAAAGACCAAACACTTACAACCTAAAAACCAGCTCTCTAGAAAAGGAGCTGGTTTTTAGTTCTTTCACAACAATCGAAAAGGAGGTAGGAAAATGTCCCTGAGCCATTTGCTGTCCTTGCCAGTCGAACCGCCGGAGTGTCCGAAGTCGGACATCGGTTACCACAAGTGGGAGGAAGAAAGCCTCATTCCGGAACACTGGGCGTTCGACGAGTTCTCGGTCGAGAAATTCCGCGCACGTTGTCAACACTGCGGAGAGGTAACCGACGATCTGTCCGTTCTGGACACTGGCGGATCGAGCGGACCGCTCGGTCCTTCATACACTGGTTTCTGAAAGGAGGTCAAGATGAAGGTTGAAGTGACTTGTTGCGAGGGAAAGGATGAATCTGGGCGTTGCTTGAAAGATCGTTGTCCTCACTATGCAAAAGCGAAAGAGAGGATTCAACGGGCTTGGCCATATGTGGGCACCGGCTTCGGAAATCTGTATGGGAACCCAACCCATCAGCACTTTCTTGGAGGAGTTCGGGAAAATATCGCTAAGCAACAGGCATCCGATCAATCCTCCAAATCTGGTTTCTGAACCAAAAAATCAGACGCTAAGCTTATCGGCGTAATGATAAGCACAACAAGGAGCGGGCGCAAACAACCGCGCCCGCTCCTTTCCATAAAAATTATTAAATTGATATAATAACAATAATCCACTATTCAATGTACACAAAAATATGTGAGAGAAGAAGAAATTGATCGGCAGTTATCATCTCTCATTCAAAAAGTTTCTTTGCCAAAAGACTGGGCGGAAGAATTATTGAAAATGGCAGAAAAAGATTTCAAAAATTCCGCCCAGTCTAATTCTGCCTTTGTAGAAGAAACGAAAAAAGATATTTTGAAAATTAATAGTAAGTTGGAGCGACTTCTCAATGGCTATCTCGACCAAGTGATTGAACAAGATATTTATCGTGTTGAAAAAGGAAAATTGTTATTTACCAAGAAGTCCCTTGAAGCCAAAATATCTTCTCTTTTCCAAAAGCAGAATAATTGGCTCGAACCATTCCAAAATTGGATAAAAGACGCACAAAACATAAGCGGAATTGCACGGGATATAGACCTTTTTGCGAAAAAGGTCTGTGCCAAAGAAATCTTTGGCTCGAACCTGCTTCTTGGCGAAAAAACAGTGCGCCCCGCCGAAGGCGGTGCTGGATTCCGAACCCAGAATTCATTGGCGAAAACAGGCGAAACAGCGTGGGCGGCGCTTTGCGCCGCCCACTCCTTAGTTCGTTCAGAACCGATTGGTTCCGTTTTGGTGCAGTATCCTTGAATTAGTTCGAACGCATTTCGGCGAAAAAATTCCCCCGCGAAAAAATTCAGAATTTGCGGCGAAGCCGCACCGATAACAATTTCCAATTCTTCTTTGGCGGCAATTCAAGAATTCGCGAAGCGAATACCTACAATGTATCAATTTATATATTAAATTTCAATGGCACAATTCTTAAAAAGAGAAAACGAAAGAGGCCTTTTGATAAAGCAGTGGCCTCTTAACTGCTGTTGTTTTGGTTTGAGGTGTGTTTCATACTCAACCCCTCCGCCGCAACGTGAGAGCGAACACCGTCAGGTTGAACGCCGTACTTGTCACGGGCTGAATCCAGTTTGTGACATTGCCCCAGTTGCTAACCGCAACGACAGTCAACGCGAACCCGAGAGAGAATGTTCCCCAGGTAAGATTGCTTTCGTTGCGGGGATTGTCCCAGGCGTTCCTGATCGTTGGGATTCCCGCGACCATGAGCGACACCAGAGAAGCAACCTGCGCGGCGGCCGGTCCAGAAATCTTCCAAACCAGCATGCCAGCGGTAGCCAAGAGGAGACACATCGTGTCGAACTTTGTCCACTTCTTCTCTCCGTAGATGAGAAGCAGAATAGTCGCTACGATTGTTCCGCCAGCCGCCGCAAGCATTCCCCACGGGTCTGTCTTTCCTGCTGCAATCTGACTTGTGAGGGTGATGACGAGCATCACCGACCACATGCTCCAGGTGGCCAAGTTCGGCTTGGCCGTTTTCCGGAGAATTGCGACATACAGCGGGATGTGAGCGGCGAGAACGATGTAAGCCCCAATGATACCAAGATGCTCTTGCATTCAGCACCTCCATTTTTCTCAATGTACACACTACGATTACCTCGTAGCAGGTTATTGGCAGAATGCCAATTTTTGCTACTTTTAGCATAGCATATATGAAGTTATGCTGTCAAGCACAACAAAAAATCAGCATCTCTGCTGTTTCTTGCCTAAAATCTTATGAATTCAATGATTAAAAATTTTTCTTTTCTTCTTTCTCCTAAAACATGGTTCGAGCCGATTGTTTTTCCGGGCTCTTTGGCGGTTTTGATCGGTGCGGCTTCGCCGCAAATTCTGAATTTTTTCGCGGGGGAATTTTTTCGCCGAAATGCGTTCGAACTAATTCAAGGATACTGCACCATTGAGGAAATTGCAAGTTTTGAAGGTTTGCCTCGCTTCGCTCGGCGACTAATTCGTATTGGATTTTCGGGGCAAAAACGAATTGGCGATTTTGAAAGAAGAAAAGAAAAATTTTTAATTCTTAACCCAACAAAAATATGAAATATATACTTTACGCTCGAAAGAGCACAGAAGAAGATGACCGACAAGTTCTCTCGATTGAAGCGCAGCTCGTAGAGCTGCAAGAGTATGCCGCCAAAGAAAAATTGGAAATTGTTGCCTCGCTTTGCGAGGCCAAAACCGCCAAAGAGCCCGGCCGAATGAAATTCGCAGAAATGTTGTCATTACTCGAAAAAGGCAAGGCCGATGGAATAATCGCATGGCATCCCGACAGATTGGCAAGAAATAGCGTTGATGGTGGAAAGATAATCCATTTCGTAGATCGCGGCTTGATCCGCTCCCTTAAATTTCCAACATTCTGGTTTGAAGCGACACCCCAAGGTTTGTTTATGTTAAATATCGCTTTCGGGCAATCAAAATATTTTGTAGATAATTTGCGAGAGAATGTAAAAAGAGGTTTAAGGCAAAAAATACGAAATGGCGTTTGGCCAGGCTGGGCTCCGGTGGGCTATCTCAACAATCCAAAAACGAGAGGAGTAGATATTGACCCTGAAAAATCTCGGTTGGTAAAGAAAGTTTTTGAACTCTATGCCACCGGAAATTATCCGCTTCATTCTCTCGCAAATTGGTGCGTCAAACACAATCTCAAAGGCAACAAGAACAACAAAATATCTATCAGCAGTTTGCAGAAAATTCTACAAAATATTTTTTACATCGGGTTGATGAAATTTAAGGGAGAGGTTTTTGAAGGAACTCACGAGCCGTTAATCTCAAAGAAACTTTTTGATTTGTGCCAAGAAGTGATGGTAAAACGCGGCAAAAAGAAAGATATTCGCAAACATCATTTTGCTTTTCTTGGCTTACTCAAATGTGCTTCGTGCGGTTGTTCCATTACCGCCGAAATCCAAAAAGGCCATCACTATTACCACTGCACAAAAAAGAAAGGGCCTTGCCAAGAAAAGCACTTTTTACGAGAAGAGATACTAACCGAACAGATAAAAACCTTTCTTCAGAAAGTTTCTTTGTCGAGCCAAGACACCGATAAAATTTTAGTGGAATTGCAGAAAGATGAAGAGCGAGCAAAAGAGGAAGCTAAAATGATTGTTCAAAATCTCAAAGCAGAATTAACCGAGGTTGAAGCCAAGCTCGAAAAATTACTAGACGCATATCTTGGCGAGGTTATTTCTGCTGAAGATTACAAAGCGAGGAAAGATAAACTGCTCATCAAAAAGGTTGAGCTTGGCGAGAAAATTAGAGATTTTGAACAGAAAGGTCTGTTTTGGCTCGAACCGGCTCGTGAGTTCGTTTTATCCTTGAATCAAGCCGCGGATTTAGTTAAGAGTGAAAACAAAGAGGAAATGACAACATTTCTGAAAACAATCGGCTCGAACCATGTTTTAGAAAATCGCCAATTCGTTTTTGCCCCGAAAATCCAATACGAATTAGTCGCCGAGCGAAGCGAGGCAAACCTTCAAAACTTGCAATTTCCTCAATGGTGCGCGGGAGAGGATTCGAACCTCCAAGCCCTTGCGGGCGCTACCACCTCAAGGTAGTGCGTCTGCCAGTTTCGCCACCCGCGCTTATTTTGATTTTAAGTTATTTAGAAAATTACGTCCAGTACCGCTTTTTAAAAACCTCTCACGCGCTCGCACTTCTTTACAGTTTGCCCGCCAAGGACGGGTGAATCTGCCGGCTTGGCCGCCAGTGAGCGGCTTTCGCCACCCGCGCAAACCCCACGAGAACGAATATATACGCCGCGAGAATCTTATTTAATACCTGATGATTTTTCAATGATAATAGGCACCGGTACGTTGTTTCGGCTAAAAAAGTAGCCGGCGGCGAAGCTCACGGTGAGGGCAAGCACGAGCGTGGCCCACGCAAGAGGTTTCACAAAGCGTTCCGGCACGGGAATTTTCTTTGCGCGGAAAAACATTGACAGTGACCCGATTATACCTTAAGATTCGTCCGTTGTTAAGGATAGTTCCCTCCTTCGGCGGGACGCTCATGGTGGTAGTGAAGTTTTCTTCACTCCACAGTGAGCTCAAAAACTTCAACCACTATGGCACATACCAAAGCGAAAGGATCAACGAAATTAGGACGCGATTCCGAGTCAAAGCGGCTCGGCGTAAAACGCTTTGCGGGCGCTTCGGTGCGCGCGGGTGAGGTGTTGGTGCGCCAGCGCGGCACAAAGTTTTTCCCGGGCACAAATGTCCGGAAAGGCGGCGATGACACGCTCTATGCCATCAAAGCGGGATTGGTTCATTTTGTGAAACGGAAGCAACTTTATTTTGACGGAACAAAAAAAACCTCGCGCATCGTGAGCGTCAGGTAATCGGGACGATTTCAGTCCTCTCTCACCAGCGTCACACCGACGATGGCTTTTATCCCTTCGCCAAAATCGAGTTCCACGCGATGTGCGCCAAGGATTTTGAGGACTTTCGGGAGTTTTACCGTAACGTCGCGGCACCCTCTCGCCGCGAGCGTCTCTTCAATGTTTTTCGCGGTAACCGACCCGTATACTTCTCCGCCGGGACCCGCTTTTATGGGAAACGTGAGTTCGAAGCCGGTGAATTTTCCCGCCGCGATTTCCGCGGCGCGCCGCCGTTCTACGCGCCGTGCTTCTTTCGTCTCCTCCTCGCGCGCTTTTGCCGCGAGCGCTATTTCCGTCGCGGGAGCAGCGAGACCTCGGCGTATCAGAAAATTCCGCGCGTACCCCTCACGCACTTCTTTCACATCGCCCTTGCGCCCCGTGCCCCGAATATCAGCTAACAAAATAACGCGCATAAAACTCTAAATCCATGCCTGCGGCAGGCAGGCTAAACAAACCACAAATTCTAAATCACAAACGTTTGGAATTTTGGACTTGGAGTTTAAAATTTGTTTAGAGTTTAGGATTTCGGATTTAGGATTTCCGCTACTGTGGCTGGTATCCTATCTTCCCCCACATCACCTCAAGCGCTTTTTCAAGTTGTGGGTCTTTGTTTTCGTCATCACTCCCCTTTACTTCCACGTCGGGCGCAAGTCCTTCGCCGTTTATCTTCGTTCCCGCAGGCGTAAGCCATTCGGCGATGGTTACTTTCACCGTCGCGCCGTCGCGCAGATCTTCGATCTCTTGTACGCTCCCCTTCCCGAATGTTTTTTCTCCCACGAGCGTCGCACCGCGGATATCCCGGAGCGCTCCCGCGAGAATCTCGGAAGCGGATGCGGAACCGGCGTTCACAATCACCACGACCGGAAGCTTTGCGAGCGCCGCGTTACCGTTCGCGAGGAGCGGCGTTTCCTCGCCGCCACGGAACTTTTCTTTCACCACCACCTCTCCGCGATCCACGAACCATCCCGCCAGATGAGTGGCGACGTCCAGAAACCCTCCCGGATTATTTCGAAGATCCAACACAATCCCCTTCACTCCCCGAACAAGAGCGTTCAAACCCATTTCGTAAAACAGCGAAGGCGCGTTTGCGTTGAAGTTGTAGAGATGGACATACATCACGTTGCCGTCTTTCACTTCGTAATCGAGGGTCGGCACCACGATGATGCGCCGCGTGATTTTAAATTCCCGCGCTTCTTTAAATCCCTCGCGAAAAACAAGGAGTGCAATCTCCGTATCGGGCTCGCCGCGAATGATTTTTACGGCCTCCTCGACGGAAAGTCCTGCGGTCACAGTATCGCCCACTTTGAGTATGCGGTCTCCCGCCTTAAGCCCCGCTTCCTCGGCGGGGTTGCCTTTAAGCGGGGCCACGATGACGATCTCATTGTTGCGTATGCCGATTTCGGCGCCAATGCCGCCGAATACTCCTTCCAGATCCTCCCCAAACTTTTTTGCGTCACTCGGGCTGAAAAAGGTGGTGTAAGGATCTTTGAGAGTCGAGAGAGCTCCGCGAATCGCGCCGTAGACAAGCTCCTGGTCGTCAAATTTTTCCTCTTCCACGTATCGGTCCTTCACCGCTTGAACGGCCTCCCAAAAAAGCGAAAAGTCGGCGTCCACCACCTCGCGACTGTCGGTGATGCGGATCACCTTCGCATCCCGCGCATATTCCACGCCGCCGTAAAACGCTCCGCTCGCCACAACCGCGCCGGCCGCGACTCCTAAAATTAGTTTTTTATTAATCGTCATATTGAAACAATTTGATTGTAGGCGACTTGGCCTCCTGCCGCAACGCGGATGCTTCAGCGTCCCTCCCCCGCGCGATAGACGTGTTTTGCGTGATCGGTAAACACCTTTCCGTCGAGGTGATCCACCTCGTGCTGAAACACCCGCGCGAGAAATCCCCACGCGTTGATCTTCACCTTCTTCCCGCGAAGATCATACCCCGCGAGGGTTACGCGATCGGCGCGCTCCACGAGACCATAACGCTCCGGTATCGAGAGGCACCCTTCCTCCATCACCGCGGTTTCGATTCCCTTCTTCAAAAGTTCGGGATTTGCAATCGCGTAGAACTTCGGTCGCCCCTCGGCATCCGGCACCTGCGCAACGAAAAACCGTTTCTCGATGCCGATTTGGTTTGCGGAAAGCCCCACGCCGTTCGCCTCTTTCATGATCACGCGCATTTCCTTCGCAAGCGCGCGGAGCGCTTTGAATTCTTCTTTGGTGAGCGTGAGCGGCGAAAGCTTCTTCCGAAGCGTTCTTTCCTCGTTCTTGTTATGGACCAGATAAATGGAGTGGTTCATGATTTTTTTATCTGTTTTTTTCGAAGCGGGAGTTGCGTCTGCTTCCGGCGCGGCATATTTATTCGCCGCACCGAATTTTTCGTCTGTTGGAACCTCCGCATAAAATATGCGCCATAGTTTGCAATTCCCCTCCGCTCCGCCACATCTTTTGCGAGCATAAGGAGCGCGTCGTTGTCGTACTCCCGCGCCAGCTTCAGATAGAGACGTTTGTGCGCACGATCACTCAATATCTCCGCAAGCATGAGGCCGGCTACTTGATATCCCTTTGAGATCGGCTTCGAATGAGCGCGTCGTTTCTTCAGATTTTCAATATATCCCGATGCGAACGGCTCGCGCATAATGACAGTATAGAGGAGAACGTATAAGGTATAAAGTATGAGATTCGCATTCTTCGGCACGCCCGCATTCGCGGTCACGATTCTCGAAAAACTCATTGCGAACGATTTTATCCCGGAAACGGTGGTTACAAACCCCGATCGCCCCGTGGGGCGACGGAAAACACTCGCGCCGCCGCCGGTGAAACACACGCTCATGGAGCAGGATGAATCCATCCGCGAGCGTATCCGCCTCTTCCAACCCGAACATAAAAACGAGCTTCCGCTCATCCCCGGCGGCCCCTACGATTTCTTCATCGTCGCCGCATACGGATTTATTCTGCCGAAAGAACTACTCTCGCTCCCCCGTCTCGGCACGATCGGTGTGCATCCCTCGCTTCTTCCGTGTCACCGCGGCGCCTCGCCTATTCAATCAACAATCCTGGCGGGCGATCGCGAGGCGGGCGTATCACTCTTTCTCGTAGATGAGGACGTGGATCACGGTCCGGTCATCGCGCATGAAATATTGGACGGTTATGATATTTCATCTATAACCTATCGCGAACTCCATGATGCGCTTGCGGAACTCGGCGGCGATCTCCTTGTACGCACACTCCCAGGATTTATCGAAGGAAATATTATCCTCGAACCGCAAGACGAGTCGAAAGCAACGTTCACAAAAAAATTTACCACCGACGACGCGCGAGTGGATTTGGAAAAAGACGAGCCGGAAATGATATGGCGCAAAGTGCGCGCGTTAAATCCCGAGCCTGGCGTGTTTACCTTGATCTCGTCGAAAGGTGAACTTCGACGGATGAAAATTCTCGACGCCGACTTTCGCGACGGAAAGCTCGTGCTCCGCCGCACGCAGATGGAAGGAGAACTCCCGAAAGAGGTTACTCGTTGATGGTTATTCGTTTATAGTCGAGTTTGATATTCTGCGCGTCCTCGAGCATGAATGAGGCGGGATCCGCAACAGATGCGCCGTTCGCGGTCACTGAAAGCTCGTACCCTTCGCGGGTAAATGATTTTCCCCACACATCCATGAAATCGCCAAGCGTATAGGTGCGGCGGTTCTGCGATTCCACGTGGATTACACCTTGTGGTGCGTCGTCATCGTGTGTATGAATCGCGCGCTCGCACCCTGCAAGCCCGATGCCGGCGGGGATCGCTTCCACGATTCTGTCCACCGTGATTGCGACGATGGGATGGATATGTTGAACGATCGGAAGATTAGACACCAAACAGGGTACGCCCGAACCGATCCCTCCGCCGTTTTTATTCTGGAGACGAGGATATGCGAAAAGCGCCACAAGAACGATCGTAATCCCCGCAATCCACACCCATGTTTTGAGTTTCATATAAGCGCCATCATACCACATCCGAAAGTTTGACAAATATTCTCTGAATGGCATAAAATAGAGACAGAACATTCGTCAACAAAAAGGAGGCTTCATGAAATGGCTTATCAAGAAAATGGGCGGTACGCTCATTTTTTCAGTGGTTGCCGCGCTCATTGTTTGGACGACAGGGAATCTTTTCACGTCCGAGAGCACACCACCCGACCATCGCGCGCTGGTAAATTTTTTCGGATGGCAACCGATAAAATTTTCCGTCATAACGGACGCGGCGCTCGCGCTTTTCATCCCGCTTGCGGTTGTCGGTATCGCGCAATTCGTTTCCCCGCCCACCGGAATATTCTGGGATTTTGAGTTTGAAACGGACGATCCGGATTACCAGTATGGGATCGCGTGGGCGTTCGGTTTCATGATCGCAATCCTTTCGTATAGTATTGCGTTCCTCTTAAAAACCTTCGGGCTCGTCGCGCCGGATAATTCACTTACCACCTCAATCGCCGGACTGGTCGCGGTTGCCGCGGGCCTGGCCGATAGGCAGTGGATTCATATTATGCTCCCCGGGATTGTGACTGGTTTCCTCGCAACCGTTTTGATGATCGCGGGGATTGTCAACGGATGGATATTCCCATGGGTCATCTTCGCGTTAGGGTTCGTGAAATATACTTTCCGCCACGGCATGACCCCGCAATTTCGTAAAAAATCAAAATCCATTGTTCGCTAAATTTATCGGTTCCCGCCGCGACTCGTCGCGGCGGGCATTCTTTTGGTTGAAAAATCTCGAAAACTAGGGCACATTGAATCCATTGCCGGGTCATCTAATGGTAGGAAAATATGTTAGCATACACATATGCCTAAAGGTGACGTACGCGCAGAGAAAATAGCCGCCACTATGCGGCGGAGAAAACTAAATAATTTCAGAAAATGGAGGAATCTCCACCCTGTTTACTACGCCACACTTCATAAAGGCGAGGGTCTTGCTGAATTTTATGGAACACTACTTGGTGATGGATGTATCGAAAAGTTTCCTCGAACAGAGAAACTTTCGATTAGTTTTAACTCAAAAGAGACCGACCACATAAACCACGTCACAAAACTTATCGGTCAGCTTTTCAAGAAAAAACCTTCAATGAGGGAGCACAAAGGGAAACATTGCGTCGCACTCACGCTTTATCAAAGAAACATTAGTAGCAGATTAAAATTTCCAATCGGAATAAAACGACCGCAACCCATCAGAATTCCTCTTTGGGTTCGAAAAAACAAAAAGTTCCTCATCCGATGTTTGAAAGGTCTTTTTGAAACTGATGGTGATTGGGTTATTGATATAAAGTATGGGACAAATGTAATTAAATTTACGAACGTATCACGAACACTACTTAAGGACGTGTACACCTCTCTTATAAAACTCAAATTTGTGGCGCACATGGGTAAAAAGCGGGTCACAATCAATCGAAAATCCGAAGTGGAGAAATTTGTAAAAATGATAAAGTTTAGGCAATATTAGCGGGTAAGTTGCGGGGTGGTGTAACGGTAGCACGCGTGGCTCTGAACCACGAAATTGGGGTTCGATTCCCTGCCCCGCAGCCAAGTCGAGCGCAACACTTTCGCACGAGTTCGTCAAGGGTCTCGAGCGAGGTTTCCCGCGCTCGAGACGCGTTCGAATCCAAGAGCCCCAGCCACATTGTATGAATCGGAAAGGTTGCCTTTATACCCCACATGCCAAAAAATAACGAAATAATAATCAGGCCAGAAACCCCGCAGGATTACCGAGAAACGGAAAATGTTATCAGGGAAGCATTTTGGGACGTATATAAACCAGGCTGTGATGAACACCTGATCATTCATAAGCTTCGAGAGTCGCCCGGCTTTATTGACGAACTGGACTTTGTTGCCTGCGATGGAGACAAAATCGTAGGAGCGGTGATCTGTCCAAGGGCAAAGATAAAAAACGAACAAGGCCAAGAATTCGCCGCATTATCCATGATCGTCGGCGTGTTGCCTTTCTACCAGAAGCAAGGAATCGGTTCCATGCTTATACAAAAAATCATTGGCGAAGCGCGGTCACTGGGCCATAAAGGAATCGTCATATTCGGAAACCCGGAATACTACCCACGTTTTGGATTTAGGAACGCGAAGGAATATGGCATACAAACATCAGACGGGCAAAATCTCGACCCGTTCATGGCCCTCGAGCTCTCCGACGGTAGCTTGAACGAAATCAAGGGTGCATTCGTTGAAGACCCGGCATTTCAGCCGGTGAGTGACAAAGAAGAATTAGAGTTATTCGACAAGCAATTTTCTCCTAAAGAAAAGCACATCACCGATACACAATTAAAATAATCTGGCCGTAGCCATATGTTCATCGACGACGTTACCATACGGGTCTTCGCCGGAAAAGGCGGGAAGGGCGCCGTGGCGTTCAATAAAAATCTCATGTCCTTGGGCCCCGCAGGAGGAAGCGGCGGGAAAGGAGGAAGCGTCTACGCTGAAGGCGTCTCGAACTTAAGCGCGCTCCAGCAGTTCCGCTACGAGAAATCCATCCAGGCGGAACATGGTATGGAAGGCCGCGGCCAGTTTAGAGACGGCCACGACGGCAAGGATCTTACGCTTAAAGTTCCGGTGGGCACCGTGATACATAACCTGACCGAGGAAAGCACGGTGGAAATCACAAAGATTGGCGAGCGCATACTCCTCGCAAAAGGCGGGAATGGCGGGAAGGGAAACTTCCATTTTCGCTCACCGCGCCTCACCACGCCAAAACGGTTCCAACCGGGCCTGCCGGGAGAAGCGTTCCAGTTCCGCTTGGAGCTGAAACTCACCGCCGACATCGGGTTTGTAGGGTTCCCGAACGTCGGGAAATCCAGTTTATTGAACGAACTGACGAATGCGAAAAGCAAAGTGGCCAACTATCCCTTCACCACACTTGAACCAAATCTCGGCGCATATTACGAGCTTATCCTTGCCGACATTCCCGGCCTCATTGAAGGTTCGTCACGCGGGAAAGGACTCGGCATTAAATTCCTTCGCCACATCGAGCGGACACGCATCCTTTTCCATTTCATCTCGGCGGAGTCCCCTTCTCCAAAAAAAGATTACAACGCTATTCGTAAAGAGCTAGGGAGCCACAACAAAAAACTTCTGGAAAAGCCCGAATATCTCTTTCTCACCAAAAGCGATGAAGCATCCCCCGCAGACCTGAAAAAGAAGCTTGCGGTGCTGAAAAAAATAAACCGTCAAGCGATGGCAATCTCGCTCTATGACGACGAAAGCGTCGCGGCGGTAAAGAAACTTCTGAACAAGATCAAGAGCTGATGAGTTATCACACCCACCTTAGCAAGGTGGATAAGGTCATGGCGAGGTTGGTGAAACGCTATCCCCTGAAACCTATCCGACCGGCGATGAATCCCCTTGAGGAGCTCGTCGGGTCGATCATATCGCAACAGCTCTCCGTAAAAGCCGCGAACACCATCGCTGCGCGTTTTATCGGTCTCTACGGCACGCGTATGCCCTCCGCGGCACGCATAGTGAAAACTCCCGTCGCGCGGATGAGGAAATGCGGGATTTCAAACGCAAAAGCGCGTTACCTCAAGAACGTGGCGCGCGCATTTTTGAAGGGCCACCTCAACCGCACCCATTTGATGCGTATGAGCGACGCGGAGGTTCACACGCGGCTCCTCGCCATCAAGGGCGTAGGGCCATGGACGGTGGAGATGTTTCTTATCTTCGCGCTCGGCCGCCCCGACCTATTTTCACCCGGCGACGTCGGTCTCCAGAACGCGATACGGGCACGCTACGGAAAAGAACCGACGCCCGCCTTCATGAAAAAACTCTCGGCGCGCTGGGCGCCCTACCGCAGTTACGCCTGTCGCTACCTCTGGAAATCGCAGGATAACGAATAGCACACCGAAAGATTAGCGAAACTTCCTGCGGGTTTGAAACCGGCGCGGGCCGGCGGAGCGGGTACGAGGCGCGTACGGACGGGACGACTGAAAACGCGAAGGACGACGCGGTTCGTAGGAATCATGGTCCATCACGGGCGCACTGCGATGCGGCGGAAGCGCGGGAAGTTTGGAAAGTGGGAGCACCTGACGGATGAGCCGCTCAATGCCGCGCACATCCCCTCTTTGGTCGGGAGTAGCAAAAGAAATGGCGTGTCCTTTGCCGCCGGCGCGTGCGGTGCGTCCGATGCGATGCACATAGTCCTCGGCGGTGCTCGGGAGGTCATAATTCACCACGACCTCGATCCCTTTCACGTCGATGCCGCGCGCCGCGATGTCGGTCGCGATAAGCACCCGATACTTACCGTTCCTGAAACCATCGAGCGCTTCGCGCCGCTGGGAAAGCGAACGGTTGGCGTGAAGCTCGGCCGCCGGGTGCCCCATGGCACGAACCGAGGCGGCTATTTTTTTCGCGCCGAATTTCGTCCGCGAAAAGACGAGCACGGACCCGCGGTATTCCTCCAAAACTTTTTCCAAAAGACGCGCTTTGTCCGGCCGTGATACCACAAAAAGCTCCTGCGTCACTTTGGCGACCGTGGTGCCCGGCGGCGCGATCTCCACGCGGAGCGGCAGTTTCATATTCGCCTTCGCGATGTTCACAATATCCTGCGGCATCGTGGCCGAGAAAAGCATCGTTTGGCGCTCCTTCGGCACTGCGGCGAGGATACGGTTCAGTTGCGGCGCGAATCCCATGTCCAACATCCGGTCCGCTTCGTCCAGCACGAGCATGCCAACCGCAGAGAGCGATACGGTTCGCTGGTTAAGATGGTCCAGGATGCGTCCCGGCGTGCCGATAACGATGAGCGGGTCACGACGCAACGCGGTGATCTGCCGACCGATGGATTCTCCACCAATAAGGAGCACGGTGCGCACGCGGAGCGCGCCCCCGAGCTTTTCAATGGTCTCTTGCACCTGAAGCGCAAGTTCGCGCGTAGGGAGCACTACCAGTCCTCGGGTGCCGCGAAGCGCCGCCTGCACCATCGGTACGCCGAACGCGAGCGTCTTCCCGGTGCCGGTCTGCGCAATGCCGATAAGATCCTTCCCTTCGAGCGCGGGCGGGATGGACTTCTGCTGGATCGGCGTAGGCGTTTTGAAGTTCAAGCGTTCGATGACCGCAAGAATATTCGGCGCGATGCCGAGGCCGTAAAAACCTGATTGTAGTTCCATATCAATATTATGCGCTTTCTTTTTCTTCTTTGCGCACCTTTTTGCGTTCGCCTTCGTCGAGGTAGATCTTGCGGATACGGATGCTCTTCGGGGTGATCTCCACCATCTCATCATCGCCGATATAAGCGAGCGAATCTTCAAGCGAAAGTTCGAGCGGCACGTCGAGAGTTTCCGTCATACCTTCGTTCTTGGAACGGAAGTTGGTGAGTTCCTTTGCCTTGCACACATTCACCACCACGTCGCCCGACTTCGCGTTTTGCCCCACCACCATTCCTTCGTAAACCGGCGCGCCGGGGTCGATGAAAAGCTTCCCGCGTCCCTGCGCGATAATGAGTCCAAAACTGTTAGAAATGCCCGTCGCAGTCGACACGATAGAACCGCGCGACTCGGAGCGTATCTCGCCTTTATAACCTTCGTAGCCCATGAAGATGCTGTTCATGATGCCGAGCCCCTTCGTGTTGGTGAGAAATTCGCCGCGCGAGCCGATAAGCCCGCGGGTCGGAATGGCGAAGTCCATCAGCGTCGTAGGGCCGTCCACCTTCATCTCGCGCATGGCGCCCGAACGCTTCCCCATCATCTCGATCACCGTACCCGCATATTCGTTCGGCACCTCGACGGAAACGAGCTCCATAGGTTCCATCTTCTTACCATCCACTTCTTTGAATATCACCTGCGGCTTGGATACTTCCAATTCAAATCCCTCGCGGCGCATCTTTTCCACAAGAATGGCCAGGTGGAGTTCGCCGCGTCCTGCGACCACCCAGCGATCCGCGGAATCGGTAGGGTTCACCTTAAGCGCCACGTCCGTCTCGAGCTCACGCGCAAGACGCTCTTTCAGGTTTCGGGAGGTGGTGTACTCCCCCTCCTTCCCGCGGAACGGTGAAGTATTCACACTGAAGGTCATCTTGATGGTGGGCTCGTCGATGTGAATAGTGGGAAGCGCAACCGGATTCTCGGCATCCGCGATGGTTTCGCCGATCGAGATATCGGGAATTCCCGCCACCGCTACGATCTCGCCCGCCTGCGCCTCATCCGCGTCCACCCGGTTCAGTCCTTCGAAGAGCATCACCCCCGAAACGGTGGTGCGCGCGGTTTCTCCGGCGCGATTGATATGCGCCACCGTCATTCCTTTCTTCAACACCCCCGCGTAGAGCCGCCCCACCGCAAGTTTTCCCTTGTAGTTGTCGTAGGCGAGGTTCACGGTGAGCATCTGGAGAGGATCCTGCGGACGGGCTTCCGGCGCCGGCACATAGCTCACTATAGTATCAAATATACAGGTAACGTCTTTCATTGCCGCGAGGTCAGGTGAAGTACCCGCCTTTCCCATCACTGCGGAGGCATAGATGACGGGAAATTCCACTTGCGCTTCGGAGGCGCCAAGCTCGAAAAAGAGATCGTAGGTCGCGTTCAATACCCACGCCGGCCGCGCCGCGGGCTTGTCTATTTTATTGATAACCACGATGACTTTATGCCCCGCTTCGATCGCCTTCCGGAGCACAAACTTCGTCTGGGGCATGGGACCTTCCTTCGCGTCCACAAGGAGGAGCACGCCGTCCACCATGCGCATAATGCGCTCCACCTCACCGCCGAAATCGGCGTGGCCGGGGGTGTCCACGATGTTTATCTTTACGTCGCCGTGCCGGATAGACGCATTTTTGGAGAAAATAGTAATACCGCGCTCCCGTTCGAGTTCGTTTGAGTCCATGATAAGCTCCTGCGCGGCGTCGGCTTTGAGACGAAAGCGGTCCGACTGCTTGAGGAGCGCGTCGACCAGAGTCGTTTTCCCGTGGTCAACGTGGGCGATAATGGCGATATTTCTTAGTTCCATAGTTCGGTGATACTCACCACAAGTAAACAGAAAAAAATGCCCGGAAAAGGGCTCTACGAGTCGACTATACCACGAAGTGCGGGATTTCACAACCCGTGCGAAAACACACGTAGACGGTTATACTGCCCGAATGAATTTCAAAATTTGGCTCGGCATCGTTGTCGCGCTCGTCTTGTTTGGCGCGGCAGGACTATATCTCGCGCCACAGGAACCCGAAAAAACGCTACACACCGAGAAGTCCAATCTCATCGTCGTAGATGCGCCGCGTAGAGGCGAGCGAATTTCTTCCCCGCTTATCGTTACCGGCCGGGCGCGCGGCAACTGGTACTTCGAGGCAAGCTTCCCGATTGAAATTCTCGACGCCGAAGGAAATGTGATCGGGCAAGGATATGCGGAGACGAAGAACGACTGGATGACCGAAGAGTTCGTGCCGTTTGAATCGATCTCTATCCCCTTCTCCCCGCAGGCGGCGGAAAGCCAAGGTACGCTCATTCTCCGAAGAGACAACCCTTCCGGACTTCCGGAACACGATGACGCGCTCGAGGTTCCCGTTATTTTCGAATAAACCGCGGAACTAAAGCCGAAGGTAGCGACGAGTCGCGATGATTGAAGAGACAATGCCGAGTGCGATGCAAAAGAGAAGTTGATAGAGGAGCAACGTGAAAAAATGGGTACGGAAGTACGCCGAGAGCGCGAGTTCCGGTATAAATCGTCCCACGTATGGAGAAAGAAATCCGATAACGGGAATGAGAATGAGAAATCCTATAATGCCGGCAATCGCGCCGTAAATGATACCCTCCACGGTGTAGGGGCCTCGAATGAATATATTCGAGGCGCCCACGAGCCGCATAATGCTGATTTGCTCGCGGTTTGAGAAAATCGCGAGGCGGATGGTGTTAAAAGTGACCGTTACCGCGAGGAATGCAAGAAACACTGTGAGTGTGATCCCGCTCTTCTTCATCGTGTCGACAAGGCCCACAAGCCGGTCAATGACCACCTGGTTCTGCGCGTAAGTAACCTTCTCCACTAGATCGCCAAGGTTTTCGTTTTCCAGATAGGAGGCGATGGCGGCATACTCGCTCGGATCCTCCGCTTTTACGTTCAAGGACGCGAGGAGCGGGTTTTCATCAAGTTCCGCCAAGGTCTGCGTGATGGTATCTTCGCCCTCGTGGCGCGCCTTGAATTCCGCGAGCGCCTGCTCGCGCGAGACATACTCTACGCTTTTCACCTCTTCGAGTCCCTCGAGAGAACGTTTGATGTTTAGGATGGCGTCTTCCTCCGCGTTGCTCTTGAAATACACACTGATGTCAATTTTGTTTTGGATTGATTCGAGCGCGGTTTTCCCCATCACATTAAACAGGATGAGCCCCTCGAACACGAGCGCGGCGAGAATCATGATGCTTACGGTGGAAAGCGAGAGCCAGCCGTTTCGAAGGAACGCCTGCCAGCCGTATTTTATGATGCGCGAGAGGGTTACCATGGAAACAATAGAAGTGGGTGGTGAGAGCGAGTGGTTAATCGAGAATAAATCGGCCGTGTTCCTCATCCTTCAATACCGCCCCGTCTTCCAGAGTTATCACTCGCCGCCCGATGGTATTCACAACCTCCTTGTCGTGTGTTGCAAGAATCACCGTGCTTCCCAACTCGTTGATCTTCAAAAGTAATTTTACCACCTCCCACGTGTTGAAAGGATCAAGGTTGCCGGTCGGTTCGTCGGCAATAAGAACGTCCGGATGGTTGATCATCGCCCGCGCGATCGCCACCCGCTGGCGTTCGCCTCCCGAGAGCTCTGCCGGAAAGCTGGCTGTTTTTTCTTTGAGCCCCACCATATCGAGGATTTGCGGCACATATTCCAAAATGTCACGCTCGGATCTCCCTCCCACCTCAAGCGCAAACGCGACGTTCTCAAACACTGTCTTGCCGGCGAGGAGCCGGAAATCCTGAAAAATGACACCAATACGGCGTCGAAACTCGGGAAACTCCTTCGGAAGAAGTTTGTTTACTTCAAACGAACCGAAGAAAATTTGCCCCTTCGTGGGCTTTTCTTCCCCTATGAGAAGTTTTACCACGGTGGATTTTCCGGCTCCCGAGCGCCCCACCACGGAGACGAACTCGCCCGGCTGAATCTTGAAACCAACCTTATCGAGCGCATTCGATTTTCCGTAGGTCTTCGTGACGTTCTGAAAAATGATCATGGAGCTAAGAAAAAAGCTCGTCCGAGCTTTTTAAAAGTATATCAAATTCCTTACCTCTTTTCCAACAGATCCAATTCCCCTTCCAATATCTGCTCCACACGCGATATTTTATGTCCCGTACGGTGATCCTTCACTTGTTTGTAGGGATGGAGCACATACGAACGTATCTCGTGCCCCCATTCGGGCGCCACTTTTGTTTTGAGATTTGCGATGGATGCCTCATGTTTTTCTTCCATTAGTTTCACGAGTTTCGCTTTGAGAAGTGCGAGCGCCTTTTCGCGGTTCGCGGCTTGTGAACGTTCGGCACGGGACGCGGCGACAATACCGGTCGGTAGGTGTACGATGCGCACCGCGGTTTCGACCTTGTTCACGTTTTGACCGCCGGGGCCGCCCGCACGCGAGAAATCCACATTCAAATCCTTCTCTGGCACCACAATGTTCCGCGCCTCCATCTCGGGGAGTCCCGGCAAAACCTCTACCGCCGCAAATGACGTGTGGCGAAGTTTCTTCGCATCGAAGGGCGAGATGCGCACGAGGCGATGCACACCATTCTCCCCTTTCAGCCGCTCGTAGGTACCCTCGCCTTTGAATTCCAGTGTGAGGTCGTCCACCTGCGTTTTCTTCCACCCGCGCCGGTCGGCGTAGCGCGAATACATCCGGAGGAGCATCTGCGCCCAATCCTTCGCATCATCTCCGCCAGCTCCGGCCATAAGCGACACGGTCGCGATGTTATTGTTTACTGTCATCTGGAGCCGCCTCTCGGATTTGAACCGAGGACCCACGCTTTACGAAAGCGTTGCTCTACCACTGAGCTAAGGCGGCCTGCCTCGCCATGCTCGTCAAGGCGGGCGCGAATCCATCCTATTCGATTTTCGTTATTTTTTCAATAAAACCGAGATGTTATCAAAATAATCTTGTTTTTTTGTGTAATTTCTGTTATTATGCAACAGGTATTTCAAGCGACAGCCCGCCTACATCTGCAAAGTTGTGGCGGGAGGAAAGTCCGGGCACTTAATCTTGTGCTATGCACAAGATAAAGGTAGCGGGTAACGCCCGTCGTCCGCAAGGATAGAGGTGCGAGCAGAAACGTCCCTGCCTGCCGGCAGGCAGGCCGACCGAAAGGTTCAGGGAGGACCTGATCCCAGGCCAAGAGGTCCAGCTCCGCGATAGGGATGACAAAGCGGAGATGAAACGGCTAAATCCTTACCCGAGTGCAAGGCCGTACTTGCGCCGCAAGACGCATTTGAGCCGCTCGAGCCCGCGAGTAATCGCGGTCCCAGATGAATTGTCGCCTAAACAGAACCCGGCTTATGAGATACCACAAACCCCGCCTTACGGCGGGGTTTTGTTTCAAGCTGGGCGCTTTCTAATTTACTAAAACTCCGACGAAGACACCGACCGCGATCGCGGCACCGCCGATAAGGAGCATGCGAACTATTTCCTTGCCGGCGGCCACACGTGAAACATGTGCGGATGCGAGCGCGAGTCCAAGAAGCGCAAGAAGAGAAGCCCCAATCGAAACAAAAAGCGCTACGTTCCCCTCCCACGCAAAATACGGGGTAAGGGGCACAAATCCCGACACAAAATAGGACACAAACATAATCGCACCCGCGCGGCGGGAGTCGCGATCTGCGGTGCGACCACGTATATGGAGCACGGCTTCCTCCGCTGAATGTTCCGCGAGAAAGCTTCCCACGGCCATCGAGAATGCCTCGACAAAAATAAGCACCACGCCCGTCAACACGATTGTCTGGCGGGGCGTGCCCACCGCGGCGATACCGGAGAGGAGACCAACCGTGGATACCACGCTGTCTTCCACGCCGAAGACGAAGTTGCGCATAATGAGCATGCGCCGCTCTTTTTTCTCGAAACGATCTTCAGCCATCAAGACTCAATTGCTTTCCTCTTCTCCTCGTACTCTTTTTTCTCTATCTCCCCCTTCGCGTAGCGTTCTTTCAAAATCTCGAGCGCCGACTTGCCGCGTGGCATGTTGCCGGTTCCGCCGGATTGCGGCACACTACGTTCCGAAAACCAACGGATGGCGGAGAGCACCAAAAAGACAAGTAGTACCCACCATACCACCATCCCGATCCAGCCGAGCCACCCACCATCCCATCCATACCATCCTCCATGCATCATGCCGAACATAATGATTATTAATTATTGATGATTGACCTTTAACCGAACCAGACAAGAAGCGAAGGGAACCTCACGCTCCACCGCGATGCAACGCCCCATCCATCTATTCCCCACACGCGCCCTGCGCGCACTGCGGCGAGAAAAAACAACACCGCGACGTAAATGAGGTGTTCGTCCACCACGAACGAATGCGCGTTCGGGTACCACCCATCAAGGACAGGGAGATAGTAGAGCAGCATAAAGACACTTCCTAAGATCGAAACAAACCGGACACCGAACCCTACTATCAGGAACGCGCCAATGAGCGTGAGCCCCCATTCGTTCGCCGCATTCACGTACGGTAAGATCGCCGGCGATGCGAGCCACGCGAAAAAAGAGGAAAACGTTTTCGCGCCGCGCAGGTATTCCTCGGCCGACCACGACGGATTGAATACTTTGGTGATGCCGGCATAGAACAGCATCCACCCCATTCCGACGCGAAGTGTTGCGAGTGAGATTTTCTCAAACTTTGTCATAAATTCTTCTCAACGTTGCGACCTTGAGGTTTCATTTTTTGGAATGAAAGGACACCCGCTCGCGCGCGCGAGTCCCTCGAGCCCCTGCGCGCCTTCACGCCGCGTACCGTCCGCGAACGTCCATAGCGGCACTCCCTGCACGCCCGCATCCACGCATCGGTTCGGCGTTTCGGTACATTCCACGTATTCGATGTAGCGGAACGCGTCCCCGAACGCCGCTTTTTCAGCCCGGCAATAGGGGCACGTCTTTGTGCCGTACATTACCGCTCCTTTTGTCGCAAGGCACTGCGCGAAATCTGCGACAGCCGCGTCCGCCGGCACTGGCGCTCCGCCGATGAAGGAGAAAATCCCCGCGAGCGCGACGCCTCCGAGCACAATAAAAAGTATTATGACAACAATCCGAGGTTTCATACGTATTGCTTCAACAACAATTTTCCATCTCCTTTTCAAGATACCCAACATTTCCTTTCCGGGAAGACACTTCGTCCGGGTCGCCGTTCTGATGCTTTCGCAGTTCGAGAAAAAATCCCGCGAGCGCAAGGAGCGCGAGAACCCCGAATATCGCAAGTCCGAATGCAAAGTGTGTAACGCTCCACGCCGTCCCAAATCCAATCGGCACAAAAAACGCCTTCCACAGAAATGCCACGCGTCCGACTCTTAAATACTTTTCTCCTTGATATGCGATGCCAACCGCCGACCCTCCCATGAGGATCCCCGCAACCGGCATATACGCGGCCGGGGAAAGCAAACCAGAAAGCGCGCCGGCAAGTATCCAGAGCCATGTCCCCGCTGTTCCTGCGCATATAGGACATACCGCTATTGGAAAAAATTTTTGCCCGTTCAGAAACCAGACGAACGCCGTAATAACGCCGATAGAAGCAAGCGCAACAAGCATTGCAATCATAGTAGTTGGTTACAGTATACCACTTTTCAGGTACGACTTTTGTCCAGCGCCGATTTGAAGTTAGAGGAAAAACATGAGGATGCCGATGCCGATCATGGCCACACCTCCCGCCCACCGCATCGCACTCCGTTCCTTCCTCTGCCACGCGCGCACCTTGTCGAGAAGTGCGGGATTCGACGCGATGCCAAGTATCACAATGAGCGGCAGAACAAAGATGAGATTATAGAGGATGAGATACGAAAGCCCCGATACGTAAGTGGTCTGATCATGGAGCAAGCCCAACGCCGCAAGGTAAGGGCCGCCCGTGCATGGGAATTCGCAGATTCCGACAAAAGCGCCCAAGAGAAACGTGAGCGGTACGGAACTCTTCTCAAGAAGCCGCGCCATGGTATGGTGCGCCGCGTCGGGAATTTTGAGTTTCACCGGAAACCGCGGGAAAAATTCATTCACGAGATTCAACACTCCCGCGAGGATGAGAAGTGAAGCGCCTAGCTTGCCCATGAAGTGTGGGATATTGAAAAACGAGAGCGTCTGTAATATCCCGAGACCAATCAAAGTGTACGCGACAAAGATGCCAAGAATATAGGCCCCGCCGATGCGGAGTGCATCGGAGCGTAATTTCCCGATTGAGAAGAGGAATGCGATGGTAAGCAAGAGCACCGAGAACGCGCAGGGGTTTACCGAATCCACGAGCGCCGCGGCGACGATCAAAGGCATAAGCCACGTACCGCCGTCCGAGAGCGAGAAGAGCAGTCCCGCGCTTTCGCCGGACCGGAAGAAGAGCGTGAGCGCGACGAGTGTAATCGCCGCAACAAACAAACCGATAAGTTTTTTACTCATCCCGTTAGAGAGAGGTCGCCATGGGCGACCGTAACACAACGGCCTTTATCGCGGAATAACCGCAGATGTTTATTGATGTTGGAATTCATGGTAGTCGATTTAGTTATTTCTAACAGGATTCATGGCGTGACGATGGCGGTGAATGAAAGTTCGACGGGCGCGCCGGCGCTATTTTCAAGATAGATGGATCGCGCTACGGGCCCCACACCCGCGGGGCCATGCGCGGCCGGATCAAATATCGCTTCAATTTCGGCGGCTTCGCCGGACGCAAGCGCAACAGACATTCTTCCTCCACCGATGCCGTGTCCGGGCATACCGTAAGGACCCCACGTTTCATTCCCTTTTCGCATCACCGCGGTCGTACACATACAAGAAGTATACATACCATTCAATATGATCGGTTCCGTTCCCGTATTTTGCACGGCGTATACCCGCCGCACGAACCCCCCGTTAAGCGGTACTGCGCCAAAATCATAGGTAGCCGCTTCCGCGACCAGCGTACTGACACCACCGGAAAGCACCGGAGGAGTAGGCGCCGGTTTGGTAGCAACAATTACCGCAAACGCGCCCACTATCACAAGCACAACGAGAATCGAATGAAATGCTTTCTTATTTTTAATCCACATATATTTGCATCACAAAAACACAATCCCTTTTCAGGGATGACAGTGCGAAACCGCCGCTCTTTCGACGAGAGTTCGGGAATCGCACCTAACGAACCAAAGTAGGACTCGCCTCGTGAAGCGCGATCCAACGGATATGTTTCGCGGAGGTGCGAGAAGAGATGATTTTCGAAACACGAATCGGCGCGAGGGAACGGAGGAGAGGCGTCACATGCGTTGAAGAAAAGATAAGTGCGAAGAACGCGAGCATAAGAAGCACGAGCAACCACACCGTAACGCCTCCCACGAATGTGCGGAGCGAGTTTAAATGCGATGCGAGCAAGGCGAACGGGGTGTCCGTAACCGGACATGTGTTCCCTTGTAATTCCTCAAACATATCCGCCACACATCCTACGTGGGTGCCGCCCACTCCGCCAGCTGGCGGAGCCGACGCCACACTGAAACCGAAGAGTGCGATCCCCACAAAACTAATGCCGAGTAATACTGCAAATGTTCGCTCCATATCTCAAATGTTATATCAAAATAAGAGTAATGTGTCCAAAGCGCGGTTCACCAGAGCGTCCGACACTTTATTTTCCTCGCGCGGAATGAGCTTGTATGAAATCGACCGAAAGTCTTGCATAAGATTCCACGCTTCGATAAAGAGCGGAATTAAATCTTTATCGTGCACCTTATATTTAGCGGTGAGCTGACTCACCATAAGCTCCGAATCGGCGCGCACCTCGACCTCCGTCTCCTTCGCCTCTTTCTTCCCCAGGAGCTGTTTGGCTTTCTGAAACGCGAAGATGAGCGCCTTGTACTCGGCGACGTTGTTTGTCGTCTCACCGATCGCTTTGTGATAGTGGCGATCACCCACGACCGCCCCGATTGCCGCAGGGCCGGGATTCCCGCGCGCGCCGCCATCGGTATAAATAACCAGCTTGCCTCTAGGAAATAATCGCTCTTTCTCCATATCACGATTCTAACACCCTCTGCTCCCCGGAGCACATCGCCGCACCACATTCTAACATTCTATAGAATGTTAGAATGTGGTGATCTACAAAAGCCACCGCCACGGAAACCCCTTTGCGAGTGGCGCCGAAAACCCCGCCGCATTAGGGTGGCCGCCTCCGCCGGAAAACTGCTTTGCGAGCTTCGACACGTCAACACTCCCGTCCCCCCGGAGCGAAACTTCGATCATCCCCCGCTCAATGCGCCATACAATTCCAAGCGGAGGACGCTTTTCACAAAGCGCGTGCCCCACTTCCGAATGGGAACGCTTCGAAGTCGAGTTCACGGCGAGTATCTTATATTTTCCGAATTGGACAAGTTCCGCTTTTGCCACCGCCTCCCGGACAAGCGTGCCGTTGTAGTCAGCGAGCGCTTTTCCTAATAGGAGGTAACGTTTCCGCTCGCGTACGGATTCCGCGCCTCGCGCGAGCACCTCGTATTCTTTGAAATCAAACGGGCGTGAATACACGTAAGAAAGAAAAATCTTGGACTGCGGCAATTTCCAGCGCCAGAGATCGCCGTCCTCGATATATTTCAAAAGCGCGGGAAGCTTTTTTTGAGGATTGAAATACTGCCACGCGAGAACCGCGCCCGAATGCTTCACGTCAAATAGGTGTTCCGTGGCGTGGGTCGCGATTGAAGCACTCGTCGCGTGGTGGTCAATGACTATCACCTTTCGGCTCTTCATGCGGAGCTTCAAGAGATCCGAAAGCGGCACGCAAACGTCGAGCAAATACACCTCGCGATCTTTCGTCGCCACACCGTTCAGTTGACGTCCGTCCTGCGTCGCCGGTATGGGAATATACTCCGCCCTTCCGCCAAACTTTTTCCATGCCGCCCACGCGGCGCCGAACCCGTCGGGGCAGTTCGCGTGGTAGAGAATGACCGATTTTTTCACTCTCCCACTATATCCCGAAAATCCGTTCTACTTCAATGCTTCCACGCCCGGCAGTTTCTCGCCCGCGAGATACGAGAGCATCGCGCCGCCTCCCGTGGAGATAAAGATATTTTTCGGGATGCGTTTCGCAATCCGGAGCTGCTTCAGCGATGCAACCGTTTCTCCCCCGCCAACCACGATGCGCGCGCTTGGTTTCCGCCGGCTGGCGGAGAGAATCGCCTTCCACACCGCACGGGTGCCGTTCGAAAACCCTTTCTTCTCATAGAACCCCGGAGAGCCGTTCCACACGATGGTATTTGCTTTTGCGATATGCACGCGATAGCGCTCCATGGTCCACGGCCCGATATCCCACGCAAGGTCCCCGTGCGCTTTGATGTCGTCCGGGAAGCAAAGTTTGGAAAGATTCGGAATGTCCTCCTCGTTGAACACGCTTGACCCTAAAAGTACCGCGTCTGTTCTCTTCAAAATTCCGCGAAGCGAACGAAGCTTGTCCCCCACTTTCGCACCCCCCACCACAACTACCAACGGATGCTTTGGATTCTTCATAACCCCATCCAGCCGTATGAGCTCTTCCTTCAAGTGAAGTCCTCCGTACGAGGGAAGAAATCTGGTGATGGCAACGACCGAGGCATTTTTCCTGTGCGATACCGCGAACGCATCGTTCACGTAGAAATCCCCGAGCGCCGCAAGGTGACGGGCAAACGTCGCGTCGTTCGCTTCTTCGCCAGGAAAGAAACGAAGATTTTCAATAATGAGTACGCGATCTTCCGCCTCTCTCCACAACATTCCAACATTCTGCAGAATGTTGGAATGTTGTGGTCTGACTGACCCGAATGCCTCCAAAAGGCTGGCGTGAGAGATAAAATGAACTGGCGTGTTGAGCTTCTTCGAAAAAGTCCACGCAAACGGTTTAAGCGACCATTTTACCCTTTGCACTTTGCTTTTTGCGGACACATTTGGCCTTCCTCTATGTGAAAGCAACACGACTTTCGCGTTATAATCTAGAAGCAATCTGATGGTGGGAAGTATCGCATCCACGCGATTCGTCGCATCCTCCGCGCCCGGCTCCACATTCAGGTCCACGCGGAGAAGGCAGGTCTTCCCGCGGTAGCGCTGCGCGATGGCGGGAGTAAGAAATTTGATCATTAACGTAAGTATAGCTTATGGAATTCCCGGAATATAAGAAAAATATCGTGGTGCTCGGAGGGGGGTTTGGCGGCCTCCAGGCGGCGCTTCGTTTGGGTAAGTTCATACGCCGCGCGGGGCTCGGCGGGAAATACTCCGTGGTACTCGTCGACAAACATCCGCGCCACATCTTCACGCCGCTTCTCTATGAGGTCGCCACAACCTCCGAGGCAAGTCTGCCTGCCGGTAAGCGTAACACTATCGCGCACGAACTCGAACCTTTGGTCGCCTATCCCTTGAAGGAGTTGCTCGAGTCAAGCGGGGTCGAGTTCCACCTCGATGAGGTTAGGCGCCTCGATATTCTGGAGGGCGTCGCGCACCTCAAAACCGGAAAGCTCGACTACGAATACCTTGTGATCGCCTTGGGGAGTGAAACCAACTACTTCGATATTCCCGGCCTTGCGGCCCACGGGCTCCCCTTAAAAACCTTCGAGGATGCGCTTGCGATCCGTGAACGTCTCGACCCGCGCGTAGGAGAAAATAAAGGACTCACAAGAGTAGTAATTGGCGGCGCAGGTTCGACGGGGGTGGAACTTGCCGGCGAAATACGCGAATGGTCATGCGCGCGACCGTACACAAAAACCTGCAATATACACGTGACGCTTGTGGAAAGCGGGCACAACATTCTCGGCGCGATGGATGCGCGCGTACAAGCAAAAGCAACCGCGCGATTAAAAAAACTCCGCGTACAAATATTCACCGAAGAACGCGTCGTTCGGGTAGATACCCGCGAAATACATCTCAAAAGCGGCGAACATATTCTCCACGACATTTTTATCTGGACCGGCGGGGTAAGGGCGGTTCCCCTCACCGAAGAGCTCCCGATGAAGCGCGAGGGAAAGGGACGCATCGAAATCACGAGCGGCATGGAATGCCTACCGATCGGCGAAGATTTGCGCGTCGCAGGCAACATCTATGCCGTGGGCGATATCGCATGTCTCTACGACCCCGAAACCAAACAGCCGTCGCCGTGGATGGCGCGGCCCGCCATGATGGGCGCCCGGTGCGCCGCAAAAAACATCATAGAGCGTATAAAATTTGCGGAAGGCATAAGTCGCGCAATCAAGACCCACACCTACCGCGTGCCCGATTATCCCTATATCGTTCCCGTGGGTGGCAAATACGCGGTCGCGAAGATCGGCCCGTTCGTTATCTCCGGCTTCCTCGCGTGGGTGTTTAAGGGTATCGTGGAGCTGAACTATTTCCTCTCCATCATGCCGTGGTGGCGCGCGCTTTCCGTCTGGCTCCGCGGCTTCCTCCTCTTCATTAAAAACGACCGGATGGGTTAGGATTCAAGCCATTCGCCGAAAATATGTCAATATCTCAAAAAACAGCGCTTGTGAATACCGGCATACCCTACTTTCCCCACGGCCGAAGCCGTAAGTATCATGAGGCCTACGCGCTTTCACTGCTCTGTTCGGAATGGGAAGAGGTGGGTCACACGCAGGTTAAACACCGGCATACACAAACGCTGATTCGTTTCGAAATGTGATGAACAAGAAGAGCAAGCGCACGGGCTTATTAGTACGCCTCGGCTTAACGCGTTACCGCGCTTACACCTAGCGCCTATCAACGTCGTAGTCTTCGACGGGCCCACGACGCCTAATCTTGGGAGAGGCTTCGCGCTTAGATGCTTTCAGCGCTTATCCCGTCCGAACATAGCTACCCGGCGCTTCAGTTGGTACCAAAGCCGGCACACCAGCGGTTCGTTCATCCCGGTCCTCTCGTACTAGGGACGACTTCCCTCAAGCGTCACACGCTGACAACAGATAGAGACCAACCTGTCTCACGACGGTTTGAACCCAGCTCACGTACCACTTTAAATGGCGAACAGCCATACCCTTGGGAGCTTCTCCACCCCCGGGATGTGGTGAGCCGACATCGAGGTGCCGAGCTTCGTCGTCGATAAGGACTCTCGGACGAAACCAGCCTGTTATCCCCGGAGTAACTTTTATCCGTTATCTCCTGCCTTTCTATAAAGGACAGTCGGGTCGCTAACCTCCGCTTTCGCGCCTGCGCGGCTTGTCGGCCTTGCAGTCAAGCCAGCTTCTGCGTTTGCACGTCCAGCGCGATGTCCATCCGCGCTAAGCTGACCTTAATAGGCCCCTCCGTTACATTTTGGGAGGGTTCCGCCCCAGAAAAACTGCCCGCCAGGCACTGTCCCGAAACGTTTTTTCCGTTCCGGTGAGACGTTAGCAATTGAAAAATGGGTGTTTCATTGGCGCCTCCATCCCGACCGAAATCGGAACTTCAAAGGCTCCCCACTACGCTACGTAGACAACCGCTAACCTCAATACCAAGCTACAGTAAAGCTTCCGGGGTCTTTTCGTCTAGTTGCCAGTACCCCGCGTCTTCACGGGAATCGCACTTTCATCGGGCTCTTCGTTGAGACAGTTCTTTGATCGTTACGCCTTTCATGCGCTCCGGAACTTACCCGGAAAGGAATTGCGCTACTTTAACACGGTTATAGTTACCGCGGACATTGACGAGGGCTTCGGACAGTGAGCAACGCACCTCACTAAAGTTCGGTGCGAATTTTCGATTTCTAATTTTTAATTCCTACATAATGTCCGAATTCCTGATGCTTACCACATTAGAAATTAAGAGTTATTTAAAAATTACAAAATTAAGAATTTACTCATTCGCATCTCGCCTTAGTGAGATGCGCCACCCCCATCGTTAACCTTCTCGCATTGGTCAGGCGTCACCCCCTATACCTCCTCTTACGAGTTCGCAGGGAGCTGTGTTTTTGTTAAACAGTCGCCAAAGAGACTTTCGCTGCGGCCGCCAACATTCTTCTCCGAAGAGAAGTTTGGGCGGCAAGGCTTATCCCTAAGTTACACCTAGCTTTTTTGCCGAGTTCCTTAACGAAGAATCACCCGTTCTCCTGAGGCTCCTCGCCTCATCCACCGGTGGCGGTTTACGGTACGGTTCCCACATCTCTAGCCTTAGAGGATTTTCTTGGAAGCGGGCTCGAACGACTGGGAACGGTAAATGCCGCTCCGTATCACTTCCCTGGCGCGCGCCATTCAAGGCAGGCATCCGGATTTTCCTGGATACCGCGCTCGGTCATGAACGCCAAACCATTAAGGCGCTCGTTCTACTCCACTCCGTCACCCCGTCGAAAGATGCGGGAGGGCCGGAATATTAACCGGCTGTCCTTCACGTTCGGCTTTCGCCATCCGCTTAGGGCCGCCTCACCCTCCGTCGATTACCGTTGCGGAGGAAACCTTGGATTTTCGGAGATCCTGGTTTTCACAGGATTTGTGATTACTCATGCCAACATTCTCTCTTCCCTGCGCTCCACCGGCCCTCACGGGTCCGGCTTCATGGCACAGGGAATGCTCTCCTACCACGCCAACGCACCTCACTAAAGTTCGGTGCGAATTTTCGATTTCTAATTTTTAATTCCTACATAATGTCCGAATTCCTGATGCTTACCACATTAGAAATTAAGAGTTATTTAAAAATTACAAAATTAAGAATTTACTCAAGATGCGCTGACATCCGCGTCTTCGGTACGAAGCTTGAGCCCCGATAAATTTTCGGCGCCAGCGTCCTCGAATAGTGAGTTGTTACACACTCTTTAAAGGATGGCTACCTCTAAGCCAACCTCCTATCTGTTAGTGGGCACTGACTACCTTTCACACTTAGCTTCGATTTGGGGACCTTAGACGGCGATCTGGGCTGTTCCCCTCGCGACCACGGAGCTTAGCCCCCGCAGTCTGACTCCCATACTCTTCACGACGGCATTCGGAGTTTGATTGAGCGGCCGAGATTTCTCCCTTTGCCGTTCATCCAGTGCTCTACCACCGCCGTGGAACGTATGAGGCTAGTCCTAAAACTATTTCGGAGAGAACCAGCTATTACCGAATTCGATTAGCTTTTCACTCCTTACCCCAGCTCATCCGAGAATTTTGAACGATTCACCGGTGCGGGCCTCCCCCCGCATTTCTGCGGGGTTCACCCTGGCCAGGGCAAGCTCATCCGGTTTCGGGTCTTACACACACTGCTACTACCTCGCTACCGCTCGGCACATTATTTATTGAAAGATTTCAAAATTGAAAAAATGAGGAGCTGAATCCTTCAATTTTTCAATACGCAATCCTTCAATTTTCTGCCGAACGATAGTGAGGCAGAACGCCCTATTCAGACTCGCTTTCGCTACGCCTTCGGACCTCGCGGCCCTTAGACTTGGCAGTGTACATAAACTCGTTGGCTCATTCTTCAATAGGCACACGGTCAGCCGTCCGTCTTGCGACGGAATTGGCCTCCCGTTCCTTGTAAGTGGATGGTTTCAGGTACTATTTCATCGCCCTTCCGGGCTGCTTTTCACCTTTCCCTCGCGGTACTGGTTCACTATCGGTCACCATGCGTATTTAGCCTTAGGAGATAGTACTCCCGGATTCCCCCGAGGTTTGTTGGCCTCGAGGTACTCAAGAATAAAAACAGAAGTTCATTCGCTTTCGCGTACGGGGCGGTCGCCCTCTTTGGCGCTCCATTCCAGGAGCTTCCGCTAGCAAATGAATTGGTAACTTCTCTTTCAAGCGTAAAGCTTTTCACGCTCGAAAATGTTTATATCTTACAACCCCTGCCTCGCGCGTAGCGCGAGACCACTAATATCACGAATAGCTCGCTTCGCTCGCTTACGAATGACCACGAATCATTCGCGTCATTGGTGCGGCCGAAGGCCATTCGTGCCTATTCGTAATCTTGTGCTACGCACAAAACAGGTTTGGGCTATCCTTGAAATAAATTTCAAGATGATCCCTTTTCGCTCGCCGCTACTAAGGGAATCACATTTGTTCTCTTTTCCTCTGGGTACTGAGATGTTTCACTTCCCCAGGTTCGCTCTCCGCCTCAAGTGCGGAGTCGTCGAGGTTTACTCGACGGGGTTTCCCCATTCGGACATCTCCGGATCAAAGGTTGCTACGCACCTCCCCGAAGCGTTTCGCCGCTACGCCGCGTCCTTCATCGCCACATGGTGCCAAGGCATCCGCCATCCACCCTTAATTTCGCGCCCTTGCGGGCGCTAGTGCGCTTGCTCTTCTTATTCATCACTTCACTGACTATTAATTTTGAAAATGACATCCCGCTTAGAAATCCCCTACGGCTATTACCGGAGGAAAATCCAAGACGCGTTTCAATATGCACTATACGTTTCTAACGGGACAGGCAGAACAAAAATCCGCCGGTTCGGCGGATCCACACGCGCGAATACGTCCGCGTTTAGGTGGCTTTCCGCCAAAGGTATGTTGCGTGGACATTCATTCTGCAAGAGGATTCTACTCCTTCTTTTTGTTGTTCGTCAAGCCGCCGAAAAAAGCGCTTGTGGATAAGAAAAATTCATCGGTTGGACACGAGTGGTACAAAACGAAAACCGTGGAATTTCCTTTCTTCGAACTCTTCCGGCCCTGTCTTATCTAAAACCACGATCGCCTCTCCCACCGGTGCGATAATTCTCCCTCCCACCTTGAGTTGCCCTTTCCATGCTTCGGGAATTACTGCTCCTGCCGCGGCCGCCACAATCTTATCGTACGGCGCCTCGGACGCGTATCCCTCGCTTGCATCGCCATGCACGAGCTTCACCGCGCCGCTTTCCATAAACCCCGCGTTCGTAAGATTCGTCGCCGCGAACGCCCACAGTTCCTCGATTCGTTCGACCGCAATGATTTTCCCTCCGCCGTCCGCCGGCTCGCGGAGCGGATTGCCGACAAGCTCCGCGAGAAGCGCGGTCTGCCATCCGGATCCCGCACCGATATCCAAAATTTTTTCGCCGCGCTTCGGCTCTAAAAGTTCAAGCATAAAGGCTACGGTCAACGGTTGGGAGATGGTTTGTCCGGCCGGGAGCGCAAGCGGACGATTTTCGTAAGCGTGGGGTTTTTCACGCTCCGGCGCAAACGTTGCGCGATCCACTTTCCTGAACGCTTCGATAACGGCTGGCGTTTTAAGGTGTCCGCCCTCGATCAGCGATTCCACAAGTTCTTCGTTCGTCATAACAATAGATGATGGGCGCGAAACGCTCCCTCGATCAAGAGATCAAGGAATGAAGGAAATGCGAGTCCGTGCGCGGCGGCGGCTTTTGGAAGCAAGCTCTGTTCGGTGAGGCCGGGAATGGTGTTAATTTCGAGAATCACGACGCGCCCTCCGCCAAGCGGTGAACCGTCCTCAATAATAAAGTCCGAGCGCGAGAAGCCGCGGCAGTGGAGAAGTTTGTGGAGTCCCACCGCGAGACGCTGGATGTGCTGGAGTACCGGCGCGGGAAAACGCGCCGGAGTTATTTCATGTGCGCCCTGCACGCTATATTTTTCTTGATAGTCAAAAAAGTGACTTTGACGCGGGACGATCTCGGTCGGGAGAAGCGCAAACGCACTCTCGGAAAATCCATGGTCTAAGACGCCGCACGTTACCTCGCGCCCGCGAATGTAGGATTGGATGAGCGCGTGGCGAGAATACACAAACGCCTCGTCCATTGCTTTCATAAATTCTTCCGGCGATTTCACTATTGATACCGCCACCGACGAACCGCTCGCGTTCGGCTTTACCACAAACGGATACCCCGCATAGTGGCGCGCGCGGTCGAAGAGTTTCTCGCCGAACCGCTCCCACTCCTCGCGCGTTACGAGGAACGAATGGGGCACGATGAACCCGTGGTCCTGGAAGGTGCGGAGCGAGAGATACTTGTTCATCGCGAGGGCGCTCGTCGCGGCGCCGGACCCGGTGAAAGGAAGCTTCTCGGCTTCCAAAAGCGCCTGCACCGTGCCGTCTTCGCCGTATTCGCCGTGCATGGCGATGAATGCGACGTCCGCAAGCTTTCTCACGTCTTTGATGTCCGTGTCCCACTCCCCTTTCTTGCTTATGTAAATCTGCTTTACGTCGTACTTCTCGCGGTTCAATCCGTGCACCACGTTCTTGCCGCTCTTTATGGAAACCTCATGCTCGTGCGACGGCCCGCCCATAAGCACCGCGACACTGCGCCGCTTTTCCTTTCCTTTACCGTGAAACATTATTTTGGGGGAGGTCATAGGCTTATTTATTTTTATTCTTCGAGTTTGTAATGAGGTATTTTGTAATTTTGCCTAAGCCAAATGTAATAATCTTCAACGTAGCTAGGATTGAGATGCTTCGATATTTGTTCGCCCACTGGGGAAAGACAATAAAATGCGGGCGTTTTTACGTCTAGGTGGGCGTCGTCTTGAGGAATAAAGGTTAACCTCTTTTGAAAATAGTTGATTGAAATATTTTTCTTCTCATTATTTTTCATGGTTGTTTGCATATCATTCGGTAGAACCAACCCTAAACTCTGCAATGTTTGCAAATCTCCGAAATCCACTTCCATTTTTTTCATCAGGGCTTCTACACTATCCTGACCTCTAAATAATTCTTTTGGAAGAAAATAGTCATCAACAAGTAAGCCGGCCACTCTTTCAAAAAGTTTTAACTCCTTCTTCCCTAACATTTTTACTGTTTGCAACGTGCTCATCGAATAGGTACCAGGAACGTTATACTCTCCTGCAATAATCTTCGCGATTAGTACTTGCATCTCTTCATTTGAAATTTCTTTTGAGTGTTCTAGGAGGCCCCAGAAAACGTCGTTATCGTCTTCAACTTTGTTTTCTATAGCGGAAATCAAAGGCGTTGCCTTCATTAAGACATTTCCAAGGTTTGAGTACTGACGATATGCTTTCGCAGTTTCAATCTGAACTATGAAAGGTTCTTGGATTCTCCTTTCAATTTCTCCGTGCTGCTTCGTTGCATCGTATTCGTTCTCCGCCTGAGCTTTAAGTCTGGCAATTGTTTTACCAAACAATTTAAGTGAGATAAATTCAGAAAAACTCGCAACTGGCTTTGATGCAACTTGATTGGCAAGATCAATAATTGGCTTTGGGATTTGACTTGGGTTCATAAAATATATTCCTTTCTTTCCCTTCAATCATAACGCCGCACCGCCACCCGTAAAAGAGCCGCCCACAGGGGCGGCTACTTAGCGGGCCTTTTTATCACCAAGTCTATCTCTGGGTTATCCAATTTCAAATTCTCAATGACCTTTTGTGCCACTCCATCAACGTCCATATATTCATCAAGGTCGGTCGGGTACTTCTCCTTGTATATCTCCGTCTTCATCCCTCCCGAGAACACTCCATAAATCTTTATGTCTGAGTCTTTTACCTCTTTTCGTATGGATTCGGTCAGTCCTTTGATTGCAAACTTTGAAGCGGAGTAGGCTGAAATCTCGGGCTTTCCGTCAAGGCCTGCAGTAGAGTTAATATTCATAATCAACCCTTCCCTTTTCTGCTTCATATAGCCAAGTGCGGCCTGACATCCATAGAAATATCCGAAGAAGTTCACATCAAACAATCGGCGCACTTTTTGAACATCCGCGTTCTCCACCAAGCTTGGCGCGATCTGGACGCCGGCGTTATTTATCCATATGTCTATCGCGGCGTATTTCTCTAAAACGTATTTAGCTAACTCTTTTACTTCATCAATCGCAGTAACATTTGTTGGAAAAAAGTCGCAGGACAATTCCTGCGCAGTGCGCTCGAGAGCTCCCTTATCTTGACTGCTAATTACGACCCGAGAACCTTCGGCTACAAAAAACTTCGCGAGGGCCTTTCCAAACCCCTGACTACCTCCGGTTATTACAACAATCTTATCTTTCAAGTTCATGGCGGGGGCACCAGGATTCGAACCTGGAAATCAGGATTTGGAGTCCCGCGGTTTGCCGTTGAGCCTATGCCCCCATACTTGCCATAAATGCTTTCGCAACAGCGGTTAATCGTCTCGCCAAATCATTACTATGATACTTGATCGAGATACATCCTTGGTAACCCTCGTGGATATATTTGCCGCTATTCGGTTTGCGATATGGCTTAATAAACTGGCTCTTATCAATATTGGTCACCTGGGACCAAAAATCAAGCTGTTTCCCAGCAGAATGATAAGAGTGGATGTGGATACAAGGACGAAACTTCGCCTCATCCAGTTTGAACGATTTTCTCAACAAGCGCAGGAATACTTTTACTAAGCTCGAGTCAGAGTTGGTAAAAGTAAGGCCAGTTTTCACATTCTTCGTGCCTTCGCACCAATAGATCATCGCACAAAGTATTTTTGTATAATCCGGCCTTCCCCTAATTTCCTTCAGCGCCTCCCGGAAATATCGCTCCTCCGTTTCTCGCGTCCTTGCCTTTTTATTCTCTGCGGAAATAAACTGACCGACTTTTATTCGTTTCAAAAGCCGAGCTTTGGCCGCATCACTTAAAAGAATGTCGCGAACCCACAATGAAACAGAACTTTGTGCAACACCGAGTTGACGCGTGATTTCCTTCACCGAATAACCCCTCCTTCTCAACTCAACAGCCTTTGAGTGTTCCTTGCCTTTCATGAACCGACACTATAGATTACATAAATTATATCATAGATAGCTCGCTTATCCCGAAAATCAAAAACGGTCGCCTGAGGCGACCGCTTTTTGCTACTTCTTCGCTTCCTTATGTACCGTCTGCTTTCTACACCAATCGCAAAATTTCTTGAGCTCGATCTTCCGCTCTACGAGCTTCTTATTCTTCCGCGTGGTGTAGTTCACGTGCTTACACGTGCTGCACCGGAGGCGGATAAGTTTTTCGGTGAATTTTCCCTGTGCCATGCCAATGTGATTAAAATTTATGAGCTCAAATGCGAAGTAAATTTTACTATCACATTGAGCACCCCGCCGTAGGCGTGGGTCGAATCTCCCACTGCCCCGCATTCTGCGGGACACGGAACTTTACAGTAACTCGCTACCGCTCGTTAGTAAAGTTCGTGCACCCCGCCGTAGGCGTGGGTCGCTGATTTAGTAATTTCTTGAGTGCTTCCCCAGATTTATAACTTTTTAGCTGCCGCTCGCGACGTCAAGCTTCGGCGTACAAAGAATACTGCTCTATGCGCACAATTTCAAGTGGTACGTGGCGAACGAGCGATTTTGTCCTCCCCGCGTTATGCTCTTTTAAACGCCGCTCAACATCGGA
>JACPEK010000001.1:93781-95730 GCA_016183535.1 Candidatus Brennerbacteria bacterium
CACTGAGCTATCTCGGCGGTAAATGGAGATTAACGGTATCCTCCTCTATTTTCAAGCCATCAGCTCAATTACGTCCCCTACTTTCGTGTTGGTACGGACGATGGTGCCGGCGGGAAGCTCGAGCACGTTCCGGTAGTGGGGATTCCAGAAAAAGAAATGTCCGGGCGCGAGGTTCTCGCGGAGCGCCACGACTTTCATATCACCATCCATAACAAGGCAATCAATAGAGAATTTCATGCCGAACGTGTGGACGCCCCACCGTGTCCTCAAAAAAAGCGCCGCATCGGCAATGCTTTTCAAGAGTCCTTCTGATTTTTCCGTAAACGTCCGCGCAGTGCGGACATTTTCATGGAGCATTGTACCACGCATGAGATTTACTACTTTCATTTTGAGCCATCCCCGGGACTTGAACCCGGAACCTTTCGCCTTATCCCGATTTTGTAAAAATTTGCTTTGGAGCCGGCGGTCGGATTTGAACCGACGACCTGCTGTTTACAAAACAGCTGCTCTTCCACTGAGCTACGCCGGCAAATTTTTTCTACAAAATCGCGGACTCTCGATATTGTAGCCAAATCGAAGGTTTGGGCAATATCGGAGCAAAAGCGATTGCTCTGCCGTTGAGCTAGGATGGCTTCTCTACATTCAAGCATAAGAAATTTGGAAAATAAACTGAGCGGGAGCGAGGGTAATAAAGTGGTCAATTGCGAAATTGGATTTTTTGTGATATACTCTCCCACATGCCGAGAAGATGGACGACGGAAGAAGAGGAAAAATACCGCAGTGAATTAGTTGATCTTTACGTCGCGCAGAACAAATCATTGCGGCAGACCGCAACGATATTGGATATAAAAGAACAAACGGTTTTCCGACGTCTCGCACGATTGGGAATACCAACCATGCCCCACCGAAAATTGCATTACTTAAATAGGCGCAACGACATCAAAATTCCGGGTATCTATTCGAAAGATCTTGCCGAATTCTTCGGTATAATGCTCGGCGATGGTCACATCTCTCACTTTCAAATTTCAGTTCACTTGGGGACAAAGGAAGCTGAATATGCAGAATATGTGCGTGCGCTTATAACAAAACTATTCCATGCGCCCGCAAAAATCGCCGTACGGAGTTCTAAGTATCGCGACATATACCTCGGTTCTACCGCCGCAACTGCGTGGCTTCTCCAGAAAGGACTTGTAGGCAATAAGGTAAAAGCCCAAGTTTGTGTCCCTAGATGGATTTTTTTGAGGAATACGTTTTTGAAGGGTTTAGTGAGGGGATTTTTTGACACCGACGGATCAGTATACAAATTGAAATTTGGCATTCAGATTGCCTTTACGAATTATTCGATACCGCTTTTGGAAGATTTACAAAAAGCACTCGCCCAATTACAATACACACCATCGGACATAAGCGGGCCTCGATTTTATCTCACAAAAAGAAGCGAGGTCAAAAGGTTTTTCAGTGAAATAGGCCCGAAAAATCCGAAACATCGAAAGCGTTTTTACCAATTTTTACATGCGCCGGTCGGATAGCGGCTATTCCAGCGGACTGTAAATCCGCCGCCCTTTGGGCACCGAAGGTTCGAGTCCTTCCCGGCGCACCACGTAGGAAAAGTCAAAGAGTTTTGGTTCGCCTCGCTTCGCTCGGCGATGATTTCGTATTCAACTTTGGGGGTAAAAACGAATTGGCGGTTTCGCAAAATATGGTTCGAGCCGATGTTTTTAAGAAATGTTGTCATTGCAGTCGGATTGGGAGAGGAAAGCAGATTAGCGGCTTGATTTAAGGACTTTACGAACTCACGAGCCGGTTCGAGCCAAGACAACCCTTTTGTCTCAAAGTCGGTGATTTTCTCGCCCAACGACATTTTTTGAGACAGCAAACTGTGTTTTTTGGCGGCGTATTCTTCTGTGGATAAAGCGTCTGCCAAATAGACATCGAGTAGTTTTTGAAGT
>JACPEK010000003.1 GCA_016183535.1 Candidatus Brennerbacteria bacterium
CCCGCGCGTAGCGCGGAGCCGAGCAGAAAAATTGCCTTTACATTTTTGGATTTTGCGCGCGCCGGATTTTTTCTTAAAGGTATTATATATGATTTTCTGTTTTGGCCGCCGTCTGCGGCGGCTGGTGGAGCCGCCGGGTGGGGTGTGGTCGCCCGCTTTGCGGGCGGCCACTGCTCTTTCTTTTTTCAAAGATTTTGGATAAAATAGGTATCTAACTAAGTCGTAAAGATACGCAAATAAAAACCGTTGCCTCGTCTGGCGGCGGTTTTTATTTGCGGTACGCTTTGTCGTATTCCCTCCCGAGCGCGAAGAGATCCTCCTCGCGGAAATGCGGCGCCATGAGCTGGAAAGCGATCGGCAATCCGCCAGCCGGCGAACCGCTCTCTCCGCCAACTGGCGAATTATACTTCTCAACCGGAATGGAGATCGCGGGGATGCCCGCGAGGTTTGCCGGGATGGTGAAAATGTCCGAGAGGTACATCTGGACAGGATCCTGCGTTTTCTCCCCGAACTTGAACGCAGGTGTGGGCGTCGTGGGACCGAGTATTACATCCACCTCCTTGAAAGCGTTATCGAAATCGCGCGCGATGAGCGTACGCACCTTCTGCGCCTTCGCATAATAGGCATCATAGTAACCAGCCGAGAGCACGAACGTGCCGAGGAGAATACGCCGCTGTGCCTCCGCGCCAAAACCATACCCTCGCTGAAGTTCGTAGATGTCACGAAGCGTCTTTGCCTCCTGCGCTTCGGGGATTCGCGCGTAGCGGACGCCGTCGAACCGCGCGAGATTCGCCGAAACCTCGGCGGGCATCACGAGGTAGTAGACCGAGAGCGCGTATTTCGTGTGGGGAAGCGATATTTCTTTAGTCTTGAATCCCAATTCCTCAAAGCGCGTGATGACGGTGTCCATCGCTTTTGTGACCTCTGGCGCAAGCCCTTCGCCGAAATATTCCCTCGGTATACCGATGCATAACACTTTCTCATTTTTTAACTTGTCATCAGTAACTCGTAACTGGTCGCTCATACCTACCTGTCCGGCAGGCAGGCTCGTCGCATCCAAGGGGTCTCCGCCGTGGATCACGTTGAAAACCGCCTCGATATCCTCCACTGTTTTCCCGAAAGGTCCGATCTGATCCAAGCTCGACGCCATGGCGATAAGTCCATGACGCGATACCGCCCCATAGGTAGGTTTCAACCCCACCACACCGCAGAACGCGGCGGGCTGGCGGATCGAACCGCCGGTGTCTGATCCCAAAGCCACAAGCGCCATATCGGCCGCCACAGCGACCGCGGAACCGCCCGATGAACCGCCCGGGACGCGCGAAATGTCGTGCGGATTCTTTGTCGGGCCAAACGCCGAGTTCTCCGTGGAAGAACCCATCGCGAACTCGTCTAAGTTTGTTTTCCCCATAATCACAGCGCCGGCATCGCGCAATTTCTTCACCACCGTCGCGTCATAGCTCGCGGTATAGGACGCTAGGATCTTCGACCCCGCGGTGGTACGATGCCCCGCGACCAACATATTGTCTTTGAGCGCCACCGGCACACCGAGAAGAGGTTTTGGGTTGTTCCGTTCCCGAGCTTCTTCATCGACGCGAGCGGCCGCGGCGCACGCCTCTTCGCCGTACGTTTCAAGATACGCGTGAAGTACTTCATCGCGCGCGCTAATGTTTGCGAGATACGTTTCGACCGCCTCGACCGCGGAGCACGCGCCGGCGCGGAGACCCTCGATATAGGTTTTAACCGTTATACTCTTGAAATCCATAGAGAAAGATTTGTATTCTCCTATTCAAAAACAGGGGGCACCTTCAAAAATCCATTCTCGGATTCGGGAAATGCCTCACGCGCTATATCGCCCGCAAGCGGTACGCCTCCGTCATTAGCCCGAATCGCATTCGTGAGTGTAGCGCTTCCCCTCGGCCGTAACATATCCACGGGCGAGGCGGCCATAGGAAACACACCATCGGTCTTCACCTCGTTCAACTCCGCGACGTACGCGAGTATTTTTTCGAGGTCGTCTAAAAATTTTTTCTCCTCGCCTTTCGCGAGCCGTATCCGCGAAAGCTCCGCAAGATTTTCGAGATTTTTTTCGGACAGCATTTATTGCAGTATGGCAATAAATTCCTTTTCACTCAAGATGCGCACGCCAAGCGGTATGGCTTTCTCGGCCTTGCTTCCCGGATTCTCGCCTGCCACCACATAGCTCGTTCTTCTTGAAACCGATTCCGCAACCTCGCCGCCGAGGGCATGGATTTTTTCCTTCGCCTCTTCGCGCTTCATCGAGGAGAGGGTGCCGGTGAGAACAAAAATGAAACCCGCTAACTTTTGGCTTTTGACTTTTGGCTTTTGACTCTCAACCGTCACCCCCGCCTCCTCGAATTTTTCAAAAAGTTTTACATTCCGGGGTTCACGAAACCAGATATAAATACTCTTTGAAACCACAGGGCCGATGTCGGGGATGCTCCGTAGATCATCCAACGACAATTTTTGAAATGCTTTCAGGACATCTGTTGGTCTGGAAATTGTCCCGACTTCGTCGTGGACTCGCGATGAAATCCGAGGAAATTGGAAATTGGAAATTGCGAGCGCGAGCGCTCTCGCCGTTTCTTCTCCCACGTGGAGAATACCCAAACTGTAGATGAAGCGCGAAAGCGCAATCCGTTTTTTTTTCTCGATTTCTGTCACGATATTCTCCGCCGATTTTTCGCCGAAGCGCGGCAAAGCCGCAATGTTGCCTTTCTCAAGCGTAAAGATGTCCGCGGCGTCGCCAATAAGCCCCTCGTCTAGAAACTTGTCGATAATCTTCGCCCCGAGTCCGCGGATGTCAAATCCCCCGCGCGAAACAAAGTGGTACAGCGACTCGCGATGCCGCGCCGCGCACTTCGGGTTTCCACATCGCACAATGACGCCGTCTTTCACGAGCGCCGCGCCGTCTACCGGACACCTTGTGGGCGCCTTGAACGGTCGCTCTTTTCCGGTACGAAGCTTGGTAAGCACCTTGGTAACTTGCGGAATAACGTCTCCCGCGCGCGAAATCACCACCGTATCGCCTATTTTCACTCCGAGACGCGCTATCTCGTCAAAGTTGTGGAGCGAGGCGTGAGTGATGGTGATGCCACCCACCCCTACAGGTCGGAGAATCGCCACGGGCGTCAAGGCGCCCGTCCGTCCCACTTGCACCTTAATATATTCCACGATTGTGACCGCCTCGCGCGGAGAAAATTTATAAGCGATGGCGCCGCGCGGCGCTTTTCCGACAATGCCCGCCGCGCGGTACACGCGATTGTCGTTCGCTGATATCACCACGCCATCAATTTCGTACGCAAGCGCCTCGCGTTTCTTTTCAAGTTTTTTCTGAAACTCAAATACCTCTTCAAGTGAGGACGCTACGGCGCCTTGCGGATTTGTTTTCAAACCGTATGCGCGAAGCGCCGCATATTCTTTTTCCTTCGTCGGATAGGCGCGAAAATGCGCCTCCGAATCCCCCGGAATTCCATAAGCAAAGAAATCCAAGCGTCGCGCGGCGGTTATTTTCGGATCAAGTTGGCGGAGTGAGCCGGCCGCCACGTTCCGCGGATTGGCGTACTCCTTTTCGCCATGCATTTTCTGTTCCCGATTCAGCCTCGCGAATTCCTTTTTCGTAAGGAACACTTCGCCGCGCACCGCAAGTTCCTTCGGCGGATTTCCCCGAAGGCGAAGAGAAATGGCCTCGATCGTTTTAAGATTCTGCGTGATGTCTTCCCCCACGAGTCCGTCACCGCGCGTCGCGCCCTCCGTAAATACGCCGTCGCGGTAGAGAAGCTCCACCGCAAGACCGTCCATCTTCAGATCGCAATAAAATTTTTTCCGATACGGCTTTCCGAGATGGTCTTCGAGCCGTTTGAACCACGCACGAACGTCTTCCTCACTGAACGCGTCATTCAGAGAGTTCATTCGAAGGCGCGCGCCGCCGAAGTGAGTTACCTTTCTGAACGTATCAAGCGGGCGGCCACCCACTCGTTGAGTCGGCGAATCCGGCGTTATCAGTTCCGGAAACCGCGTCTCAAGATCAAATAGTTCTTTTTTAAGGGAGTCGAGAACCTCCGGCGGCAGAAGATCCCGATCTTCCACATGGTAGGCATACCGGGCTTTTTCAATCTCTTCACGGAGTTTTGCGGCGCGGGCGCGCGCTTCGTTCGACGCCATAATAATACGAACGGATCAATAAGACTTGAGGAGAAAACTCGTCTCGAGCGCACGAATGGTGCGGCGGCCGGCATCTTTTCCGTTTGCCGATATCACCGCGATACCGTTCACATCCAAAGGATCGGGAATCACGAGACGGATATTTTCCGCGGTCGCGCCGTTTACCAACGAAGGCGCGGGCGCGGACGCCGTGCATGGATAGCTCGCGCACCCACTGGGGGTATGCTCAAAAAAATAGTAATAGAGCGCGCGTTCGATGCCCGCATCGGCCGCAAAAATGGCGACGGTGGAATTCGCCGCGTCGTTCGACTGCTGAAGTTGATAGTACATGAGGAGTCCCGCCACCGCGGTCACGGTAAAAAGAATCCCTCCCATCATCACGACGATCAGGATGAGCGCCTGTCCCCCGCGGGGAAATGTATGAATGCCGGTGGAAATTAAAGACCGCATGCTCGAATAATGCTTTCGGGCGCTTTCGGCGCCTCCCGCGGCAAGACCCGCGAGCTCACGGTGGTCTGGAGTTTTGTTTCGCGATCCGCGAGCGCCGCGTTCCGCGGGCGTACCCCCATCGCGATGGTAATGCGCCACGGATTGCAGACATCATCGTTTGACAGGCCGTTTTGATTCTTCTGCGCCACCGTGAACGAAACGTACGCGATGGAGGTATTTTCGGCGGTGAGCGCGCGCGCGCCACCGCTCCCGCCCTGCCTTGTGAGTATTCCGCGAACGGCGTCATACGCATACACGACCTTCTCCCCATCATGATTAGTAAACGCAACCGAGGAACCGGAGGTTCCGCAGGCGTTCCCCGGATTTTGCCCCTCACAGAAGCGGTATCCAGTCCTCATCTCCCGCGCCATCTGCTCCAGCACGCCTCCCGCATTGTTGTTCACCGCCATAAGTTCCGTGAGGAGACGTTGATCCCGCACCGCGTTCACAAACACGCCCACCGCGATCGTGACGAGTATCGCAAACACCCCCATCGCCACCACGAGCTCAATAAGCGTGAATCCCCCACGTTGGCGATTGAAAATTGAAAATTGAAAATTGAAAATGCTTCTCATATTAGCGCCTCCAGTTGAAGAAATGATCCTCGACATCAATCAATTCCACTTCTCCGCGTTCGTCCCACTCGACCGTCGCGCCGACTCTTACTTCACGCTCCGACGGGAACGCGATTGTAACGCGTCTCTTAAAAATAGTTTCGGCGCCCCCGCCCGCGAGGGCGTATAAGCCGCTTCCTTCGTTCAGGCGGAGCCGCGCGCCAGAAGCGGGAAACAACACCGCGCCAGCCACGGATCCATAATCGACCGTGAACGACCCTTCGGTGAGAAATTCCGTCCACTGACCGCTTCCCCGCTCCGCCACATTCGTATCAATGATGTTCTTTACCACCTCAATCCCCTCCGCGGCGAGTCCCGCCGCGATCGTGCGATTCATCACGCCGCGGTTCAAGGCGAAAGAGCGAGTGAAAAGTGCCACAACCCCCAAGAGCCCCACCACCACGAGCCCGAGCGCCACCATGGATTCGGCGAGCGAACTCCCCTCCCGATGATTCATACGCCGATGTCGCGCGCCGTTCATTGTCGTGTGGTAACTTCGCCTCCCGCGCCGACCGCGACGGCGCTGGTTTTTTCGGTACCGACAAGGCGCAGTGTTACTGTAATGCCCGGAGGATTCGTCACGAGATAGGGCGATTGGAAAAACACGTCGGGAGCCTCACTCCCCGCATCCGACACGAACGACTCGAGCGCGACCCGATCGTTCAGCGTCACTTCTTCGATCAGCTCCCCCGCGCCGTCGTACCGCATGTTTTTCGTGGCGCAATCATCGTTTTGCGCGGGGAGATCTTCAAATAAAACGAGACGGTTTGGCTTCGTGAAGCGAACTCCGAAACCACAGGCCGCCGCGTTTCCTTTCATGATGTTCTTCTGTAGGGCGAAGGATCGCGCGCGATAGAGCACACCCGCCACCCGCGCCGTTTCCGCGGCGAGGACCACCTGGCTGTCGGTTGAACGATTATAAGAAAGCAGGAGTCCCGCAAGAAAGGCGGTGATGGCAGTTACCACAAGCACCTCAATGAGGGTAAATCCTGCGCTGTTTTTCACAAAACGGAGAAAATGGCGCCGGGCAAATCCGTCTTTCATTGCGTCTATTATACCGCAGAGGCACGGTTTTTCGAACTAAAAATTCAAGAGCTCGAAATACCACGAAAGAATCGGAAACCCAAGCGTAATGGTCGCTACAAATCCCAGTACGAGAAATGGTGCAAACGGCAGCTTGTCCCCTATTTTTTTTCTTCCAGTGGCCATGAGAAACCCCCCTCCCGCGCCGCCCGCGATAAACGCAAACATGGCGGCAAGGGCGATGTCGGGAAATCCAAGAATAAATCCCGACGCGAGCGCAAGCTTTACATCGCCAAGCCCCATGGCGTTCCCGCGCGCAAGGAGACTCAAGAACCAGAAAAACATCCCGCCCGCGACGGCGCCTGCGAGATGCATAGCCAACGTTCCCTGAAGGAACGAGGGCGAAAAAAGAAGCGCGTAATGTTTCAGAAACGACGCGCGGAACGGAGGAAGCGCTCCGCCGTACGCGGCGAGAAGCGCCACAATCCCGACGCCGAGCGCGAGAAGCGCAACATTCAACTCGTCGGGGACAAGGTAGTGCCGAATATCAATAACGACGATCGCGAGCCACGCGAGCGCCGCAAGATACCATAAGAAGAGAAAACCGTAGTACCACCCGGGCGCCTCGAACGTCGCAATACCGCTCCACCAGCCGGCGGACCCGTACCACGCGCTAAAGAAAATTGGGATGCCGACCGCGAGCGCCGCGGCGGCAAGTTCGATCGCGGGGTACTGCCACGACAGGCGCGCGCCGCAGGAACGGCACCTCCCGCGTTGGAGCATAAAACTCACGAGCGGAATGAGCTCATACCATCGGAGTCTTGCGCGGCATTGCATACAATGCGAGCGCCTGCCCGCGCGGTCGGGAGATAAACCAAGCGAGATGCAGGAAAAAAAATTCCGCTCCGGAGAATAGCGAAGCGTGAGCGCATTCAAAAAACTGCCTGCGGCAAGACCAAAGAGGAAAAGTGAGGCGTAGAAGATGATGCTCATCGCGGTTAGTTGATTAGTTACGCTACGCTTTAGTTGATTAGTTTTCCCAAACTCACAGAGCGCGGAGCGAACGGAACTAATCAACTATTTAACTACGCGTAACTCTTCACGCAATACACCCTGTTCCCAATGTCGTCGCAGTTGCATCCCTCGCCGTAGTTTGAAATGCCGTTCCGGATATTTTCGTTCACATGACTCACGCCCGCCTGCCGCTCGCCCTCAAGACACACCCCGAGAAGATAGCTATTCGACGAGAGCCGTTGGTAGCCGTACTTCAATACACTCCCCGTAACCGCGTCGATGACGGGATCGTAGGGAGGCGCCTCAAGTGATTGATAGATGTCCGCAGGATAGCTCTGGTTCGCGGTGTAGTAAATCTCGAGCCGATTCTGTATCTGGCGAATATCCGAAATGCGACGCGTGTCGCGTGCATCGCGACGCACGTCGCCAAGTCCCACCAAAATGACGGAAGAAAGGACGCCGATGATGGCGACCACCACGAGCATTTCAACGAGCGTGAATCCCCCGTTGCGCTGGCGTGCCATAAGAAAAATCATGCCCGTTAGGGAGTCACGCAGTAGATGTCCGCCGATGAACAGTTCATCGAGAGCGTGCAGGTGGATGCGGTGGCGCCTCCGTTCGGTTTGTTGGCCGCATCTTCAAGATCGGTGCCAATCGTATAGGTCTGTCCCGAAGTGCAGTATGCATACCCGGGGTTCGTCTCGGTGCCGGTCGAGGGATCGCGCGGGAGCATGCTCGGCCACGGACTCAAGACGGGATAGCCTCCCACCGCATAGTTCGCCTCGAGATAGGTTTGTATCTGGCGCAAATCCGCCACGCGTTTCGTATCACGCGCCTTCTGCCGCGCACCGCCCACGCCGATCACCACCACCGAAGAAAGGAGTCCAATGATCGCCACCACCACGAGCATTTCGATGAGGGTGAAACCACTTTGCTTATTTTTCATAGGAATTTTCATTAAAATTCACGAATAGTTCTGCGACCTTTCCATGTGCGGTAATTGTAGCATATTCGTCAGAGTGTTATTCGTGAAATTCGCATTCCCGCTCGTGCCCCTTAAAATGATTTCGTGAGGTTGTAAAGCGGCAGAAGAATCGCGGCGAAGAGCCCCGCCACCATGAGCCCGATTACGACAAGAAGCGCGGGCTGGATGAGCTCGACGAGATTCGATACCGTATCGTCCACCTGCCGGTTATAGAAAGATGATACGCGCTCGAGCATAGTTTCGAGACGTCCGGTGGACTCCCCCACCGCAACGAGCTGGGCGACCAAGGGAGGAAAATAAGGCGCGCCTTTCAATGCCTGCGAGAGAAGCAAGCCCTTCCTGATCGCCTGCGCCACTTCATGGAGCACGTCTTCGTAGACGTAGTTCCCGATGGTGTGCGAGGAAATTTCGATCGCCTGCGGAATAGTGAGTCCCCCCTTAATGAGCACGCGCGCGGATTCCGCGAAACGCGCGATGTACACCTTCTGGAGGAGAGAGCCAACGAGCGGAAGCCGCAGACTCACCTCGTTCATCACCACGCGTCCCTCCGCGGTCTGGAGGTAATCGATCGCGAGCGCCGCGAGAATGCCGACCGCGATCAGAATCGCCCACCACCACTCCGAAACGAGCGTCCCCGAGAAAAGCAGAATCTTCGTGAACGTCGGGAGTTCGACATTCACTTCAGTGAAAACGGGCGCGATCTGCGGGAGCACCATAGTGACCATAATCACCACCACCACAATAAAAAGGCCGATCACGAACGCGGGATATACCAGCGCGTTTCGAAGTTTTCCGATGAGAATGGATTGTTTCTCGAGGTAGTCCGCGAGGAAGTCCAGTACTTCCGAAAGGCGGCCCGTCACTTCGGCGGATTTCACCATATTCACGTAAAATTCATTGAAGACGCCCGGGTGACGCGAGAGCGCCTGCGAGAGGGAGAATCCTGATTCAATGTCCGAAGCGACCTCCGCGATAACCTCCTTCAAGACCGGCTTGGTTGCTTGTTCGTAGAGCGACCGGAGGGAGTCGCCGATCGGCACCTGCGAGGCGATGAGGGTGGCAAACTGCCGCGTGAAGATCATGAGATCCGTCCCTTTCACTCGTTCGAAAAAATCAGTGATCCGCGTCCACCACCCCTGCTCCTTCATGGGTTCGAGAGAAAGCACATAGAGCTCGTGCGAAAGCAAAATGGCGACCGCCGCATCGCGTGAGGCCGCTTCGACGTTCCCCACCTGGAGCTCACCCTGTTTCGTTCGCGCTTTATAATTAAATTTCATGTGAAGATAATAATAATTGGAAATTAGGTTCTCTCGAGGAGTATCCTCAATTCCGCCGGGTTCAAAGAAAACGACTCCGCAGCTTCAAGCGAGATTTCTTTCCGCTTGATGAGATTCACGAGCGAGCGGTTTAAGGAAATCATCCCCTCCTGCACGCTCGTTTCGATGACGAGATCAATCTGATAAATTTTCCGCTCGCGGATAAGATTCCGGATCGCCGAATTCGTGAGCATGATCTCCGCCGCCGGTATCCGGCCGCCGCCGATGCGCGGCACGAGCCGCTCGGAAATGATGCCGACCAAGGTCGAGGCGAGCTGGGACACCACCTGGCCTTGCTGTTCCGGCGGGAAACTGTCAATAATGCGGTCTATTGTTTGCGACGCGGAGTTCGTGTGGAGCGTGGAAAATACGAGATGTCCGGTTTCAGCGGCCGTCATCGCAGTCGCGATGGTCTCCGGATCACGCATCTCGCCGATCATGATAACGTCGGGATCCTGCCGCAAAACCGCGCGGAGCGCCTCGTGGAACGACACCGCGTCGCTCCCCACTTCACGCTGGGACACAATGCACCGATCTTGTGAAAAAAGATATTCGATAGGATCTTCGACGGTTATCACGTGTTCGGTGCGGGTGTGGTTCACTTCATCAAGCATGGCGGCAAGGGTGGTTGATTTGCCGTGGCCGGCGGGACCCACGATAAGAACAAAACCTTGATGGAGCTTCACAAAATCGTGCAGGAGCGGAGGAAGGTTCAATTCGTCGACGGTGTGAATCTGCGCGGGGATAAGGCGGAGCGCCGCCGCCATGAAACCGCGCTGGAGATACACGTTCACGCGAAACCGCGCTTTGTCCTCGTAGTTAAAGGAAAAGTCTATCTGCTTGATCTTCAAAAAACGTTCCTTCTGTTCAGGTGTGAGGAGTGCACTGATGAGCCCCTCGGCGTCTTCTTTCGTGAGAATGGGCTCGTTCATAAGCGGCACGAGTATGCTGTCCACGCGGAGTGTAGGCTTCCGCCCCACCGCGATATGGAGATCCGACGCCGCCTGCCGCGCCGTCACAAGGAGAAGTTCGTTTAATTTTTTTACGTAATCCATTTGATCCGCTACGCCGTCTCTTGTATCACTTCTTCAATCGACACCAGCCCCGCGAGCGCTTTCAACACGCCGTCCTGACGTAAGGTTACCATATCTTGCCGCCGCGCCTCATCCGCAAGTTTTCCCTCGGTGAACGGGCCCGTGACGAGATCCGCAACCTCACGCGTCATTTGAAACAATTCAAAGAGCGCGACGCGCCCCACCACGCCTTTCCCCTTGCAGAGCGGACAGGTTTCTTTTGGCTCCGCCGCCCATACGGTGAAAGGAGTTTTTATTTTCGCACGCTCTTTTACTGTTTCCGGTAACTCCGCGAGCGTTTCTTCAATGATGCGTTCGATTTCTTTCGAGGGTTTCGTCTCGCGCCTGCATTGCGGGCACAGACGGAGCACGAGGCGCTGGGCCAGCATGAGATTCAAAGCCGAAGATAGCAGGAACGCCGGCACTTCAAGATCAATGAGCCGCGGGATAACCCCGATCGAGTTGTTGGTATGGATGGTGGAAAGCACCACGTGTCCCGTGAGCGCGGCGTTCACCGCAAGATTCGCCGTCTCCGCATCGCGGATCTCACCGACCATGATCACATCGGGATCTTGCCGGAGAATCTGGCGGAGTCCCGAGGCGAACGTGTAGCCGATCTCGGGCCGCACCTGCGATTGGTTCATCCCTTCCATAAAATATTCGACGGGGTCTTCCAAGCTCACCGTGTTGACCGCTTCGCGGTTCAATTTTTGCATCATCCCGTAAAGCGTGGTGGTTTTTCCCGAGCCGGTGGGACCCGAAATAAGCACCATACCGTACGGCCGCGCGAGCGCGCGCTCCACGATCGGCAAATGGTACGCTTCGAGACCGATCTGATCCAAACCTTTCATGCCAGTCGCGGGGTCGAGCACGCGAATCGCCACCTTTTCTCCGGTCGGCGTCGGAAACGTCGATACGCGATAATCAATATCTCTTCCCTGCACGATGGTGCGGAACCGTCCGTCCTGCGGGATGCGAATCTCGTCGAGTTTGAGGCGCGCGAGTACCTTCACGCGCGATACGATCGGTTGGGCAAGCGCGGAAGGAAGCGAGCTTACCTCTTCGAGTTTTCCGTCGGTACGCATACGGATACGGAGCCGCGTGCGCTGTGGTTCGATATGGATGTCTGAAGCGCCTTCTTCGACTGCGTGCCGAAGCGTCGCCGCCACAATGGTGATGATGGGAGCGTCTTCGCCGGCGGTCGCCTCTTCAAGAAACACCACTTCACTCCCGTCGCCAGGGAGTTTTCCAATTTCCTTCACCGCGGCCTCGACTTCACTCCGGTACGGCGCATAGCGGCGCCACGCGGCCCGGAGCGCGGAGGGGGTAACGAGATACACCCCGAGACTCATCCGCTCCCGCTTCGCGATGAAGCGAAGCGCTTCCTGCGCGCGGGGATCGTCGGGACGGAGCATGCCAACGACGAGCATCCCCTGTTCGCGCCCGATGGGTATCACCCGATAAGTGAGCGAGGTTTCCCGCGGGACTGTTTTGAAAAGATCTTCGGGGATGGCCGCAACCTCAACCGCCCGGTACGGAACCCCCATAAGCTCGGCTTTCACTTTTGCCACCGCTTCCTCCGAAACCTTCTTCCGTTCGTAGAGTAAATCTTCAAACGGCGCGCCGCCAAAACGCGTGGATTTTTCTATCTCCGCGCGTTCCTCCTCCGTCAGTATTTTTTGTGCGACGAGCGCATCGCCTAATGTTCGATCAGTCATGCCATTCCCTCTTGCCTTATGGCGCAAACGGATTCGCTTTCCCGGTGCGAGGCGCGGAGAGTGTTCCCGAAAAATCGCGGAGTCCCTGAAAGGACGGTGCATCCACCACTTCGCGCGGATCAAACCGCACTTCGGAAATCACGCGGAGCCGCTCCAAATCCGCCGGCACCACCACGTCGATAAGCTCGGGCTGTTTGAAAAAGAGGTAGTAGGCGCCCGCGAACACCGCGATGAGTCCGATGCTCACCGAGAGCACGGTAATCCAGTTCGCTCCTTTCTTTTCTTCTTCGACGACGATCGCCATAATTATTCTTGATAGTACATCTCGACCTCAAGTTCGACCGCATCGCCCGATCCACCCGTGCCGCCTGGCACATAATGGAATGCTTTCACATTCGCTACGCGGACGCTCGTTTCGATGAGTTTCACAAACTGTTTCAGATTTTCATAGGAACCCTCCGCTTTAGCTTTCACCTCAAGCACGCGAAGCCGTTTTATCACCGAACCCGTTTCTTTTTTTGTCGCCGCGACGCTCGGCGTCGCGAAATCCAAACTCGTGATGATCGCTCCGGCGGCGCGCGCCACCGCTTCGATCTGTCGAAGCGCTTGAATCGCCGAAACGCCGTTCGGAATGGCGCGGCCCACCGTTTCCTCGAGCCGCGACGAGTTTTTGAATTCGGCGATAAGATTTTTTACCTGTGACACCGCTTGTTCCTGGTCGGCAAAGAGCGCGTCCTTTGACGCGAGGAGCGCGCGCGTATCCCCCACCACCGCCGCCTCGCCGCGAATAAGTCCCGCATACACACCAAGCGTCCCCGCGAGAAATGCGAGACCGGCAAGGATGGAGAGAATTCGTTTGGTGGAAATGCGCATCTTTCTTAAAACTCTAATATCTAAACTCCAAACAAGTTCGAAACCCCAAGTTCAAATGTTTCAAGCGGTTTGGAATTTCGAATTTTAGTCATTGGAGTTTGTTTTGGATTTAGTGGTTAGGATTTGGAATTTTACTTATAAGAGCGGGCGTGAGAAAAACGCATCCTTGAAAAACACGGTCACGCTGAACGACACGCCTCCTTCCACGCTCACGTCGCGCAGGAGCACCTCTTCCACCTCCGGCGCGCTTTCGAACGCCGTAAATTGCTGTCCCGCGGCGTCGATTGATGGCGCGGCACCTTTCACGGTGAGCGCACGATCTTCCACCTGGAGTTCAGCCTCGGTGTAGCGGATTTCCGGAACCGTATAACGCTCAAGGAATACAAGCGTATTCCCGCCATAGGGATGCCGATCAAGCACGCCTTTCAAATTCACGATCTGGGAATAGAAACTCACAAAGCGTTCCTGGTCGTCGGGTGAAATTTCTCCGGTAAGCGAGGCGAGCCGATCATCGACACTCGCAATGCGCCCTTCAAGGTACGCGGCATATCCGAATTTCAAACCGAAATAGACGAGAATGGAAAGCCCGAAGAGGGCTCCCGAGAACACGAGCAGGCGCCAGGGCCACCCTACCGGAAGATGCTCGGAAACAAACTGGTCGGCGCCCACGCTTGCCGGCGCGGAACCCATGCCGCCATTACCGTTCATGGAATTTAAATTTATCATGTTGAAGAATCGGGGTACGCCTTGAACGCGAGGCCGAGCGCGAGCGCCAGTTCGTGATTTAGTGTCCGCATCGCTGGCTCAAGCACCGGATCGTACCGCACTGCCGCAAATGGTCGCGCCGGTTCATGTGGAATGCCGAACGCCTCGGCAAAATACCGCTCAATACCGAGAAGGTTAGCGCCCCCGCCGGTGAGCGTAAAACGCTCAAGGGAAACACCGAACGTTTTCTCATAGAGCGTTCTTACCCGCTGGCACTCTCGTATTATAACATCCAAAAAGGGAAGTAGTGAGGTGGACAACTCGTACTCTCCTTCGCGTACGAGAAGGCCGCGGCGGCGCTTCAACTCCTCCGCACGCGCTTCCGAGATGCCGAGCGCGTGGGCGAGGGCGCGCGTGAGCATGACTGCGCCGTAGTCCGCCTGGCCCAGCGCCTTCACGCGCCCGCCGTCCGTGATGGTCATACTCGCGGACTCGGCGCCGATATCCACAATCATCGTGCGGCGCGAAACTGCCCCGGAACGGCCGAGAGGCGCCGCGAGGGCGCGGGCGAGGGCAGTATGCTCGGCCTCAACCGACGAGAGAGATAACCCGACAGCGCGGAACAGTTCGCGGTAGGTCCGCACCAGTTCGTGAGGCACTGCCGTGAGGAGAATTCGTTGGAATTTTTTTCCCTCCGCGTTTTCATATTCGCCGACCCTTTCCCACTCAAGCGCCGTTTCTTCAACCGGCATGGGGATGAACGCTTTCGCTTGAAACGCGATGGATTGTTCCGTTTCTTCCTTGGTCATGAGCGGCATTTCAATAGGTACCGCAAATGACGCAAACGACGGCGCCGAGACGAACACGTGCTTCGCCGCCGGCTTCGTTTCGCGAAGCAATGCGCGGAGAAGCGGCAGGGCGTCGGATACCGAGAGTTTGAGGGAGCTTGATTGGATGAGCGCGTTCGGACGCCTGAAATACTCTCTCGTCGAGAGCATTCCATAATTCTGAAGAGTGATTGTGTCTCCCTTCCGCGCAAGCTCCACTAATTTTATCGAGACGGTCCCGATATCCACACCAAGCACGCGCCCGAAAGAGAAAAAATTCTTGATGTCGGTGAAAAAATCTTTGATAAAGCGGAAATCCATATCTGTATTCTACTATATATAGTATCGTGGCGTCCCACCCCTTTATCCGCGCACTCCTCGACATCCTTTTCCCTCCGCTCTGCGTCGCCTGCGGCACACATCTCGCGGACGAGCGCGAAACGGTCTGCGCAAATTGTCTCGCGCGCATCCCCCGTTTCGGATGGCGCCTTTGCCCTGTCTGCGATGCTCGTATCCCGGACGGGCAGATGGAAACCGTCGGAGAAACACCCGCATGTCACCCCGACGCGCGCTACACGCTTATCGCGGTCACTTCTTACGCCACGCCCGAAACGCAAGCACTCGTGAAAGCATTGAAGTACGAGGGGATGCGCCGGGTCGCGCTCACACTCGCGCTCCTCACTGTCGTCGCGACGCGGGATACGCTCGGGCGGGCACCCATCGCCGGAGCACCATGGCGGATAGTGCCGGTTCCGCTCCACGCGAAACGCGAGCGTGAGCGCGGATTCAACCAAAGCGCACTCTTCGCGGAGGCACTCCAGCACCACGAGCCGTTCCGCAATGCTACCGTCATCCATGCGCTCCGGAGAACTCGACACACCGAAACGCAAACGGAAAAACCGGATTACCATGCGCGTCGCGCCAATGTCGCGGGGTGCTTCGAAATTGCCGATACCGGTGCGATTCGCGGGAGTAACATTCTATTGATAGACGACGTCACAACCTCCGGCGCCACGCTTGAGGAAGCCGCACGCGTGTTAAAATCCGCCGGCGCGAAAAACATTATTGCCCTTGTCTTCGCGAGAGCCTAAGAAAACATTCGCGTCCGCATGCGTTGTTTTTGATGAACGAAGAAAAACGGTGTATTATTTTTTTGGAAAATTAAAAATAAGAAAATAGAGGAGGTTTTCATGCTTAATAACGATGGAGCGCCGCGGAAAGGCGTGATCCTCGAAGAGGCACAAAGCTTAAGGCGCAGAAAAGATCAAATTCGTTCCGATATCCGCGATCTCAAACTAAAACACAAAAGTCTCAAAGAGCGGCACCAACCAGAAATCAACCAGCTCTCTGCGGAAGCCGATCGACTCGCGATACAATTCCGCGAGCGATATGAGGAAGCGAGCAATGCATACGCCAATGATGAAAAAGCGCGCGCAAAAAGCCTTTCTATGGAAGGGCGCGCGGCACAAGACGCGTGCGAAGCGTTGAACCGCAAAGCAAAGCGGATGCGCGAGGAACTCGGCGGTATCTTGCGCGACATACAGGAAAAACGACGCGAGTCGGATTCGATACGGGAAAAACTCAACTCGTATGCGGCGATCCTCATATCATGCAAACGGCCGCGACTCGAAGGATTCTCAAAAGAAAAGAACCTTGACCTTGCATTGGAAAAATTCCTCGACCGACTGCCGCAAACGGTTCTTCGAGAAATCGAGGAGGTGAGATTTATCTCCGAAATGCCGATTAGTAAAGAAGGTAATAGGAAACTAGGCGACGCCAATTGGAATCCAAAAACGAAGAAAGCTCATGTCCGGGTGTATCATCACGCGCCCGAACAAAACCATATCTTGGAAGAAACAATCGCGCACGAGATTGCCCATGAGATTTTCTTCAAATACATCACGTCTGAAGAAAAACGCGAATGGGAAAAGCTCTATCTTGCTACCGGCGATTGGTTTACTTCCAAAAGGGCTATACGAAGTCATGAGGAAGATTTTTGCGAATGTTTCGCAAAATTTTTTCTTGACGCTTCCTTCCTTGAAAAAGGTGATTTTCGGAAGTATGCTTTCATTAAATTGATCACTAAACGACTAGAGGACCAATATGAAAAAACTTAAGCTTCTCGGAATTAAAAAGGGACTGTTTGATATCCGCATTAAGAAAACGGTAGCAATCATCTATGTGGAAAATGGACGCGTGGTGATTGAGTCGAAGCTGTCTTCCCTCCTCGCGCTTCGGGATAGAATTCAAAAGATCGGAGACGAGGACGGATTCGTACTTTGGCATACGCGCGAATATGGGGAACGGCCGCGCAAAATAAATGATCCCGACTTCCTCGAAGCTCTGGCAAGCGGCGACTTTCTTTACCGAGAATTCGACGGTTGGAGTATAGGCGCAACGAGAGACCAAATCACGGAAGAATAACACTCGGGACAACGAAAATGTTGTCCCGTTTTTATTTTTGAGGCAACGATCCTCCTACGCGACGGTATAAATTTACCTCGGCGTCTCTTCGAAGAACTGGCGCGAGGTGCCGACGTCGCGGCACTGATTGTTGTTCACGCACTGCGCCTCGGACGCGCGCCCGTTTTGAGCGGGTATCTTGTAGTTTTCTTTCTGCCCGCAAAAGCTGTTCTTGAGGCAGACGTTCACCTTCGCGGCTCCCTCCCGCACGGCACCCGCGGGGAGTGTTTTCCCCGCTCCTTCTTCGGCGGCATAGGGAGTACAATCGTTCGCGCTGTAGCACGCCCGCACGCGGTAGAGGTATGCCGTATCCGGCTCAAGTCCGATATCTTCCAATACGGAATTGTTGAGTTCAGAGCCTCCGCGCTGGAACTGTTTGAAATAAACCTCGAGTTTTTCTTTCTCGAGCGTCACGCCGTCCACCGGCGGATATTCGATGGCGGCGAACGCGGCGTTGAGCCACGTTTTTACGCGGCCCCACGCGCGCTCCGCAAATCCAAGAGTCGCGGCGGCGAATTCGCGCGCGCCGCCCACCGCCGTTTCGATTGTCTCACGCAGGTTCGCCGTAAATTTCCCGGCGGGTTCAAGTAACGTTCCCGTCTGCGTGAAGTACACGCGATACTCGAGCCACCCGCCTTGCTCGCCAACAAAGCCGGTGCCGGTTGTCGTGAGTCCCTCGGACGGCCGCCCCTGCGAACCCGACGAGTTGTCCCATTCTATTTTTTGAAACGCGGTGCCGGGGGACGGCGTACCGCCGACATAGGAAAATGTGAATCGCTGATCCGACCCTGTCGGATAGTCGGCGAGTTTAGTGAAAGGCACCGCCGTAACACCCGAAACGACCGTAGTCCGTCCGGAATCAAGGAGCGAGAAATCAATGTTGCCGGAAGTTTCGACTCCGTTTACAAACGCCTTCACGCGCAGGGTTTCGTTCACAACCGAGGTCGGCGTGAAGAGCGCGCTCACGTCCGCGTTCGCGGTAAGCGTCCAGGCGCAAGTCGCGCTCGTCGAATTGTTGCACGGCCCGCTCGTCCACCGCGTGAAAGCGTATCCCGCGGCGGGTGTTGCGGTGAGCGTAACGGGAGTGGCGTATTCGAAGGAGCACGTCCGGCCGCTCGAACAATCTCCGCTTATTGTGCCGCCCGTGGGCGAAGCCACCGCCACTTCCGGATCCGTGGTCGCGTTCCCCGTTGCGGCGGCTTTCGAGGTGGTGCGTCCCCACGGTCCGTCGCGAAAACTCCGAACTGAAACCGCATACTCGGTACCCGCCTGAAGACCGGTGACGCTGAACGTAGAAACGAACGAGTACCCTTGGGTATTCGACGCCGCGCCATTCTTCGGCGCCTCGCAGGCGCCCGTGGCGCAGTTCCCCGCGCCCGGCGCGGGCGCGACCGTCACCGCGAAACCGTCTTCGCGCCGCGAGTAATCCCTCCACTGAATCGAGAGTTTATTGTTGTCCACCGTCACAAATCGCATATCGGACGGCGCGGCGGGCAGGGTCGAGGTACCAACATAGCCGATGTCGCCATATTTCCCGCACGCCTCGGCGGGTATGTCGTTCTGCCCCGCGGTCGGCGCTGCGCGCGTGTAGTCCGCCCTAATGAGCGAGCATCCGCGCGCGCGGTAATAGTAATCGGTGCCTTCGCGGAGGCCGTCATCAATTTTTTCGTACGAGGTTTTCGTCTTCGCCCAATCCGCGTCGTCCGCAAACGCGAAGGGACGCAGAGTAAACGACGGGTCGCACAGCGTGGTATTCACATATTTGCATTCCTGGCTGTTGTCCTTGCGATCGGCGAAGGGGTTGCTCGAGGTGCTCCGCTCGAACGCGTGGTAGTAGGGACCCTTCAGTTGCTTTCGCGCCCCGTTCGCGTCCGCGTTCGTGAAGTTTTTCCATGAGAGTTTGATCTCGGTGTCACTCACGGTAACGACACCCGCCACATCGGTGGAGGGGAAGACGGGTTTCTCCGGCGTGAGCTTGATGCGCTGGAGCTCGAAAGTGTGGGGCTTCACCGCGTTATCCTTCCAGTTCACAAGGAGCGAGGAGGGCGAGAGCGCCCATGCGTAGAGCTTCGACGGCGTGTCGGGAGAAGTGGCGAGCGTTTTACAAGATACGTTGGGTGTACTCGTTGAAACATTCCCCACCGTCCACGCAAGGAAATAGATATGCTCCTCGCCTTTTTCAAAATCGCCGCCGTCTTCGTACGAGCCACTGCCGGTCGGGAGAGGCGGCGGGGGCGCGATCTTTTTATTGTCGCGGAAAAGTGTGAGCGTGTGCGGTTTCGTCACGTTCCCGTTCCAGTTGACGGTGAGTTTTGACTCGGTCGAAATACCGCACTTGAGATAGTATTCCTCCGCAACGGCCGGCCCACCCTTCTCCGTTTTCACGATCACGATATTCGAATCCTCGGACATAATAGATACGTCGAGATTGCCCGTCTGTGTCTCCCCCGCCTTCGCAGTCTGGAGCTGGTACTTGTAAACGCCACTCTCGAACGGCTGGCCGCCGTTCGTGTCGAGGAATGATTTGTCGCCGGCAGTGCGGTCAAGATTTGGATTTAGAACCCTAGGCTCCGTTCCTGGTCCGCTGACTTTCCTTAACGTCTGCTGGCTATAGCCCTCGACATTCTGCCACTTCAGTTCGATAACATTCTGATCCGGCTTGTAGCCACCGCTGAAATCTTTGGGCCAATTCGTCGCCGCGAACCCGCTCGCGGGAAAGATAAGGGAGAGAATCGCAAGGGCAGAGAACAAGGAGCTGACGCGTTTCATTGTTTCAATTATATCAAATTGGCTTCCTTGCTTGCTTTTTGGTACTCCGCTTATCCACCCTTTTTCATTGACTTTTTCATAGTTTTCATGTATAATTGAGGGCAGAAATAATTAATAATCATTAAAGGAGATTAGCCATGAAACGGATATGGATGTATCTAGCAATGGCGTTGGTCATTGCGACTGCGTCCATTCCGAATGCGGGATGGGCGCAGGCGGTGTCGGCGGACATCACCATCAGTCGAAACCTTCTGCCGGACAGTTTAAGAAATTATATTTATTCTCTCTGGGTAGACGGGAACGGTGATATTTTCACGACGATGCCATGGAAGGCGTTGCTCCGTTCGACGGATGACGGGGTGACGTGGAAGCAGATCTTCAAGAGAGATTTTCTCTCTAATTTCGGGTTTGCGGTCATGCGCGATCAGAAAACCAATGCACTCCTCTTTGGAAACGGGGGGGGGTTGTACCGGTCAAGCGACGATGGCGCAAGCTGGACCTTTGTATGGGAAAAGGGAGCGGGATGTTTCCTTGTGAAGCCAGACGGCTCTATTCTCGCCGGCACCGGTAAACATATCGGCCATTCCGAAGATGGAGGCGTGTCGTGGAAAACGGTACTCTACCGCGACGACCACTATTTCAACGTGGAAGCGCTCGCGATGAGTCCAAAGACGGGTTCTCTCTTTGCGGGCACCGCGGACACTATCGGTTTGGGCGTGCTCCGCTCAACTGATGATGGCACAACGTGGCACCAGTCGAACAGCGGTCTTGGGGATCTTCATGTGTGGGCGCTCGCCACGGACAATAACGGAACCATTTACGCGGGGGTCGAGAGAAAAGGTCTTTACCGTTCCACTGACGATGGAGTCACGTGGGAGAAAGTACCAGGATTCAACGCTTCACCGAGAAACGCCATCGCAATTCTCGTGCTGAAGCCCGATCTTATCTGCGTCGGTTTTGGCTGGAAGGGTGGCGGCGATCCCGTGGGAAAGGGTGGCGGCTTCAAATATGACGGCAAGGCGTGGACGCAATTTATTGCGGACTCCATAGATGTAACCTCGTTCGCAGTGAAGGGCAAATCGCTCCTTGTCGGCTCGTTAGACGCTATCTACCGCGTGGACGGGGCGATCGATACGCCGGTGTCCGTGGAAGAGGAACCTGATGTAATCCCCTCCTCGTTCGTTCTGCATCAGAACTTCCCCAATCCCTTCAATCCGAGTACCACGATAACCTTCTCGCTTCCCGATCGAAGCCATGTACGCCTCGCGGTGTGGAACGTGATCGGCGAGGAAGTCGCAACGTTGGTCGAGGAAGAACGGTCGGCTGGGATCCATCGGATTGTTTGGAACGCCAAGGGTCTCCCGAGCGGTATTTATCTATACCGGATGCAAACAGAAACATCAGTACAGGCAAAGCGGATGATGCTGCTGAAATGATATTCAAAGGGCTTGATACATAAGTATCAAGCCCTTTTGCTTTTCTAATTCGTTGGTTTCAAAGTAATAAGCCATATTATTAAATTTTACATTTCCCAAACTTCATGATAAAACATTCTTAGAATCTAAATAATTTAAGGAGAAAACAATGAAACCATTACTGATTCTTATCTATGGTCCTAACGGCGCCGGTAAAACTACCCTAGCTAGAGCTCTTGCCACAAAATATCGCGGGCTTCAAATCCAGATCGATACATTCTCAAGTATGGCCCGAGGTAGGTTTTGGCATACACGCCAGAATAATAAAGACAAAATGGTGCTTGTGCTGGGAGTTTTGGATGCCGCAATGAAAAGTACGAGTCACCGGCGGTTTTTCCTTGAGGGGGTATTAATTTATCCATTTATGTTCAAACTACTCGAGGCCTGGTGTAAGAAAAATTTCGTGAAGTTTGTTCCAATTTATCTGACCGGAAATCTTGTTGATCTCGATTTCAGAATCAGACACCGGAAAATCTTGAAGAAAAATTGGAATGAGCACCTCCCAGAATTTTTCGAGAACTTTCATTATAAGAAAGCTCGAAAAATATCTAGCTCAGGCAAGACATCTCAAGTTGTATTGAAAGAAATTCAAGCAGTAATTGGAGAAAGGGGGTAGGCCGTGGAATATTCTATGAGCATTCTTAAGCCAGATTGCATCGAGAGAAACATGGAGGGCACCGTGCGAAGAATGTTAACCGAACACGGCTTCCTCGTTCTCTTAGAAAAGAGGACTAGACTTTCGTTGGACGATGTATCGTTTATCTATGAGAGATGTGTCGGCGAAGATTTTTTTAAGGATTTTGCGGCATTTCTCACGTCTGGCGACGTAGTCGTGTTGGTTCTTTCAAATCCTACGTCCAAAAACGTGATAAAAGATTTGAATAGCCTTGTTGGTCATACTAATCCTCAGCTTGCAAAAGACTATACCATCAGAAAGCTTGGAGAAAGCGTTCGCCGGAACCTCGTCCACTCATCAGCAGATCCCCCATCTTTTTGGAGAGAAGCTTCACGGATGTTTTCTGAGAAGGAGATGTGCGATGCGGGTCTTGAATAAAAATTCTTGACCCGCTTTTGTTATAATTTTCCATATGGATCTAGAAAGATTTGAAAAAGATTTTCAGAAAAAGTTGAAAAGTTATCCGAAAGTGTGGGGTAAAGAGGAACGTATCCTTCACCTCGTGGAGGAGATTGGAGAATTTGCTGAAATCACTCTCCAATATAACGGAAGGAAGGAGCCAAAAAGGAACCTTACTGATGTTAAAATTGCCCTTGCCGACGTTCTTGAAGATGTCCTCGCCCTTTCAGTCCTCTATGATTTAAAGTTTGAAAAGCTTCTAGAGGAGATTATTAATGAAAAAAATAACTAGAGCCACTTACGCTCTAACACTTACTGAAGCATTGCGCCTTCTAAGGAAGGAAACGAGCGTTTTGAGAAATTTAGAGTTCATCGCGTTACTTGGTAGCGTAAAGATCAAAGAACACGTTCCGGGATATAGCGATTTGGATTTGCTTCTTATACTCAAATCTGACGCTAGTGGAGCTTTAGACGAAAAACTTCTTTTAGAGTTGCAAAAAATATGCGCAGATTTGTCGAAAACTTATCGAATAAATATCTCGTTTTTGACTCATACAGAAAAAGAATTGGTCGAGTATGTCGACTACGAATATTTGAAACATTATTCATCGGGTAAATTGCTTTATGGGAAACCAGAATTATTTTCGAAACTTTTTAAAAGGATAATTTCTAGAAAGAAATCCTATGGTAAGAAGCTAGTGAGAGAAATGTTCAAAAGCATTGTCCATGCCCGCTTTAATCTTATAAGAAAGTTTGTATCTCTAAACAAATTCAATACTAGAAACTATCGGGATGGTTTACTGAAATTATTTATCGATAATTTGTTTGAAATAGCTGACTGGAGACTCATCGCCGATGAAATCTGGTGCGTTTCTAAAAAAGAAATTGTGAGTAGAATATTTTCGATCTCAAAAAGTCCACACAGGGAAATATTGGAAAGCGCGTATAAATATCGCAGAGACTGGAATCATTTGGTTGTTTCCAGTAAACAAGCCAGATCTTTTTTTATTAGTGGGATTAAATTTATCAATGACTGCGTTCGTGATCTAGAGAGACGAACATGAGAATTGTCTTTGTTTCAAGGTCGCTCCCATATCTTGGAGGGAGGGAGGTTATAGTGGAGCGATTAATGGAAAAATTAAAATATAGACATCATATTTTATTACTGACGCCGGATGCCGGACTGAAAAGAAGAGGCATTAAAGTCGTTAACATAAATAAAAACCTAAAAAGAATAGTTGGGGGGTTTAGGCCTGATATTATAAGTTGCCACACGTTTTATTTTTTTAACCTCGCATATAAGCTATCCCGCGCTCTAGATGTTCCCCTTATTACAACGTTCCATGGAATGTTTTTGAGACTTTATGGCAAAGATTATCGCTCAATAATCAGAAATATTTGTGAAAAAAGCTTCGTCGTTACTGTGGTCTCTAGAAACTATAAGGAGGAGCTCATTCGCGCCCTACGAGTCAGCAGGGCAAAAATTTCTGTAATTAAGAATGGTATACCAAAAGGCGAGGTTTCTCGGATCAATAAAAATATTTTCAAGTTAAAAAATTATATTCCTTTGGACAAAACTCTCGTCGTTGTCCCAGCTCGAACCGATAAGATTAAAGGACTTGAGTATCTTATTGGAGTTGCAAAAAAAATAAAGAATGGGGGCTTTTTCTTTTTAGTGTGTTCTCCAATCGGACGCCATAACAATTGGGAGAAGTTATTTATGAAAAAACTAGTAGAACTCGCCCCTCCTAAAGATGTAATTGACTTCAGAGAATATGCTCATTCAGATTTACAGAAGCTCTTTCACGTCTGCGATATCTGCCTTCTCCCCTCGCTGATGGAAGGCGTGTCGATTTCAATTCTTGAAGCAATGGAGAAAGGTTGCATTGTAATCACAACCAATGTTGGAGGAAGCCCAGAAGTCATAAAGAATGGAGTGAACGGATACTTAATTGAACCGAGAAATGTTAAGGAAATTGTGCATGCACTTGAAAGGTGTACTAAACTCACAAAGTTTACTAGAGAGAAAATAAAAAACAACGCGAGGAAAACTGTACAAACTAGATTTTCCGAGGAAAAGATGTTAAAATCCTACGAAGATTTATTCCTTAAAGTAATCAAGAGGCATGAAAATAAGCAACGACGCACAAGCGGTAGTTTATAAGCAAGGAGATCAGGGGTTGTTGTTTCTTGTGTTGAAGCGTTTTGATCCGGATAAGAATGAGACTCATTATCGACTGATAAAGGGAAGGATTAAAGAAAAAGAAGGTGAAACTTCCGAAGTAGCGGTTTTGAGAGAAATAAAGGAAGAAGCTGGACTTACTAAGTTGAGAATCGTTTCAAAAATTCCTAGTTATTCTTATGAAGCGGGCGATGTCAGACATGAAGTAAGCGTCTTTCTAGTAGAAAACACTGCGGAAGAGTTGGTAAGTGTTGACTCCAGCGAAGAAGGTGCGTTTACCATAGAAGGCGCAACGTGGTTTAGGGTGGAGGATATAGCAACGAAGTTAAACTTCGAGGTAGAGCGAGCGGCGATTCGGGAGGGATTAAAGCTCGTTTAGAATATTTTTAATGGCGTTTTCGCTCGACTGCGAGCGGAATAATTTCACATTCTTTAAGAAATTTGGGTGAGAGTTTTCCTCGAATCTTCCCTCGAAATCTATAACAAAAACCCTCTTTAGTAAGCTACTTGCTATCTGTATCAAGCTTCCTTCCGCGCCAACTGCGGTGTGACAACTTGCAAGCTCAATTAGTGTTTCTCGATAGCTTAGCCTATTCACAAAGTTTATAACCTTAGGGGAAACCCTGATGGCTCCATTCCCTTTTCCTAAGAGTGCAACGGCGTTCCTTCTTTTGTTGATTTTATGAACCAAACTCTCTGTTTTCTCAAAACTTTTTGAGGTATCTTCGACACCGGCGATTACCCCGATCCTCTTGTGCTTCCTTTTTGAATATATCAACTCCTTTTCATTGGTGGAAAAAAATATTTTTGGCTCGTATTCGTAAAACTTAGTTCCAAGGTAATGTTCGGAAAGTTTTTGCCACGCTAAAGTATTTCCAAATTTACCAAAGATATCTCGCCACGCTTTAAGATCCCTATCAAACACGATCACTGCCGCTCTTAAAGAAAAAAGCATCAGCAACGTTTCTCTTAATGTATCTCTTCCAAGGCCAACAAGAATACAGTTCCCCCTTATAAATTGGAATCTACTTCGAAACGACCAAATGTGAATCGAATCAATGTTGGGATTATTCTCTAGTATTTGCGCATGTCCTCGAGTAGTTAAAATAGAAACCCGATACCCATCCCTTTTCCAATTTTCAAAAAGACCTGTCTGGAAAAAAATATCCCCATATCCCTGCTTCAACGGTTCCACAAATAATATGTTCTTTATGCCTCGTAAATTACTCTTTTTGGGGATAAACCATATGAACGCGGTGAGTATAATATCCCTTAATACAAAGAACAGCATGAAGATCAAAGCATAGAAAAACCCTTTCTTTTTCCTGATCTTATGGTACTTTCTCCTGATCCTTTCCAGATACGTTATGTGCATATGTTCGGTAATATTATCCGACATGCATGCTACTTACTCAACATGAATATTCGCAGAACTACCCGAACCCGTTCAATCCAACGACGACCATCGCCTTCTCGCTTCCCGACCGAAGCCATGTACGCCTCGCGGTGTACAATGCGCTCGGCGAGGAAGTCGCGGCCTTGGTGGACGAGGAAATCGCGGCCGGCACCCACAAGACCACGTGGGACGCCTCCGGACTCCCGAGCGGCATCTACTTTGTGCGAATGAATGCTCACACATTCACCGCCACGAAGAAGATGGTGTTACTGAAGTAGATTTATTTAAAGAGCCGATTGCACATGCAATTGGCTCTTTTTTGCGGGGCACTAATTTTTTATTATTCCTCTAAAAACCACCTTGCCGGCAATGGCCCACCGGATTTTTTATAGATATGCTTTACCAAACCAGAAAGAATCATTTTTTTAATCTCAATACTGCTCGCTTTATAAAAATGTTCAACTTGGTTAGAAAATTTTCTATCCGTTCTTTTTAAAATCTTCCGCATCTCGTTCGGTTGTCTTAAAAACTCTCCGCTTAACTTAAGGAACAATTCCACAATGTTGGTGATCAATAAATGGCTGTCGATGCCAAATGCCAAATAATCTTTGCCTTTAATGTCACGTTGAACCTCCCCCCAAAAATCATCAATGGAGTATTTGTGCATTAAAACCTCTCCATTTTTATATTTAGCTTTTAACTTCAGATTGTCTCTAGCAACTATTTGGATTCTCTCTAAGCTCCGCCGTCTTTGAAAGAGAATCCTGCCGTGCGCCAGCATATGTGAGGTTATTCTTCTCAGGCCATTTCTATCCTCCTTAAGATATTTTTTAGCTTCCGCCCATGTATTAAAAATAATGTCCACACGAACCCCGTTTTTGATAAAATTACTTCTGGAAAATTTACCACTTTGGCTCAAGAGGATATATATGTCAACGTCCGAATATGTATCAAATTTATTTCTTGCCACAGATCCGAATAGTAAAATACCCAAGACATTTTTGTCCGGTTTATATTGATCTACTACTTCGCTGCAAATTTTTTGGATGAACTTCTCCATAAATAAAAATAGGGCTAAGGTAAGTATAAAACTTTTCCTTAGCCCCGCGAAGTCGTCACCCTCTAGTGGCAGTTGCTGGGGCTTTGACAGGTGCAGAACACCTTTAGCTTCGGCAGTGCCTTGACTTTGAGGATCGGCTGCTGTTTGAGCTTCGTCTTCTGCATAGCATTCACCTCCTTTCCGTTGCAGGTTGGAGAAGTTCCGGCCCTGACGCCGTCGCTTCCCGCAGTTGTTCTCGAAGAATCTCGTGGGTCATACGGCGGTAGAAGTCGCACATTCGTTCGATCTTGACGGTTTTCGTCGCCCGAGCGAACTCTTGCGTAATGTTGCAACCACCACCGCACTGCCCTTCGATCATGCACCCTTTACACATTTCCATTACTCCGGTGAGATGATCTCTCACAAAGCGATGATAGGCGGTGCCTGACGCATGAAACGACTGGATTTCCGAGAGACTCCCGAGTTGGGTCGTGCTGTAGCCACATCCGTAGATGTTTCCGGACGGGCCTACGCACATGCTGTTGCCGCGGACTGCGCCGCAGAACGCGACACGGCTTTCGAGCGTTGATCCGTTAAGATTCTCGGCTGGCCGTGACCAGAAGCCGGGAACATCAACGCCTCGTGCCGCCGCGTAGCGCCGAATCCGCATCAGCTTTGCGACGACATCTTCAATCGGAATTTCCACCATATCGACAACGTCGATATCAATCCTGACGTTCTTCATGCCGCGGGTTACTGCCCAGTCGACAATCGACTCGTCAAGTTCGTGAAAATTCTTTTCGGTGACTGTCACCGCGATGCCATCGAGTGGATACCCCGCTTGCGCCAACGCATCGAATCCACGCATTATTTGGGAGAATGTACCGCCCCCAGACTTCGTCAAGCGGACGTGATCATTTCCCTCGCGCAAGCCGTCGAGACTAGAAGCAATCTCGACGCGATGTTCTTTGAGAATCGCGGCGATATCTGGCGTAATGAGTGACGCGTTCGTGTTGATCGAGAAGTGAAACTCGAATTCCGAACCATAGGCGATACGGCAGTATTCAAACATCTGCTTGATGACTGGCCACGCCAACAGCGGTTCGCCTCCACCAAAGTTGATCTCGGCGACACGCTTTCCATGACCGCGAAGAATCTCGAGATACCGATCCACCGTTTCCTTGGCTGTGTCATACCGCATAAACTTTTTGGGGTTGTTGATGCGGTCAGAAGTTTCCAAGTTGTTAAAGTGGATGCAATAGGTGCAACGGAAGTTGCACGCCTCACTCATGATGAGCTCGAGATAATCAATCAGCGAACCGCTGATAATTTCCTTTTCCCCTTCTCGCATCCGCTCTTCGAGAAATGCTCGGTCATCGAAACCCTCTGGAACAAGGAAATGACACTGCAAAAATTCCTCAATTGCTTCCCGATTTTCGTCGGTCAACTCATTGCCGACCTGTGAACGAACCGTTATCGGCTCGGAGAACGACTCAAGAAATTCGAGCGTCTCAACGGGAACAACTCTTGGGTATCCAAACAGTGAGTGCCAAATCACCGCAGAGTCGCCATCTAGAACGGCCTGCACGAACGGCGACTTCGTGTAAGCGACATTAAGGTTAAGTGCCATTGCAGGCTCCTTTCTTTGTTTTTTAAACGATTCAACAGATTTCTTTGTTATCTACAGAATGACAATTATTATAATACTTGTCAAATCGCATAATGTTTCTCCATTATCAAGATATCTTTACGGCATCTACTTCTATCGCTTGGAGACCGATTCGCCAGCTGGCGGATTCACGGCCGTAAAGAAGATGATCCTACTAAAGTAGCTTTATTAAAGGGCTTGATACAAATGTATCAAGCCCTTTTGCGTTTTGTTTGGATGTAGTACTATGAAATCGAAATGGCCACCGCAACTTTTCTCCAAAAGCTGAATACGGAATTGAAACGCATCGTTGCGCACGCGGTGCTTGATACCCTTACTGACCCCGATCTCGGCGCAGAACTCACCCTGCATGCCAAGCGACGTCTGCGCGCGGCCGCTCGCGGACGAAGCGTTGCCACGCTCGCGGAGATAAAAAAGAAACATTACTGATGGGCAGATGGTCGCTCGGGTTCACGCGGAGTGCTGAGGAGGACCTCGCGCAATTGGATCGGCCGGTCCGTCGCCGCATTATCGACAAACTCGAATGGCTATCGGCACACTTCGATGGAATTATCCCCTCGGCGCTACATGCGGAGTTCCGCGAGTTCTACAAACTTCGGGTGGGCGACTGGCGTGTCGTTTATAAAATCGAGTGGCGCAAATACTCCATCATGATTTGCTACATTGACCGCCGCGACCGGGTATACAAAAAAGGAAGGTAGTTATAGACACCGCTCTCAAACGGCTTGCCACCGTTCGTGTCGAGGAGGGTGACTTCTCGCCGCTTCCTACCCACTACTCACTGGGACAAAACTACCCGAACCCATTCAATCCCACGACCACGATCACCTTCTCACTTCCCGACCGAAGCCACGTACGCCTCACGGTGTACAATGCGATTGGTCAGGAAGTCGTGAAGTTGGTTGACGAGGAGGTCTCCGCAGGCACCCACAAAACAACGTGGGACGCCTCCGGCCTCCCGAGCGGCATCTATTTCTATCGTTTGGAAACGAAGCAATTCATCCAAACGAGGAAGACTATGTTCATGAAGTAGATTTATTGATTCGAAAGCCCTGTACAATACGCATGGGGCTTTTTGTGGCGCTGTTCGATAACTGTTGAAAAGCTTTGATTATGCGAGCACGGGCAAATCAGGGAATCAAGTAAAATGGAGGGTTATCGAACGGCCCCTTTTTGATTGATTTGACAAACTGGCACCCGCACACTTTAATGTAACTAGGTTATTTCCGAGAGGAAAATTTAAAATCTAGATAAGGAGGTGAGAAAGACGATGGTTCAAGCTGATGACAAAAAAAAGCTCCGGCAAATCAAATTCAGGGATAGCGATTTTCACAAAGCTAGCGGTACCCTGATGAGGAGAATCTGCGTTATGGTCGCACATAAAAAAGGCGCCATAGCAGTGCGCGATTCAAAAGATGCATTGAAGAAAACGCTCATTTTCAACGAAGCAGAATGGAGCGTTTTCATCAAGGGCGTCAAGGCCGGCGAGTTTGATATATAAAGCGAACTCGTGAAAAGTAAGTCGAGAAGAGGGTAATATAGTCTTGTTACCCTCTTTTTTATGTTAAAATTATTAAATATTCATGGAAAAAAATCTAAAAATAAAACTTTCAAAAGAGTTTTCACTATACGGGAAATTTAGTGGTTCTTTTAATCAGCCATTATTTATTATTGCACACGGGTTTTCGGGGAATATGGATGAAGAATTTTATCGTTTAGCTACTTATTGGTTTGGAAAGCATGGGTTTTCAACATTCCGGTTTAATTTTTATGGTCATCAAAAAGATGCTCGGCAGCTTATGAATTGTACTCTTAAAACACATAGCACTGACTTTGACACAATTGTTCGTTATTTTAGAAAGCGTGGGGTGAGGAAAGTATTTGTTGTAGGACACAGTTTTGGTGGATTGGTAATTTTTTGTTCTCGCAATCAAGATTTTGACGGTGCGGTGCTCTGGGATCCATCTTACAAAATTTCATTTACAAAGACGATGTTTGGTTTTCCGGGCGGGAAATATATAAAAGAGATAAATGGTTATCTTATGAAATGGGGGGTAAATTTGATTATTGGAAAAGTAATGGCAAAAGAAATTGATTCACTTCAATGGGATTCAATAGCAAAAAATTTTAAAGTGCCTTTTAAAATAATTCTTGCTGGAAAAGGTGCGCTTAAAGGCACAAAAAAATATCTAAATAATGCAAAGGTGGAGAAAGATTTGATGATTGTAGAAGGAGCAACACATTATTTTAATGATCGAGATGGGATGCAAGAGAAAGTTTTTAAATCTTCTGAAGAATGGTTTAGAAAATTTATAAAAATTCGTCGTCATTATAATTAGGTAATTAGGGAGTTTTGTAACCATATGGTAGTAAAATACCCATATGGCACAAGACGAAAGAATGTTTTCGGTTGCGCGGCCAACTTTTTGAGGGGGAGAAAGTGTATTTTCTGTGGGTCGTTCAAGGTATGCAAGACGAAGCGCGACTATGCGCGGCGCCGCCACAAGACCTGTGGAAAACTATATTCTACCGCGACGACCACTACTTTAATGACGAGAAGGAATGGACGCAAATCGTCGCCGATACCGCCTACACAGTGAAGGGAGAGTCTCTTCTCGTTGGTACTTCAAGCGCCCTCTACCGCGTGGATGGGGCGATCGATACGCCGGTGTCGGTCGAGGAGGATCCTGGCATAATCCCCTTCTCGTTTGGGTTGTCGCAAAACTACCCGAACCCGTTCAATCCGAGTACCACGATCACCTTCTCACTTCCCGACCGAAGCCACGTACGCCTCACGGTGTACAATGCGATTGGTCAGGAAGTCGTGAAGTTGGTTGACGAGGAGGTCTCCGCAGGCACCCACAAAACAACGTGGGACGCCACTGGATTCCCGAGCGGCGTCTACTTCGCCCGCCTCGAAACCAAAAGTTTCGTCGCCACGAGGAAGATGATCCTACTAAAGTAGCTTTATCAAAGGGCTTGATACATTCGTATCAAGCCCTTTTGCGTTAGAATCGCCTCGTTTGATTTCATCTATAAGTTTTCTCCGATCGCCTCTCCACCGCGAGAACAAATATTTTTTTATCGTCCAAAAGTCGGAAAATAACCCGAAGGTCTCCCGACCTCACGCGAAACAAGTCCTGCCGGCCCTTGAGCTTCTTTATGTCCAACCAAATAATTTTCCCCTCTTTCAGAGAGTTTAAAATCGTTGCTATTTTCTTTCTTTCTTTTTCCGAAAGCTTTTCAAGCTGTTTGGAAACGCGATCCATACCCTAAAGGCGGGAAAGTAAATCGTTTATATTCACTCCCCCTTTGCTTATTTTGGTGAAATCAATAACCTCCTCCCAATGGTCGTCTTCGACTTGAGAAACGCGGAAGATCGGCTTGGAGCGACGCATCACCACAATGGGGATGCCTCTCCGCGCCGCCCGCGCGTATTTTTCCAGATTCATCCTGAATTCCTTTAGACCAATGACGCTTTCCATGCTTTAAAAGATAATCTAAAGATAATCTAAAGTCAAGCAATATTCGAATCCTCGGACATAATAGATACGTCGAGGTCGGCTGTCTGCGTCTCCCCCGCCTTCGCAGTCTGGAGCTCATATTTATAGACACCACTCTCGAACGGCCGGCCGCCGTTCGTGTCGAAAAAAAATTTGTCACCGGCAGTGCGGTCAAGATTTGGATTTAAAACACCCCCCTATCCGAACCCACACAAACTACCGGGCCGCGAGAGCGCGGACAACATGACGGAGGAGCATTGCCGCATACCCATACTCGTTGTCGTACCACGAGAGTATCTTCACTAAATCACCGTCCACCACTTTGGTGAACGAGAGATCCACAATCGCGCCGTAGGGTTCGCCGACGATATCGGACGACACGAGCTGTTCTTCCGACACCCCAAGAATTCCTTTCCACCGCGGCAACTTGGCGGCGCGCCGGAAAATGCTGTTTACCTCTTCCACGGAGGTTTTCCGTGTCGCGAGAAACGTGATATCGGCGAGGGAACCAGACACGACCGGTACCCGCATCGCGATACCGTCGAATTTCCCGGCAAGCGGCGGAAACGCGCGGGTCACCGCGATCGCCGCACCGGTCGTCGAGGGCGTGATATTCGCCGCCGCCGCCCGCCCGCGACGAAAATCTTTTCCTTTCACGGGGCCATCCACTAAATTCTGGGTGGCGGTGTAGCCATGAACCGTGTTCAGAACGGCTTTCCTGATGCCTGGCTTTTCCGCCATCACGGCAATGACCGGCGCGGCGGCGTTCGTGGTGCACGAACCGTTCGAAGTTAAAATCACTTTCTTCAACTCGCCCTCGTTCACCCCTACCAAAACCGTTTTCCCCTCGACGCCATCCTCGTCTTTCGCCGGCGCGGTAATAACCACGCGCTTCGCGCCTGCCGCGAGATGTTCTTTTGCTTTCTCGTACGATTCAAAAACACCCGTCGCTTCCACCACGAGATCCACTTTCATTTTCTTCCATGGTAATTTCGCCGGATCTTTTTCCTGCAACAATTTGATCCGTTTCCCGGCGACCACAAGCACCCCTTGATTCGCTTTGACCTCGCGCGTATAACGGCCATAGACCGTGTCGTACCGCAAGAGGTAGGAAAGGTTCGCGGCGTCGCCGAGATCGTTGATCGCCACGATCTCAAACTCCTTCGCACCAAATCCGAGGCGAAAGAACAATCTCCCTATCCTCCCAAAACCGTTGATGGCGATCTTTTTCTTCATATCCTCTATTATATTACCTTCCGCCGCGATATTGCGCACCCCACTCGTGAACCGTTTCCGAAATCTCATCGAAAGAAAGCAGGCGCGCGCCGCCGGCGATAAGCCGCCGCACCTTCACCACATCTCCCGCCTTGGCGCGGAGAAGCCTCGCGCGCCCCGCCGCAAGTTCGAGCACCTTGTCCACCGGCGCCGGCGGCACATAATTTTTCAGATCGTGCTCGGACACGCCCGGTTCCGGCGGCACTCGTTCTTCCACCCCGACAATCTCGTTTCCGGAAATCCAGACGATATCAATCGGAAATGAAACTCCTTTCATCCAAAATGGATATCGCGCGGCTTCGTCGAAGAGAAAGAGCATCCCCTCGTTCACGCCCAGCCCGGCGCGGCCCGCAAGCCCTTTGGCGCGCGTGTCCGCGTCGCGCACGATATCCACCACGATAATCTGCTCATTGATCTTCACCTCGCCCTTGTTTTCAAGCGAGAAGAGTGATGAAAAATAGGGCGCGCCGACGAGCGCGATGCCGAGTGCCATCCCAAAGAGCACCATGAAAAATTTTATGAGGGCCGACATCCGCTTCTCTAGTATACCTCAAACGCCGTCAGGGTTCGTAACTTTGACCTTTTGGAATCTCCGCCCAGGAAATTTCGCTCGCCTTCGCGCCGTCCGGATCGTAAAGCATCACGGCGTTATTTACATATGCGAGCGTGTACGATTTCGGCCACACCACGTCCGCCGGCGGCGAACCCGCATAGTCGGGGTGCGCGAGGAGAAGGGAGCCTCCCGCGGAAATTGTTTTCCCTTCCAAGCGGCTCGCCGCGACGAGCGCCGACTCGGCGCCGGAGGACGATCTCTTTCTCACGCTCCAACCCGTAAGATCAGCCGTGCGCGATCCGGTGTTGTAAAGTTTTACGAAATCCCAGTTCGCGGCGCCGTCTTTTCCCGCCATCACCTCACTTATCACGATTGTGCCTTGCGCGGACGGCAGAGGCGTCGGCGCTTCTGAAGCGGTAGAGGTTGGAGTGTCAGTCGCCGCCGAAGAAGTCATAGTTGTTGCGGTGAGTGGGGGCGCGGGAACCACAGGAGGCGCCGAGTTCTCTGCCTTCGGTGTTCCGCCGACCTTAGATGACGTGTACCACCCGCGCGTCGCGAGGTTCCGCTCCATCGTGCGGCGCGCGGCGTTATTTCCTGCCGGCCATCCGCCAGCTGGCGGAGGCAACGTCAAAACTTCATCCATCACCTCGCACTTTTCATCGAAGAGCCTAAGGCCTTCGTTCTCATTCTTCAAATTTCCCGCGTACTGGAAATCCGCGCGCACCTTTCGGACGCTATCCGCATTTCTTGCAAGAAGCAGAAATTGGTTTGCGAGAATCGCCGCACCTTTCGGAAAGGTAAATTGTATCTGCTCGTCCTTATCCACCAAGCTCCGCCCTTCCATACTCGCCGCCATCTTTCCTATATTGGCAATTTCTATCCATTCATACTGCGCACCTTCTTCCGTGCCCATCCATGCGATTTCACTGATCAACACCGTGTCTCCCTTTGCTGTTTTGCCACTTTCATATTCACACGCCGTGGGATGATCGATATTCCCATTCGTGTTATTCGCGCCTTTCGTATTCCAAAGCGGAAATGTCTCTCCGCCAGCTGGCGGATTATTCTCACGTGCGCCTCCGAAAAGCGACGCGGTGATTGATGCGCCGCTCCCGCCAAAGCGCCCAAACGCATACGCGCCCCCTATCAATACAAACACCGCGGCAATCGCGGCCGCGCTCCACACGACCGACCTCCGCGTCGGATCGTTTCGCTTTTCGTACGTTTCTACCTCCTTGTCAGAGATAAAAACTTCTTCCATCACAAACTTATTATAGGACTTTCTTCAAATACTGGCCCGTAAAACTTTTTCCTTTCTTTGCGATGTCCTCGGGCGTCCCCACCGCGACCACCTCGCCGCCGCGCGCTCCTCCCTCCGGGCCGAGATCAATCACCCAATCAGCCGTTTTTATGACGTCAAGGTTGTGCTCGATTACCACCACCGTATTCCCCCGCTCCACCAAACGGTGGAGCACTTTCAATAATTGATCCACGTCGGCGAAGTGGAGTCCGGTCGTGGGCTCGTCCAAGAGATACAAAGTGTTGCGCGTGTCGCGCTTTCCAAGCTCTGCCGCGAGTTTAATGCGCTGGGCCTCGCCGCCCGAGAGTGTGGTTGCCGACTGCCCGAGTGTGATGTACCCCAGCCCCACTTCTTCCAAAATTTTCAACCGGTCATAGAGCCATGGGATATCATCAAAAAATCCAACCGCTTCCTCCACCGTCATTTGGAGTACCTCGTAGATGTTCTTATTTTTATACTCCACCTCCAGAGTTTCGCGGTCGAAGCGCTTTCCCTTGCAGACGTCGCACGACACATAGACCGTCGGGAGAAAGTGCATCTCGATCGCAATCACGCCGTGCCCCTCGCAGTTCTCGCACCGTCCACCTTTCACATTAAAAGAAAACCGGCCCGGCTTGTACCCCCGCACCCGGGCGTCTTCCGTCGCGGCAAAGAGGTCGCGGATGTAGGTCCATGCTCCCACATAGGTCGCGGGATTTGAGCGCGGCGTCCGCCCGATCGGCGATTGATCCACGTTCACAATACGATTCAAGTGTTCCGTCCCCGTCATCTTCTCATGCGCGCCCACCTTGTACGCCGCGCCGTTCCACTGGTTCGCCAAAGTCTTGTAGAGCACATCGTAGACGAGTGAGGATTTCCCCGATCCCGAAACACCGGTCACCGCCACGAAACGCCGGAGCGGTATCTCGATATTAATATCTTTCAGATTGTTCTCGCGCGCGCGGACGATGCGGAGATGCTCATGGTCCCTTGTGACCCGCCGGCGCGCCTTCGGCACCTCGATAAACTTCTTTCCGCGCAGATAATCAAGAGTCGGCGAGTGGATTTTTTCGTTCGCGAGGAGCGGGGGTCCCGCTGTTTCAAAAACAGCGGGATTGCGCCCCGTAACTTCCCGCTTCGCGGATCGGGATGTGGGCGGAAACATTGGCCCTTCTTGAAGAATGTCCGGAATTGATCCTGCCGCTACCACATATCCCCCGTGAACCCCCGCGCCAGGTCCAATATCAACCAAATAGTCCGCGGTGCGGATCGTTTCCTCATCGTGCTCGACAACAAGAACAGAATTCCCGAGATCGCGAAGTTCGAGAAGTGTCGCGAGAAGTTTCGCGTTGTCCCGCTGGTGAAGTCCAATCGTGGGTTCATCGAGGACGTAGAGCGTGCCGGTGAGACGCGAACCGATTTGAGACGCCAAGCGGATGCGCTGGGCCTCGCCGCCCGAGAGTGTTCCCGCCTTGCGATCAAGCGTGAGATACTCGAGCCCCACGTCCGCGAGAAAACGCAGACGACTCCTTATCTCGCGAAGCGGCGCCTCAATAATGGTTTTTGAGGAATCGCTCTTTGCGCTCAGTGTTTTAAAAAATTTCTCGGCATCTTCCACCGCGAAGGCCGCAACGTGCGCGATATTCTTTTCCCCCACAAGCACATTCAGGGCCTCGGGTCGAAGTCGCCGTCCCTCGCACGCAGGACAAATTTTCTCTGAAAAGAGTGATTCAGTGCCAAGTCCGTTGCACGCCTCGCACGCTCCGTACGGACTGTTGAAGGAAAAGAGGCGCGGCTCAATTTCAGGAAACGAGAATCCGTCGTGGGGGCAGGTGAACTGCGCGGAGAGCGACGTTTCCTTATCAGTTACCACCGTCACGACGTGGCCGCCGTATTTCAAGGCGGTCTCGATCGCTTCGGAGAGCCGGAGCCGGTTATCTTTGTCGCTAAAATTTATCCGCGCGGGGATACGATCCACAAGAAGTTCGATAGTGTGTTGTTTATAACGCGAGAGCTCAATCCTTTCCCGAAGGGGAAGAAGCTTGCCGTCCACGCGCACCTCGGAAAACCCGGCGTTTAGAAAATCATAGAGGAGCTGGTAGTATTCCCCTTTCCGGCCGCGTACCACCGGGGCAAGGATTACGATATTTTTATCGGACGTGTTTTCCTTCGCGAGTTGGACGACCACATCCACAATTTCCTCGTTCGTGAGCTTCTTTATCTCACGCCCGCACTTCGGGCAGAACGGCGTTCCGGCGCGCGCGAAGAGTACCCGCAGGTAATCATAAATCTCGGTAATAGTCGCGACCGTCGAGCGCGGATTCGCGCTATGGCTCTTCTGATCAATCGCGATCGCGGGCGAGAGTCCTTCAATCTCGTCCACGTCCGGCTTGTCGAAGCGGCCCAAGAACTGGCGCGCGTAGGCGGAGAGCGACTCGATGTAGCGACGCTGACCCTCGGCAAAAATAGTGTCGAAGACAAGCGAAGACTTCCCCGAACCCGAAACGCCGGTGAAGACCACAAGCTTCCCGCGAGGGATCTCGAGCGAGATATTTTTCAAATTATGTTCACGAGCCCCGCGAATGACTATTTTTTCACGCATACCAGAAGTGTCCCTGAACCACGTTGTTGTTTTGAACGACATCAAGCCCAAGGTTTGATTCCTTAGGGTACACCGGCGAGGATACGCGCCCGCGGGCGGGGTGTCAATCGAAACGAAGCCGCCGGCGGAAAGCGAGATAAACAAAGAACAAGACCACCACCAGGACGAAAATCGCCGTCGCGTTGCCGTCATTCCCGATTGTGAGAAGATTTGCGAGGAGCAGTGCGGGTTCCGCGGGGCGCGCCTCCGCCACGATACGACCAAGAAATGTTTCGTCGGTAAGCGTATTGCCGCCCGCGGCGGTGAGCGCGAAACTTTCACTCCGACGCACGAGGAGTCCCTCGCCGTCATTCTTCATGCGGAAACGTGCCACGCCAAAAAGCTTATCGTTCGAGAATCCGCCCGGGTAGCCGGCGGTTTTCACGAGTCCGCCTTCGGTAGAATCGTCCGCATCGAATCCTTCTCGCATCACCGGCACCCAACCAGAGCCATAGGTGAAGGAGATGAGTTCCGCCACATCGCGCGGAAAAACGAGCGATACCTGCGCGGTATAGGCCCGCGCCGAGCCGGGACGCGCCACGAGCACCACCTCCACAATCTCACCTTCCACCGTCCGCACCTCGCGAGGCGCAACCAATATCGAGGCTCCTCCACGCGGATCCGCCGCAAAAGTCGCGGAAAATATTTTTCCCTCCCGCGCGAGAAACGTGCGCGCATCCGCGCCGTCAACGATGAAATTTCTATCGAGATCACCCGCCACAATTGCGGCACGGCTCCCCCAGTTCACCATAAGCGTATTGAAATCGAGAATATCGAACGAAACGGGAGAAGAAGCCGCGGCGAAGCCCGTCGGCGAAATCGGCGAACGCGGCGTCTGCGGAGCGGGAGAGGGCAATTCGGCAAGCGGCGCAAAAACAGGAGAGGTTGCCGCCGCGGCTTCGAACACAATGGAATCCTGGGTGGAACCAATTGTCTCGTACGCTCCCGCGCCAAACCGCTCAAGGTCGCGCGCGAAATCACCGTACACCATTTTCACTCCATTCCCCGGCGCAAGCTCCCACCCTAAGGAGGCCGCATACGGAACCCACACCGCATTCGCGAAATCATTTCCGTTCGCAAACCGCATCCTTGTGGCGCGAGGCGCATAGACAGCGAGCGTTACCGTAGTCGTAGAGGTTTTCAAATCTCCGGCATTTATCACGAAGGAAATAGGCAAGCCACTCCCTCCGCTTCCACTTCCGGAACCGCCACTGGTTCCGCCGCCCGTACCGGTACCTCCCGTACCACCTCCGCCGGTGCCACCACCACCGCCGGTGCCGCCGCCGCCACCCGACGGCGCCGCGGTGACCGCCGAAACCGCGGCGATCGGCGATTCATTTCCCACCGTATCAAGCGCCTTCACGGCAAAATAATACGTAGTCGAAGGCGCAAGCCCCGCTACCGTCATGTTTTGCGAAGTGTTCGGAACGGGAAGTGGGGCGCCACCCACCGCGGTGGCGGACGAAAAATTCGCGCTTGTGATCGGGGAGAAGCTACGGCGTACGTCGTAGTTCGCGAGATCCACATCCGAAGGCGCAATCCACGAGAGGACGATAGCGTCCGCTCCCGCGACGGCGGCCATAAGATTCGTTACGGCCCCGGGCGCGAAAATATCGGCGGGCGCAGTGCTCGATGATTCTGTGGTCGCGGAAACAGTCGCGAGTCCCGTCTCACCCACTGTCGTCACGTACCGGTAACCAAAATAGTAGGTGGTGCCGTTCGCGAGCCCTGCCACCGTCACACTTTGGGAAACATTCGGTATCGGTGCGGGCATTCCGGCAACCGGTGTCGCGGAGTTCCACGACGATTCGCTCACGGGAGCGGTGGAAAAACGAAGATCGTGAGACGACACATCGCCGCGCGTGGTCCATGAAAGCGTGATTGAATCTCCCGCGACCGACGCCGAGAGTGTTACCGGTTCGGCAACCTGCGCGCGCGCGAGGTGCGGCGCAAAGCCTACGTAAAAAACCGACGCGAGGAGTACGCCGGCGAACGCGAGCGCAACCATCCTGATGAAATTCTTTCCGTGCATCATGGGAACTATACTATCCTATACTATCAAAAATGTCAAATTTATGTCATACATAAAGAAAGAGCTGATACTTTGGTATCAGCTCTTCGAATTATTTCACCAACATCATCTTCCTCGTTTGGAAGAATTGCTTCGTTTCCAAGCGAGAGAAGTAGATGCCGGAGGGGAGGCCGGAGGCATCCCACGTGGTTTTATAGGTGCCGGCCGAGACCTCCTCGTCAACTAACTTTGCAACTTCCTGACCAATCGCGTTGTACACCGTGAGACGTACATAGTTTCGTTCGGGGAGCGCAAACTCAATTGTGGTCGAGGGATTGAACGGGTTGGGGTAATTTTGCTTGAGGACAAATTCGGTTGGAACCGAATTGTCTTCAACCCCCGTCGCGACATCGAATGTCCGCGCGGTATCAACATTCGACGACGCCGATTCGTTTCCGTTCCGATCAGTAAGACGCGCCTCGAACCAGTAGACGGTACCGGGCAAGAGACCTGAAATTTCTACCGAGGATACGCCGGGCGCCACTCCGACGGTCCGCGCCCAATACGTCAAAAAATTCGACGATTTGCTCCACCGCACGGTGCCGGTCATCGCGTCGCTTGATGTGGGAATCGTAAACCTCACCTTTACCTGGGTCCGTGAAATCGCGGTGGCCACCAAATCGGTAATCGCCTGCGGGGATGTCGCATCAGGATACGTCCGCGCCGTCATGGTGCCGGTGTAGACAGATGTGCCCCTTGTGTTGATTGAGCGCGCGCGTCCCGCGTAGACTGTTCCGGCACGCAAGCCGCTGAACACCGCTTCTCCCCTTCCTGAAAAGCCCGAAACGGGGACGATGATAGCGGCATAGCGGTCAAGAAAAACACTGCCTTCGGCAATTTGCACTTCGGTCTGGGTCGCCCCGCCGCCGTGCGCGAAGGTCGCGACAATCATTGACTCCGACGTGGCGGTGAAAGAGAAATCACGCGGAACTTCTGGAGTCCCGGTCGGTTCCGCAAGAGTGCGCGCGGTATCAGGAACCGAAAACGCGGATTGATTGCCCGCAGAATCCCGCGCCGCGGCACGCAGATAGTAGACGGTGCCCGGTGCAAGATTCAAAAACACGGCTCCCGCCGTGCCGCCCGGAGTTGCCGGCACTACCACTTGTTGTGCCGTGTCAGAAAACGCGGCGCTCATCCCCAATTGGAAGAGGATGCTCGCGGCATCAAGGTCGCTCGGCGCTTTTGCCTGCGCCTCGGCGGAAGCACTCGACACCGCGGTCAGTACCACATCCGTCGGAACCGCAGGAGCAGTGACATCAGCTCCCGTTTCACCGTCTTCGAGTACCACCCCGCCGGCGATCAGTTGATCGAAGAATACCGCGAGCGTTCCCCGCTCGCTGGTCAGGTAGGAAAACCACAACACTACCTGATTCACCTCGCCCGCCACAGACGGAAATCGCAGAGTGTAGGTTTGATAACCTCCGCTCGCGGACACCGTGTCGAGATTAGAGTTCACGACCGGCGCGCCATCCTTGAAAAAACTCGCCGCCACGCGCGCGCGGCGCGGAGCAATCCATAAAGGTACCCGCAGATCAATACTTATGCTTGCGGGCGCTTGCATGGACGCGATGCTCTTGATCACCACGAGGTACCGGCTCACGCCGTCTTTCGTGGTTGTCATCTGAACCCGCCACGCGCCGTTTCCCGCCGAGGCGGAGTCGGTACGGGCAAGCGCGTATCCATCAAGGAACGATGCGGTAATTACGGTCGGAACCGGATAGACAGAATCCGCCACCGCGAATTTCTGCGGATAGCTCTCCCGCGCCAGAACGGCGAGGAGAAGCAACGGTAATAACCTCTTCATTTTTCCTCCTTTTTGTTTTGTGAATGTTATAACTAGGCATGACCATGCCACATTTTGGCGAATCTTGTCAACAAAAAGCTCCGCGCGAGGAAAGGCGCGGAGCGAAAAAGAAAATGAAAAAGTTCTAACGAGAAACCGCAATTCCCATCCGAGAATAAGCATTGTCTCCCCAGCGGTATGAGACGTACACTTTGCCGCCATTTAGACAAATCGCGACACGATAGCCATCGACGTCCACAGAAGAAGATCTCCCCCAACAACCATCCCAATATCCGAGGAATGGATGGTCGCGTCCGAGCACAACCTCGAGCGCGAGGGAAAATGCCCACGTAACCGCATTCATGATCTCGTAGCCGGGTAGAATCAACTTCATCTGCTCTTCGTACGATTTTCCGACTGATGCGGGAGTGGCTTCGCGCGGTATGAGTCGCCACCCAAGCGATGTCGTCTCAAGATGTCCGAACGTATCCGTGCCGTCCTCCGCCCACCGATACCACAAATTGTTCCTATACATGACATCAGGTATGGCGAGCGATAAATCAATTAGGTTAATGGGAAACTCGGGGCGGAGCAGGTGCGTCTCGCGACATTCCTCGAGTGTTTCCTCGGAATAGGGAATGGTCGTGAGCGCATTGAAATCTCGCTCGGTCAGTTTGCGGTTCAGCGCCGCGAAAACTTCTTCGACCGAGCGGAAATTGGGACCCATGATGAGGCGGGCGATTTTCTGCGACGTCGGCTCGCCGTTTCCTCCCCGCGCCACAAACTCGACGGTTTTACGGAATAATCGTTCATTGTGGGCGAGCGCGGCCCAAAATTTCTTGCCGGCGCCGACCTTACGGCCGGTTACAATCGCCTCATGGATGACTCCCTCGTCTTTCCCGAAGATTCCCTCTTCATCTTCCCGGGAAAGACTCGGGGAAATGGAACAGCCAGACGCGCCATGATGTTGGTTCATGACACACCCCTCTCTTTTTTTATGAAAGAACTGTTGATTTTATTTTAACAAAAACAAACCGAACATCCCTACGGCGCGATGTGGGTATCTTTCCGGAGGGCGCGGAGTTCGTCCCGTAAGAGCGCGGCGAGCTCAAAATTGAGCTCTTCCGCCGCTTCCTTCATCGCCTGTTCTTTTTCCTTGACGAGCGCCGCGCGCGCCGCGCCGGATTTCGGCACCGGCTTCGCTTCGAGCGCGAGAATTTTCTCCGCGTCCGCCGGGAGAATATCGCGGATTTCCTTTTCCACCGACTTCGGGGTGATGTGGTGTGTTTTGTTGTAAGCAAGCTGAAGTTCCCGCCGCCGCGCGGTTTCACTGATCGCGCGCTTCAAGGATCCCGTCTCCGCATCCGCGTAGAGAAGCACCTCCCCGCGAATATGCCGCGCGGCGCGCCCGATGGTCTGTACAAGCGAGGTTTCCGAACGAAGGAATCCCTCCTTGTCGGCATCGAGGATGGCGACTAAGGACACCTCGGGGAGATCGAGTCCCTCACGCAGAAGATTTACGCCTACCAGCACGTCGTAGATCCCTTTCCGCAGGTTCGTGAGAATACGGATGCGATCCAAGGTTTTCACATCGCTATGCAAATAAGCAACCTTCGTCTTTTTCTCTTCGAGGTATGCCGCGAGATCCTCGGCCATTTTCTTTGTGAGCGTCGTAACGAGTACGCGCTCTTTTGCTTTCGCGCGTTCCTCGATGCGCGGGATAAGATCGGCGATTTGTCCGCGCGCGGGACGAAGCGTCACCTTCGGATCCACGAGGCCCGTCGGCCGGATAATTTGTTCAACCGTCTGCGCACTCATTTTCTTCTCGAACGGCCCCGGCGTTGCAGAGGTGAAAATAACCTGCCCGATCCGTTTTTCAAATTCCTGGAATTTCAAGGGGCGATTGTCGGCGGCGGAAGGAAGGCGGAAACCGTACTTGATTAAAGTTTTCTTTCGCGCCGCGTCGCCTTCGTACATGCCACCGATCTGCGGCACGGTGACATGGGATTCGTCGATGATGGTAATGAAGTCGGCCTGCCCGCCTGAATGCCCCTCGGGCTTTCGGCGGGGGAAATAATCGAGAAGCGTGTCGGGCGGCTCCCCCGCCGCGCGCCCCGAGAGATGCCGCGAATAGTTTTCGATGCCGTGGCAGTAGCCCACCTCACGAATCATGGCAAGATCGAACTTTGTTCGGCGCTCCAGGCGTTCCGCTTCCAGAAGTTTTCCTTCTTTCTCAAATTTCTTGAGTTGGCTTTTCAACTCCTCCTTGATCGCTTTTATCGCGCGCTCCCTCTCTTCTTTCGGGGTAAGAAAATGCTTTGCGGGCGCCATAATAACCTCCGCTACCTCCGGCGTCACCCCGGGCACAAATCCTTCCGCGGGTCGAATCTCGTACATTTTTTGAATCGCGCCGCGTTTCACTTCCAAGGCGTAGATCAGTTCGCGATCCGGCGGCATAATCTCCCACTGATCCCCGCGAATGCGGAAAGTGCCGCGCGTGAGATCCGAGTTGGTGCGCGTGTAATGAAGCTCGATGAGTTTCCGCGAGAATGTCGCGCGGTCGATCAGCGCACCGCGTTTCAAATGAAAGATATTTTCCGCGTAAACCTCCGGCGCGCCCAAGCCGTAGATGCAGGAGACTGACGCCACCACGATCACGTCGCGCCGCGTGAGAAGCGCCGCGGTCGCCGCGTGGCGCAACCGGTCAATCTCCTCGTTGATCATCGCCTCCTTCCCGATGTAGGTGTCGGTAGTCGGCATATAGGCCTCCGGCTGGTAATAGTCGTAGTAAGAGACAAAATAGTGCACTGCGTTTTTCGGAAAAAGCGCGCGGAACTCGTTCGTAAGCTGGGCCGCGAGCGTTTTGTTGTGCGCGATGACAAGCGCGGGTTTCTGGGCCTGCGCAATCACGTGCGCCGCGGTGAAAGTTTTTCCGGATCCCGTCACGCCGAGGAGCGTCTGGTAGCGGTCGCCGCGCGCGAGTCCTCCCGCAAGTTCCTTGATCGCCTTCGGTTGGTCGCCCGCCGGATCGAATTTCGATGTGATTTCGAACACGCCCCTATCCTACCTCACCGCGAAGGGAGACGGTAGAGATCGGGATCAATGGTGCGAGCAAAGCAGGCGCGCCCCTCGGGATGAATCCAGCTCTCACCTTCTTCGTATGCATCGGAGTAGACGAACGGCTTTGGCGCGCGCGCGTTTCCGCCGTCTTCGCTGGCGCGCGCGAATACCGCACAAAGCTCGAACGACAGGTCGCCGGTTACGCGGTATTCGTAGGACACGCGCGTTTCCGGATCACGGGGAATCGTAACGCCGCGAATGCGATCCGTGAGCGTTTCAAAATTTTCGGGGAGCGCGGCTTTTCTCTGCCAATGATTGATAATTTCGCCCTGAATCATCTGAAGATCCTGGACCCTCTGGACATCCACGCGGCGGAAACGTTCCGCGGAGGGGCTCCCCGCGGAAGCAAATCCGGCAACTACGCCCACCGCAAGAACGAGAAGAATGCCGGAAACGGCGATTTTTGCGCCGCGTGTGACGGAACGCCCCGAGAGCGCCCAAAGATAGTACGCGCCGACCGCACCCGCAACAAAGGCAACCGCGGCGATTTTCAAAATAAACCTTGCGGTAAGCTCGCCTTCCAAGAAATGAGAGAGGAGCGACACAAGATCGGAAATGAGCGTCACCGCCACCGCAAAGAGGGTGAACGATACGAGCCACTTTCGCACCTTAAGCTCGCGCTTCTCCGGTATCGCCTCGTATTCCTTCCGCAGGAAGCGCGCCACGAAAACATAGACTGGAAACACGATCACGAAAGATGCGAGCGCCCAACGCAAGGCATTCCGCGCGCCGTCAAACGCATAATATCCCCTTCCTTCCAAAATGTCGGGGAACCGGAGATTCACGAGTTGGAACGCGACCGTGAGAAACGCGGTTGCCGCGGCATAGAGCGCGACGAACGCGAGGAGATGAAGAAATACGTCGCGCGGGGCACTTCTTATTTTTTGGTTGATATCCATATCGTGTAAAAATTATCAATTACCGATTTTCAATTATCAATGAATTCTCAATTCCTCAATTTCCAACTGGTCATTGAAAATCAGAATTCATGCCTTCGGTATGTTTCATGCTAACGTACCTTCGCACCCGGCGTCACGCTCTTGCTTGGCGCAAGCAGTACCGGCCCCTCATCGCTCTCCACCGCGAGGAGCATACCGTTGCTTTCCATCCCCATGAGTTTCCGCGGTTCTAAATTCGCGACCACGACTATTTGCCGTCCCACAAGCGCCTCGGGCACGTACGCTATCGCGACCCCCGCCAAGACTTGACGAGGCGATTCTTCTCCAAGATCGACGGAGAGTTTCACCAACTTCTCCGACCCCTCAACCCGTTCCGCGGCGAGAACGTTCCCGATTTTAAGCTCGATTTTTTTAAAATCTTCTATGGAAATCATGCCGCAGGAGCACCGAGGTCGGAATGGATTGAACACTTTCCCGTCGCGTATTTTCCCGGACCCGCAAACGCGATGCCCAAGGCCGCGAGGAGGAGCACGAGATCAAAATCATATCCTCCGAAGAAACCTCCTTTAAATTTCACGAGCGCGATCGCACCCACCATGACGATCGCGAGTAAGATGCCCGCGAGATCCGTAAAAACTCCGAGCGCGAGGGCGATGCCCGCGAGAAGCTCCGTCGCCGGAACAAGGTATGCAAAAAACGAGGGGAGGCCAAGGCCGGCAAAAAATGCCGCCGTGGCGCCGAGATTTCCGAACTTCATCCATCCCGCACCGATGAACACCGCCGCGAGCGCGAGACGAATCAATAAGAGTCCCGCGTCCACGTTCGTTTTCTTGATTATTCTCATGCGACCATTATACCAAACCGTGAAACTATTCGTAACAACTCCACGGAGCCATTCTGCGTTTTCCGGCGACACAGCCGGTTTTCATTCCGGGGCATAGCAACACCTTATTCATACCGCAACGCCTCGATGGGACTTTTCTTCGATGCGACGCGGGCGGGGTAGAGGCCGAAGACGAGCCCCACCGCCGCCGCAACGCCGATACCAAGAAACGCCGCGCCGACCGGAAACACAAATTCCCAATCCACCGCGAGCGTGCGGCCGAGGATAAGCGAGATGGCGAACGAGAAGAAGGCGCCGAGCGCCACGCCGACGAGGCCACCCGCGACCGTGAGAATCACCGCCTCAAGAAGAAACTGAAGCATAATGTCGGACCCTTTCGCTCCCACCGCCTTCCGGAGGCCGATCTCGCGCGTCCGCTCCGTCACCGACACCAGCATGATGTTCATAATGCCGACGCCGCCCACAATGAGCGAGATCGCCGCCACCGCGGCGAGGAAGAGCGTCAAGACGTCGGTGATGGTGGAAACGGTTTTCATGGCATCCGCCTGCGTCTCGAGGAAAAAATCGTCCTTCTCGGGATCCGTGATGTTATGCGAGGCACGGAGTGTGGTATTCACATCCTCGATGGTTTCCGCCACGTGATCCTCGGTGTCCGCCTCGATCACAATACGGTTGAAATATTTTATACCGAAGAGATACTGCTGGGCGGTCGTATACGGCACGATTACCGCGCTGTCGAAATTCAGGAAAAACGACTGACCCGTCGTTTCAAGCACTCCGACCACCCGGAAACTTTTTTCTTTTATCTTCACCCGCTTTCCAAGCGCCTCTTCATTCCCAAAAAGTTCCTCGACCACCTTCGACCCGATCACCGCGGTGTCGGCGTACCCCCGCACCTCATCGTCGCTGAAAAGACGTCCCGTCTTCGGATGCACGTCGTATATCTCGCCGAACAACGGTGTCGCGCCGTAAATGGTGGGACGGTATGTTTCACTGCCATACGAGACGCTGTAGCTCCCGAAAACGATCGGCATGATCTTGCCGAGATGCGGCACATTGGTGGAGCGCGAGAGCGCATCGAGATCTTTCTGCTTCAGTGAATCGGTAAACGTGCTCAAGAAGTCCGACGGCCCCTTCGGTTCGCGCCCCGGCACGATCGCGATCACCTTCGCGCCGATCGATTGTACCTCGCCGAGAATAAGGGCCTGCGCGCCTTCGCCGAGGGACACAATGAGAATGATCGCGGTCACCCCGATCACGATGCCGAGCATGGTCAACGCCGATCGCGTGCGATGAGTGTTCAAGCCGCGAAGCGCCGAGGTGAATGCGCGCCGGATAAACATGGAATAGGTTATTTGATAAAATGATCGCTCGTGCGGCGCGCCTTTACCTTTTCGTCGTTCGCAATTTCGCCGTCCATAAGATGGATGATGCGTTCGGCTTGTTCCGCGGTGTAGGTTTCATGCGTGATGAGCACGATGGTATGTCCGCGCGTCCGATTCAAATCCTCAAGGATCGCCATGACCGCCTTACCAGATTTTGAATCAAGATTTCCCGTCGGTTCATCCGCAAAAATAATCTCGGGGCGCAACACCAACGCCCGCGCGATCGCGACCCGCTGGCGCTCCCCTCCCGAAAGCTGGGAGGATTCGTGCGAAAGACGGTGCGAGAGTCCCACCGCTTCGATCGCCTCTTCTGCCATGCGATTCCACCGCTTCTCGGGAATCCCGGAGTAGAGAAGGGGGAGTTTCACATTCTCGAGCACATCCGTGCGCGGGAGTAAATTGAACGTCTGGAACACAAACCCCATTTTACGGTTCCGTACTTCGGCGAGTTCATGGTCGGTATATTCGTCAATGCCCCGGCCGTCGAAGCGATACGTGCCGCCCGTCGGGCGATCTAAAAATCCGAGAAGATGGAGTAGGGTTGATTTCCCCGACCCTGAAGGCCCCATAATGGCGACAAACTCACCCCTCCCGATATCAAACGAAACTCCCCGAAGTGCGGGGGTTGAAACACCGTCGTCCGCGTACGTTTTGGAAAGCTCGCGTACTTCGATGAGCGTCATGTCGCGGAGTTATTCTCTCGGCGGCGTCGCCACGATGCGATCTCCTTCATCGAGTCCTCTCGTTATTTCCACCTCGCCGTTCGTGCCGCGCAACCCTATTGTTACCGCGCGCTCCGTAAGCGCGCCGCTCCGATCAGCCGCGTACGCCGCCCACCCTCCATTCCGCTCGCGGAGAGAGCGGAATGGAACCGCGACGACATTCTCCCGCCGATCGGTTTCGATCTCAAGGTTCGCCGTCATGCCGGATTTCACGAGACTCTTTGCGTCGCGCACGTCTGTGACGCCCGAATTCGCAAAATGAAAAATAGTTTTGTAGGTCGCGACGCCTTCTATCACCGTTTCGGCCGGTTCCATGCGCGCCACGCGCACGGAAAAAATCTCATCGGGACCGTAGGCGTCAAACGTGACCGCGGCAAAGTCGCCCGCCGTCACTTTTCCCACGTCCACCTCGGGAATGTAGGCTTCGAGTTCGAGTGATTCCTCCGCGATCAAAGACACCAATGTTTCGTTCGCCGCCACAATTTCTCCCACGTTCGCTTCCTGCTTCGTCACGAGCCCCGCGAAAGGCGCGGTGATGACGGTTTTCGCAAGCGCGGCGGACGCGGCGTCGCGACGCGCTTCCACTTGAAGTAATTTTGCCTCGGCCGCGGCCAGTTCTTCCACAGTCGCTCCAGCCTTCGTGAGGGCGAGATCGGACTTTGATTTCGCCACCACCAATGCTTGCGCGGCGAGATTCTGCGTGGCACCCGACACGTTCGTGGTCGCCGTCGCCACATTCGCGCGTCCGGTGCCGATCGAGGTTTTATAGGTATCTGCGGTTGAAGCCGAAATCCCCACCGACGCGTTCACCGCGTCCAAGGCGCGCGCGAGAAAGTCGCGCGCGAGCGCAAGATAGATTTCAGAATCTGCGAGAAGCGTGCGGATCGCCGACGGCGTGCTTGACGCGCGCACCGCGCGAAGCTCCACGCTCCATGCAACGAGCTGTTTCCCCGCGCGGCGGCGGAGCTCCACTACATCCACCTGCGCCTGCGAGTCAGAAGCGGTGAACGTGAGCGTCGGGGTATCAGTGTCGTCGTTCGTGAAAAGTTGATCGGTTTTCGCGCGCACCGCGTCGTCGGCTTTCGCGTAGGCGTCTTCCACCGTAACAAGCGCGGCGGTGTAGTAGTTCGCAAAATCCTGTTCCGCTTTCGCAAGCTCGGCCTCTTTCACGGCGATTTCTTCCGGGCGCGCGCCGCGCCGAAGTTCTTCGAGGTTTGCGCGCTCCGTCGCCACCTGCGCCTCTGTTTCGCGGAGATCGGCGCGGAGATCGCTCGCGTCAAGCTCGAGGAGTGGGGCGCGGGCGGCCACGCGATCGCCGACTTTGACAAGCGTGCGGTTCACCTTCCCGCTTCGCTCAAACGCGAGATCAACATCCGACGCCGGCTTCACCCGCCCCGTCACCGAGACGGTTTCGACGATCGTCGCCCGTGCGACGGTAACTTCCTCCGGACGAATTTTGCTTTTCCCGAACGCAAACCACGCGACCGCGGCGGCTACCAAAAACGCCGCGAGTCCGATAAAAAGCCATTTTTTCCGCGCGCGGCGCGGAGCGTGCGCGTGCGGAGACGCTTGATGTGTCATAAAAAAATCAGCCGGCGATCTCGACGTACCCCCAATATGCGACAAGCAGTCCCCCGACGACGAATGCCCAAAATTCGAGATTCAGAAACATAGTGTCCTGATTATACCGCGACCCGCGCGCGCCGCAAGAGAAGCGCGTTCACCGCGACAATCACCGTCGAGAGCGACATAAAAACCGCGGCGACGGCGGGCGCGAGAAGAATCCCCTGCGTCGCGAGCACGCCGGCCGCCAAAGGGAGCGCGACGATATTGTACCCCGTCGCCCACCATAAATTCTGCACCATTTTCCGATAGGTCGCGCGGGAAAGTTCGATGATGTTCGGAATGTCGCGCGGATCGTTCCGGACAAGAATGATGCCGGCGGACTCCACCGCCACGTTCGTGCCCGCGCCGATCGCGATACCGAGGTCGGCTTGTGTCAGCGCCGGTGCATCGTTCACGCCATCCCCCACGAAGGCAACTTTCTTCCCCTGCGTCTGGAGCATTTTTACCTTCTCGGCCTTCTCGGCCGGCAAAACACGCGCGAAGACGGTCGCAATATTTAGCTCGCGTGCAACCCAGCGCGCCACCCCTTCGGTGTCTCCCGTCACCATCGCGACCTCGACATCTCCCGCGCGGAGCGCGGCAATCGCCGCCCGCGACTCGTCGCGGATCAAATCCGCGAGCGCGAAAGCGCCGAAAAGTTTGTTCTCGCGCACCGCGTAAATGACGGTTTTCCCCTTTTCCCCTTCTTCCGCCACGGACCTCCGGAGCGTATCCGGCACGGCCGCAACTCTACCCTCGAGAATTTTCTCGCCGCCGACCGCCACCATCACACCATTTACCTTCCCCTCTACGCCGCGTCCGGGAAGACGCGTGAAGTCGCGCACCTCCGGCACCGCGAGGTTTCTCCGCTTCGCCTCGCTCACGATCGCGCGGGATATGAAGTGCTCGGAGTGCGCATCCACCGCCGCGGCGAGTGCGAGAAGTTCATCCTCGTCTTTCGCCCCCGCGGGCCAGATTTCCGTAATGCCGTATTCGCCTTTCGTGAGCGTCCCCGTTTTGTCGAAAAGCACCACATCGATGTTGCGCGCCGCTTCGAGCGCGAGTCGCTGTTTCACTAAAAATCCCTGACGCGCGGCGATGGTGGTCGAAAGTGATGCGACCAAAGGCACCGCGAGTCCCAAAGCGTGCGGGCATGCGATCACGAGAACCGCGACGAGCCGCTCCACCGCAAACCCCGCGGGCGCGCCTGCGGCGAGCCACGAGGCAAGCGTAACGCCGCCGCCGCCGACCGCCACGTACGTAAGGTAGAGCGCCGCGCGATCGGAGAGGAGCTGGAGGCGCGACTTCGAAGCCTGCGCTTCTCTCACTAGCCGCATCACGCCCGCGAGGAAGGTGTGGTTTCCCACCTTGGCGACCGAGATGCGGAGCGCGCCGTCTCCGTTCACCGTCCCCGCAATCACCGTGGCGCCCGCGATCTTCAATACCGGCGCCGATTCACCTGTCACCATAGATTCGTTCACCTCCGCGCGCCCCTCCTTCACCACGCCGTCCGCAGGAATACGCCCGCCGGGACGCACGAACACGAGATCGCCTTCCTTAAGTTCGGAAATTGGAACGATTTTAGTGTTGAGTTTTGAATCTCGGATTTGAGATTCGTCATTAATAATGATGACTTCCGCCGTGTCGGGAAGCAGTTTTGAGAGTTCCTTCAGGGCCGCCGATGCGCCTTTGACCGCCCGCATCTCGAGCCAGTGCCCGAGAAGCATGATGGTAACGAGGGTCGAGAGTTCCCACCAGAGCGGCGCACCGAGACCCGAGATCAGCGTGTAAACGCTCCAGAGATACGCCGCCGAAGTCGCGATCGCGATCAAGGTCATCATCCCGGGGAGCCGCGCGCGGAGCTCGCGCCACGCCGAGGAAAGAAACACCCACCCGCCGTAGAAGAAAATGAGCGAGGCGAGCGCGAAAGTGACGTACGGCGCGCCGGGAAAGGGGCCGGGCGTTACCTTGAGAAATGTCGCCGCGATGTCCGAGAAGAGTACGACCGGCACCGTAAGAACGGCGCTGATGACGAATTTCTTCAAAAAATCCTCCGTGTGATGCCCCGCATGCCGGTCGATATCTCCTTCATGCCCTGCATGTTCCGTGTGCACTTTCTTCTCGGGTATCAGGTCCATTCCGCACTCCGGACACCGTCCCGGTTGCGATTCGCGGACCGAGGGGTGCATCGGACAAGTGTAGTGAGCACTCCCTTTTTCCTCTGAACTTGCGTGATGATGGAAACACATAAATTATTGATTCTTGTTATCGATGCGGAACGCGGTGTGGAGCCAGCACCATCCCGTGAAACTTTCTATGAGCGCGATCCACCCGACGACCGCAATAACGATGGCAAGCCATGGGGTCTCATACTGCGGCGCCCACGGCCCCAACCACCAAAACGCGAGTAAGAAGCGAAGAATACGGTCCAATTTTCCTAAGTTTTGATTCATAGTATCGGCGTGATTTCCTTCGACCTTTTATTTCCTGCGCGAAAGCTTATAGATGGTGGCGAGTTCCCGCACCGCTTTCGCGCTTTCTCCTTTCTGTATCTGGTGAACGGCGTGCGTTTTCAGGTGGTTCTCCAGTATCACGTCCTCGAATGCCGAAAGCGCGGCTTTGACCGCAAGCGATTGGTGGATGATCTTCACGCAGTACGTTCCTTTCTCCACCATGCGCCCTAATCCTTGTACCTGTCCCGCCGCTCTCCGGAGCCGTTTGATGGCGTTTGTTTTTATGTTCTGGTGCATAAGAATAATTGATAATCATACTAAACCCCGCAACTCCCTCCTCCCCGCGACGGGAGTGGCTCCACCTCCGCAAGTACGCGCGCGTATCCTGTAGCGCTTGAGAAATCCGCCCCAAGCGCAATTTTCGGATCGATGTCTTTGCGTGCCACGCCCCGTGCCTCGAAATATCGCCCGATGGCATCGTAGGTATCAGGGAACCATTCCGCATTCATCGCGAGCGCCGCGCGGTACATTCCGCTTTCATCAACGCCCTGCGCGGCAAGGAGTTCCAAGAGGCCCAACATCGCCATACCGTGATTGCAATCAGGAAAGTAGGTCGAGTTTCCACAACACGGGCGGTAAATATTTTTTGAAACACGCTCCACCAGTTCCTGCTCACCTTCGGTGAGTGTCACGAACCGGTGCATGGCATAGTGGTCCATCGCGCTCCCTTTCGCCAAGGTCCACCCACCTGTGGACGCAAAGTTCCCCGCACCGCCGTAGCGCACATCCATCATCGGTCCTTCGGTGAGTATCGGGTTCTCGTTCGCGAGACCGAACGCCCAGAGGACGTTGAGCTTTGTGCGGACGCCCGCGTCGAATTTCGTTGGATTTATGACACCCGTGGCGGTGAGTTCGCGTTCAAGCGCGTCGAAATCGATCGGGAGATCCTCTGTCGCCGCAAAAGAAGCGGGGGGTGGCATCGCGGGCGCGGAAGCGCCAAGTTGATAAACCCAGGCGAGCGCCACCAATAAAATCGAAAGCGCGACCGAAGCGGGCACGATCCATTTTCCTTGCACCATGCCGTCATTATACCCCTACGGGGTATATCGTCAAGAAGATGCCATAGAACGAAAAATTGACGAAAAACAGAATCACTAGTACTAGTAGTATTAGTAAATTCCATTCATAACAAGGAGGAAGTATGAAAGCGATGATAGTTGTCATCGCCTTTTTGGTAGTCTGCGCGATCCCTCTCTTCGCGCAAGAACATGAAGAAATGAGAGGAGGGATGGTAGAGTTCCGTGCCTATTTCGACTCGTCGGATGTTGCGACCTATGCGGTCGCTTACCTGCGGCGGCATTTCGTCGTCGACGAGGAGCGGATCAGTTGGTTTGTGTTCGCACGCGCGAACAACAATCCCCGGCCCCCAAGCGCGCTCGTGGTCGGCCTCTCCTATGCCCCCTCGCGATCGTTCGGTATGGAAGCGGGCGGCGGCCTGAACGGCAACCCCCTCGACCACCATCCCTCGCACTACGTGCGGGGAAGATTATGGATCGGAAGGGATATGACGGGGTTCGGCACGGTCGATCTCTACTACTTCGAGTGCGCGATCGAGGCGTCGCGGCACATCGTAAACTGGGAAGCACGCCTCAAAATGCGGGTGCTCCCGTGGTTTGCCTGCGGGTTCTACGGCGAGCGCGCGAAAGGTTTCGGCCCCCGTATCGACATTCAACCGAAGGGAATCCCGCTCGCAATCTCCGTCGCGGCGCTCATCGCGCGGTGGGATACGGAAAAACCGATCCGCGCGAACGACGGAAATTTCGTCCTGTTCTCCCGCCTGAATTTATAAATAGTCACAAAAAAACCACGGACTCTTCGTCTGTGGTTTTTTATTCCGCATACCGACAAAAAAGGAGCGGTGGATACCGCTCCTTAAACTGGTTGGTTTTATCCGCAACCGGTATTGGAAAAGCATTGCGGACACGTGTAGCACGTGCCGGCCCTCTTCATGAGAGAGCCGCACTCAAGACAGGTTTTGCCGTCGTGTTCGCTCGCCTCTTCTGGCGAGAAGATTTTTACGGTGCCGTTTTCCAAAGGAGAATATTCTTCCTCCTTTTTTATAACGCCGAGTTCTTCCTGATCCTCCTTGGAAAGGAAGTCCAACGCTAACCGCCGGAAAACGTAATCCACAATAGAGGTTGCCATGTGGATATCCGGATCAAGCGGAGTGAAACCCGCCGGCTCAAAACGCTGGTTCATGAATTGCTTCACGAACGCCTTGAGCGGCGCGCCGTATTGGAGACCAATCGACACCGCGATAGAAAAACACCGCGTCATGCCGTAGAGGGTCGAGCCGCCCTTTGCGATCTCGATGAACATTTCTCCGAGATCACCGTCTTCGTATTTGCCGGGGGTGAGATATCCTTCCTGGCCCCCGATCTCGATTTTAATGTTCTCGGCCGGTCTCCGCCACGCAAGCCGACGACGTGCGGGTTTTGCCCCTTTCGATAGAGAAGATTTTTTGGTCGAAAGTACTTCCGTAACTTTCGACCCTTCTCGGTACAGCGCCACCGCTTTGAGGCCGAGTTCCCACGCTTTAAGGTAGGTTTTCTCGAAGTCCTCCACGGTCGCACTGTGAGGGAGGTTTACCGTCTTCGAGATCGCACCGGAGATGAAGGGTTGCGCGGCCGCCATCATTTTGAGGTGGCCCATATAATGAATAAAGCGTGTGCCTTTCTCCGGCTTGTACGAACAGTCGAACACGGGGAGATGTTCTTCCTTCAGTCCTGGCGCGCCTTCGACGGTACCGTTCTCGCGGAGATATTGCAGGATGGCCCCAATTTGGGTTTCAGAGTAACCGATTCGCTTGAGCGCCGGCTCAACTTGTTGATTCTCTATCGCGAGCTGGCCGCCGCCCACAAGGTTCTTATATTTTATGAGCGCAAGGTCCGGCTCGATGCCGGTCGTGTCGCACGCCATAAGAAACGAGATGGTGCCGGTCGGCGCAAGCACCGTTGCTTGCGTGTTGCGCACGCCATATCGCTCGGCAAGCTCGCACGTCTCGATCCACGCGCGTTCGGCTTCGTGGACTAACGCTTCGAATCCCACACCGTTCAGCGTGAGACTATGCGCTTCCATACGGTGCATCTGGAGAACCTTTTGCATTGGTTCCTTATTCTCAAAAAACCCCTCGCAGGGGCCGATGGCGGCGGCGATCTCCGCTGATTCGTGGTACGCCTCTGCCGTCATGAGTGCGGTGATAGCGCCTGTGAGCGTACGTGCCTCGTCGGAGTCGTACGGAAGCCCGAGCGCCATAAGAAGCGCGCCGAGGTTCGCGTAGCCGAGGCCGATTTCGCGGAACTTCCGGGCGTTCTCGGTTATTTTTTGTGTCGGATAACTCGAGAACCCGATGATGATCTCCTGTGCCAAGAAGGTGGCGTGAACCGCCTTCCGGAAAAATTCCACATCGATTGATCCGTCCTCTCGCAGAAATTTCAGAAGGTTCAAGGACGCGAGATTGCACGCGGAGTCATCAAGATGCATGTACTCACTGCAAGGATTCGAGCCATTAATGCGCCCGGAGTTGGGACAGGTGTGCCAGTCGTTGATAGTGGTATCAAACTGCATCCCCGGGTCGCCGGAAAACCATGCCGCGGCCGCTATTTCCCGAAGAATTTCTTTGGCGCTTACCGTTTCAAGCGTCTTACCGCTCGTGACGGCTTTAAGCGCCCACTCTTGATCGTGCACGACGGCTTCCATAAACTCGTTAGTCGCGCGAACCGCATTATTCGCGTTTTGATACGGCAAGGTGGTGTAGATGGAAAATAGTTTTCCATTAAGCGAGGTGTCAAACCCCGCTTCCGCGAGGACGCGCGCCATTTTTTCCATCTCCGCTTTACAACGGATGAAATCACGAATATCCGGATGGTCCACATTCATAGTGACCATCTTTGCCGCGCGGCGCGTGGCGCCGCCAGAGCGGATCACGTTCGCCACGGAATCCGCGCCATGCATGAAAGATACCGGACCCGATGCTATGCCGCCGCGCGACAGTTCTTCCTTCGAGGAGCGAATATTCGAAACGTTCGCTCCCGAACCAGAACCTTGCTTAAAAATCATTCCTTCGGTTTCGTACCACTTGAGAATGGAACGCATATTGTCCTCGACCGAGAGAATGAAGCATGCAGAGCACTGCGGGGTGTCTTCGATGCCCACGTTAAACCATACGGGACTGTTGAAAGCCATGTACTGGTGGAGCGTGAGCCACACGATGTCGCGCTCAAAATTCTTGCGCGACTCTTCGCTGTCGAAGTATCCGAGCTCAAGTCCTTTCGTCGCGATGGTTCTTGCCACACGCTCAAGCATCTGTTTCACGGAGTGCTCCCGTGTGCCGCCGTCTGGAACCCGGAAATACTTCGAGGCGGCGTTCCGGCGAGAGTCTTCACGCCAAATCTCCGGAACCTCCACGCGCTTTTGTTCAAAAACGACTTTTTTCCCATCTTTATCCAAGATGGAAACGTCGCATAAGACCCATTGCAGGTCCTCGAACGGGTGCGTGGTGGGATTTCCGAAGAGCCTCTCCCATTGAATGCCTTTCTTTGTGGTTTCCATAGGAAACCTCCTTTCTCTTTTAGTGATTGTTAAATTACGTGGGTACACCCTATCGCCGCCCCCGATATACCGTCAACGGTGTATAACAAAAAATTCCGCGACGTTTGGGCGCCACGGTCAACTTTTCTGGCCATCCGCGTTGATCCGCTTCTATTACCTCGCTATCCGCGTCAGTTCAGCGTTGCCATGCCGAACGGCACCGCGAACGCCCGACACCATACCCACACCTCGTCGTATTGCGTGGGGTCTATCCCCTCCGGAACCTCATAGTTCTGGCCCCCAACGTTCCCCTTCAGGGCTCCGAGGCGCGCCTCGACGGCATACGCGTCGTTTTTCCCGAAGTGGACAAAAAGGTCGGGTCCGTTTGTCATCCGAAAGTCGTTCTCGAACCGCACATAGTGCTTCTCCCCTATTTTCACCAAGGTTGCGGTACCTTCCGCGGAGTGCCCCGCAAGCGACACGAAAGTTCCCCGACGTATAACTTCGAGCGCCGGCGCTTGTGCTTGTTCCGATCCGCGCTGATCCGCGCCCTCTAATCCGCGTCCATCCATCTCTCTATATATATCACCCAACGATTCACTCACCTGAACGTCAATAAAGAGCGGCGCAATAAGCCAATACGCCGTACCGATCGCAACCGCGATACCGAGAGATATGAGAGCTTTCTTCAACATAGAAACAGTATAGCAAGACCCGTGCGCGGCGCGCGGGCGGTGGTATAATGGGGACGATGGAGAGAGAACGTGGCGAGTTTCTTCCGGCGATCGAAGAAAAACCGCCGGAAGAGGAAGCAAAAGATAAAAAAGAAGGTTTGGAAATCGACGCCGAGGGAACGATACGGACAACGGAACGATATCCGCTGAACGGAACGCTCCAGAACATCGTGCGCGGTTATTTCGAAACGCGCGGGTTTTCGATCGTCGAAATTTCTGACACGCACGTGAAAGTCGTAGCCCCCGACGGCAAGAGGATGGCGATCCCGAACAAAACCGCGGTCGAAACGGCGACCGCCCGCTAGCGGACGGTGGTACGCGCGCGCTTATTTTTTTCCGTCCGTGCGGGGCGTGTGTGTTTATCGCAACACCACGCTTTGCGCCATGCGATCCACCACGCCGTCAAGATCAAACGATGACCGTTCATTCTCGCAGGCGGTGCGCTGCGGTTCGTCATAATGGTCGCATCTCACAGCCTGCAGACTAAACGTGAAGATGACCAACTTGTCGTTTTTCTCCGTGGCGTATACATATTGCGTGATAACGCTTCCTAGTCCCATATTGCTTTCCATCGTCACGCAATACGTGCGATCGTCCACCATCCGTTGTACCGTCCGGCCGGCCTGCGAATATTCGTCTCCAGTCGGTGTACAGATGAACGACTGAACAAGCGCGGCGGCTTTCGGTGGCCAGTCGATCGGAACGGTATATTGAGTTGTTAACGTTGTCGGATACGAGAAGGTGATGCCTTGTTTGTCGTCCGTGAATGATTTCCAAGCCGCATCGGCATTTTCACCTAAACAAGCAGTAAATTCACATTGAGGTCCGGAACGACCAACATACGAACCATCCGGACACTGTTTAACTTCCTGTGTGCAAAAAACCGGCGCGGGCGCCAAAACGGGATTTGAGCGGGCGGTGTAAAAAATCCCGCCGGCCAATATTGCGGCGAGCGCGATAAGAAAAATTTCCTTGTTTTTTGACCGGTCTTCCGAAGTCATACCTACGTCTATTATACGTCATTACACACAACCCTATGTCTCCTCGCGGAAAACTGCGCCGTCTTTCAATTTCACGATGCGCTTGCTGAACCGCGCGAACTCCGCTTCGTGCGTCACCATCACAACGGTCTATCCGTGGCGGTTCAGCTCCGCAAATATTTCCATAATCTCAAGAGAACGCTCCGAATCGAGACTCGCGGTTGGCTCGTCGGCGAAAATGATTTTCGGATTATGGACGATGGCGCGAGCAATTGAGACCCGTTGACCTGACCCCTATATATTGAACACAAAGGTTGAAGTGAACATACCCTTGTGTCATAAAGAAAACATACAAAAGCCCATCGATTGATGGGCTTTAAGGTATGAAATCAGACATACGATCAAAAGAGCATAAGAACCAAGTAAAGAACGGCGCCTGCATATACGGCCGCGACAAGATCGTCGAGCATCACACCGAACACGTTCTTCATATTATCGAAGAACCTCGCGGGCGGAACCTTGACGATATCGAAAAGGCGAAACAAGGCAAAAGCGAGCCCTAAATTGAGCCAATGTGGGCGAACGCCCATAAGGATCAATGGGTAGCACGTGACCAACATACCGAACATTTCATCTATCACGATCTGATTCTGGTCTCGAACCTTCGTTTTCCCTCGCCAGTCTGTTCTCGGGCCTAAAGCGAACTCAGCTCTCGGCACGCTCCAAAGACCGAGGAGAAAAATGGTTCCGACAGTAAGGTAGTACGGAACTACTACTCCTTGCGAAGCAACCACCAACAACACATAACACAGCGGCACGCTGAACAGACTTCCGTAAGTCCCTGCCATACCGGTAAGAACTACTGGAGGTATGAGACCTGAATAAAACCAGGTCCCTAATAGCACTGCGAGTCTATTTTTCATAGACAGCTCCTTAAAAGTTGAAGAAAGCAACTAAAACGAAGGTACCACTTCACGATCCTGGTGTCTATAACGGAAGAGACGGATCCCGTAACCTATCTACGCCTTGGATTTGCTATCCCCCTCCCATTTGCTACCCTTATCTAAAGGTCACCACAATACATTTATCGATAAACACATGGCAGGAAAAGCGAATTCCGCGTTCATGAAGCCGATGCAGGTAGATGAAGTGCTTGCGGCAGTGGTCGGTGAGGGCCCGATGCCTCGCTCCGAGGTGGTAAAGAAGCTCTGGGAGTACATCAAGAAGCACAACCTCCAGGACCCCTCGAACAAGCGGAACATCAACGCCGACGCGAAGCTGAAGGAGGTGTTCGGCGGGAAGGCAACGGTCAACATGTTCGAGATGACCAAGTTGGTCTCGAACCACCTTTCCTAGCGAACAACGTCTGGAAACAAAAACAGTCGCCTGAGGCGACTGTTTTTTGTTCGGTCACTTGTCTTTCTTCGGCGGCCCCCAATTCCAGTACGGTTTTTCTCCCTTCCAGTAACCGAAAGTGAATATAAGCGCGATCATGAGGAGAAAGCCCAAGAGTGCCGCGCCGGGAGCGTCATCGGTGTCTCCAATGTAAATACCAGCGATAAGAATGGTGATGCCGATGGCCACCACAAGCCAGCCCTGCCACCTCACCGGCACCCACCCCTGCCTGCCGGCAGGCAGGCCCAGCCCGTACCACCGCGCCTTAAACCAAAACCCCAACTTCGAGTTCAGTATGGGCGGGAGGCGACGCTCAAGAAAGCGGGGTGAACGTCTTTGTAGAATGGCCCATTCATAACTTAATTTTATAAAACGAAACCCCCTTGATTGAAGGGGGTTCGCCTGCGGTTGGCTCGGAACTATATGGCATTCGTTCCCTTTCTCATTTTCCTTACCGCGAACAGAGCCGCCACAATAACGACCACGACGGCAGCGATGGTTCCTGCGGTCGTGAAAGACCCCGCTCCGCTCTGTTTCCCCAACACCTTGGCCAATATTGCCTTGTCGACGAGTCCCTGCACCGCCTGTTTCACCTTGAGCGGCTGGCCATTCGAAAGGCGCACGTTCGGCATATCGAGGATGAGACCATACGACGTCGTGTACTCACCGGTGAGCAGATCGATTTCACCGACGACGGGATCTTCCGGATCTATGGTGATCGTAATGGGACCCGTTTCGGCCTGTCCGTTCAAAATATCGAAAGACGGCAGCTTGATAGTCGACTGCGTAGCCGTGAAAGTGGCCTTGCGGGGAGCGTCCCAATCGTCGACCTTCAGGTCGGAGGTAAACTGTATGTCTTCGGGAAGCGTGACGCTTTGCACGCCGAACGCTTCACGCGCCGGAGACAAGAAGGTCAAGCCGACCGTATTTGTCCGAGGATCTATCGCGCCGGTCGTCTGCAGAACGCCCGTGGACGGGATCTTCTTCACATCCACTTTTATGGTGCCCTTTTCATCGTTTTTAACGCTGTAAGAAACGGCGGCGCCGGCCTCGACGTGAAGTCTATAGATGGTCCCGTCTTTCTTGGTGATCTCGATATCCGCCGGTCCGGTGACGGTGATGCTCTCTTCGCTCTTGCTTTCAATCCCACCCACTACGGAGACGTTGGTACTTTGCGCAAACACGCCCTGGGCGGGGAATAAAAGCGCCGCGCAGAGGACAAAAACCATAAAACGAATTTTCATCGTATTATCATTTACTCTTTAACGTTCGACCTTTTATGCTCTCAACACTACTTTTGAAAGGTTTCCCATTCCCCGAGTCCGCGCATGACGCTGGAGTTCCTATTTATCTTCATCTTTTTCATTATATCATCCGCTTGCTCCCGAATTAAAACCTTCGCAAACTTTTGAAATCATTTTGCCAAATCTGATACACAAATCCAAAAAGCGAAACCTGAAATGATGCGCCCCGCCACAATTTTTCTGGGGCAAAGGAGGCGGGGCGACGGTCTCGCCCGCGCGGAGGAGGGGTCTGGGGAGGAATCCGCGCGGGCTTCGGCTTTCTTTTTTGAAAAAATCGGCGGCTACTGTGAAAGAATTGCTTCTAGGATAACTGGCAATTCTTTTACCTCATCACCTCCACTAAAGTGTCCTTTAGCGTGTTCCACTACAGTTTTCGCGCCAAGCCGTTCCTCAAAAAGTTTTTTGTTTTCCTGTGGTACAACATCGTCATTGTCAGAGAAAACCGCAAAAAACTTTTTGGCATGTTGCTTCACTTTGGCAAAATCAATCGGCGTTTCCAACCACGGCTTGGCGATTTCTTTTTCTTCATCGGTTTTCAAGTTCATCAAAGTGAACCAGCCAGCCACAAAAGTCGCACCTCCAACTTTTTTGTCGGCGGGCAGACTTTCCAAATATCGAAGAATGGTTTGGCAACCGATACTATGCCCGACAAAATAAGTATTCTCATCAACTTCGCCGACAATTTTGGAAAGGTGCGAAACCCATGCTTCAATTTTCGGCTCCGCCGATTCCGGCATAGCCGGAACATGAACTTGAAAACCTTTTTTCCCTAACTCGGTTTTGAGCCACGGAAACCAACCCTCATCGGGGTAGCCGTCCCAGCCGTGGATTATGAAAGCTCGTTTAGTCATATTTTTGAAAAATTACCATTTAGCATTATTGGCTTCATCCCCATAATTTCTTGCTTATAAGAAAGTTCAGAAGAAACGGAATTCAAAATATAAATCTTTTTCTTAAGATAAAATGCAACACCAATTTCAATCAAGGTATTTCCACCGATATATCCATCAATTCCTCTTTTTTCGTGATTGATAACTAAAATCCCGTCGCACCAATCAATCTTTTCATAATGATCATTGATTGCCCCCTCTTTCATATCCCAAATCTTGTGCTCTGCGGGGAAAGCGTCTATACCACCATTTTGTTCAATGTACTGACCAAAATAAACTTTTTTACCACCACCAAATTCTTGAGGCACCTCTAGGGCAAGTTCTGGTATTTTTACTTCATGCCCGTGTTTGACCAGTTCATCTCTGGCTGATTCCATTTCTTTATAAAACCCGATACTCCCGCAAATTGTTATTTTCATATAAATTTAGTAATGCTCTGGATTAAGAAGGTGTATCAGGGCAGTTATGACTGCTTGCTTACTATAGCCCTTTCTATCTAGCCGTCCTTTCGTGAGAGCACCTATCATTCCTTCTCTTTCACCAATATTTTCATCGTGAGAAAACCCGGCTTCTTTCGCGGCTTCATCAATCTCATAATCTTTACTGAAAACTAAATCAATCATTGCCTTCGGATACTCAAAAGCCGATGACCCTCCAAGGTGAAAATTTTTGCCGTCATAAATGGCACACATAGTAATATTCATATATCCACTTTTTGTGTTTGGAACTTCTATAAGCCCACTCTCTAAATCCAAAAGAAAGGTCGCAGTCCTTGAAAGCATTTTTTGCTCTATTCATCGCACCTTGCACAGTTTGCTCCATGCTTTTTGGCTGTTTATGTACTCCTGAATCAACTGCCATAGCAATAACTTCTGCCGAAGAAAATTCTGGAAAATCCGAAAGGGCTTCCTCTACTGCCTGTACCTTAGTTATATTTTTTGATCCAACATTTACTTTCATAAAAATTTTATTTAATCAAATCATCAATACTTATTCCTAATCCCTCGGCAATCTTGGTTACGGTTTGGATTGACGGCTTCGTTATAACATTTGACTCAATCTTGGTAAGTGTTGTATAGGGAATATCGCATTTGCGAGCGAGTGCATCTTGTGTCAGCCCTTGCTTCATTCGCAATGCCTTTATTTTATCCCCTATTTCTTTTTCTTTACTTTGCTTGTTTTCCATAGTATGATAGTATAAGTATGAGCGTTGAAACTAACCCTCACAACTATACTAACATGAATTTAATCTTTTCTCAATTTGTAGCCGCCGATTTTTTCAAAAAAGAAAGTCAAAGCCCGCGCGGATTCCTCCCCAGACCCCTCCTCCGCGCAGGCGAGTCCGTCGCCCCGCCTCCTTTGCCCCAGAAAAATTGTGGCGGGGCGCATCATTTCAGATTTCGCTTTTTGGATTTGTGTATCAGATTTGGCAAAATGATTTCAAAAGTTTGCGAGGGCTTTAATTCGGGAGCCAAAGAAGACAATACGAACTCATTTTTTGAAGATGAGAGGGTTCGCTCGCCCAGCCCCGCCAATGGCGGGGCTGGGCTTCGCTTCGTCAATTTTGTAGACCAAAACCACATCAATTTTTTCTTTTTTAACAATTAATAATACAAATTTATGAATATCAAAAATTGCGCCATTTATACTCGCGTTTCAACTGATAACCAAGCTGAAAAGGAATTTTCGTCCTGCGAAGCACAAGAACAGAAAATCCGGTCGTTTATCGCCAGTCAAAACGATTGGCAGGTTTTCAAGGTTTACAATGACGCTGGTTTTTCAGGCGCAATTTTAGAACGACCAGCTTTGCAAGAACTACTTGCTGATTTGAAAAAAGAAAAAATTGATGTGGTTTTGGTCTACANNNNAAATTGAGTTTATTTCCATCACCGAAAGATTTGACACTTCTACGCCCGCCGGAAGGTTGCTTCGCAACATTATGCTCACTTTTTCGCAGTTTGAACGAGAACTAACGAGCGAGAGGACAAAAGACAAAATGTTGGAGCGCGCGAAAAAGGGTCTGGCGAACGGCGGGCTTACTCCATATGGTTATATACGGCAAGACAAGAAACTTATCCCGCACTCGAAAGAATCGGAGGAAATAAAATCAATTTTTGAAACTTATATTGAAGGTGGTTCAACGGCAAAAACCTATCAAATGTTGAAAGACAAAGGAGTTAAAAATAAGTTAGGCAAAAATTTCTCTAAAACAAACATCAGCCATATATTGCGAAATGTTATCTACATCGGCAAGGTTTTACACAATGGCGAAATTTATCGGGGTATTCACGAGCCGATAATTTCGGAAGAAATTTTTGCTCTTGCTCAAAAAATTCATAAGGAGAAACGGAAAAATTTTAGAGTGTACAAAAATTTCCTGTTCGGCGGACTAATAAAATGCGAGGAGTGCGGCTCAAATATGACTTCTTGTTTTACCAACAAATATATCGCTGGAAAGTTAAACCGATATTATTACTATCGTTGCACCGCCACGATGAAACAAGACTGGCAGGCGTGTTCGGTAAAACAAGTGTCCGCCGAACGATTGGAAGATTTTTGTCTGGAAAATTTAGAGCGCATTTCAGTTGATAAAAACTATAT
>JACPEK010000004.1 GCA_016183535.1 Candidatus Brennerbacteria bacterium
TGAAGCGGCGGCAGCAAAACCAAAAATTTCCTTCCTTTCAAATTTTCCGCTTCGCGGCGGGGGGTGTGGGGGGAGCCGCAAATAAAAAGGATAGGAAATTTTTGGGTTTTGCCCCACGCGAGCTTGTCGAGCGCGGCCGAGGCGCAAGTGTCATTCGTCAAAATCCTGCGGATTTTGTCCGAAATACATTCGAACTTCGTCCAATACACACCGCCAAGTTTTACTTTTAGCAAAATCGTAAGAAGTTGCCTCGGCGCATTGCGCCTCGGCATGGTATTTCCCCGCGAGAATCCAAGCATTTTTGAGGGGGAACGAAAGCGTCCGCTCGGCAATGCGGAAGTTCGGGGGAGAAAACTTTTTGCCTGCGAGCCGGAACCAGCCCCCTCCGCTTTTTACCTGCGAGCCAAGAAAAAAGCAGAATTGGTATACAACAAACTAATCATTCTTAAACCAAATGGAAAGGTCGCGTTTCGCCTCTTCTTCGGATCGTGGAGCATGAGCTAAATTTCTCACCGCACGATTTTCTTGATCCGCCCGTTCTACGGAATCTTTAGATAAAGAACGGATCGTACTATTTGGAGATGTTTTGGGATCAGTATTACCGACCAAATCGTGAACACGGTCAATGATATCTTTGCCTTCTATTAAAATTTTTATCATTGGTCCGGAAAGCCAGTACTCAACTATTTTTTCTCTCAATAGGGGTTCGCCCAAAGAATTGAATAGATCTTTATTGTGATGTGCTTCAACTTCTTCTTTGGTCGGTTTAAATACTTCCTTTCTCAGAATATTCACATTGTGCAATGACTCAATCATTTTAATAATATGATCCACTAGATTACTTGTAAAGGCATCCGGTTTGATAAGTACCACTGTTTTTTGGAGAACATTATCTTCGTACTTACTTGCTGTCAAATATAGATAATGGCCCCAACCCTTCCACAATGTGTGCAAGATCAAGTCAGTATAATAAACGGACTTCATGTCTGGAAATGGTGGTGTAACAAAATATTCTATATTTGTAAATCCCTTTTGGGTCAGCAACTTTTTCAGAAATTTTCCGGAAAACTCTATTTGAAATCCGGATTCCCATCTGCCAAGTAGCTGAAGTAATACTCTTTGTATTGGACCAAAGGAAAATCTATGCGGTTGAATTAAGTTTAACGTTCCTTGTGGTTTTAAGATTCGATGGAACTCGTCTATTGCAAGATCGTAGTTATTAAAATGTTCTATCACTCCCCAGCTTAATATCAAGTCAAAATAGTTCGATGGAAATGGAAGTGAGCGCGTATCGGCACGCTTAAATTCTGAACTGACTGCGTTTTTCTCGGAAAAAAATCGCGCCCGTTTTATGGCTTCTTCTGAAACATCAATACCAACGGGGAAAATCCCAAACTCTTTCTCCAAAAGAAATAGCGTACTGCCGTCGCCGCACCCAGCATCAAGCACTCTCATTCCTGGCTTTAACGATAAACCCTTCTTTAAGAGAATGCTTATCTTATTTTTAGCCCTTTCGATTCTTAGCCTGTGATCGGCATAATGTGATTCCTTCCATACTTTATCCCATATGGCACTTAATTCGTTTGACTCAATGCTCATAAGCTAATTCATTCTAGCTTTCTAGGCCGAATGAGATTTTTTTGCCCGGCTCAAGCTCGATGTCCTTTTTTACATCAAGGTCTTCTTGTCTAAAACCATCAGTTGACTTAATCAGTTTTTCAATCAGGGTTTTTTTTGAAATAAAATCATGATAATTATCTATCGCCTCCACGACCTCTTTATCGTCAGAGAGCCAGTAGCAAAATATGGATTGATCAAAACTATATCCAGCCTCTTTGCGCGCATCTTGGACCTGTCGGATAAATTCACGTACCAACCCCTCCCTTCTTAATTCGGCGGTAATTTGCGTATCTAACTCAACGGATAAAAGTGACCGATTTGTTCCTGAAAACTCTATAGATTTCACATTCAACTCATCTTCTATTAGAGATGAGAAGCTCTTCTCTAGTGGTTTATGGTTAACTGTTATTTTCGCAAGCGGTTGCCTGACTTTAATATTGGCATTTTTTCTCTGCATTAATCCTAAGCCTACGATAGTTCGAACAATATCCATCTTTTGTTCTACCGATTTACTCGCTAATCTGTTTTGAATTTGCGGCCAATCACAGAAATGTACGGAATCAATTTTTGATTTCTTTTGTTTATACAATCCCTGATATACAATTTCTCCCAGAAATGGTGTGAACGGAGCAATGAGTTTTGATATATCTAGAAGAACCATCCGCAACAAGTTTACTGCCGCTATAAATTCTTCTCTATTTTTGAAGTTTTGGAAGCGTCCACGAGAACGACGTAACCACCACTTTGATAAATCTTCAACTACAAAATTCTCCAGTGAACGAGAAGCGGTGGTAGCATCATAACTTTCAAGGTCGTTGGTAATTTTCTTGATAAGCGAGTTTAAACGAGATAACAACCATTCATCCAAAATGTTCTTGGGGTGTGGAATTTTATCGGTAGAAATATATCTTTTATCCTTTGCATAAAGTTCATAAAACCTAACTACGTTAAGAAGTGTCATAACAAAATCTCTTTGAGTTTGAGCTATTTCCTTTTCTGAAAATCTTTTAGATTCCCCAGCCGGATTTAATTTATAAAAATGCCATCGCAAAGTGTCATTGCCGTATCTATCTATCATAAGCCATGGATCAACTACATTTCCTTTTGATTTAGACATTTTTTCTCCCTTCTCATCGAGAACTAAACCAAGTGAAATAACATTCTTATACGGGGCACCTTTTCCTAGAAGAGTAGCGACAGCAAGAAGAACATAAAACCAACCCCGGGTTTGATCCACCCCTTCAACGACAAAATCAGCCGGAAACTGTTTGGAACGGCTCGCTCCATCAATTCTATTTTTATTTTCAAAAGGATAATGCCATTGGGCATATGGCATTGACCCGGAATCGAACCATACATCCATAACTTCCTCCACTCTTTGCATTTGCCCTCCACACTTTTTGCAAGAGAGAAAAATGGAATCAATATATGGTCTGTGTAAATTTAAATTACCCCTCTCATCAAACGGATAATTTTTCTGCGTCCCTCGCCTTTTGTCTAGACTATCGGAGGGCACAAATCTCAAATCATTTAATTCTTGCAGAGATCCAATGACTTCATAATGTGCGCAACTGCCACATTCCCACACGGGGAGGGGGGTACCCCAATATCTTTCTCTTGAAAGCGTCCAGTCTTGAATTTCTCGCAACCAATTGCCAAATCTGCCCATTTTCATGTGAACCGGCACCCAATTAACTTTTTCATTATTTTTAATAAGTTGATTTTTCAGTGCGGAGATTTTAATAAACCATGAATTCTTTGCGTAATAAATGAGCGGTGTATTACAACGCCAACAAAATGGGTAATCATGCTCTTGATCCTCTGTCCTAAAAATCAGCCCGCGCTTTTCTAAATCGTCGATAATAAGCTCGTCTGCGTCTTTGACAAACTTACCGGCCAGATAGCCGCTTTTTATTTGATGAGTATTAATGTACTTACCGTCAGCATCAACGATTTGAATAAGATTTAAATTTAGTTTTTTGCACAAAGCAAAATCATCTTCCCCGAATGCAGGGGCAATGTGGACGATACCTGTTCCCTCATCATCTTTTACAAAGCTTCCCTTAGTAGTAATAAAATTAACTTCTTGGTCATACTCGACAAAGTCGAAGGGAGGATCGTAAAAAACGGATTTTTGCCCGATAAGTTTCCCAATTTCTCCACCCAATTTCTCATCAATTATTTCATATCCTTTTTCAAGAATTGGGAGCCTGTTTTTAGCCAAGATAAAAAATTCATTACCCACTTTAACTTTTACATATATGACTTTTTTATTCACTGCTAATAACAAGTTGCCCGGCAATGTCCATGGCGTTGTGGTCCAAACTAGCGCGTAGGTATTCTCTTGTCCCTTTATTTTGAATTTGGCATAGATAGTTTTTTCTTTAATTTTTTTATACCCTGATTCTACTGCATGAATAGACAAAGCCGTGCCACATCGGGCGCAGTATGGTACTACTTTCAAATCCCTATATAGAGAACCTTTACCGTGGATCTGTTTTATGATCCACCAAAGAGTTTCCATATACTCATTACTGTAAGTAATATATGGGTCATTAAGATCAAGCCAAAATCCGGTTCGCTTAGTAAATCTTTCCCACTCATCTTGATAGCGCCAAGTTAGCTCTTTTGCTTTCTGGTTGAATTTTGCGACACCGAACCTTTCTATGTCTTTTTTATTCTTAAAGCCGAGTTCCTTTTCGGTCTGAATTTCTATGGGCAATCCATGAGTATCCCAACCAGCTTTTCTAAGCACATAAAAACCTCGCATCGTTTTATAACGATTAAATAAATCCTTATACGCCCGTGTAAGAAAATGGCCTATGTGGGGTGGTCCGTTTGGTCCAGGAGGACCCTCAAAAAAAACAAACGATTTAGCGCCTTTTCGTTTCTTGAGTGTCTGTTGAAAAACCTTGTTTTTGTCCCAAAATTTTAGGATTTTTTCTTCGTTTTCAGAAATTTTAAACATAACTTGTTATTTATATTTATGTACGACATTATAGTAGAATTTATCACTTCTTTTCCTATCTGTAAACCTACCAATTCTGCTTTTTTCTTGGCTCGCAGGCAAAAAGTTTCCTCCCCCGAACTTCCGCATTGCCGAGCGGACGCTTTCGTTCCCCCTCAAAAATGCTTGGATTCTCGCGGGGAAATACCATGCCAAGGCGCGAAGCGCCGAGGCAATCTCTCCCCAAAATCCTAATTCTAAAAATTGGCGGTGTGCGTTCGAAAAAATTCGAACAGATTTCGCCCAAAATTTGTAGGGCGGGCGGAATTCCCCACAAATCCCCCTTTCGCCCGCCTGCGGAAACGACCCTTTCGGATTGGACGATTTCAAGTTTTTCGTTCCGCTTTTAGCGGAACTCCGAGCCATGCTCGGTTTGGCGACAAACTATTTTTTATGTTTCATTATACCTGCTCTTATTTTTGAAATAGCGATCTCTTTGGAAATCGCGTAAGTTCCCTTGCCTTTTTGTTTCGATTTGGAATAGATTTGTTTTAGGTTCTCCGAAATGATGAGTAATTTTGCTTTTGCATCATCAAGAGTCCCTCCAGTTAGCTCCTCAATACCCTGCATTACCCCGCCGGCATTTATAACATAATCTGGGGCTATAAGAATCCCAATTTCCTGTAATTTTTTGTCATCTTCTACCTCATCTTCTAATTGGCAATTAGCACCACCAGCAATAATTTTGCACTTTAATTTTGGGATTGTATTTTGGTTAATAATATAAGCGGGGCCACAGGGAACAAGAACATCTACATCTAAATATAATATTTCGTCAGGGTTGGCTATTGTCGCTCTCCCCTCAAATTGTTTAGTTTTTTCAATATCCAAATCTGAAACATAAACTTTTCCACCAAGTTTAATTAATTCATCTGCAAGAATAGCGCCGACGCTGCCAAGTCCTTGTATGGCAAAGCTATGCCCAGCAATTAAATCAGAGTGGTATATTTCATTAAGCGATGCCTTAATTCCTTCAAGTACCCCATATGCAGTTGTTACTCCACTTTGCCCAAATTCTGAATCTTTAATGGCAAATATATACTTTGTGGATTCCCTTATTATTTTTGCGTCATCAGGTTCAAAACCAAAATCAATCGCAGAAATAAATCTCCCTTTTTCTTCTTCGATAAGCGTTCCAACGTCGTGTAAAAATTCATTTGTTTTCCCATCGCTCGGTTCAAACACAACAGCTTTGCAACCACCATATGACGAATTAATCAAAGATAGCTTATAAGTCATAGCCTCGCTTAATCGAAGAGCGTCTTTTACAGCTTTCTCTCCCGCGTTATGTGGTAATAATCTAACTCCTCCAAAACATATACCATTCCCATAAGTGTGATAGGCAAGAATCATTCTTGCATTACCCTTCTGCTTAAATATTATTTCTTTATGTTCGGTGTCGATTAAATCTTGTAGTTGAATTTTTTTCATAATTTTATTTCATTAAATCATCAAGGCTAATCCCTAATCCTCTAGCAATCTTCATAACCGTTTGAATAGAGGGCTTGGTAATAACATTGGTTTCAATTTTGGTCAGTGTTGTGTAGGGAAGATCGGACTTTCTTGCCAATTCATCCTGCGTTAATCCTTGCTTATTGCGAAGCTGTTTTATCTTATCCCCAATTGTTTCGTTATTGTTTTGACTTTTCATACTTTCCTAAGTATGATAGTATTAGTATGGGTGCTTATTTAACCCTTCATAAATATGATAACAAATAAAATGAGTTTAGTCCAATTAAAAATGAGGGAAGCCCGCTTTTGGCCCAAAATGAAGTTCGAGCCGATATTTTTTCAGGTTCTTTGGTAGTTTTTCAATCCGAAAGGGTCGTTTCCGCAGGCGGGCGGAAGGGGGGTTGGGGGGAATTCCGCCCGCCCTACAAATTTTGGGCGAAATCTGTTCGAATTTTTTCGAACGCACACCGCCAGTTAGAGAAAATATTTCTCTCGTGCATAAAAATTGCCGAGTGCGGATGCTAACGGAAAATTTTTGCGCGCCGCAATGAGTTATCCACAGTTTTTTCAAAATTTTTTTTCTATAATGAAGACAGTCAGAGTACCGAAGAATTAGTGTGATTGACGGTCGACAATCCAACGCTAATTTTGTAAACAAATAAGCGGCAACGCTCACTCACTGACATGAAAAAGAAAGCAACGAAGAAGACCGCGAAGAAGGTGAAGAAGACTCGCGGCCGCAAATAACCTCTTGTAGGTTTACCACCTCGTTCCGCGCGGCATTCGCCACCCGAACGGGGTGGTTTTTTTCTGGTTTGAGTTTCTATTTGGTACTATAAAAGATATGTGGCACATTCCCCGCAGTACCGTGCGTATTGTGAAGCGCGTCATGCCGGCGGTGGTTTCGATCGCGGTTACGAAATCGGCAAAATCGGTGGCGAGCGACCTCGCCGCACTCACTTCAACACAACGCGGAAAACCGAAACACGCAACCGTCATTCCTCCGGAAAAAATTGACGCGCGCGGCATGGTGCAGATCGGCGGCGGCTCCGGTTTCTTCGTCGAACCGTCTGGCTACGTGCTCACCAACAAACATGTCATTGCGGAATCCGGCGCACACTACGCGGTAATGACAAGTGAGGGTATCGCTTACGAGGCGGAAACGATCGCGCGCGACCCCGTGAACGACATCGCAATCCTGAAAATAGATTCGCGCGCGGCTCCCCGCGCCATCCCTCTCGGTGATTCTTCCGTCTTGAGACTCGGCGAGCCGGTACTCGCATTCGGAAACGTGCTCGGCATTTTGAAAAATACCGTTTCCAAGGGAATCGTGTCCGGACTCTCGCGCGCGGTAACCGCGCGCGCCGACCCCGAAGCGCCTCCGCAGGAAATGCGCGGACTCATTCAAACCGACGCCGCCATCAACGTGGGAAACTCCGGAGGACCGCTTGTTAATATGCGCGGAGAAGCGATCGGCGTGAATGCCGCAACCATTCAAGGAGCAGAGAATATAGGTTTCGCGGTACCGGTGAACAGCGCCAAACGCGATCTCGACGATCTCAAAAAATTCGGGCGCATACACCGTCCTCTCCTCGGTCTCCGCTATCTCACCCTAAACGAGGATATACGCCAAAAAATGGGGCTCCCCGTCTCCTACGGCGCCCTCGTTACGCGCGAACACCCGTTTGACGCCGCAGTCATACCGGACACCCCCGCCGCAAAGGCGGGGCTCAAGGAAGGAGACATTGTGCTCGCCTGGAACGGCGAGGAAATCACCACAGAACGCAGTATTCAGGATTACCTCGAGATCTCGAACGTGAACGAGGAAGTGGCGCTTTCCGTGTTGCGGAAAGATAAGGAGCTTATTGTCCGCGTAACGCTTATAGAAAGGAAGTAAGCGTCAGTAGACATACTCGTCAACCAACTTGCTTCCTTCGTCAAACAGAAGAAGACGATCGTGGTACCGGTCGAATTTAAGTTCCGTCCCAAGCCACGCGCGCCATCCGTACGAATAGAAATTCGAAAGGGTCCCATACCGCTTCACACATCCCTCGTACGTGAGGGTATCAATGAACGCACGGCATGCGGTGTCGCCACTCACTGCGTACTGATTAAGTTCCGAGGGGGTCGGCACCTCGCAAGAGGAAAGTGAGTTGATGAAGTTTTGGCACGCACCCGAGAAACGCACAATTTCGCTCCGTGCCGGGCGCGGGCAGTTGTTCGGGAGCTTTGGCGAGAGCGCGTACGTGCCGTTCAAATATCCGGTGCATATGTTAAGTTCTATGTTCTTCACGAACGAACTCCATGCGGCATAAAACACCGCAGAGGTCGCGGGGCGAATCACGATGCGCGTTTGGTTCACAGGACCCGCGGGCGCGTAGGCACTCTCAATTGCGATCGAGCCATGATTCGAGCGCACCTCCCACCCCGTCACATCAACGGCGGAACCTATCGCCGATTCCACCTGGACGGTAAACGACCCTCCGATGCCATACTGATTAGGCCGCTCCACCGACACGATGCGCACCTTTTTGAAGAGCGCCGAAAGATCATGTAATGCAAAACCTTGCGGAGGAGTAGGCGTGGGAACGATAGGAGCTTCCGCGCGGGGCGTTTCTGCTCGCCGATTGAGGGCTACGGGAGGCGATGACGTAGCGAACGGACTAAAAATGCGCGGAATGGAGATGAGCTCAATAAAACTTGACTGGGCGATAAGATAGTATACCCCGTAGATTACAAGGCCGACGAGCATGATAACCAAAAGCGCTTTCCAATTCATTTTGTGACGAAGTTTATGAGACGATCTTCCACATAAACCACCTTCTTCACCCCCCCGACGCCAAGCGCACTTATTACTTTGGCATCGGCGCGAACAAGCGCCTCCGCTTGCTCTTTCACTATACCCCGTGGCGTCATTACCGTCGCGCGATGTTTGCCGTCCACCTGCACTACAAGCGGGAAAGTATCCTCCGCGATAAGCGATTCTTCATACGACGGCCACGGCGTACGATGGATGGAATCCTCGTGCCCAAGCTCATGCCACAGTTCTTCCGCGAGATGCGGCGCGAACGGGGCGAGAAGCTTGATGAATGTTTCGAAGATACCTTTCGGAGAAAAAACTCCCCACGCTCCCAAATTGTCCTTTTCTCTTTCGAGATAACCAAGTATAACCATCAATGCGCTGATTGCGGTGTTGTAGTGGAGATTTTCAATATCATTCGTAACGGCTCTGATGGTTTTGTGTAATGTTTTTTCCAAGTTTCTCTTTTCAAGAGTGGGTGTTTCTATCCCGGCGCGCATTCCACCAACCGACACTAAACGATCCGTGATCCCCGAGGGGGGGATTTTCAAACCGAGCTCACGTATCCTCCTCACAAACCGCACGATGCCCTGGATGCTCGCATCGCGGAAGTCGCCACCCTGCTCGAAAGGCGCCAAAAACATGAGATACATCCGGAGCACGTCCGCGCCGTATTTTTTTATATACTCGTCGGGATTCACCACATTCCCCTTCGACTTCGACATTTTGGCGCCTTCTTTGATAAGGAGGCCATGAGCGCGGAATTTCGGGAACGGTTCCCCTCCAGGAGCGTCCGAAGAGCCGAACGCAAGGAGTTTTAAATCGTGGAGCGCGAGCGCCACAAACCGCACATAAAGAAGATGGAGCACCGCGTGCTCGGCACCGCCGGTGTAGAGGTGCACCGGAAACCATTGTTTCGTGACAACGGGGTCCCAAGGGGCTTGTCCCAAGCGAGTAGCGCGAGTCGAGGGGTAACGGATGTAATACCACGCGGAGTCGAGAAAAGTGTCCGACACATCGGTCTCGCGCCGCGCATCACCGCCACATCCCGGGCATTTTGTTTTATAGAATTCTGGCGCGGACCCGAGCGGTGATTCGTCTCCGCCCTCCGGACGGAATTTCTCGATATAAGGGAGTTTGACGGGAAGTTCTTCCTCCGGCACCGCATACCAACCGGACATTTCGCTTTGTTCGCCTTTTCCCGCCGCCGCACACGCTTCACAGAAAATCATGGGGATCGGCGCGCCCCAGTAGCGCTGGCGCGAGATGAGCCAGTCTCGAAGACGGAAACGCGTTTCGCGTTTCCCGCCGACCACTTCCGCGATTTTCCATTTCGCCTCCTCGGATTTCATGCCGTCGAAGACGCCCGAACCCACAAGATGCCCCTCGCCCTCATACGCCTCGTCGAGCACAGGGCATGTCGGTGCGGGATAGTGGGGACACACCACCATCACCACGGGAAGATTGAACTTCTGCGCAAATTCGTAATCACGCTTGTCGTGTGCCGGCACGGCCATGATCGCGCCCGTACCATATCCCGCGAGTACGTAGTCGGAAATCCACACCGGAATTTTTTCTTTATTCGCCGGATTCGCCGCGAAAATTTCGGTTGCAACTCCGGTTTTCTCTTTTTGTTTCTCCTCGCCCTCCGCGCGGCGCGCGAGCGCTTCATCCACGTACTCCGCGACCGTCTGCGAAGGTTGCCATCCCTTTTCCATCCATTCTTTTGCGAGCTCTGGCGACACCACTATAAACGTCGCGCCGAAGAGCGTGTCGGGGCGCGTCGTGAACACTTCAATCTCATCTGAAAATTGAAAATCGGAAATAGGAAATTTTATGCTCGCTCCTTCCGATTTTCCGATCCAGTTCTTTTGCGCAATCTTCACGCGCTCGGACCAATCAATTTTCTCTAAGTTATCCAAGAGCCGCTCGGCGTACTTCGTGATGCGAAAAAACCACTGCTCGAGCTCTTTCACCTCTACCGCGGTGCCGCACCGCTCGCATTTCCCGCCGATCACCTGCTCGTCGGCCAAGACCGTCTTGCACGACGGGCACCAGTTCACCGCTTGTTTTTTTCGGTATGCGAGGCCGTGTTTCCACATCTGGACAAAAATCCACTGCGTCCAGCGATAGTAGGCCGGGTCGTAGGTTTCGAGGCGTTCCTCCCGCGCGAATCCGTTCCCGATCGCGGAGAGCTGATCGTAGAACCGCGCCTCTGATATCTTCGCCTGCTCCATAGGGTGCGCGCCGATCTTCAGCGCATAGTTCTCCGAATGGATGCCGAAACCATCGAGGCCGATCGGTTCGAACACGTCGTAACCTTCCATCCGTTTTTTTCTTCCGTAAATATCGGCGCCGGTGAACGCATACATATTCCCCACGTGGAGCCCTTCCGCCGAAGGGTACGGAAACATCATGAGGTTATAGAACGGCCCCTTACCTTTCGGATTATCCAAATCCGGTTCGTAGGTGCGGTTTTCTTGCCACACCTTCTGCCATTTCTTTTCTATTTCACCGAAATCGTATCGTTCGGAAGACATATCAATCACATTCTACCCCGCACCTTTTGTAGATGTAAACGCGAAGCGTTTCAATACGAATGCACGCTCCACAAAAGGTGCGGGGTTCTAACCGACATTCTTCATATATGGAAAACGCGGGTAATATTTTCGCGGATCTGCGCGGCTATTTTCCCCACCGGCACATCTTTAAGCTCGGCGAGTTTTTTCACCACCTCGACCACATACGCCGGTTCGTTTCGCTTTCCGCGATAGGGTGCGGGCGTCACGTACGGCGCGTCGGTTTCGGAGAGAATGCGATTTAAGGGAATTGACCGGATTATTGCGTCGTAATCAGGCGTGAACGTGATGACGCCGCCGAAGGTGAACGAGAATCCGAGCGCGAGGAGATCGCCCGCTTCTTCCGCGGTACCGGTGAAAAAATGGATGATGCCGGGATTTTCCCTAGGAAGTAGCGAGTAGTTGGTAGTGAGTAGTTTCAAAAGATCGGGGAAGGCGGAGCGGCAGTGGATCATGAGCGGCTTCCTGATTTCTTTCGCGAACTTCACGTGTTCCATGAAAAGCGCGCGCTGTTTTTCTTTTGTTGCTTCGTCGCCGACCCTGAAATAATCGAGCCCACATTCTCCTACCGCCACCACGCTCGATTCTTCCGCAAGTTTCCCATAAAACTCCGCGTCAAAAATTTCCTCTCCTCCCGCGGCCTGCTCGTCGGGATCCGCGTATTCCGACGCGGAAGCGTGGCTCGGATGAATGCCGACAGCCGCATAGCAAAGATCAGGATAGGCGCGCGCGAGCACCGCCGCCGCCTCGGAAGTTTTCCGCGCCGTCCCCACGTTCACCATCCGTACTCCCGCCTCGCGGGCGCGCGCGAGCACCGCCTCGCGATCCTCATCGTAGGCGGAAAACTGCGCGTGAGTGTGAGCATCAAAATATTCGAAATTCATTCTCCCAATTAAACAAAAAAACGCTCCCGAATGGAAGTGTTCATGAAAAACGCATGGTTAAAGATTCGCAACCACCCATCCGCGAATTTCCTTGACCGAGGCGAGGATATTTTTGATCTCCACGCCAAGGTTTTGAAATTCTTCGAAGGGAGTTCCTCCGGAGAGGACCGCGATGGATTCCATATCCGCCGCGCGCGCGTACCCCACATCGAATATGGTGTCGCCTACATATACCACCTGCTCGATGCGGTAACGATGAGACAGGTACGCCTCGATCGCGAGGAATGACGCGGGATTTTCTTTTTCATACCGATTTCTCGGTAATCTTCCTTCCGCGTCGCCTTCGCGCCCGACCACGAGCGAGAATGCGTCGCGCGCTTTCAACTGCCGGAGCAGTTGATCGACATTTTCCGTATGGCGAGAGGTGTAGAGCGCCACCTCGCCGCAGGTGTCGCGGCACCATTCAACGATTTCCCGCGCGCCTTTGATAAAGGAGGCGGGATCAATTCCGTCCCAGATCTCCCACTGCTTGTTGATGGCGAGCGCCATTTCGTGGGGAATTCCGAGCGATTCCGTAAGCATCGGAATGGCGGGCTTCCCCCACTGCGAGAAAAGCTTCCGCTTCGCCTGTTCGGTGAGAAAGACACCGTTCACGGCGAGGAGAATGGTAACGCGGTATTTCCCTATGGAGGGAGAATCGAGAAGGGTACCGTCAAGGTCGAAAATAAATCCAGTTTTCACACATACCTCTCTTTTGTTGGTAAAAAAACTGCCCTTACCGTAGGGCAATTCGGCGCACCAGTCAAACTTTTCTCACTCGATCCGCGGGAAGAGCGGCGGGAATTCCGCGGTGGTATCTCCGGCTATGGCCAATATCTTTCCGCTCGTCTCCGGCAGAAACGGCGCGAGAAGCTCACCGATCTCCCGCACATCTCGAAGGAGGTTTGCCACGTCGCGTTTTGCCCTCTCGGGATCCGTCTTGATTGTTTTGAACGGCTCCGTTTCCTGCACATATCGATCGCTCGCCTGAATGCGTTCCCAAACCGCGTCCATCGCCTTCTGGAACTCGAACCGTTCCATGGTTTCTCGATACAGTTCCAGAACCGCTCCGTTCGCGCGCGCGCGCTCAAGTGTTACGCCGTACGCCCGCGCCATTTTCCCCACCCTGCTCACGAGATTACCAAGTCCGTTCGCAAGGTTTGCGTTATAGGACTCCTCGAACCGCTCCCGGGTGAAATCGCCATCTTCGAAAGTCGGCACCTCCCGCAAGAGCCAGTAGCGAAGCGCGTCCGCGCCGTACCGCGCCACAATTTCGAACGGATCCACCACGTTCCCCGCGCTCTTCGACATTTTTTCGCCTCCGGAAACCGTGATGAAACCGTGAATCACAATCTGTCGCGACGGAGGGAGTCCCGCCGACATAAGCATTGCCTGCCACATCGCCGATTGCTGGCGGAGATTGTCCTTGCCGGCGAACTGGATCGCATTCGGCTCTTCCTTCGTTCCCCAGAATTTTTCGAAGTCGGATGGCTTGTCTGTCGAATTTTCGGCGGAGGCCGGCCATCCGAGCGTGGATACATAATTTACGAGCGCATCAACCCTCGTCTTCCGGCACCGATACTCCCCACGGCATTTTTTCCTTAAGGCGCGAGATGCTGAAATCGGAAAGTCCCCCCTCCACGAAACGCCGTATTTCGTTCAATCGAAATTCGGGGAGCACGAAATCCTGATACTTCGCATAAAGCTCAAGGAGCCTTTCTTGATATCTCGAGAACTTAAAAAAATAGTTTTCTTCTTCCCGCTCTTCGATCGCGAGCGCGGGATGGAGGGGGCAATGCCCGTTTTCGAGCTCGGAATCGGTTTTTTCGAGCTCGCAACCACTACAATACTTCACGCGATACTTCGCTTTATAGATATCGCCGGCCGCATCGCACCGTCGCCAGAATTCTTGCGCGGCCGCCGCATGGGCGGGATCGGTGGTGCGGATAAAACGGCCACTTTGGAGATCAATGTTGAGGGCTGTAAGAAGTTTTTTAAAATGCGCGGCGTTTTCATCCACGTATGTCTGCGGATCCTTTCCCTCCGCAACCGCGTTCCGATAAATTTTCACGCCGTGCTCATCGGTGCCGGTGTTGAGAAACACCTCACACTCCTCGTGACGAAGGTAGCGCGCCGCGGCATCCGCCTGCACCAGCTCGAGCGCGAATCCGATGTGCGGTGCGGCGTTCACGTAAGGGAGCGTGGTCGTGAGATATGATTTTTTTCTCATCACGCAAGACCTTGCCGCTCACGCTTCTGTTCCGCGAGATAATTAAAAACTTCCTGCGCCGCAACCGCGATCGGCACCGAGAGGAGTACGCCGGTGAAACCCGCGATTTCGCCGCCCGCGAGGAGCGCCATCACTACCATTACGGGATGCACCTTCACCGCACGACCCATAACAACGGGCGTGAGGATATGATTCTCGAGTTGTTGAACGAGGAAGAAAAAGAGCAGTGTGTAGAGCCCCAACGTCCATGAATCTCCGACGGCAACGAGAAATCCAACCGCACCGGTGATGATGGGGCCGATAATGGGTACCACTTCAAAAACCGCGGCGATGAGGCCCAGCGCAAGATAGTACCGGACGCCCAAGAGCCACAAACCCAGCGCCACAATGCCGCCTACCGCGAGCGAGAGGCCCAGCTGGGCGGAAAACCAGTTGCGGATCTTTTCCTTGAAAACCGAGAAGACCGAGAAGAACGCGCGTTCATACGCATCGGGAAGCACCACCCGAAAAAACCGTTCCGTTCCCTTCTCCTCCACGGTGAGATAGAACGATATGACGATGACCGCCGCGACGAAAAGGAGCCGCTCGAAGAGCGAACCGATGGCGCCCGCGACCGAGAAATCCGATGAGGAGAAAAACGCGAGCGCCTGTTCGAAATTCTGCGTTACCTGCTCAATCACCCCCCGCGGAATCCCGATGTTGAAAAGGCCGCGGAACGTCTCATCAAAGTGCGCGATAAAACTCCCCAGCTCCGTGATGACAATGGGAAGCATAAGATAGACCACCGCGCCGAGGGCGAGGGCGGCGGCGAAAAACACAAGCGAGGTGCCGAGGAGCCGAGGAATTCTGCGTCGCTCAAGAAAACTCACGAAAGGATCGAGCCCGAGCGCCACCACGATCGCAACGACGAACACCCCCATCACCGAACGGGCGAGGATGAGTACGGCGATCATTCCGCCGAACACCGCGAGGCGGAAGAGTGAAAGCCACGAGATCTCAAAACGAGAGGATGGCGCATCCATCAGACTTTCACTATATCAAGAAAAGAGGTTTCTTTATAGGGACCGATCAGGGCAAGGTTCAAGTGGTTATTGGTAAAAAGTCCCTGCGCGACGGATTGTATATCCTCCGCAGTCACCATCCGGAGCCTTTCTACATACGCTTCGGGTGTGATGAGGGGGAGCCCTAAAATCTCCTGCCCTCCGTAGAAGTAGCCCTGCGCGTCCGAGGTTTCAAGCGAGAGTACAAACTGCCCTGCGAGGTGCCGCTTCGCGCGGTCGAGGTCCGCTACGCTCACAGGCTCCGTCACAAAACGGCGGAACTCTTCGAGTGCGACGGCAAGCACGTCACGGAGCTTTTTATGCGTTACCCCCGCGGACATTTCGATGAGCCCATGATCGGAAAAGAAATCAGTCGAGGCTCGCACGTAGTACGCCGCGCCAAGCTCTTCCCGCACCCGCTGGAAAAGGCGCGAACCCATTCCGCCCCCAAGAATGTCGGCGAGAAGCTCGAGCGCGTAGCGCCGCTCGTCCCGCACCGGAAATGCGCGGAAGCCAAGCACAACGTGCGTTTGATCGGACTCTTTGAACTTGACGAGCTCGCGAGGAACTTCCTGCGCCTCCTCCACCATCTGCTTATCGTGCTTTTCCCCACCCGCGAGCCCTCCAAAACGAGCTCGAATGCCTTCCTCGATTTTTTGTGCGTCGAACCCTCCCGCCACAACCACCACCGTCGCCTGCGGCAGATAGTGCCGCCCGCGATACGCGAGAAAGTCGTCGCGGGTAATTTTCTGGATGACCTCTTTCGGCCCCAAGATGCTCCACCCCGCGGGCTGATCGCCGTAGACAAGCTCCATGAAGTATTCGCCAACTCGCCGCTCGGGACGATCTTCGTACATATTGATCTCCTCAATGATGACCCCTTTCTCCCGCTCGATTTCCTCGGATGCGAAAGTGGGGTTAAGGTAGAGATCGGCCACCACGTCGAGCGCGCGCTCCGCATCCTCGTTCTTCACCTTCGCATAGTAGCTCGTATATTCCTGCGAAGTGAACGCGTTGTAGTCCGCGCCCAAGCCGTCGAGTTCGGAGGCGATATCAATAGGACGCGGACGGTTCGTCGTCCCCTTGAAACACATATGCTCAAGAAAATGCGAGATGCCGTTTTGGTCTTTCGTCTCGTACTTCGAGCCCGCCTCGACTAACACCGCCACGGTGGTCGCGAGACTCCCCGCCTCGGGCACGAGGATGATGCGAAGCCCGTTCGGGAAAACTATTCGATGAAATTGCTCCATAGCAAGAGGATGGTAGCAGAGGAGAACAGTGCCCGCAACCTGCACCGCACAACACTTGACAGAAAACCTATTTTTATTCTATTTTTGATCCAGCCATAATTCTTTCATAATCAAATAGGAGTAAAAAATGAAGACGCAATTATTCTTTCTCTTCATCGCATGGTTCGCGCTCGGCGGGCTTTTTCTTTCGGTGGTTCTCTATCCTGAAAATGAAAAGGATTCGAGAAAAAACGAACCTATAGAAAAACTCCGCAACAGAATCATCGCGGAGTTCGTTATCATCCCGTCGCTTTTCGCCGTTTCTGCGATATTTGTGAAAATCGGGGCCGCCTCCGATTCGCATTTATTGGTGGGGATAATGACACTTATTGTCACTTTCGACGTAGCGTCGAGTTACGTATTCTTTCTTGGAATAAAACATTATTTATTCCGAAAAAGATTCGAGAGTATAAATAGTCTCGCGAGATCTCTCACCCTCGAGGAAGAGGAGGTAAATTAAAAAATCCCCGTGTCCGGAATACCGGCCGGGGATTTTGCATACTCGCCCCCTATCCTAGTTTTCTTGCAAAATATTCCTTCAGGTTCGCTATGGGGATTCGTTCTTGTTTTGTGGTGTCGCGGTCGCGGACGGTAACATCATTTTTTTCGAGCGATTCGAAGTCCACCGTGATGCACCACGGCGTACCGATCTCGTCCTGACTCAAGTAGCGCTTGCCGATATTTCCGCGGTCGTCCCACGCAAAAGAACCAAGGTGTGAGTGGTCGGCTTTTAGAGCTTCGTAAATGTGACGGGCGAGTTTCACGAGATCGGGCTTGTTCGCGAGGAGCGGGAAGACCGCGGCCGTAACCGGCGCGATGTGCGGATGAAACTTCATTACCACGCGTTCCTTTTCCTCCGTATACGCCTCGCACATCAACGCGAGCGCGATCCGCTCTACGCCGGCCGAGGGCTCTATCACATACGGAAGATAACGCTCTTTTGCTTCTTCGTCAAAATAAGTGAGATCAATCCCAGACGCCTTCGCGTGCGCCGAAAGATCGAAATTGCCGCGGTTCGCCACACCCTCTATTTCCTGCCATCCGAACGGAAATTCGTACTCGATATCCGTGGTCGCTTTTGAGTAGTGAGCCCGCTCCTCCTTGGCTTGCTCGCGCAGACGCACCTTCTTCAAGCCGATGGATTCATGCCACGCGAAGCGCCGCTTAACCCACTCATCGAAAATTTTTTCATCTTCGTCCGGCTTCACGAAATACTCGAGCTCCATCTGTTCGAACTCGCGCGTGCGGAACACAAAATCGCGCGGATTAATCTCGTTCCGAAACGCCTTACCGATCTGTGCAACGCCAAACGGGAGCTTCAGCCGCGTAGAATTCAACACGTTCTTAAAATTCACGAAGATGCCCCCCGCCGTCTCGGGGCGAAGATACGCGACAGACTCCGACCCTTCGGCGGCGCCCACGCGCGTTTCGAACATTAAATTGAACTGCCGCCCCACGCCAAAATCACCACCACAGTCGGGGCATTCATTTTTTACTTGATCGGCCCGGAATCGATGATGACATTTTTTACATTCCACCATCGCATCCGAGAAACCGCCTACGTGCCCCGATGCTTCCCATGCTTTCGGATTCATAATGAGAGCCGCGTCAATATCCACGACATCATCGCGACGTTCCACCGTGTCGCGAAGCCATGCGTGCTTGATATTCCGCTTCAGTTTTGTTCCCAAAGGGCCCCAATCGTAAAAACCGGCAAATCCGCCGTAAATCTCGCTCCCCGGGTAAACAAATCCGCGCCGCTTCGCGAGCGCCACCACTTTTTCCATTAAATCTTTTTCTTTCATGCCTTTCGCTCATTCCCAGAGCCTAATGCCTAACGCCTAAATTCACGGTACCACGCGCCCTTGACCCTCCGCCACCGTGGGATCATCCTCGAGCGCGGTCGTAATCGCCGCGGCGCGACTCGAGAGCGCCGTTCCCGTCCAAACATCGGTCGCGGAGAATACTGTGGGGCCGAGGATTGCCTGAAACTTTCCTTCCTGCGACGGCGTCGGCGCCGCGCGCACCTGAAACACCGCCTCAAGCGGTGTGTTCACAATGCCCTTTCCCGCCGCTATCTTGCCGATTTCCCACACCGCCTCGCGTGTTTCTTCTTCAAAACGCGGCGGCTCTCCGACGCTCGCGGAAGCGATGCCGGTCCACGCAACCTCCGGCGGCAACGCGGCACGCACCTTCCCTCCTTCGACATCCGTGGAAAAATTCTTAACGATCCAATGAACGGTATATTCAGTGGCGGCGCCGACCTTGGGAGGAAACGCTCCCGCGTTCACGACGCCCGCCGCCGCGTCGCGGTAGAAACCCCGCGCGCCCACAAGCGCGAATCCGGCGAGCTTTGTTTCGAGGATTGCGGTCGCCGCGGTCTTGTCAGCCGAGAGATATGAGGGCACGCTCGGCGATTCAGCATTCACCGTAAGGCGCACCGCGTAGTTTTTGTCCGAGAGGCGGCGGATGGGGAAAGACGCTTTCAAGGGAATCGCAAGTGCCACTTCGCCCGCTACGTCCGGATCCACAATCCGGAGTGAGGGAACGTTCAACGCATCCCACGAAATAGTGCGGGCCGCGACGTTCACGCGCCCCTGCGTCCCCACGGAATTCAGATCGTACATTTCCCCGGCGAGCGTCGCGCGTATCGTGAGATCCGCAAGCGTAACGCCCGTCTGGTTCCGATAGCGGATGAGATAGGTAACGAGATCACCGGCCCGCGACACATAATCTCCGCTCCCATTCGCGGTGATTTCGAGAAAAAGCGGGGAGGGCGCAAGCGGCGCGTCCGCCTCCGTTTCGGCAATTGTGTAATCTTTGCCGAGAAAATTTGCCGAGGCGCTCACACCAAACGACGCTGAAGTTTCTCCCGCCGCCGCCACCGCACCTTTTACAATGATCGTTCCTTTCGAGCCGGCATTCAGCGCCCCAAACTTCCAATAGTTGTTGAGTGAATCGGGAGGAAGACTCGCTGATTGAAAAACGAACGGGGCGGGATAGTGCGCTTCGAGCGCGACCCCTGTGAAATCGAACGGGGAAATATTCTCATATTCGATCGTAAATTCAAACGATGAATTACCCACCACCCGCTCGGGCATCCGCACGATCGTCCGTATGCCCGATGTTTTCACGGTGAATGTCGCCCGCTCGTCCGCTTTGAAGCGGCTTCGCCCGCCCGAAACGTAAAGGAGTGAAACCTCGATCTCTTTCTCCGTCCCGGGGTTTCCCACCGCCATGAGGCGAAAAGCGCGTTTTGCGATTGACCGTCCGCCGATATCTCCTATTGTTTCTTCAACCATTCTTTCTCCGCCCGAGAGGGCGCCGAGCGCCACCACATTTTCAGGAAGATCGAGTGATACTGTCGCTTCCCGCGCGATCCCGTCAATCGTATTTTCCGCGTTCACCACCACATCGAAAGGCACTCCGCTCATCACCTCTTCCGGCGCCTCGAGCGTCAGGATGATTCCGCGCGACGCTTCGCGGGAAAAGAAAAAATAGAGCCCGCCGCCCGCGATCGCGACGACCGCGAGCACTGCGCCCGCGGCAAACGCTATTGAGCGCGCCGCGATCCGCACTTTTTCGGAAAACGAAAGAGGCGGCGGCGTCTCCACGACCGACGCTGGATGGGTTGCGTCCGCGCGTTCCTTCGTGGTGCCCGGAACAATATCGAGCGGTTTCCGTTCAAAATCTTCCACCATCGTTTTTATACATTTAATAGTACCTCATCACCTCTCCCCGCGACACACGCGGAACAAACGAACACACCGTCCGCGGGAATAAAAAACCGAATCGCCGGCGCGCGGCATCGGACGCACCGCGCCTCGGCGGGATCGTACCCAAGCATGGGCAACACGTCCCGCGCCGTAAGCTGTCCCGATTCGAGCGCGCGCCGGACGCCATAGAAGAGACGGGCGTCGGGCACTTCCTTCGGTGCGAGCGCGCGGATCGCGAAAAGCGCGCCGAGGGCGGCTCCGAACGTAGATGGGGTGCGCCGGACGCGAGCGAACCGGCTCTTCCCGACCGCGTCGGCGAGCGTGTATCGAATCTTTTTCACGAGCCGCACCGTGACGAGGCTCGGCGGATCGCAGTGAGGAGAAAATTTCGAGACAATGGCGCGGCCGGCAACCATGCGCGCTTCGAGACGGCCGAGGGCGGGGGTGAGGAGATCGGCCACGCGGTCACTCCCCCGCGGCCGCACTCCGAGCACGATGGCGTCCGTCACAAATTCTTTCATATTCCTACCGTTCCACTTTCGGCGTACGCCAGAAACCAAGTCGGAATTTACCGCCCAACATCATCCTTGTCTGCGCGTCGAGCGCGGGCACGCCGCTCCACACAAGAAGCGTGAACGGCAGGAGAAACCATTGCGCCACATAGAGCAACGCGCGCCACGGATTTTTCCGTTCCCAAACCAGACGCGGAGAGAGGAGCATCACCGAGAGAAATCCGAACGTAACGATACCGATGAGGCTCAAATTAATCAGCACTCCCGTGACGCTCGGAAGATTGTAGGAGAGCACAGTGGCGTTGAAATCTCGCCCGCCAAGCATGAGGGGAAACCAGCCGAAAAAGAAAATAATAAAGGAGCTTGTCGCCCAAGTGTAGAACCCCTCAAGGAGGTTGAACCCCCAAAACCATTTCACGCGGCGCGGAATGGTTTTGTTTCGGATGAATTCTCCGAAAAGGTAAGGGATGTTCTCGATACCCCACGCCCATCGCCGTTGCTGTTTGTAGAGATTCCGGAGCGCCTGCCAAAAATTTTCTCCCTCCACCGCGTCCATGGTAACGGGGTAGTAGAGCGGAACCGCGCGCCATCCTCCGTTATAGCGCGAGAGGCACTGAAAAAATATGCGGGAATCCTCCGACACGATGCCGGTATGCCAGTATCCCACCTCCTGAAGCGCGACGAGGGAAATGGAGTGCGAGGAAAACGTCACGAGCTGTTCGTGCCGCGACTGTTGCATGAAATTCCAGAACGTGGTGGTAAATCCGATGAGCCTCGCAAAAACCGGGGCGCGGTGCAGATTATTAGTGAAAAGCGGGATGGGTTGGTAGCTCACCCGCCACGGATGCGGTTCGGTGAGAAAACGGCAGGTGAGGACACCGAAGTAGTCCGGACCGGGGCGAGTATCAATATCAAACACCGACACCATGACACGCTCGTGAGGAATGTTGCGCTCTTCAATGAATTTTTCGATCGCTTCTTTCGCCGCCCACGTCTCGTTTGATCCTTTTCCCGGAAGTTCGCCGGGGATGTTCGCCGGGTGCCGCGCCACATGAAGGCCGGCGAAGAGCCCGCCGAACTCGCGGATCATCGCGCGGGCGGTTTCGGCATCTCCTTCGCCGCCGCGCTCCTCCGTCGCGAGCACGACAATCATGCGATCCTTTTCATATCGCGCGCGGGCAAGATTCGCCATCGTTTCCCGCACAAGCGCCACCGGTTCCTGAAACATGGGGAGTACCACGAGGTGGTAGATCTCGCGCGAAGAAATCCATCCCTGTTTTTCGCGGTCAAGCGCCGCGCGCGCGGCCTCCCAGTTCTCGGCGCGCGTCCGTTTCATCCTCACAAAAGAATAGCGCAGATGAAAAAAGAGATACACGGTCTTTAAAAACCAATAGAGGTCAAAAAGAACAATAAACACCGCGACCGCGGCGGGCGCGCGCCACGAAAAAAAGAGGAGGGCGGCGAGCGTACTCCACGAGAGCGCCCCCGGAAGTATTTCAAAAAAGCGGTTTCTGCTCATAGCGTTCCCGCGCGGCGCGCAGAAAGCGCGTCGCGCGCGTGCGTTATCTTCCTCTTAATAGATGAAAACGCCGAGGGCGTCGTCGAGACCAAGGGCGCCGCCTCCCGTCGTCGCGAGGAGCAGGGAAACCGAGAGGATCAGAAGATCAAATTCGTACCCGCCCACAAGTCCCCGCGCGCGGTTCACCTTCAACACGATAAAAGCGAACTGGAGCGCCACCAAAACCGCCACCGCCTGCGTGAGAAATCCGACGATGAGCGCTATGCCACCGAAGAATTCAAGAAGGGCGGCAGGAAACGCGAAAAGCACCCCCGGCCGAAGACCAATCGAAGCCATCCATACGGAGGTCCGCCCTAGATCCTTAAGTTTCGGAAACCCGTGCGCGATGAGAATGACACCGAGCGCCACACGCAAGAAGAGAATGGCCCAGTCGTAGAATGCAAAAAATGGCTGAATCATGGGAGTAAAAATTCCCGACCTTTGATGATAAGGACGAGTATAGGCCTCTGCGGACGAAAAGAAAAGAGCGCTGGGAAGCGAGGGCGCGCTCGGATATAATGCCGCCATGCGCATCCTTGCGATCGAAACGAGTTGCGACGAGACGGGAATCGCGCTCATTGAGGCGACCGGCGGCGTGCGCGCGCCAAGAATCCGCATCCTCAAAAATCTCGTCTCGTCGCAGATCGCGGTGCATGCCCCTTTCGGCGGCGTGGTGCCAAACCTCGCGAAACGCGAACACCTTAAAAATCTTCCCGTGTTGTATGGGAAAATTTCTGCAAACTCGAAATCCGAAATGCTGGATCCCGGACAAACTCGCGATCTCAAATCAAAAATTCAAAAAATAGATCTGGTCGCCGTGACGGTCGGACCCGGCCTCGAACCGGCCCTCTGGACCGGCATCACGTTCGCCAAAGAGCTTTGGAAAAAGCTCAAAACTCAAAATCCAAACATCAAATTAGTAGGCACGAATCACCTCGAAGGCCACCTTTATAGTTTTCTTCTCGCTAAAAACTATCAACTAAAAACTAAAAACTTATTTCCCGCCATTGCGCTCATTGTATCGGGCGGCCACACCATTCTTCTCACGATGGACTCGCCCGTGAGGTGGAAAAAAATCGGGGAGACGCGGGACGATGCGGTGGGCGAAGCGTTCGACAAAGTGGCGCGGCTTCTCAACCTTCCCTACCCGGGCGGCCCCGAGATTGAGAAGCTCGCAAATCGCGGAAACCCCGAAGCGATCGCTTTCCCGCGCCCGATGCTCGATCAAAAGAATTACGATTTCAGCTTCTCGGGACTTAAAACCTCGGTGCTTTATTACGCGCGAGACCACAAACCAACAACCAACGACCATAATCTAAAAGCCGATATCGCCGCTTCCTTCCAACAAGCCGCCATAGATGTTCTCATTTCAAAAACCAAACGCGCCACAAAGGAATTCGGCGCGCGATCCATCCTTCTCTCGGGCGGCGTCGCCGCGAATCGCGCCCTCCGAAAAAGGTTATTAGTCGTAAGTCGCAAGCTATCAGTTAATTTCATGGCCCCACCCATGAAATTCAACACCGACAATGCCGTTATGATCGGCGTTGCGGGATACATGAGCTTCCTCCGTAAAAAGGCGCGACGCTTTGCCGCGCAGGGAAATCTGGATCTATAAAATAAAAGCGCGGACACAGTGTCCGCGCAAAATTTCTTTCGTTTCTCGGAGGTATGTGTCAAGAGAGGCGAGCGGTGCGCCACGTTCTCAATCGCGACTGTCGGAAGTTGACCTATAAACATCCGCACGATATAGTATTCCCGTCGACCGATCCGCTCCGCAAAAGCGGATTTGTTCTTAAAAGACCGTCCGTAAACATGATAGACACCAAGGCGCTCGCCGCCGCCGCGGCAAAAGTCGCTTCAGAGAAGGGAATCCCGCCCGAACGGGTCATCGAAGCGATCGAAACCGCCATTGCGGCCGCCTACAAAAAGGAATACCGAAAACGAACGGAGATTATCCGCGCCAAGCTCGACGCCAAAACGGGCGCCTTAAACTTCTCACAGATCAAAACAGTGGTGGACCCCGCCAAGGTCCGCATAATTACAGAAAACGAGGAAGAGGCCGAATTGCTTCAACCTCCGAAACACCGACCGGAGGCGGAAGGAGAGGAAGAGGTATTACCCCGCTACCATCCGGATCGGCATATTTTCCTCGAGGAAGCGCGCGTTATAAAATCCGATGTCGCGATCGGCGACGAAGTGGAATTTCCACTCGAAACACACGAGTCGTTCGGGCGCATCGCGGCACAAACCGCGAAACAGGTAATTCTCCAGGGTCTCCGCGATGCCGAGCGGGCTTCGGTACGGGAAGAGTTTACGGACAAGGAGGGAACGATTGTGAGCGGAGTCATCCAGCGCTTTGAGCGCGGCAACGTCTATGCGGATCTCGGACGCGCGGTCGGTGTCATGTTCCACACCGAAACCATTCCGGGCGAACACTACCAGATCGGCGAACGGCTCCGCTTCTACGTGCTCGCGGTGCAGGACGACGCGCGCCGTCCCGGCATTGTTCTCTCGCGTTCGCACCCCGAATTCGTGAAAAAGTTGTTTGCACTCGAGGTGCCGGAAATCGCCGAGGGAGTGGTGGAGATCAAAGGGATCGCGCGCGAGGCGGGAAGTCGCACGAAGGTCGCGGTCGCTTCAAAAGAGGAAGGGGTGGATCCGGTCGGATCCGCGGTGGGTCAGCGCGGCACGCGAGTTATGGCGGTCACGAACGAGCTCGGAAACGAGAAAATCGACATCATCGAGTGGTCGGACGATCCCGCGACCTTCATCGGCAACACGCTCTCCCCCGCGAAGGCAAAACTCGTGGAAACTTTCGATCGGCGCGAGGCGCGAGTCCTGGTTGCCGAGGATCAGCTCTCGCTCGCGATCGGGAAGGGTGGGCAAAACGTGCGCCTCGCCGCAAAACTCACCGGATGGAAGATAGATGTCCGCTCGCAATCGAATCCAGAAACGGTGCAGGAGGGAGGGGTGGCGGCGAGTGCGAAGAGAGAACCCGAACCGCTCTCCGACGCTCCGTCCGAAGAAGAAAAAAACGTCGAATCATAAATAAAAAAACAATAGACCGTTATGAAAAGAAAAAAAATTCCGTTGGGTTTTTTGTTCCTCTCCGCCGTTGCGACATTCTTCGTGCCGTCGGCCACCGCCGCAAGCGAAGCTAAATTGGCGCTTCCCGACATGGGTATAGTGTCATTTTTCGGTGTGAGCGGTTTTTCTCTGCTTCTCGGCGGCCTCGCGGTATCACTGCTCGGTATGGCGTTTGGGCTCTTCATGTACCGCCGCGTCCGGCGCCTGCCCGTACATGTCGCCATGAGGGAAATAGGAAACCTCATCTACGAAACCTGCAAGACATACCTTATTACGCAAGGGAAATTCCTTGCTATACTCGAACTCTTCATAGGCGCGATTATCGTGTTCTACTTCGGTTTCCTTAGAGACTTCGGAGCTCTGCGCGTACTCATTATTCTCCTCTTCAGCGTCGTCGGGATTCTGGGAAGCTACGCGGTCGCGTGGTTCGGCATCCGCATCAACACATTCGCCAACTCCCGCACCGCGTTCGCGAGTCTCAAAGGAAAACCGTATCCCACCTACGACATTCCCCTCCGTGCCGGTATGAGCGTGGGCACCCTCCTTATCAGCGTGGAGCTTTTCATCATGCTCGCCATTCTACTGTTCGTTCCCCGTGACCTGGCGGGGGCATGCCTCATCGGGTTTGCGATCGGCGAATCGCTTGGGGCGGCCGCGCTCCGCGTCGCGGGCGGCATTTTCACCAAAATCGCCGACATCGGCGCCGACCTCATGAAAATCATTTTTCGCATCAAGGAGGATGACGCGCGAAATCCGGGAGTCATCGCCGACTGCGCCGGCGACAACGCGGGCGATTCGGTGGGTCCCACTGCCGACGGTTTCGAAACGTACGGGGTGACCGGCGTAGCCTTGATCACCTTCATTCTCCTTGCGGTCGCTTCGGTAACCACGCAAGTTCAGCTTCTTGTATGGATATTCGCGATGCGCATCGCGATGGTGGTGACAAGTGTGGGGGCCTACTTCATAAACCAGATTATCGCGAAGGCACGCTACGGCGATCGTGATGAGATGGACGCCGAGGCACCGCTTACCACGCTCATTTGGATCGCCTCCGTCATTTCCGTAGGAGCCACCTACCTGCTCTCTTGGCTCCTCATTGGCGGACTCGGCGACGGTTCGCTTTGGTGGAAACTCGCCACCATTATCAGTTTCGGCACGCTCGCGGGCGCTATTATTCCAGAGCTCGTGAAAATATTTACCTCTACGAAATCTGCCCACGTGAAAGAAATAATCGATTCGTCCCGCGAAGGAGGCGCCTCCCTTAATATCCTCTCCGGCCTCGTGGCGGGCAACATGAGCGCGTACTGGATGGGGCTCGCCATCGTCGGGCTCATGGCGCTCGCGTTCGGTGTGAGCACTATGGGGCTCGGAACGCTCATGATCGCGCCCGCCATCTTTGCCTTCGGGTTGGTCGCTTTCGGATTTCTCGGGCTCGGGCCCGTCACGATCGCGGTTGACTCCTACGGCCCCGTGACCGACAACGCCCAATCGGTCTACGAGCTTTCCCTCATCGAGAGCGTTCCAAAAGAAGAGATTAAGAATGAGTTTGGATTCGATCCGGATTTCGACCGCGCGAAAGATTTCCTCGAGAAAAACGACGCCACCGGAAATGCCTTCAAGGCAACCGCGAAGCCGGTTCTCATCGGCACTGCGGTCGTCGGTGCGACGACGCTTATTTTCTCGATTGTGATGATACTCACCCAAGGACTGAAACCGGAATTTCTCCAGAATCTCTCGCTCCTCTACCCCCCGTTTCTTCTCGGCTTCATTGCGGGCGGCGCCGTCATCTACTGGTTCTCGGGCGCCTCAACGCAGGCGGTCGTTGCAGGCGCCTATCGCGCGGTCGCGTTCATTAAAGATAAAATCAGGCTCGACGACTCGGTCACGAAGGCCTCCGTCGAAGATTCGAAGCGGGTAGTCGAAATCTGCACGCAATTCGCGCAGAAGGGAATGTTCAATATTTTCCTCGCGGTATTCTTCGGCACGCTCGCTTTCGCGTCGGTTGATCCTTATTTCTTCATCGGCTATCTCATCTCCATCGCCGTATTCGGACTCTATCAGGCGATCTTCATGGCGAACGCGGGTGGCGCGTGGGACAACGCAAAAAAACTCGTCGAGACGGAACTGAAGGAGAAAGGCACCGAACTCCACGCCGCCACCGTCGTCGGCGACACAGTAGGCGACCCTTTCAAGGACACCTCATCGGTGGCGATGAATCCCATCATCAAATTCACGACGCTCTTTGGTCTCCTCGCGGTGGAGCTCGCAATTACTCTGCCGCGGACGACCACTTGGATGCTCTCCGCGGTGTTCTTCGCGGTATCGATCTTCTTCGTTTGGCGCTCGTTCTACGGCATGAAGATCATTCCGCAGGAATCAGGCCGTCGGTAACGTCCCGCGCACCGCGCGAGATGGTCTCTTCCTTAATCCCTCCGCGCGGCGCGCGGAGGGATTTGTTTGAGGCAAAGCAAAAAAGCGCGCATAATGGGCAAAATGGAATTTCAATCCAAAAAAATCCTTGTGATGGGCCTCGGAACGCTCGGCGGAGGGGTCGCGACCACGAAGTGGCTCGTGAAGCGCGGCGCAAAGGTGACCGTCACCGATCTCCGCGCAAAGCGGGAGCTTGCGCCGTCCATAAAAGCGCTTGGAACTGACGCAAAAAAAGTGCGTTTCGTTCTCGGGGCGCATCGTGAAGCGGATTTTCGCACGCATGACATCGTAGTGGTGAACCCGGCGGTGCCGCGGGGGAGCAAGTTTCTCGCGATCGCGCGCGCGGCGGGAAAACAAATCGTGAACGACGCCCGCATATTTTTTGACCTCGCGCCGAATTCAATCGTGGCGGTAACCGGCACACGCGGAAAAACCACCACCGCAAACTGGATCGCTCATTTTCTCCGCGCGGGAGACAAGGCGGTTTTTGCCGCCGGCAACACCCCCAACCGCCCGCTTCTCGCCGACCTCGACCGGCTCGCACACCGACCCGATACCCCCGCCGTCCTCGAGCTTTCCTCATGGCAACTGGAGCTTCTCGGTGAGGCGTGGCGCGCACCCGACGTCGCCGTCATCACAAACCTCTACCCGGATCACCTCAACCGCTACCGCGGCATGGAGGACTACGCCCACGCAAAGGCGGTGATATTCCAAAATCAAAATCCCGCGCAAGCGATAATTTTGAACGCTCAAAATAAATGGACGGCGTTTTTTCTCAAAATGAACCCAAGAGGACGTCATTACTTTTTCTCCTTGAAAACACTCCCCCGCGACACGCAAGGGCTTTTTCTGCGCCACAGTGAGATAATATTCACCGAGAGCGGGGAGGTGAAAACGCTCGCGGGAAAGAAATTCGTCCGCGATTTCGTTTCCGTGTGGGGCACACACAATCTCGAAAATCTCCTCGCCGCGATGCTTGCCACGCACCTTTCGGGATTGGCGTGGCAAACTATCCTCGCACGCATATCTTCGATCCCTTCAATTCCGTTTCGGCAGGAGATTATTATGCGAAGAAGAGCTTTTCTCGTTGTAAACGATTCGGCCAGCACCTCGCCCGACGCCGTGATCGCCGCGCTCACCCGCTTTAGAGGATCGGGCGCCCGTCTCATCACCGGCGGCACCGATAAAAAACTGGAGTTCCAAAATCTCGCCCGCATCATGAAAAAATCCATTCCCGCCGCGCAAACATTTTTCCTAAACGGTAGCGCCACTAAAAAACTTCTCCGCGAGCTTTCACAAGTTGGTTTCTTCGGAAAGCAAAGACCGCAAGTATTCGAAAATCTCCCCGATATTCTCCGCACCATCAAGAGCGGGTTAAAAACTCACAACCGACAACTAACAACTATCTTGTTCTCTCCCGGCGCCGCGAGTTTTGAGAAGTTCAAGAACGAGTTTGACCGCGGGCGACGCTTTGCGGAAGCGGCGCGGAAATATCTTTGACGAAGCGCGTGGTGCGTGGTATCGTGCCGGCAGAATAAACCTTAACAAGGAGGGAATATGTCTTGGAGGCATTCGCTCGACGCGTGCAATGTGCATACGCTCGGCGAAAAAGAAACGCTCGCGCGACTTTGCGAGCTTGGCGCCAATCCGCCCGAAATAGAACAAAGTGAGTACCGCGAGTTCGCAAGCTCGCTCCGCGGAAGGATGGCGGAAATTCTCGGAGTCAACTGTGATTACGAGTTCTCCGAGGAAGATCTTTTCGAGATTATAACCCACCTCCGAAACGGCAAGGAGGTGAGAGAAATTGCGCGCCACTGCTTCGGCGCGCGTGCATAGAGCCCCCAACCCAAGCTTCGTCCGCGATTTCCGTCCGGACGAAGTTTTTTATTTTCCGGCCGCTCCGCTCAATCGTTTCCCTTCACCTTTAACTTCTTGGCCTTCTGGCGGTCGATTTTCGGCATTTTTACCGTGAGCACACCGTCTTTAATCGTGGCGGAGGATTTATCCGGATCCACCTCGTGCGGGAGAATAATTGAACGCGAAAAACTCCCCCAGAAACACTCCTGATAAAAATAATCTTTTTCTTCAACCTCCTTCGTTCGCTCCCGCTTCCCGTGGATTGAGACGGATTCCGGCGTGATCGAAACCTCAACCTCTTCCGCTTTCACGCCCGCCACGGTGGACTGCACGATGAGGTACTCGCCGTCCTGGTAGACGTCCACGGTGAGCTGGCCCTCGGCATCGTCCTCATCCGCGAGCGGCGCGGCTTCTCCCTCTTGCATTAGAAGCGCCGCCGGCGCGCCTTTCACTTTCGCAAGCTCCGCGAAAATATCTTTCTCATGCTGTTCTTCGGTCATGGGAAGATTATACACCCTATCGTTTCAATCGTTCAAAGTCGACGAGCACAAAGAATCCCGCCAGCGCGAGAAAAAGCGCCGGCACGAGGATATTCTCATACTCGAAGCGATAAATAAGGAAGTTGAAAACCGCATGCATCGCACCGGCGATCGCGAGACCAAGCGCGACGAAGCGCCGCGGATTCTTCCGTATTCGGCCGCGCGCCCATGCGTATCCGACAAGCGACGAAGCGAGGGCATGGAGGAGCGTTGCCCCCACGAACCGATAAATAAGAATCGAGAGCGCGCCGCCCGCCGCGAAGAAGACTCCGAGTGAGGCTGAGAGCGGATATGCCGACCCCGTCACAAAAATATTCTCAACCGTTGCAAAACCCAGTGCGGCGGCAATCGTATAGATCATCGCGTCTACCGGCTCATCAAAGGCGGGGTTGCGGCGCACCGCGAACCATGCCGCGAGAAATTTGAAGAATTCTTCGAGAAATGCGAGGGTTGCGACGAGAATCACGAACTCGCCTTTCAAAAAATAATCCGCGACGCTCTGGATCGCAAAAGTGGGAACGGTAACCGCGGCACCGAAAAGAAAGGTTTTAATAATGAGACGCTTCGGTTCGGGATGAAGATCTTCTCGAAGAAAAAAGAAGAGCCAGACGAGCGCGGGGACGAAGGCGGCGGCGAGCACGATGAACACGTTCGCTACTTCCATGGGTTCATCATGAGAAATTCGCGCTCCCGCCGGAAGTTTTTCCCGCCGGCAGGAAGATTTTGATAGAGCGCTTCGGTGACAAACGGCACAAACGGATGGAGCATCACAAGACACTCCATGAGGATCGCTTCGAGGAGGTGATAGGCGGCGGCCGCTTTTTTTGCGTCGGCATCCTTCAGATCTTCCTTTTTTGCCTCGATGATTTTATCCGCAAACGTGTGCCAGAGATAATGATAGGCGCGTTCGGCGGCCCGATGGAATTGGAATTTTTCGATGAATCGCGCTACTTCTCTTTTTGCTTTCACCGCGCCCGCGAGATGTTTTTTGTCCGACACGGAAAAAACCGCGTGTTGATTGGCAAACTCCGGCGTGTAGTGCATAAGGACGAAGCGCCCCACGTTCCATATTTTTGTCGTGAAATTGCGATACCCGCGCACTTTATCTTCCGACAATTTAATATCACTTCCCGGCGCCGCGCCCATCACGAGCGAAAGTCGCGTGGCGTCCGCGTTGTATTTTCGGATCATGTCCAGGGGGTCGATCACGTTGCCGTCGGTCTTCGACATTTTCTTTCCTTTTTCGTCCCGCACAAGGCCGTGGAGGTACACCGTGCGGAATGGAATATCGCCCAAGAGCGCACCGGTCATCAAGATCATGCGCGCCACCCAAAAAAAGAGAATATCGTAGCCGGTCTCCAATACGTCCGTAGGGTGATAGGTCGCAAGATCGCTCCCTTTCTTGGGCTTGCTCCGAGCGTAGTCGAGGGGCCACCCGAGCGTGGAGAAGGTCCATAGGCCGGATGAAAACCACGTGTCGAGCGTGTCCGGATCTTGCGCCCAATCCATCTCGGCTCCGCCAGCTGGCGGATCTCCCGCTATCATCTCATTGCCGTTGTCCGCCGAAACCTTAGCGAAGGCGCGGTGGTACCACACCGGAATCCGGTGGCCGAACCAGATCTGGCGCGAGATGCACCAGTCCCGCAAATTCTCAATCCAGTGGAAATAGATTTTCTCGAAACGTTTGGGAATGATCTCGATCTGCCCGCCCGCGACCGCGGCGAGCATGATTTTTTTCAAAGTCGTCTCGCTCCCCGATCGGATGCCTTTAATCTTCGATTTCTCGAGCGTGAATTTTTTATTGACCGCCACAAACCACTGTTCTTTGATCTGCGGCTCGATCCGTCCTCCGCCTCGGCTTGAGGTCGCGATGCGGTGCACATACCCTTCCTCCACCTTCACCAAAAGGCTTTTTTGTCTCAATTTTTCGACGATCGCGGCGCGGGCGTCCCTTATCTTCATCCCTGCAAATTCCCCGGCCACGGGAAGGAGCTTTCCCCGCTCATCGATAATCTGTTCCCTGTCCAACCCGTGCCGTTCCGCGATTTCAAAGTCCGTCGCGTCATGCCACGGCGTAATGGTCATGGCGCCCGTGCCGAAATCCATATCCATCACTGCATCTTTCACGACCGTCGCAATCACGGGACCGTTGATCCATTCAAGTGATAATTTTTCTCCGCCCTTATACTTCGCATATCGTTTGTCTTTCGGATGCACCACGACGTATTTGTCGCCGAACTTCGTCTCGGGACGCGCCGTCGCGATCACAAAGGGGCCGTACTGGAGATAGTAGAGCGGCACCTTTTCTTCCCTCCATTCAATCTCATCGTCCGAAACGGTCGTCTGCATCTTCGGGTCCCAGTTCACAATACGCGCGCCGCGATAAATGAGACCCATGTCGTACATCCGTTTGAACGCGGTTGCGACCGCTTCTCCGCGCGCCTCATCGAGGGTGTACGCCTCGCGGCTCCAGTCGACCGACGCCCCCATCCGCCGCATCTGGTTCACAATCGTATCGTGGCTCTCCGCCGCGAACTCCCGCACCCGCTTCAAAAATTCCTCGCGCCCGAGATCGTGCCGATTCTTCCCTTCTTTCTTATAGATGAGCGACTCCACCTTCGACTGCGTCGCGATCGCGGCGTGATCGGTGCCCGGAAGCCAGAGCGCTTTCCTTCCCTTCATACGCCAGTACCGCACCATGATGTCTTCAATAACCAACATCGCGGCGTGACCCATGTGGAGGGTACCGGTGACGTTCGGCGGCGGGAGAACGATCGTAAACGGCTTCGCGTTTTTCTTCGTCGCTCCTTTTGCGACACACGTATCGGGATTAAAAAAACCCGACGCCTCCCATCGCCGATAGATTTCTCCCTCCACCGCGTTTCCGTCGTATTGAGGTTCAAGCATGATTGAGATGATTCCATCATACCCGAAAAACGCCGAGGAATGAATGTTTTATCCCGCCATTCTTCACAAGGTTGTAAAAACAAAAATATGTTATACCGACAACAATAAAACCGAGCACGCGGAGATAAACCGTTCAATTTATAAAATTCGAACTCCAAAAAACAGGGTGCTATACTTTAGTATAGCACCCTGTTTTTACACGCCATACACGTATCTCAAACGCCGTCAGACATTTTCATAGTGGCGAACCGCGAAACCGCCGGCGGTCCGGACGAGCGCCACGAGATCAAGGCGGTAGCCGCGGTCGTCGCGCACAAGCTCATGCCGGTGGCCGGCATAGAGCGACGCGGTCCGGCGAAACTTTTCCATCTTCTCCCCTGTCATGTGATCTTCCGGCCGCAAGCCGGAACCCCGAGCGTTGGCGGGGGGCTCCGTCATGGTCTTTACCTCCACAAATACCAATGTCCCATCCGGCGCTTGCGTCACGACATCAAGCTCTCCCCAAGGATACCTCACGTTCCGGTCGATGATTTTGTATCCCTTCCGCTCCAAAAAAAGACACGCCGCGGATTCTCCATGTGTTCCTAATTCGGCGTTTTTAGTGATCACAAGACTATTATAACACTGCCGATAGTGCAAAAAATGGGTCAAAATGTTTGTCGATAAACAAAATAAATACATAAAAATAAAAAGTGTAGGTTTCATCGCATTATCGGATAAGTAGATAAAACCTACATTTGTAGGTTTTATGCGGTTATCAGGTTTTTTAGTTTTTTCAGTTTTTTTGATTTATCGGATTTTTCTGATTTTCCCACTTTTTCAATAAAAACTCCTGTGCGTATATCACACACAGGAGTAAATCAAATGTTAATAATGCGGTTTTAAAATATCACCTAAATATGTTTCTGTCAAATAATCTGCTACACTTACAATCGTGAATATGAAAGATTTCCACTTCGTTCATCCGTTCAGCGAGCAACGCTCCTGCTCGTTTTTACCCTCCATTTCTGCTTTAATTAGTGGCGCAAACCAATCACTTGATGGCCAAGCGAAAGAAAAAGCCCGCGAAGCGGGTGCGGGAAGAAAATAATGACGCGAAGGGTGAGTTTTTTGAGAACCTTCACCCCGACGTAAAGCGGCATATTCTTTCGATCCTTTTTTTCGGCATCGCGGTGCTTTTTCTTCTCGCGGCGGTGGGACAGGCGGGGCCGTGGGGGAGCGGGTCATATAAGTTTCTCTCAATGCTCTTTGGCATCGGGTATTTTCTTCTCCCTTTGACTGCGCTCATTCTCGGCTTCACTTTCTACCGCCCCGCGCGCACGCGCTTCGTATGGCTCACCTTGGGCGGCGCGCTTGTATTCGTGCTCGCGGGGCTCGGCTTCATCGATATCGTCGCGGAGGGACGCGGCGGCTTGATCGGCGAGCTCCTTGGGGCTTTGAAAGGTCCCTTCGGGACGCCGGCGTCCTTGGTCATCACGGGTGCCACAGCGCTCGCGTCGCTCCTCGTGGTCTTGAACCGTCCGCTCCGGCTCCACCTCTTCTCGCGGAACGCCGAGGAGGAATCGGAGGGTGAGGAAATTGAGATTACAATGCCGGAGGAAACGGGGGTAAAGAGTAAAGAGAAAGAAATAAAAAACGAAGAAAAAGAGGAAGCCGAAAAAGAACCGGAAGTGCGGCACGGACTATCATCCATGAAAAGTCGTGGTGCGCTCCCTAAGATCAAAAACTACGTCCCGCCGCCCTTGTCGCTCCTTGTCTCGTCGGTCGAGCGACCCGAGATCGGCGACCTGCGGGCGAACGCGAATATCATCAAACGCACGCTCGAATCGTTCGGCGTCTCGGTTGAGATGGGGGAAATCCACGTGGGGCCAACCGTTACCCGCTACACCCTGAAGCCCGCGGAGGGGATGAAACTCTCGCGCATCACAGCCCTCCACTCCGACCTTGCGCTCGCCTTGGCCGCTCACCCCATCCGCATCGAAGCGCCGATCCCCGGAAAATCGCTTGTTGGTATTGAGGTGCCGAACAAAGCGGCCGCCTTGGTGCGCCTCGGAAGCCTCATCCAGTACCCCGATTTCCAGAAGGCGGGGTCGCTCGTGTTTGGTCTCGGCCGGAACGTCTCGGGAGAACCCATCCTCCCTGATATCGCAAAGATGCCGCACCTGTTGGTCGCGGGCGCCACGGGTTCGGGAAAATCCATCACCATCCACTCCATTCTCGTCTCGCTCCTTTACAAGAACTCGCCCGACATGCTCCGCTTCATTATGATTGACCCGAAACGCGTGGAGCTCTCGATTTATGACGGCATCCCGCATCTCATCGCGCCGGTCGTGACCGAAAACAAGAAAGCACTCGGCGCCTTGCGGTGGCTTATTGGAGAGATGGATCGACGCTACGAGCTTCTCCTTGCCGCCGGAGTCCGCGATATCAAAGGTTATAACAAGGATGAGCAAGAGCCCTTGCCCTACATCGTAACCGTGATTGACGAGATGGCGGATCTCATGACGACCTACGGCCGCGAGGTGGAGGGCTACATCATCCGCTTGGCACAGATGGCACGCGCGACCGGCATCCACCTCGTCGTCTCAACCCAGCGCCCATCGGTCGAGGTTATCACGGGTCTTATCAAGGCAAACATCACAACACGCGTGGCGTTGCAGGTCGCGAGCCAGATAGATTCACGCACCATATTGGACACTGCGGGTGCGGAAAAACTTCTCGGCGCAGGCGACCTTCTTCTTATTTCCGCGGAACATTCCAAACCGGTCCGTATCCAAGGTTCGTTCCTTTCTGAAGACGAGCTGAAAAAAGTTATCGGATTCATCAAGGAACATAACGAAACACCTTCAGAATCGGGGGAACTTGCGGTTGATAACGGCGTTTCCGGCGCCCCCACCGAGCACCCGTTTGATGTTTTAGGCGAGGGAGACGACGAAGACGACGAACTCCTCGAAGAAGCGGTTGCGCTCGTGCGGAGTGCGAAGAAAGCCTCTGCCTCGCTCCTCCAGCGACGCCTCAAGGTGGGATATGCCCGCGCCGCGCGCCTCCTTGATATTATGGAAGAGAGGGGCGTCATCGGGCCGGGCGACGGCGCAAAACCAAGAGAAGTGTATGAAGAGTGAAATCCTAAGCGCGAAATCTTAAAATCTAAAAAAATTAAAACTCCAATGATCAAAACTGCATGGTTTGGAATTTCTGATTTTGGTCGTTGTGATTTGTTTAGGATTTAGATATTAGAATTTAGGATTTTTTATATCACATGGATCAATACGACGACAAAACTCTTGCGGAAGCGCTCGCGGAGGCGATGAGGCTCAAGGGATTCACCGTATCGAAGCTCGCGGAGATGACGGGCGTCGCCGAACGCATCATCGAACTCTTCCTCGCTGAACGCTTTGAGGACCTCCCTCCCTCACCCTACGTGCACGGCTATCTTTTGAAGATCGGGGAGTCGCTGGGGGCGGACGGCAACGCGCTGTGGAACGCGTACGGAAAATTCCATCGCGAGATTCGCCGCGCGGGGCACCGCGATACATTACCCGAAAATCGCTTCGCACTTCCAAAAATTCCGCGAAAGCTCGCGATCGGGGCGCTCCTCGCGCTCCTTGCCGCCGGCTTGGCCGGGGCGCGCCTCTTTTTCGGGGGATCATCATTCATGCTCGAAATGAACATCCCCGAAAACCTCGTGGTTGCCACTTCCACCTATCTCCTCGAAGGCCATGCGCGGCCAGGCGACCAACTGACCGTGAACGGCGCGTTGATCGTTCTTGAAGACGACGGGGCGTTCGCGGAAGAGTTGAATCTTGTACCCGGATTCAATACTCTGCGGTTTGTAATCACGCGGCCGCTCGAGCGCGCGCGCGAGTCCGTACGGAAAATTTTCTACCAGGTTTCAACCACCACCCCTGCGGCATTCTAGCGCCGCATCGTCTATAATAAGAATGCACACATACTCATGACGCCCCCATCCAAGAAGGGAAGTGAAAAAAAATCAGACCGCACCGACCTCGAAACTCTGATGGAAACGCTCCAGTCGCGCTTCGGCGAGGGCGCCATCATGAAGCTCGGCGACGTGCGCAAGGTGAATATCGCGGCGGTGCCGTCGGGTTCGTTCTCGCTTGATCTGGCGCTCGGCGTGGGCGGCCTCCCGAAGGGTCGCATCGTTGAAATCTACGGCCCCGAATCGAGTGGAAAAACGACTTTGGCGCTCCACGTGGTGGCCGAGGTGCAGAAGAAAGGCGGAAAAGCCGCATTCATTGACGCGGAGCATGCCTTGGATCCCGAGTACGCGGCGAGAATCGGCGTGAAGGTGAAAGATCTCGTGATCTCCCAACCCGAGAGCGGCGAAGAAGCTCTGAATATTTTGGAGAGTTTGGTGCGTTCCGGCATTATTGATATCGTTGTGGTAGACTCGGTCGCCGCGCTCACGCCACGCGCGGAAATCGAGGGAGAGATGGGGCAATCGCATGTGGGGCTCCAGGCGCGCTTAATGAGTCAAGCGCTCCGTAAACTCACCGCGGTCGCGGCGAAATCCGGCACTATCGTCATTTTTATCAACCAGACCCGCATGAAGATCGGGGTGATGTACGGAAACCCCGAGACTACGCCGGGCGGCCTCGCTCTGAAATTCTACGCTTCGGTCAGAATTGATATTCGCCGTATCGCGCAAATCAAAAAAGGGGAGGAGATCACCGGAAACCGCGTGAAAGCGAAGGTGGTGAAAAACAAGGTGGCGCCGCCCTTTAAGATCGCGGAGTTCGACATTATGTACGGCGAAGGTATTTCATACGAATCGGACGTATTGAACACCGCGGTGAAATACGGCGTGGTGGCGAAATCCGGCGCGAGTTATTCTTTCGGCCCGCCACCAGGCGGTGAAAAGCTCGGCGTGGGGTTCGATAACGTCCGCGGAAAACTCAAAGAAAATTCGAAGCTCCTCGGTGCCATCAAGAAAGCCGCGACGGAAGCGGTAGAGAAAAAAGGGATGGCGGCGGGAGACGGGAGCGGAGAAGAAGAGAAAGAATAATATTTGATCTATGTTGGAGAAGTTCGAAAATTTCGAAGATTTTTCGCCGGAAGACCGTGAACGGATGGAGGAAATCGCCAGAGAGGCGAAAAAAATTCTCGCTGGCGCGGAACGCGATTCGAAAGAAGAAACCGAAGAAGTACTGGACCAAGGAAAAGTACTCCTCGCCGAAGAAACAGTGAAAGAACTTAACGTTATAAGAGTCTCCCTGGAGACGCTCCTCGAAAATAACGATTTTAAAAACGCTTTCCTGTCGAAATTTCAAAATGAGTACGGATGGGACAAAGAAAAAATCGGGGATATGCTGGACAAACTCATCTGGGCTTTGGACGCATTACACCGGAAGGTGCGATTCCCGCCGCCGGACGAACTTGAACCGAGCCCCGCAGGGGGATCGCGCGATTCGCGGAGTGTTCTCTCCGCTCTCATCGCGCACAACTACGGGAAAAAGACCGCGCAAGAAGCCTGGCCCCTGGTGGATACTTACGTAAAACTCGCGCACGGGATCGCGAAAAACGAACGGGAGCGGAGAAGCGGAGAGGACGGGAACGGCGAATAATCACGAGGAACCGCGCGGTGCGGGTTTTTATTCGGGGTTTAGAACGTAAAAATTTTCAAATAGTTTGGCCACAAGGATAGGGCCGGTGCCGTGCGGCACAGGCGTGTACCGCAAATTTCCAATTTCCAACCCGCCTGCCGGACGGGCAGGTTTCCAATTTCCAATCTGCGAAGCGGAGAAATCGCCGTGAAGTTTGCCGTCCGCGGCGCGGGAGTAGCCGAAATCAATCACGAGCGCACCATCTTTTAACATCTCCGGCCTTACAAGGCCCGCTTTGCCGACACCGAGAATAACCACATCCGCGTCTTTGAGGCGCGCGAGGTCGTCGCTCACATCAAGCGTGAGAAGCTCTCTTGCTTTACCTTTCAACCATGCTGTGATCGGTTTCCCAACTAGAAACCCTAATCCCACCACTGCCATGCTCAAATTTTCAATTTTGCAATTTTCTCCGATCCCATCGCGAGTCCGCGACAAAGTCGGGACAATTTTTAATATCTCTTCCACCACGCCGGCGGCGGGAGAAAGCACTAAATCACCACCGCGGAGATTATCTGCGTCTTTCTCGAAAGGGATCGCGGCAATAACGCGGTCGCGATTAATGTGCGCGGGGAGCGGGAGTTGGAGAATGACGCCACCGCATCCGCCGGCGGGCGAATCGTCGCGCGTAAGTTCTTCCACTTTTGCGCGCAAATCCGCTTCGGACACCTCTTGGGGGAGACGGATAACACGGAAATCCACGCCGAGCGCGCGCGCCACATTTTCCTTCTGTTTCACGAAGCTCGCCGACGCCGGATCGTCGCCGACAAGTATGACCGCGAGGAATTTATTCGACGCGGGACATTTTTTAAGTCGCGCGAGAATTTCACCTGCTATTTTTCTTCCGTCAATCACCATTGCTTTTAATGTGTCATTTTGCGCGGGCCCGGCATGCTATACCTAAGTATAGCATGCCGGGTTCAATATCTACGCTCGCGTTGCACTTGTGGAATCCTCAAGAAGCGCCGCAGTGATTTTTTTGGCCAGACGGATCATGTCACGCTCATTCATGCCGCCTGCCTGCCAGCCGGGCAAGCGCGTCGTAACCGCCGCAGTGCCAAGACGAATACCGGAAGGGTCCGCAGGCGGCCGCTTATCGAATGGGATGCTTTCTTTATTTACCGTGATACCCGCCGCGGCGAGCCGCGCCTCCGCCACGCCGCCACTTACACCGCGCAACATAGTATCCATCGAAAAAAGATGCGAGTCGGTGCCCCCCGAGACAATCCGCCATCCCAAACGCGCAAGTTCGTTCGACAAAGCCCGCGCGTTTTTTATTATTTGCTTCGCATATTTCTTGAACGACGGTTGCGCGGCCTCGTGGAGCGCCACCGCCAGCGCGGCAATTTGATTCACATGGGGACCGCCTTGCACGCCCGGGAACACCGCCTTGTCGATCGCTTGCGCGATCGTTAATTTTGAATTTTTAATTTTTAATTTTCTAGCAAAAACAAGCGCCGCGCGAGGTCCCCGCAAGGTTTTGTGAGTGGTGGTCATAACAATATCGGCATAAGGAAAGGGCGAGGGATACGCACCGCCCGCGACAAGTCCCGCGAAATGGGATATGTCCACCATAAAGATCGCGCCCACTGCGTCCACAATCTTCCTGAACTTATTAAAATCCGGCACGCGGGAGTACGCGCTCCACCCTGCGATGAGAATTTTCGGCTTCTCTTTTCTTGCGATGCGGAGGATCGCTCCATAATTCAGTTTCTCGGTCTTTCTGTCCACATTGTAATGAACGGCTTTCCATAGTTTCCCGGAGGCACTCACCTTGGCGCCATGCGTGAGGTGCCCGCCCGCGTCGAGCGCCATTCCCATAATTGTGTCGCCCGGTTTCACGAGCGCGAGGTACACCGCGAGATTCGCGGGCGAGCCGGAATACGGCTGGACATTCACGCTCCATTTACGGCGATCCGCCGGAGAGCGGATAAAAAGCTTGAGCGCGCGGGCGCGCGCAAGCTTCTCCAGTTCGTCCACCGTTTCGCACCCCGCATAGTAGCGCTTCCCCGGATACCCTTCGGCATACTTGTTCGTAAATACGCTCCCGAGCGCCTCGCGCACATCGTCGGAGACAAAATTCTCCGACGCAATGAGGTTGATCACGCGCTTTTGGCGCGTTTCTTCTTGCTCGATAAGCCGCTCAATCTGTTTATCTCTCACCCCACCATCATAGCCCGCACACTCAACTCACACAAAGAGGAGCGGGACGTAGGCGAGAATCAGCGCGAGGACGATGATTGAGACCACCACCGTAACGAGCGTGCGATTGCGGAACCATTTCATGGGAATAGGTGTTAGCCTCTAGGCGCTAGGAGAACAAATTGGCGGGAGGAGGCGCGGGCTCCGCGAACGAGAGCGCCACTTTCGCCATCTGTGAGGAATTCCGCTGGGGCACCCAAAGATAACCCTGGCGTTGCATGAGGTCGTAAAGCTCCTTCGTGATTTTCACGTCCTGCAAGCAGTAGTCTTTCAACTTCTGCATTTCGCCGTTCCGGTAAAATTCGATCGCTTGGAGTCCGTGTGCGGTTTTCCCGACTCCCAAATTCGCTTCGGCGAGGATGCCGAGTCCCACGCGGCGACCGAAGCTCTTTTCGATGGCTTCGAGAATATCGAAGTGGGGAATGGGCGCGAGCGGAAAATTAACGTATTTCTGGAGAATCGGGAGGTCAAATCGCTTCGAGGAAAACCCGATCAAGAGATGCGCGCGACGGAACGCATCCGCGAGAGCGGAAAATTCATATTCCTCGTAGGCGCGATAGGCGTCGTCCGCGTAGGAATAAACACCCACCACCGAGATGTGGAGCTCTTTGAGGTTTTCCTGCCCGCCGACCTCCTCGAAGGTGTCTTTGGTTTCAATGTCGAAAACAAACTTGTTGATCATTACACGTGCCGATCCGCCACTTTTGATGCCGCGTAGCTTTCCGGCTTGGTTTTCACGGTGAAGTTTGAAGCGCGGATAATACCGGTCACTTCCTGAATGAGCGCGCTGGTGGGCCCATTCTCGCCCACATCCGCATGGATCTCGAAATCCCACGCAATTTCATTCGCATAATCCCGAAGCTCGGTTAAAACCTTCTCCGCCACCTCAAGCGAAATCAATACCTCGCGGATGATGCGGTCGCGGAGCGTATGAAAACGCTTGAGCTCGTGCCGACGGAAGAAGTAAATACCGCCGTTTCCCACGCGGTGTACGACGATCGCCGTCACAAAATCGGGGTTTGCGCTCCCCGACTGCTGGGAATCCGTGCCGATGATGACCTTATATTTCCGCTTCGGATCGACTTTGATGAAACGGACAACCTCCCGCACCACGGCGGGAATGTCGAATTGTGCTCCGAGCGAGCTCAAGAACGTGGTTGGCATTGGTGTTTCTACGATACGCCGGAGGGAGGGACGGTGTCAACGAGAGTTTGTGCTAAATCAAAAAAACACCATGGTGTTTTTTTGATCGCGCGAACATTGCACTGTGATGTTTTGGTGCGCGGTGAGGGATTCGGTGCCCTGCACAAAGTGGGCGCTGTAGGGATCGAACCTACGACCTTCTTGGTGTAAGCAAGACGTTCTACCACTGAACTAAGCGCCCGTTCTCAAATGATACCACTGAGTCCCGAAAAATCATTTCTTAGTGGAAATAGATTTTTCGAGGATCCTCGATTTTGTAGCTCCGCTTCGCAGAGACAAAATCGGGACTAACCGCGCATTGCTTTTTAAGGGTAAATCACTGCGTCAGTATAGGTAAAGAGAAATTCCTCGATTAAATAGATCAAGGAACGTTTGGGCGCGGCACTTGTACGATACGAATATCCAATGCTAAAGTTGCGAAAGGAGTGCTGATGGGATTGAAGGCAATCGGAGATCGCTTCGGCCTGTAGCTCAATGGCAGAGCAGTCGCCTTATACGCGATTGGTTGGGGGTTCGAGTCCCTCCAGGCCGACAAGGAAAATTTAAAACGTGGTTAAGACGACGGGCTTCAGGCGGAACCCTCTGACCATCTGCTCGAATTCCGCCTGCTCGATCGTTTCTTTTTCCATCAACGTTTTCGCGATTTTCTCGAGTGCGGATTTGTGCTTTGTAATAACCTGCTTCGCGGTTATGAGCGCCTTCGTAATCACCTTGTTCATCTCCTCGTCGATTTGCGCACCCACCGCCTCCGAGTAGTCCTTCTCGGATGCGATTTCGCGCCCCAAAAAGATAAGTTCTTGCGCTTTGCCGAACGCCCGAGGACCGAGACGCTCACTCATGCCATAGCGCGTTACCAAACCATGCGCGAGGTCGGTCGCCTGCCGGATGTCGTTTGAAGAACCCGTTGAAATATCTTTGAACACCGCGAATTCCGCCGCATAGCCGCCGAACGCGACCGCGAGATCCGCGAGGAATTGCGACCTGGTACGGAGACGTCGCTCTTCAGTGGGAAGTTTCAACGTGTACCCGCCCGCCATGCCGCGCGAGACAATCGAGATTTTATGGACGGGATCCGCATCTTTCAAGGAGGCCGCGACCAAGGCGTGCCCCGCCTCATGGTACGCCGTGATTTCCTTCTCTTTCACGGAAATGACGCGGCTCCGGCGCGCGGGACCCAGCATCACTTTCTCGATCGAATCCAGAATGTCTTTTTCTCTCACGATTTTTCGATTCTCGCGCGCGGCCACGATCGCCGCCTCGTTCATGAGATTTGCGAGATCGGCGCCCGAGAACCCCGGCGTGCGCACCGCGACTGTTTTCAATTTCACGTCTTTCTCGAGCGGCTTTCCTTTCGCGTGAATAGCGAGAATCGCCTCGCGATCCGCGATGTCCGGCATATCCAGCACCACCCGCCGGTCGAAACGGCCGGGCCGCAGGAGCGCGGGATCCAAAATATCGGGGCGGTTCGTCGCCGCCATCACAATCACGTTTGTGTCGCGCTCGAAGCCGTCCATTTCCACCAAGATCTGATTGAGTGTTTGTTCGCGCTCATCATGGCCTCCGCCCAATCCCGCGCCGCGCTCGCGCCCCACCGCGTCGATCTCGTCAATAAATATTATCGAGGGCGCCGCGCGCTTCGCGGTCTGGAAGAGGTCGCGCACGCGCGACGCGCCGACCCCCACAAACATCTCCACAAACTCCGACGCGGAGAGGTGGAAAAACGGCGCGTTTGATTCACCCGCGACCGCGCGCGCGAGAAGCGTCTTTCCTGTGCCGGGCGGCCCCATGAGGAGCGCCCCGCGGGGGATGCGCGCCCCGATCTCCAAAAATTTTTTCGGATGGCGCAGAAAATCCACCACCTCTTCCAATTCCTCTTTCGTTTCTTTGAGTCCCGCGACGTCTTTGAAGGTTACCTTGTCGCGCGAGGCGGAGAAGAGGCGAGGATTGATTTTCCCGAACGAAAACGCTTGGTTCGCGCCCGTCTTCGCCTGCCGGAAAATCCACCAGAAAATAGCGAGCATAAGGAGAAGCGGGAGGAGCGTGGGGAGGATGGCGCCGAGCCAGTACGCCGCACCGCTCTCACCCTCCACACTTAAAGCCACCGCGCGGAGCGCTTCGTCGGAGACGCCATAGTTTCTCAAGGTTTCCGTAAGGCTTGCCTCTTTTTCTTTTTTTGACGCGCCGAGAGAGCCGTCGGCAAACATCACCGCAAGCTCATCGCCTCTCACCTCGATGCTTTTCACCTCTCCCGCCGCGATCCGGGCGGCGAGGGCACCGATCGAAACCGGAGGGGTTTTATCCCGTTCTCCGCTCCAGAGCGAAACCAACGTCGCAACAAAAAGAATCAGTGTTATACCGACGAGAAAATGGCGGGTGAGTTGTCTCATGTGGGTATCACTATAAACGACTTCTCATTAAAAACAACACATCCGTGCGATGTGAAAGCGTCATCGAAAGGCGGGGGCGCAGAGGCTACGCCAATGATTCTTCGATTTTCAACCCACAAACGTTACTTCTTCAGCTTCAAAAGCGCTCTTCGCTCCGCGGGCTTCACCTCCTGCACCGCGAACACGTACGACTTCCCCATCACGAGTTGTTTCTTCATCTCCTCGATGCTTCCGAACTCCGTCACGTGAATCTGACCCTGTAAATCCGCGAAATTTATGAGCGCGCCGAAAGGATTCATGGCATACACCAATCCATTGACCTCCGTACCCGTGGGATAGCGCTCTGCGGCACCCACCCACGGATCGTCTTTAAGCGCCTTGAGCGACAGAGAAATTTTTCCGTCTTTGATTTCCGCGATTTTCACTTTCACCGCCTCGTCCAACTTCACCACCTCCTTCGGATTTTCCACCATGCGGTGGTCGAGTTCGGACACATGGATCAATCCCTCGACGGAGGGGTTGTCGGCAAATCGCACAAACACCCCGAAATCGGCAATGCCGGACACGATGCCTTCGATCACCTGCCCCTCGCCATAGTTCTTCACGAGTTCACGCATGGACACCTCGGCCGCTTCCCGTTCGGAGAGAATCAGCTTCCCGGTGCGGGGATTCGCATCAATGATTTTTACCGAAAGCTCCGTGCCCACAATGGCCTGGAGCATTTTTCCTATCTCGCTCTTATCTTCGGAAATGACCCGCGGATAGTGCTCGGGCGCGAGTTGGGAAACCGGTATAAACGCGGGGAGCCCTTCGAGGTCGGCGGTGAGACCTCCTTTATTCGCACCCGTCACCTTCACGGGAAAAGGCTCTCCTTTATCCTTTAATTCGACGGCGGCGGCCCACGCTTTTTGCCGCCCCGCCTCCGCGATCGAGAGTTCTACATAACCCTCCTCGTTGTCGAGCGCGACCACTTTCGCGTGGAGTGCGGCGCCGGGCTCGAGATTTTTGACGGCGCTCCGCGCACCCATGAGTTCTCCTTGATACACCACGCCTACCCCGTGCCGGCCGAGATCAAGAAGAATTCGGCGCGCGCCGCGCTCGAGGAGCGTTCCCTCGACGAGATCGCCCACCTTCAAGACGCCGAACGCCGCCGGTTCCTCCTTCACAAGCTCGGCGAGCCTCGAGATTGAATTTTTAGTTCCATTCGTCTGCATGAATATATTGAACGGCATTTCAGCGTACCTTGAGAGCGGGGTAAAAATCAAGTATAAAGGGAGGGCGATCGTTATGGTTATCACTTATCATGGAGAAAACTACGTGAAGGCGGCGGCGGGATCCCTCGTATTCCTCGTCGATCCCACCGACGAGCGCTCATTCCGGAGCGCGAAGTTTGTGCTGTTCACCGAATCGCCCCCGCCGCTCATGAAAGGAGAAGGCACGGAAAATCTCCTCGCGCGGCGCGAACCTCTCCTTATCGCCGACGCGGGAGAGTACGAGGTGGAGGGTGTCCGCATCGCGGGATATCGCACGGGCATACGCGGTGAAACCTCTCATCTCGCCTACCGCGTCACGATGGAAAATCTCTCGCTCGTGTTCCTCGGCCATCTCACCGAACTCCCCGACCAAAAGACGGCGAGCGAGTTCGCTGACGCGGACATCTTGTTTGTGCCCGGAGGGGGAGCGCCGTGGCTTAAAGAGACGGACGCCGCGAAACTCGTGCGCCAACTCGAGCCCGGCATCATAATCCCCACGCTCGTCGGGAACCGCGCGTGCGAACGTTTCGTTAAAGAACTCGACGCGCAACCCGGCGCGCCCACCGACAAACTTACCCTCAAGAAGAAAGACGTCGTGCCGAAAGCGATGGCGGTAACGTGTCTCACCGCCTGATATGCTCCATCATGCCGCTCTCCATTTTTATGAACGCGCGTGCGTTTCTCCGCAAGCTCCAGCGAGCCCCCGAACCGGTGAGAAAACGATGGTTTATTGGATTTTCGGCGGCCGCCATCGCCGTGGTACTCGCGGGATGGGCGCTCTCTCTCAATTTTTCCGTGGCGCCGGAAGAGCTCGCCGAAGCGACGGAGTCGAAGGAGCCTCCATTCGCTCAAACGTTCGGGAGGGGAATCGCGGTAATCCAGTCGGAGACCTCGGAACGATGGAGGGTGATTCAAAAAAACTGGGGATGGCTTTGGAGCGCGATCGGCGCGGCGCTCGACGAAGAAACTACGTTCTCGTTCATACAAGAAACGTCGTCTTCCTCGACGCCTCCCGCCTATGAGGCGCTCCCGCCCGCTACACTTCCCGTTCGATGATTCAATCAAAATTACCGTTGAAAAGCGAATGATTTAAGAGAATCGAAACCAAATAATTTTTCAATTTTTCAATCCGCATAACCATGGCACGCACCATTCACCCCACACCGGAAAAAGATCCGAAGAAAAAACCGGAGCAGGCGGCGCACGCCGCGCGGCGCGGAGCGGGGTCGCCTCCGCCCGCGGATTTACCCGCACCGGCGGGCGGCGTCGAAGCGCGCCCCATCGCGGACGAGCTCCGGGAGTCTTACCTCGACTACGCCATGTCCGTCATTGTGTCGCGGGCGCTCCCCGATGTGCGGGACGGCATGAAACCGGTTCAGCGAAGAATTCTCTGGGCGATGTGGGACCTCGGATTAACCCACGCCGCAAAGTTCAAGAAATCAGCGAATGTTGTGGGGGAAGTCCTCGGTAAATACCATCCGCACGGCGATATGGCGGTCTATGACGCGATGGCGCGCATGGCGCAAAATTTCTCCCTCCGCTACACCCTGGTCGACGGACAAGGCAACTGGGGTTCGATTGACGGCGATCCTCCGGCGGCCATGCGTTACACAGAGAGCCGCCTCTCAAAAATCGCCGAGGAAATGCTCACCGACATCGAGAAGGAAACCGTCGTGTGGCGCGCAAACTACGACAGCTCCCGCCTCGAACCTTCTTATCTCCCTGCCAAACTCCCGAATCTCGTCGTGAACGGGACGGTCGGTATTGCCGTCGGCATGGCCACCTCGATCCCTCCCCACAACCTCGCCGAGGTCGCGGAAGCCCTCATTTATATCGCGAAGCATCCGGACATCGCGCTTGAAGAGCTCATGAGGTTCGTGCCGGGACCCGATTTCCCGACGGGCGGCGTAATTTACGACCGACGCGCGATCGCGAGCGCGTACCAGACGGGCCGCGGTTCCATTACCATGCGCGGCGTCGCCGAAATCGAGGAAGGAAAAAAGAACGCATTTCACATCATCATCACCGAGATCCCCTATCAGGTCAACAAATCCGACCTCGTGACGAAAATGGCGGAACTCGTCACCGAAAAACGCATCGAGGGCGTAAGAGATATTCGCGACGAATCCGACCGCGAGGGGCTCCGGATTGTCTTGGATCTCAAAACCGACGCCGCGCCGCAGAAGATTTTGAACCAACTCTTCGAATACACCGAACTCCAGAAAAATTTCCACTTCAACATGCTCGCGCTCACAGACGGCCTCCAGCCGCAGATTCTCTCGCTCAAGGAGCTCCTCGCGGCGTACCTCGCCCACCGCGAAGACGTCATCCGCCGGCGCACCGCGTTCGATCTCGCGCGCGCGGAGGAACGCGCCCACATCCTCGAGGGACTCGTGAAAGCGCTCGACGCGATCGATGAAGTCATCAGGATCATCAAAAAATCGGAAGACAAGGAGGAGGCGCGCGCCAACCTTATGAAAAAGTTTCAATTCACGGAAATGCAGGCGAATGCCATCTTGGAGATGCGTCTCCAGACGCTCGCCGCGCTCGAGCGTGAAAGGCTCGAGGGAGAACTCAAAGAAAAAAAGAAGCTCATCGGGGAATTGAAACTCATTTTGAAAACACCCGCGCGCATCACCGACCTGGTCATTGAGGAACTCGGCGAACTTAAAAAAGATTTCCCCGAACCGCGCCGCACGAAGGTTATTGCCTCCGGACTCAAGGAATTCAAGGATGAGGACTTAATCGCGAAAGAAGATATTGTGCTCGTCCTAACCGAAGACGGCTATCTCAAACGTTTGCCTCCCTCCGCTTTCCGTGCCCAGCGGCGGGGCGGCAAAGGCCTCATCGGTTTTGATCTCAAAGAAGAAGATCAGATACGACAAATCACGGCGGCGACCACTCACGACAACGTGCTCTTTTTCACCGATCGCGGGCGCGCATTTCAAACCAAGGCGTATGAGATCCCCGTATCATCCCGCACCGCAAAGGGAAAATCAGTGTTGAACTTCCTCTCCGTTCCGCAAGGCGAAAAGATAACCGCGCTCGTCGCGTACGACGAGGCGGGCGCCCAAGGAAAGTTCCTCGCAATGGCGACAAAAGGGGGGGTTATTAAAAAAACCCCTCTCGGAGATTTTGCGAACGTACGCCGTTCGGGACTCGCCGCATTGAACCTTAAAAACGGCGACGCTTTACAGTGGGCGACGCTCTCTTCGGGAACGGATGAATTCATCCTTGTTACCGCGCAGGGAGCCTCTATCCGCTTCAAAGAAAAAGATGTCCGGCCGATGGGGCGGAGCGCCGGCGGCGTCGGCGCCGTACGCCTCAAAAAAGGAGACGAGGTCGCGGGACTTGATATAATAAGCGCGGGGGAAAAGTCAGAAATTAAAAATCAAAAGTTATTGGTCGTCATGTCGCGCGGTTATGCGAAACAAACACCCCTCAAAGAATACAAAGTTCAACGGCGCGGCGGCGGCGGGATCAAGACCGCAAACGTCACCGAAAAAACCGGCCGCGTGATGGCCGCAATCATCGTGAGCGGAGAGGAAGAAGAGGTGCTCGCGTTTTCCTCGAAGGGCCAGGCACTCCGCACAAAACTCGCCGACATTCGCATCGCGGGTCGCGCCACGCAGGGAGTGCGCATCATGAATCTCGAGGCGGGGGATACCTTGATTGGACTTGTCTGCTTATAAATTCTCAATTGCTAATTTTCAATCAATGATTAAATGATCAATGAAGTAATTGAAAATTAATTAATGAATTTTACGAAAAACCAATTAATTATTGCCGGTATTACGAGCTTTGTCGTGACGCTGGGCATCCTCGTGCTCGTCGGCGTTATTCCGGGCCTTCAATCATCGGATCCAACCGACGTTGCGGCGACGCTCGCTATATGGAATGTGGAGGATTCCGAAGGAGCCTTCGCGGCGGCATTCACCGCGTTCAGAACAAAATACCGCAACGTGACGTTCCAATATCGCTCGTTCCCCGATGAAGCGACCTACGAGGCGGCGCTTATCGACGCCTTGGCCGCCGGCGAGGGCCCCGATATCTTCGCCGTCCGAAGCGATAAAGTGCTCCGACACGCGAATAAGATGCTCCCCGCGCTCACCGCCATTACCCTGCCGGAGCTCCGAGCGCGTTTCCCTCAAATCGTGGAGAAGGATTTTTACCGCGCAGGGAGCGGTACCTACGCGCTCCCGCTCTCCATTGATACCCTCACGCTCTTTTATCACCGCGATCTTCTCGACACCGCGGGCGTCGCGAAAGTTCCCGCAACCTGGGACGACATCCAGCGTACCGCGCCGCTCCTCACAAAAAAAGATTCTACGGGCGCGGTTCTACAGTCTGGCGTGGCGCTTGGCGGGCGCGCGGAAGAAATCGAGGCGGCGATCGACACGCTCTATCTCCTTATGCTCCAGACAGGAACAAAGATGGGGGACGAGAGGGGAGATCGCGCCGCGTTCGATTCGGCGGAGGGTTTGAACGCTCTCCGTTTTTATCTCCAGTTCGGGAACCCGACTTCGGCATCCTACGCATGGAGGGGGAATCAGGGGAGCGCGCGGGTGCGCTTCGCGGACGAAAAACTCGCTATGATGATTGATTATGCATCGGCCATCCCCGCGCTCGCCGCGCGGAACACGTTCCTCAACTATGGCGTGGCGCCCGTTCCCCAGCCGAAAGATGCGGGAAATGCGCTCACCTACGCTTCTTACTACGGCCTCGGCGTATCGCGCCGGAGCGCGAACCCTGCACTTGCATGGGAATTCATAACGACTGCGGCAACCTCGGAAGCGGCCGCGCAATCGTATGCCGAGGCGACCAAAAAACCTCCCGCGCTCCGATCGCTCGCAAACGCGTATGAGAGCGATCCGGTAAGACGGGTGTTCGCGCGGCAAATTCTCACGGCCCGTTCGTGGCTTCAAACGGACCCTGACGCGATCCGCGCGTCATTTTCGAAACTCATCGAATCTGCGATTATGAATCCTTCGGGGGTAGCCAACGCACTCCGCACCGCCGAGCGAGAAGTAACGGAGATAATAAGTCGTGGAAAATTCTAGGCGCGACAAAAGTTTTATACTCTATCCAATGAAGAAAACGGCGAGAGGGCGAATAGCGGCGGTAATAGCAGTGGTAATTTTCATAACGCTCACGGCGCCCGCATACGCCGGAGAGGGCATCTGGAAGGACGCGAAGTGTGCGGCGGATTCGGCGGGTCCCACGAACCCCTGCGATTTCTGCGACGCTTTGGTTGTCGCCCGAAACATCGTGGGGACACTTCTCGAATTCGCGTTCCTCGCCGCGGCCGTCATGATCGCGGTAGGCGCGTTCATGATGATGTTCGCGGCCGGGTCAGAGGATCGCTTCAAATTGGGAAAACAAACCATCCAGAACGCCGTGATCGGCCTTGCGGTCGCGCTCGGCTCGTGGCTCATCGTGAACACCATCCTCCAGTTCCTCTCCGGCAGGCCGGACCTGCCATGGAACAAGATCGCGTGCGGATAATCTGATACAATAGAATCCAAGCAAGTATGAAACATAAGGGGGCGATTATGGGACTCATAATGATGATGGTGATTTTCGCCATCGCGCCATTTGCACTTGCGGGCGGACACGAGCCCCAAGGCAACGTCATTGAGCTCCCGAATCCTCTTGGCGCCACGAGCACACCCGCCGAGCTTCTCGATAAAATCCTCACCTTCCTTATCCAAATCGGCGGCGTCATCGCGAGCATTATGGTCATCGTGGGCGCGTTTCAGATGCTCTTCGCCGCGGGCGACCCCGAGAAATTCATCATCGGCCGCCGCACCGTAATCTACGTCGCCGTCGGCTATGGTATACTGCTCATGGCGAAAGGAGTAACGCTCATCATTAAAGATTTCCTTACCATAAAACCGTGAAAGGTCGATGAGTTAACGCGTTAAATAATCCTATGAACAACAAGAAAGTAGTGTCAGCGATAGCGATAGGAGTCGCGCTCGCAACGCCGCTCATCGGCTTTGCGCAACCGACGACCGTAAGCGGTGTTACGAATCTCATAAATAAGGCGCTCGGAATCATTCAGTATGTGTTCTTTATCGTCGCGGCGATTTTCATTATCGTGGCGGCCTTCAAATATCTGACCGCGCAGGGCGACCCCGAAAAGGTAGGGGCGGCGCGCCAGATGGTGATCTACGCGGTGATCGGCATCGCGGTGGCGCTTCTCGCGCTCGTTATAGACAACATTGCGGCAGATTTTCTCGGAACCAGCGCTCCAGCTGAAATAACTCCGGGTAATTTTTAACCCGCGACATAGGGAATGAGAAAAACCGCTCCGGTTTAAACCGGAGCGGTTTTTTTAAAAGAAAGCTCCGCAAATCATATATTTGCGGAGCGATACATTCGTTGAGTTAGTAGACGATGTCGACGAGCACCACATCGTCTTTCGGTCCCGAGAACCGGAAGGGGCCTGGTTTCTTTCCGTGCCATTCGGCGATCCAACCGCTCGTCCCGTCGCCGAAGTGGATTCTTGCTTCCGGAGGGCCGGAGTAGTAAATACCCCGCGCCCCCTTGGGGTTCCCAATCGGATCGGTGAGGACGTTCTCGCCTTTGAGAACGACGACGATCCGATCGATTTTTTTCTCTGCTTTCTTATTAGCAGACAAAAACATGATTCCCCACACTATAAATCCGGAAATCACGAGAAACCGGAGAAATTTCCATGCGTTTCCGGAAACGCCGTTTTCCTCTCTCATAACTCGCCTCCTTTTTCCTCGCCAAACGCAGAAATGATCTGCGGAATGATGATTTTGATCATTTCTCTAGTTTCCGGAGAGATATTAAGTTTGCTCTCCGTAATCATTTTTGTTACCTTCGAGCGCTCGGTTTGTATAACCTCAAGCGCCTGTTCGGAAGAGAAATTGTATGGCGGTTTCATAAGTTCTTCCACGAGTTTTTGCACGTGGGAGATTTCAAAACGCTCCGCCTTTCTCTCCTCTTCCTCTTTCGCCTCCTTCTCGGCGGCTTTCGCGACCTCTCCGAGAACCTTGACGTCTCCGACATTCAAACGCTCGATTTTAACGCCGAGGTCTTTAAGCACAATACTGCCGGTGCCAGTGCGAAGTTTTTTGACCTCCTCTCGCCGTGATTTCACCGCGGTTTTGAGATCTTCTTTTTGAGTATCAACGAGTGGGTCGTATACCTCATTCACTCGCTTCCAACCGTCTTTCATCCACTCCTCCTCGCTCTTTGAGGTCGGAAGGGTGGGTCGCGGCTCCATGAAATATCCCATCCATATTACCGTCGGTACGCTCTGCGCATACGACGGAATTTCCGTAATGGAATTCAAGCCGATCGTCTTTGTGAGCACGCTCGTGGCTTCAAGGCGAGATTTTTGGAGCTCTTTCCAGTCCTGCGGACCTTCCTCGTCGGAAATGGCCCACTCGCGGACGCGCTCCTCTATCTTTCCGTTCAACTGCGTCTCAATGCCGGCGTGGCCACCGTTGTTGAGAAATTCGATAAAATGCTCGTCGAGCGGACGGTAGGTGATGGCGATCGGGATTTCCGAATCCGCCAGGTCGGGTGTTTTTGTCTTTACCACAAATTCCTTCGAGATCCTCGTAACCGGCACCAGAACAAAGCCGAACACGAACGGGAAAAAAGGGAAAAAATTCCATCCTTCCTTTAATGTCTTTTTCTGTCGCGCCCCAAGAAAAGTGAGTACACCTTTCTGCGGCGGCTCATTCGGAATATTCCTCAACCCTTGGAGAAGAAATGATCCCGCGACGGCGACGAAAGCGGTAATGCCGAGGACCACATGAGAAAAGACAAAAAGAGAGAATAAAAGCACAAAGATAAGAACCAATGCGCTCATAACTGTCCTTTTCATTTTTTACCTCATTATTTAGTTATTTATCTACTGTTTTAATTCAAGCATAAAAAATTCCATTTGTCAAACTTATCCGCGTATGGAATAATGGCCACGGGGGCAGGTGGCGAAACGGCAGACGCGCGGGTTTTAGGAGCCCGTGGGAGCAATCCCGTGAGAGTTCGACTCTCTCCCTGCCCACCAGTGGTTGACTTTCAATCCTATTCCGTATTGCAATGGAGCATAAGGAGCACTTTCAAAATAAAAAAGAGGTAGGCCATGTACCAGTATGAACCGAGGCACGGAACAACCGTGGCAAAAGCCGCGGAAGAAATGGTTGCGATCGCGAACAAAACGAACACCGCGGTCGAGGGCGAATTCAACGGCATCATCCTCATTGCGAAACCCGGCGAGGATCCGCAAAAGATAGCGGACCTTTACTATGAGCAATATATGAAGCGGGCCAATTCGTTGGCCGCAACGACCTACTATTTGTATTGACAAACACCCCCGAAAAATCGGGGGTATTTTTATCGGCGGCGTCCGTGGAAACTTTTGTGAACTTCCCGCAACTCTTTATTGGTTAAATGCGTGTAAACTTGCGTCGTTGCGATGTTCGCATGGCCCAAAAGCTCCTGCACCGACCGGAGATCCGCACCGTTTATCAAAAGATCGGTGGCGAAGGAGTGGCGAAGGAGGTGGGGATGTATTTTTTTGCCGCCGATGCCCGCTTTTCGCGCGTGAAAATCCACCAAGCGCTCAACCGCGCGCGGCGTGATCGGCCCGAGCGTCTTTCCTGCGCGGTCGAGGCTCACGAAGAGCGCTTCTTCTGTGTCTTGGCGTTTGTCCATATATTCCTTGAGCGCGCGCTTCGCCCCCTCGGAAAGGAACACCACGCGCACCTTTTCGCCCTTTCCCCGCACCGAAAATTCTCCGCGCGAGAGATCGAGCGTGCGCGGGAGCTTGCAGAGTTCCGAGAGTCGCAGACCGGTCGAGAAAAACACCTCAAGAATGGCGCGATCGCGGAGCGCGCGGAGGCCGGTCCCTTGGGGCGAGGCGAGGAGCCGCTCAAGTTCGCCGTACGAGAGTGTTTCAATGTCGCGGCGCACAACTTTCGGGAGTTCAATGGTCTCGGGCGGTAAGACCCCGATGCCGCGACGGACGAGATATTTCAAAAAATTGCGGAGTGCGATCACATAGTAACCTTGTGTCGCTTTTTTAAGATCGCGGCGAGCAAGGGAAAGACGAAACTTCCGCACCGCGTCTGCCGTGATGGCGCGCGGCGTCTTAACGCCCGTTTCTTTTAAGAATGCCGCGAGATAGCGTCCATAATTTTCCTGCGTTTTCCGCGCGCGCCCGCGCTCAATCTCGAGATAGTCGAGGTATTCCTTCGTCAATTTTTCGAGTTCGGTCATATCATTATCATAACCCACCCGTCGGAAAACGAGCACTCCGGATTCTACTCATCATTTCTCGTCATCGGCAAAAGCGGTTAATAAAATAACGAGCGGCGGCAGTGTAAAATCGCGCGAAAATACACGAGGAAAATTGACAAATAAGTAAAACCCCGCTAGAATGCTTCGCAATGCTCACCAAGAGACAAAAACAAGGCGCTATTAAGGACTTCTCAACGCACGAGCGGGACACCGGATCGGCCGAGGTACAGGTCGCGCTCCTCACGCGCCAGATCAAGGCGCTCGCCGATCATCTGAAGAAGCACCCGAAAGACCACCACTCGCGGCGGGGACTCCTCATGATGGTGGGAAAGCGGCGCAAGTTCCTCGCGTATGTGAAACGCGAGAACGAGCCCACCTACGCGAAGCTCGTGAAAAAACTCGAGCTCGGATAACATCAGTATGACCGTTCCTTATTCAGATCAGCGGGCGGCGATCTTCGTTGACATTCAAAACGTTTACCACTCCGCGAAAAATCTCCATCACGCGCGGGTAAATTTCAAAGAGCTTCTCCGTACCGCCGTGGGAAACCGCCCGCTCGTCCGCGCGTTCGCTTACGTCGTGAAGAGCGACACCGCGCTCGGAGAAGATTCGTTCTTCGAGGCCTTGCGACAGACGGGTTTCGAGCTTCGCCTCAAAGATCTCCAAATTTATCCCGACGGCACAAAGAAAGCCGACTGGGACATCGGGATGGCGATCGACGCGGTGCGCCTTGCGCCAAGCGTGGACGCGGTAATCCTCGTCACCGGCGATGGAGATTTTGTGCCGCTTGTCGAATATCTGCGGTGGGGACTCGGCAAGCAAGTTGAAGCGGTCGCCTTCCGGCGCAGTGCGTCCACAAAACTCAAAGAAGCCGTGGATCGGTTCGTTGATATCGAAACCATCCCCCGTATTTTGTTGAAGATTCGGGAACGGAGAGAAAAGAAAGACGACTAGCACAATTATTTATCAAAACTTAACCATGCAACTCAACAGAAAAAAATTCGCGACGAAATTAGACGGGGATGAAGTAACACTCGAGATATCCGAACTCGCGGGCCAGGCGAACGGCGCGGTGATCGGGCATCACGGCGATACCGTGGTCTTGGCCACCGTCGTCATGGGAAACAAAGAAACCTCGACCGATTATTTCCCTCTCACGGTGGACTACGAGGAGCGCTTCTACGCGGCGGGAAAAATTCTCGGGAGCCGCTTCGTGCGGCGCGAAGGAAAGGCGTCCGACGAAGCCACGCTCTCCGCGCGCCTCATTGACCGCACCATCCGCCCTCTTTTCGATCCGCGGCTCCGGCGCGAAGTGCAAGTCACGATCACCGTTCTCTCGTACGACGAGCTTCACGATCCCGACGCGGTGGCGCTCCTCGCCGCTTCCGCGGCGCTCGCGATCTCCGACATTCCGTGGAATGGCCCGGTGGCGGGCGTGCCGTTCGTCGAAAAAAATGATGATGGTTCGCTTCGCTCTCACGCGTTTTTCGCCGGCCCTAAAGGGAAGGTGAATATGATTGAGCTTGAAGGTGTCGAGATCGCGGAAGAAAAAGCGACGGAGCTTTTCATGGAAGGACAGCGCGTGATCGATGAATTGGTCTCCTTTCAGGAACGGATCGCGAAAGAAATCGGGAAAACCAAAATAGAAATATCCTTCCGCGCGCGCGACGAGGAAACCGTCCGTGTGGCGCGCGAATTTTTGAAAAGAGAATTGCCGGCGGCGGTAAAGGAAAAAAGACTCGAGGAGGTGCGCGCGGCGCTTGTTACTGCGCTCGCAACGAACGAAGCAACCGCGGCGCATGCCGGAAGCGCGGATGAGATCTTCGAGGAGGCGGTGGACGCTTACGTGCGAGAGGAAGTGATGGCGAGAAACGAACGCCCCGACAGCAGGAAGCTCGACGAGGTGCGCGATCTCTACGCCGAAGTGGGACTTCTGCGGCGCACGCACGGCTCCGCGCTCTTCATGCGCGGTAACACCCAAGTGCTCGCCGTCACAACCCTCGCGAGTCCCGGCGCCGAACAGCTCATCGAAACCATGGAGACGCAAGGGAAACAGCGTTTCATGCTCCACTACAATTTTCCGGGATTCTCGACCGGCGAGGCAAAACGCGCGCGCGGCCCGGGACGCCGCGAGATCGGGCACGGCAACCTTGCCGCGAAAGCGGTGCGGAACCTCATTCCCTCAAAATCGGAATTTCCCTACACCATCCGCGTGGTCGCGGAAACACTCTCCTCGAACGGATCGTCTTCCATGGCGACCGCCTGCGCGACGATCCTCGCACTCATGGATGCGGGCGTACCCGTTAAAAAACACGTGGCGGGAATCGCGATGGGACTCATGACCGACGACAAGGGCAACTTCAAGATTCTCACCGACATCCAGGGGCCGGAGGATCACTATGGCGACATGGATCTGAAAGTCGCGGGCACCGCGGATGGAGTGACGGCGATTCAAATGGACACGAAAATCGAGGGGATCACGGACACTATCTTCAAAGCGGCGCTCGCCGATGCGAAACAGGCGCGGCTTCATATTTTGAAAACAGTCCGCGCGGCGCTCGCCGCTCCACGTCCAGAACTTTCTTCTTACGCGCCGCGCATCCTCACGCTCACCATACCAGAAGAAAAAATAGGACTCGTCATCGGCCCCGGCGGGAAAACCATCAACGGGATGGTGGAAGCCGCGGGAGGCGACGTTGAAATCACCGTCGAAGACGACGGGAGCGTATTCATCGCGAGCGTGAACGCCGCGCACGCAAAAACAGCGTACGAAATGGTGGCGAATCTCACGAAAGAATATAAATTGGGGGATGTGGTGGAGGGGCCCATTATTAAAATCCTCGAGTTCGGCGCGATTGTGGACTTAGGCGGCGGGCGCGATGGCATGATCCACGTTTCGGAACTTCGTGATGGATTTGTGCCGCGCGTCGAAGATGTCGTACGCGTCGGCGACCACGTACGGGCGGCAGTGGTGCGCGTGGAAGACGGACGTATCGCGCTTTCCTTGAAACGACTGAAGGAACAATAACGATCCGGAGGGTTTTCCACAGGAACCCGCGAGCCAAAGCATGCTATAATCCCTCCATATGGAAGGGTCTACGTTTTCCCAAAAAATAGGCGCCGGCGAAGGAGAATCGCCGCTCGGCGCTCCTCGTCCGCAAGTTGAACCGCGCCCGATACCGCCTCCTCCGTCGCTTGAAACGCGCACGTTCGCTTCCGATCTCGATTCCATCAGGACGAGTGGCGGAAGCGAACCCACGCCCTACACGCCCGCCGCAACGACGCCTCCAAAACCTGCCGCAATCCCGATCGCCGAAGCGGCGCCACTCGGCGCACACCTTCCGGTGCCGCCCGCATCCGCCGACCCCTCTTTCTCGTCGCCCACCCTCCCTCCATCAGCGACGGGCGGCGGAAAAAGAGTTTTCGTCGCGATCCTTTCGTTCCTTATCGTGATTGGGCTCGGTGCGGTGGGATATTTCTTCATCTATCCGCTCTTTACCGCCGAGGAAGAAGCGCCCGTCACCGTTACGCCCACACCTTCGGCTCCCGCCCTCCCCGAAGAAATTTTTTCCGACGAAGTGGCGGAGGTCCCGGCGCTAGAAGCCCCTGCCGCAGATCCATGGAGTGGAGTTTTGACTCTCTCTTCTCATCGCTCCATTTTTCAAATTATCCCCGACACCACAACGGAACTCATTCTCGCCGAGCCGGCACTTGCCGCCGTAAAATCATCGGTTCCGTCCGGCGCGGTCGCAACGCCTCTCTTGAGTGAAACGGTGTTTAAAACCCCGTCCGGAGGTTTTGTTCCTCTCTCCGTCATCGCTTCGCTCATCGCGCCAACCTTTTTTACTCCCGAGCGCCTCGCCGCGTTCAACGATGACGCCGCATATTACACCTACGCGGCGCCGAACGGCACGTGGTTCGGAGTGGCCATGCCCCTCAAAGCGGATGTGCCTATAGGGCCCGTGCAAGATGGCATGAGCGCCCTTCAGGCAGATCCAAATCTTTTGAATTTCTTCCTTGAAAACCCGGGGGAGAAGGGAGTGTGGGCCGATGGGCGCGTGCGCGGCAAGCCAGCCTCCCAAGTATCTTTCTCCGCACCCGACGCTGTTTTCTCCTACGTTTGGATGGGGAGAACGCTTCTCCTCTCGACCAACCTCACCGGCGCGGAAGAAGCCGCTCGGCGTCTCGGTTTCTAAAACAACCGCCCGCATTTCCGCTAATTCTAATTGGCCCCCGCGGGCTTGCGTGATTGACTTATCCCGCAAACGAATTATTTTAAACGCATGAAACAAGACGAAAAGAAACAGCTCGAGAAAAAACTGCAGGAAGAAGAAAAAAAACTCGAAGGCGAACTCGAAGATTTCAAAAAAAATCTTGATTTCGGAAGTGAAACCGATCACCTTGAAGAGGAAGCGGACGAAACCGAGGAATTCGGGGCGTGGATAGGAGTGAAACGAATCCTCGGACGTGAACTCGCGCGGGTGCGTCGCGCCCTTGGAAAAATCCATCTCGGCGCCTACGGCGTCTGCGAATCCTGCGGAAAAGAAATCGAGCTTGAGCTTCTTGAAGCGAATCCCGCATCCACGCTCTGTGTGAGCTGTAAGGCAAAAAAGTAAATCTCGCAAGTCCCGCGTGGAGTGTTTATAAATATAAATGAATCCCGTTCCCAAGCTTTTTTCGGTGGGACTCGAGGGCATTGAAGCCGAACTTGTCGAGGTGGAGGCCGACTTAAATGTCGGCCTCCATTCGTTTACAATCGTCGGTCTCGCCGACAAAGCAATCGCCGAATCGAAAGAGCGGGTGAATTCTTCCCTCAAACACATCGGGGTGAGGCCGCCGACGCGCGAAAATCGGCGCATCACCGTAAACCTCGCCCCGGCCGACGTAAAAAAAATCGGATCGCATTTTGATCTCCCTATCGCACTCGCTTATCTCCTCGCCTCCGGACAACTCAAACCATTTGAGAGCGCGGAAAAACTTTTCGCGGGCGAACTCTCACTCGACGGCACACTCCGCCCCGTCTCGGGAATTTTGAACGCCGCGCTCTTCGCCCGCACGCGCGGATTCATGGAATTTTTTGTCCCCCGCGAAAACGCCGATGAGGCCGCGGCGATCCCGCAGGTGCGCGTGTTTCCCGTCTCACATCTACGTGAACTCGTCGCTCACCTTGAAGGAACCACACTCATTGCCGCACATCCGCCTGTGCCGCTTTCCGCGCAACCGACGCCGAGCCGCGCCGCGTTCTCCGACATTCGCGGACAGGAAGCCGCAAAACGCGCCCTCCTCGTCGCGGCGGCCGGCGGACATAACGTCCTGCTCGCGGGGCCGCCGGGAACGGGAAAAACAATGCTCGCCGAGGCGTTCGCCGGCATCCTCCCGCTCCCCGCGGGGGAGGAGATGCTCGAGATTACACGCGTGTGGAGCGCCGCGGGGCTCACCGCGAAGAATCCGATCGTGAACTTCCGACCGTTCCGCGCACCCCACCACAGCGCCTCCGCGGTCGCCATCCTCGGTGGCGGAACCAATCCGCACCCCGGAGAGGTTTCGCTCGCCCACCGTGGCGTGATGTTCCTCGATGAGTTCCCCGAATTCCATCGCGACGTACTTGAGGGACTCCGCCAACCTTTGGAGAGCGGAGAGGTGCTCGTCGCGCGCGCAAAAAAAACCATCGCGTTTCCGGCCAGGTTCACGCTCATCGCCGCGATGAACCCGTGCCCCTGCGGATACTTCGAAGATTCCGCCCACGAGTGCCGTTGCACCGCCGCAGAGGTGTTCCGCTACCAACGAAAGGTGTCGGGTCCGCTCCTCGACCGGATCGACATTCAACTCCATGTGCCTCGCATTAAAACCGATGAGCTTCTCGCGGATCGTCCCGCCGCCGGCGCGGCGGGGGACGAGAAAATTCGCGCGCGGGTGCGCGAGGCGCGCGCGCGGCAAGAAGAGCGTTTTAAAAATCACGCGCGCACCGTCTTCGCAAACGGGGAAATGACTTCGCGGGAGGTTGAGGAGCTCATCACGCTCGATGCCGAGGCGGACGCACTCTTGAAACGGGCGCTTGATCGCGCGCTTCTCTCGCCCCGCGGGTACTATCGCACCCTCAAGGTCGCGCGCACTGTCGCAGACCTCGACCGCGCCGAGCGCGTGTCGGCACCTCACCTCGCGGAAGCGCTTCAGTATCGGGTCAAGCAAGAGTAGGAATTTAGTTTATTAGTTACGCTTCGTTTTAGTTGGTCAGTTAAAACTAATCAATTATTCAACTAATTCATAATGGGACGAAGATTGGGCCAACACTTTTTGAACGACAAGAAAATCCTCGCGGCAATCGCTCGTGAGGCGTTGTCGGCCAACAACTGCATTATTGAGATCGGCCCGGGGCACGGGGAACTGACGGAACAGCTTTTAACTTTGAGCGGCGAGCTTCAAGTGGTAGCGATAGAAAAGGACGGCGAACTCATTCCCCACCTTTCGTCCCTTCAAACCAAGTATAAAAACCTTGAAATTATCCAAGGAGATGTGCGAGAAATTCTCCCGGAATTAACTAAAAGCTCAAAGTTAAAAACTAAAAACTGTACCATCGTCGGCAACATTCCCTACTACCTCACCGGCTATCTTCTTCGCCTCATCGGAAAACTTGCGATAAGCGACCCGAAACTGATAACAAGAGTGGTGGTGGTGATTCAGAAAGAGGTTGCCGAGCGGGTGTGCGCCGTTGCGCCACACGCCAATCTGCTCTCATCCATAATCCGCGGCTGGGCGGAACCTATGATTGGATTCGCGATTCCGCGAAGCGCGTTTTCGCCGCCGCCGAAAGTTGATTCGGCGCTCCTCACGCTCGTCTCGAATGGGCGCGTACCGGAGCGTACGCGTTCTCGCTACTTCGAGATGGTAAGAATAGTTTTCACGCACCCGCGAAAAACGCTTGCGAACAATCTCGCGCACGGATTCGCGCTCACACGCGCGCGCGCGGAGCGGATTGTCGCTGACCTTGGTCTCCCGCGGGAAGCGCGCGGCGCGCTTCTCACCCCCGCCCACCTCATCACACTCGCCGAAACGTTGTATGATAAGTAACACATGAAACATCGTGGAAAAATACTCGCGGCGCTCGTGATAACGCTCGTCGCGTTTCCGCTCCCCACCGATGCGATTTCGCTTTTCTCTCCGTTCGGCGGGAAAGTGAAGAGTTGGAACCTCTCCTGCATCAAGGAAATCACGCTTCCGGTGCTCGTCGCCACCGCGTTTTCTACGCTCGTCACGGTTGAAAAAATAGAGGTCGGGGAACCCTCCGAAACGACCGCCGGCCTCCTCCGCATAGATCTCGTGCCGATCCCAAATCCTAATGTGGTGAAAAGGAATTTTGGCTACTTTGTGCCGGGCACCAACGTGCTCGGAAATTCCATCAATCTCTGTGACGTTTGTAAAAAAATAAAAGACGCCGGGGAAACGCTGGGAGGCCCCGCGAAAGAAATAGGTGAAAAATTTTGTAAATCGATCCCTGCGGTGGGAGAATTTCTCGACGTAATCTGCTCGGTTAGTTCTAAAGAATGCCCCGTTACTAATCTCGTCTATCAAATCGGGTCCGGTTCCCCCATCGGCGGCATCGTGGAAGGCACCGCGTCAAATATTATTTCTTACGTGTGCACCTCGGTTGCCGATGCGGTGCCGCTTGTGGGAAGTTTCTTAAAAGAACTTTGCCCTTAGTTACAAAAAAGAACGGAAATTCGGGCATAAATAGTATATAATGAGAGAAAATGCGGATGTATTTTCATTTTCTTCGTCTGCCACACAAGCGCCGCGCGCTCCTCGCGGCCGCCATCCTCGCCGCTTCGATCGGTGTGAGCGCCTACTTCGTGGCGTCTTCCGCGCCGAATACTCCTCCGGCGTTTTCGGGGTCGCTAACGCCAATAGTTGCGCACGCCGACCCCGCGCCTGAAGCGTCCAACCTCACCCAAGAGTTTACCCGGCAAGCCGTCGAGAAGCTCATCACCGACAACGAACCGCTCAAGGCGGAAGGCGCGGCACTTGAAGCGTATGCCGTCATCCCCGACGCGCCCGACGTCGCCGTCATCGTTTCAGAACTCATCGACCGCGAGCTTACGACCGAACAACTCAAAACATCCGACCTCCTGACGCATGAATCGAACTCGAAAGAGATTCAGCTCGCCTACCTCTTTTTTATAAATGAAATTCTTGAAACGCAGGGGGGTGAAATGCCGGCGCTCGGCGCGGGTTCTCTCGCCACATACTTCACCGACACCGCGGCGAAGCTCCATGAAACCGCGGAGATTTTGAAAGCGGTGAAGACTCCTTCTTCTTGGCTCCCTCTCCACCGCGATCTCGTCGCATTCTTCCTCCGGCAGGGAAATATTTATCGCTCCCTCGGCGCGGCGAACACGGATCCGCTCCGGTTTATGATCGCGGCAACGCGCCTTCTTCCCGCCGAAACCGAGCGCGAGTTTCAAAAACTGCAGGCGACGATCGATCAAAAAATAAAGGATGAAAAGCTCATCTAGACCCACTCTTGCCGCCGCGCTTATTTTTTCAATCGCTTCAAGCGGGATCGTATGGCCCGCGCCCGTGGCACGCGCCGCGTGCACCTCATGGGAGCTCGTTTGGACCGCGACGCCTCCCGAACTTGAGATTCTAAATCCGGGTGATCGCATAGAACCTCCCTACTACGGCGGCCTCAATCCGGTAACTGCGGAGTCGTCTCCCGCCGCGCCAAACCTCCCCACGGGGAGCGAGGGAGAGTGGCGATGCATCAAGCAAGCCGCCGAACCGCCGGACTCTTCTCGTACGGAGGAAGAAAAAGCGCGGCCGGTCGGCATGGAACTCTGCGACCGCGCGGCGAAGCTCGCCGCGCGCCTCGGCGGACTCACCGCATTCAATCTCGACATAAAGGCGCAGATACAGACCGAGGCTTTGAACCGCATCAAAGATTATATGGGTGAGCAATTTAAAGACGCGACGGGCGTCAATCTTAATCTCAATGATCTCAAAAAGACGGCGTTCGACGCGGCGGGGAAATTTGCCAGCGATTTTGGAAAGGATTTGTGGGACAACAGCGGACTCAAGAAAGAGATAGATGATAAGATAAAGGCGATCGAGAAGGCGGGGATTGAAAAACTCAAGGAGCTTGGCGGAAAAGCCGCAGAGAAAGCTCTCGACACCGCAAAAGGCATCTTGAGCACCGAAGTGCCGATAACCGACCCCGAAGGGAATCGCCAGCGGGAAGAACTTAAAGACAAGCAGGATCGGTTGATTACCGAGCAAAAAATTGCGGAACTAAACGCCGACACGCGCCAGAAATGCGCCGAACTCCTCAAGACCACGAACGAGTCTATTAAGCGCGCACTCCTTTACCAACTCTCGACGCAGGTCGTCGAGTGGATCCAAACCGGCAAAACCCCGCAGTTTGTGAAACAGCCGGGTGTGTTTCTTGAGGAGAGCGGACGCCTCGCGCTCGACCGCTTCATCTCGCGCACCGCGCCGCGTCTTTGCCAGTCGTTCCGCACAAAAATCCAGCTCGAGATCCCGAGCGTCGCGAAGCGGGACAATCCCTTCTACGAAGAAATTACCTGTTCGCTCGACCGGGTGGTGAAAAACGCCGACAATTTCTACCAGGACTTCCGCAAAGGAGGATGGATCGCGTACTCGGAATCGCTCAAACCGAAGAACAATTACTTCGGCGCGTCGCTTATGGCGCAGGATCAGGCGCTCGAGGAAGCGGCGCGCGCCAAGGAAGAAGCGGCGCGCGATATCGCCGCCGGGCGTGGCTACCGAAGTCAGCGGCAGTGCGTCGAGTGGGCAAAATACGAGCTCAAGCGGACGCCCGACCCTTTCATGTTGAGCGACACGCTTTCCGTCGGGAGCACTTTCTATGCGCGTACCGAGACGAGGACGGGTACCACCAAGGAGGGAACGCCGCCCGGGGCGGAAGGATATACCAACACGAAAGGCGACCAAAAGTTCTGGGCCGCCGACGGTTTGTCGTTCTGGCAGTGCGAGCGCGACGAGATCACAAACCCCGGCACGGTCGCGGCAGGGCTTTCCGAAAAAGTCGCGCAATCGGACTTCGAGAGTCTCGCAAACGCCGACGACGCATCGGTACTCCTCCAGACGATTGAGGACGCCATCGTGAACAAGCTCGCGAAATCCGGCGTGAAAGGCCTCAAGTCGCTCCTCCCCAAGGTATTCGAATGATAAAGCGCATATTTTCAAACGAAAAATTCCGCGCGATCATGGGCGCCGCCGCCGCGCTCGCGATCCTCTTCTTCGTCATCCCCGAACCCGCGGGCGCCATCTTCGGCATCGATCTAAGCCCCGCCGGCCTCATCACATTCGCGTTCCGCGCGGTTGCGGCAATCCTTTCCTTCCTCATTGGCATCGCGTACATGATCGCGAGCTACTTTGTGAACTTCATGCTCCAGATGAACTACGACGTTCTTTCGACCAACAATGGCGTGGTGGACGTCGGATGGCGCATCGTCCGCGACGTGGCAAACCTCGGATTCGTTCTCGTTATTATTGTCATCGCAATCGCCACTATGCTCCGCATCGAGAGCTACGGCGCGAAAAAACTCCTCGTCCGGCTCATTATGGCCGCCGTCATCGTGAACTTCTCGCTCGCGATCGCGGGCGTCTTTATCGACTTTTCCCATGTCCTTACCCGCTTCTTTCTCGAGGGAGGACTTGGCACTTCGAATGCATTCTCCCTCGCGGACAATCTCGGCGCCGCGTTCAGCCCCCAGCGCTTCACTATCGACTCCGGCGATCCTACGCCGCCCGACCCCTCTGAGCAGGCCGGCGCGTTCACGGGTTTCGCGACCGCAGTTTTGGTCGGCGTGTCGGGATCTATATTTTCCATCATCTTCATGTTGATCGCGACCTTGGTCGTGGCCGCCCTCGCTCTCATGCTCCTTATCCGCTATGTCGCGCTTTCCTTTCTTCTTATCTTCTCGCCGCTCGCGTGGCTCTTCTGGATCGTCCCCGCGCTCGAGAGCCAGTTTCATAAATGGTGGAGTAAATTTTTCCAATGGGTGTTCTTCGCGCCAGCGGTGTCATTCTTTATTTATCTCGCGATCACGAGCGTGAAGGCGCTCGGTTCAAAACCTCTCTCCGTCATCCCCGGCCTTTCGGGCGCGCTCCAGACGGTGGCGAGTCAGGGAGCGCAGATGGCGGTCCTCGCAGGCATCATGATCGGCGGACTCATCGTCGCGCAGAGCATGGGTATCGCGGGTGCGGCGGGCGCGCTCAAACTCGCGAACAGCGCAAAGGCGGGCGCGCTCAAGTGGGCCGGCAAGAAAGCGGGAGAGGGCGGCACGCTCGCGCTCCGTAGCGAGAGAGGACGCAAGCTTACTTCCCTGATGCAGAAAACTCCCGGATTCCGGACCGCCGGCACTTTCCTCGCGAGACAACGCCTCGCATTCGAAAAGAAAGCCGCCGACGAAGCAAAAAAGAAGCTTGGCATCACAAAAGATCTCAAAGAAAAAGCGCTTATGTACGGCTCCGCCACCACCTCGAACGCCGAGCGGGTTCAGATCATGGATGACGTTTCGAAGGAACGCAACGCCCGAGTAAAGAAACAACAGTCGGAGCAAGCGAAGGTAGACGAGAAAGAAAACGAGGTCCGTGATCTCGAGAAACAGCGCGAGGAGGCGCGGTCAAAGGGAGACTTAGAAACCGTCGGGAAGCTCACGTTGAATATCAACGCCAAGATCGAGGAAAAAAAGAAGATCGAAGGGAGTGAATCTTACACGAAAGCGCGGGAAGCGGTGCGGGAGATTGAGGAGGTGATCGCGACGCTCCCGCAAGAAGCTCGCGAGGAACTCGCGAAAGCTGGTTACAAGGTAAGCAACACAAAACTCGGGGGGCTCTACGGAAGGGGAGATGCCGTCACGGCGACCGAGGGAGGATGGGAGAAAGTAAAAGCCGCGGTCAAAGCTGAAGAGGAAACCGGCGCGGCTCCCGAAAAGAAAACAGAGAAAAAGAAATAACCAACACCCGCCATGGCATACGACACGCTCGCCGATGATCTCCTCTTGCTCTTCCCCACATGGGAAGAGGGGATATGGGAAGCGCTCCAGAAAAAACAGTACCGCGCGGCCGCGGAACGCTTCGCGATCCTCGTCCGTTCCATGAACCCCGACGAGCGACGGAGTATCGCGTGGGGCACCACGATCCGCGGCGTGCCCGCGGCGCGGGGGGCGGTAACCGAATCGGAATGGGAACGCGAGGTCCGACCATTCCTCATCAGAGAATTCCTCGAAATCGCCACGGGGCGGATCGTAGCCGACGTCCTGAACGGTTTTGATCCGCAAGATCGAATTTTGATCTTTAAAACGTTCATAACCGCCATCCCCGGCGGAAGTCCGGAAGAAAAACAACAGTGGCTCGCGCGCCAAAAATCCACCTCGGCGTCCTATTTCCTCGCGACACCGGCGCAAATCTTCGATCCGTCGGCGCCCGGAACAGATCGCGAAATTTCTCCCGACCTCGCCGTGAAAAAATTCCTCTCGCTCACAAACACGCTCCAGCGCATCATTTTTACTTACGACACGGCGGAAACCATCCATCGCGCCGCAACGGAAAATCTCCTCGATGCCGCGAAAACCCGCGCCGTGGCGCGCGTAGCGGGTCGCGTGCTCGTCGGGTTCGAGGCTCCGCACCACATCGCTAAAACGATCGGAAACGAGGCCATCCTCGACGAAAAAACCTCGGAAACGCTCGCGCGGGAATTCCGTTCGCGGATTTTCGCGCCTATTTTCTCCGATCTCGAAGAGGCGTATGAACCGCCAGAGGATTTTAACGAAACGGCGAAAAAAATTTTTGAGGGGTCGACGGTTGAAGCGAACGTTCCGTCGTTCGCTGAATTTCACCGGAACCCGCCGTCGTCTCCCTTGTTCCAAATTCCCATCGCGCGCGGCGAAAACACATTCCCCGCGAAAGACACGAAGCAAGCCGCACCCGCGCCTTTCGTCCTCCACGATGAGCGCCCTTTCGCGGACGCGGCAAAAAAAGAATCCATGAAAGGTTTTTCTTTGCCGTTCGGTCTTTTTAAACCGAAATCCGCTCCCTTCGGAGCGGTGCCTAAGGCGACCGTGGAAGCGCCCGCTTCCGTCTCCGCTTTCACAAAAACCCCGGAGAATAAAGAAGAAAAAAAGGTGGTGCACTACAGCGAATACCGCACCGATTCCTTGTCTGAAACCGAGGGCGAGGTTATCAATCTTGAGACCTTCGGACGGGTACGAATGAACACGGATGGAACCGCAAATACCGCAAATACTCCAGCGGTGACGCCTCCGTCTCCGCCACCAATTACAATCAGCACCGATGAGCACGACGGGTCGGGTATGACTCCTCCATCGAATATAACGATCAAAAAATCGGAGGTGCCGCTTCCCAATCCGCCGCCTTCACCAGGAAACGCGCCTGCCCTAGAAGGAAATATTGTTGACCTTCGGTAGTATGGCGACCTTCCAGATTCCACAATTCATTGAGCAACAACCGAAGGTGGTCGGGTTTCTCACGCTCCCGCAGTTCCTCTATCTCGCCACCGCGGGGGGGATAAGCTTCGCCGCATTTTACGTGTTCACGTTCCTACTCTGGCTTTTTGTGAGTGTGGTGGTCGTCGCGGCCGGCATCGCGCTCGCCTTCATAAAAGTGAACGGTCAGCCGCTCCCCGCGGTGCTTCGCGCCGCGCTCTCCTATTATTGGAAACCGCGCACATACGTATGGTCCCGCGCGCTTCAGGAGGAAACGCTCGATCTCTCGCAGATTGAGAAAATAGAAGCGCTCCGGAGACGGATGGGAATCGAAGAAAAATTAAAAAATCTCGCTCTTCAGGTAACGACAGGGAAGATTTTTTCGCGGCGCGGAAACGCTACGAACCCGCGCGCGCGCTACCAAACCGTCACCTACCTCACGGGAGAAAAAAAAGTCGCGCGGCGCGTGGATTACGGAGCGTAATCAGGGTAAACTCTACTTATGCCAAAAGAAGCGACCGCACCGACGCAACAACTTGTCGCCGTCAAGGAAATTCGCGACGGAGTCGTGTACCTCAAGCGGGGCGGGGTGCGCCGCGTGCTTATGGTGAGCGGCATCAATTTCGAGCTGAAATCCGAGGAAGAGCAAAACCTCATTCTTGGAAGCTTCCGGAATTTTCTCAATACGCTCGATTTTTCCGTCCAGTTCTTCATCCATTCACGGAAGGTGAATGTGGCTCCTTATCTCGCCTCGCTCCGCGCCCGCATGGAGGAAGAACCAAACGAGCTTCTCAAGATTCAGATCGGCGAATACGCCGAATTCATTCGTGCCTTTGTGGAAGAAAATGCCATTATCGCCAAAACATTCTTCGTCATTGTGCCGTATGAACCGGCGATTTCCGAAAAAACACGGGGAGGCATCATGTCTCTCTTTAAAAAAGCAATTCCTGTGGAAACCTTGCGCGGAGAGAGTGTCCAAGAGATGCTCTCCCAACTCGAGCGACGCGCGAATCAAGTAATCGACGGCCTCTCCCAAACAGGACTCCGCGTAACGCCGCTCGAGAACGATGCGCTCGTGGAACTTTTCTATAATCTCTACAATCCGGAATTCACCGAAAAGAAAAAAGGCGCGGAACAGCGCTAAAGAAAGCTTCCGGCAATTTTTCTCCCATGGAACAAGAAATTAAAAAATCCCATGAAGTGTCTCCCGAGGACATTGGTAACATCATTGCGCCCGCCGGCGTTGAGGTGTCCTCGCACCATCTGAAACTCGGCGATTACTACGCCAAAACGCTTTTTCTCTTCGCCTATCCGCGCTACCTTCCGAGCGGATGGTTTTCTTCTTTGGTCAACCTCCCGGAGATGCTCGATGTTTCCATTTTTGTCCATCCGACCGACACCTCGCTCGCGCTTAAAAAGCTTCGAAAAAAAGTGGCGCAGGTGCAGGCGGAAATGATGGAGCGGGAAGAAAAAGGACTTGTGCGCGATCCTGTTCTCGAAACCGCGTATCAAGACGTGGAAAGTCTCCGCGACACGCTTCAGCAGGCCCAGGAAAAACTCTTCAAAGTGGGCGCGTATCTCACTATTTACGGGAAATCTCTCGAAGAACTCGCGAAACTTGAGGATAAAGTGCAATCACTCCTCGAGGCGCGACTGGTGAACATAAAATCGGCGCTCTTCCGCCAGGACGAAGCGTTTCTCTCGGTACTTCCTGCGGGAAACGATTTACTCGCCGTTATCGCTCCCATGAATTCCGGCCCCGCGTCGTCTTTTTTTCCTTTCGTCTCACCCGATCTCACCTCCGACCGCGGTATCCTCTACGGCGTAAATCTCCACAATCAGTCGCTCGTGATTTTCGATCGATTTTCGCTCGAGAACGCGAACGAGGTGGTCTTCGCAAAATCGGGCGCCGGAAAGTCCTACGCGACAAAGCTCGAGGTTCTCCGGTCTATGATGCTCAACACCGACGTCATCGTGATTGATCCCGAAAACGAGTACCAAAACCTCGCGAACGCGGTGGGGGGGAGTTATTTCAAAATTTCGCTCACGTCTCCAAACCATGTGAATCCCTTCGATATTCCCCTCATTCCGGAGGGTGAAGAGCCGGCGGACGTGTTCAAATCGCACGTATTAAACCTCACGGGACTCGTGAAACTCATGCTCGGGTCCATAACCGCGGAGGAAGATGCGCTTCTCGACCGCGCGATCACGGAAACTTACGCCTCGCGCGATATCACCGCGGAAAATTTCGGAACCACGCAGACGTTGAATCCTCCACTCCTCGAAGACCTCCAGACGATCCTCTCTTCGACCGAAGGAGGTCGCGGCATCGCCACGCGCCTCGAGAAATTCGTGCACGGTTCGTACGCCGGCTTCACGAACGCTCCCACGAACGTAGACGTGAAGAACCGCCTTATTATCTTCTCGATCCGTGATCTCGAGGAAGAACTCCGCCCCATCGCGATGTACATCGTGCTGAACTTCGTGTGGAACCTCGTGCGCTCAAAACTCAAGCGCCGTCTCCTCGTGATCGATGAGGCGTGGTGGATGATGAAGTACAAAGATTCTGCGTCGTTCCTTTTTGGCCTTGTAAAGCGCGCGCGAAAATATTACCTCGGCGTTACCACTATCACGCAGGATGTCGAGGATTTCCTTCACTCCGAATACGGGCGGCCCATTGTGACGAACTCCTCGATCCAGCTTCTCATGAAACAGTCCCCTGCCTCGATCGGAGCGGTTGCCTCGGCGTTCGACCTCACGGAGGGCGAAAAGCTACTTCTCCTTGAGGCGGGGGTGGGGGAGGGCCTCTTCTTCGCGGGACTGAAACACGCCGCGATAAAAGTCATCGCCTCCTACACCGAGGATCAAATTATCACCACCAACCCCGAACAAATGCTCGAGATCAAAGGACTTAAAGTATAACAACATGCCCATGGAGGAACCAAAAAACAAATTCACGGAGAGTGAGATGATCGTCGGCGGCTTCGCGTTCCTTGGCGTGGACGCAGTGTGCCTCGCGCTCGATTTGACGGGTGTGGGAATCGCGCTTACCCCTTTCCTCCAGGGCGCGGCGACGTTCTTTGTTGAGTGGTGGGTAAAATCAAAATCGGGATCGTGGGGCGCGTTGGACTTGAAAAGGGTGGCAAAATATCTCGCGAACGCAATACCGTTTTTTCCCACCGTACTTTTTATTTTTATTGTCTCCGCGTTCATTCATAACCATCCGGAAAAACTCCGCGTGTTCGAAAAAGCGGCGGCGGGGAAGGGCGGCGGGACGGCGAAAGCCGCCGGAGGGGTATAATGAAACAGTAATACATGAAACGCACGATTTTCTTCGTCACAGGAGTCCTCCTCATTATGGGGTTCGCCGAGGGCGCGTGGGCGCAAACCGCCGTGGAACCCCAACTGATCCTCACCTGGCAAGCGTATAGTTTTCGCCCTTTTTCATACTCCGGAAAAACGCTTCCTGCGGCCGGTACGCCCATTGCGGTTGCACTTGCTGCCGTGCGAAACGGGCAGTTCTTGGATCTCACGCGGGCAAAAATTTCGTGGTATCTCGATGGGGAATTTGAGGCGGGGGGGGTAAATCTCGCCGAGTTTCGTTTCTCGGCTCGCGCAACGGCGCGGGGCTACCACCTCGTCAGCGTCGCGGTGAAGAATGAGTCCGGAACTTTCGAGAGCGCGATTACCGTGCCGGTGGTATCCCCCGAGGTGGTTGTCGAATCTCCGGCGATTTCCTCTTTCGCTTCGCCGCTTTCCGAATTCGTGGTCCGCGCGATTCCCTACTTCTTCAACGTGAAGTCGACCGCCGATCTTAAATTCGCGTGGCAGGTGAACGGCGTCTGGCGCGCGACCCGCGCGGGAGAAAATCGCATCGCGCTCAAACTCGGTGAAATAAGCGCGGCCTCTCCGGACACACTTACTCTCAAAGCGTCAATTGTAAACGCCGGAAATGAGCTCGAATTCGGAATGGGCGAAGCGAATATCTCTCTTCAAAAACCATGAACGTTCAAAAAATAAGTTTCGGTATTATACTCTTTCTCATCATCGGACTTCTTGTCTCCGCGCCCTTCGCGGCGCACGCCGACGATTCCGCGCCACCACTCATTGATGTATCATTTCCCTGCCCCGACACGCAGGCGCTTGGGTTGGGAGAAGGGTGCGGCGATGCCACGGGCGCTGATATCGCGGGGTATCTTATCCGTTTCTACCAATTCGCCATTGCGGCCTCCGGCATCCTCGCGGTAGGGCTTATCGCCGTCGGTTCTATTTATATCTCAACCGCGGGGGGGAGCGCGGATCGCCAAAGTGAGGGGAGGGAAATGATCACCTCGGCTCTGTGGGGCATCGTGCTCCTTTTCGGCTCATACCTCATCCTCCGCACCGTAAATCCTCGGCTTGTGTCGCTCGCAAATCCCACGATTGAGAAAGTGGATCTTCCGGTTTGTGAGTACGACGAAGCGAACGACCCCGAACACCGACAACCTAAAAACTCGCCCTGCCGCCCGCCCGTCTTAGAGATTACACTCAAAAATCAATGCGCCGCATTCAAAGATATCCCCGTGTATTCAGGCGAGGTTCCTAAGGGGTCGTGCGCGTACCGAAGATCAATCGCGCCCGAGGAATTTTCGGTCGGATCGGGCGATTATTACGATGAATCGGAGGAGGTACCGAAAAATTCCACGATTTGGCTCTATCCATACTTCAAGAGTGACCAGGAAACCTCGACCGCAAAGTGTCTCGTTTATGCATACCAGGACGTGGAGGGAGAAAAAAACGGTGGGGAAGTCAAGCTTATTGATATAAATCCGAATCTCGAGCTCTGTGCTTCGCAAAAACAAGAATCATCATCGAAAACTCTTGAAGATGCGAATCGTTCCCAAACTTGTAGTTCCAACGAAACAATTCCGAATGGTTTCTACCAAACCGACGAGGAGCCGCGGGATAAATTGGAAGCCGCGGGTATCGATGTGAGAAGTTCCGGCAACTGCAACAACCGTTGCAATAAAAACTGCACGAGTTTAAAGGGGATTCCGAAAAATACCGTAGACAAACTCGTGCTCATACAAAAAGACTGTCAAGCCAAATGGCCCACCTGCGATCTCACAGTAACGGGAGGCACCGAGGTTGGACACAAAACCCACGGCATTGGACAGCCGGCGGTGGATATTTCATACGACCCGCTGGTGGGAGCGTTCCTGCGCGCGAGTTCCAATATACAAAAGTATGGTGTTTTAAATATATGCACGACGATCCAAGACCGGCAGTTCCGCTACAATTGCGATTTCAACGAAAACGAGCGGCATCTACACGTACGCTTTAATTAACCAATGAAACCTTCTCTGATCAGAATTATTCTAATCGCCGCAGTTCTCGGCACCACAATCTTCGCGGCATATTTCGGATGGCGCGCGTTTTTTGTCTCCAACGCCTCCAAGGCCCTTGTTCCCGATCTTCCCGCGGGCGGTATCTTTCCCGCCGAACCGGGCGGCGGCGCGGAAAACAGTGAAGAGAGAAATTCCGCCCAGGAGATATCGTCCGAGGGTAAGGTGCAACTTGAAAGAATCTCGAACGCGCCGGCTTCGGATTTTTGGATAAACCTCCTTACCGACGAAGTGTTCTACCTCACCGAGGACGGGAGGGTATTTAAGGTGAATGAAAAAGAAGATACGGAAATCTCGCGCCAAACCCTCGGGCCCCTCAACTCCGCCACGCCAAGCCGTTCCGGTGAGAGCATGCTTGTATCGTTCGGCGGACGCGAAAACCCGCGGTGGGCGATTTTCGACGCCGCAAGCGGCGCGTGGCACCCTCTTCCTTCCGGAATACGGGCCGCCGCGTGGGGAAGAAACTCCGATGAGATTTTTGCGGTAGTGACGCAAAACGGCACACGCCCGCTCGTCCGCATGGATCTCTCAAAAACTCCTCTTTCTTCTCAAACCATACTCCGCGACCTCAACCTCGAAGAGGTGGCACTCGCATTCCGCGAATCGCCCGACGCGCTCGTAATTTCCGAACCTCCAAGCGCGCGGATCGCGTCGCGCACGTGGCTTCTCGACCTTTCGCCGAAAACACCGACGCTCGCGACGCTCTTTCCGCCCGCCTACCGCTTCACGGTTGCCGTCTCAAACGGCGGCACGCTCTACCTCGCGTCCGGCGAACAATTCAGAATTCTCGACGCGGAAACCAAGGAAAACGCTTTTCTCCTCCCATTCCACACGCTTTCAGGAAAGTGCGCCACTGAACTCACTTCAGATGGCGATTTTGCGTGGTGTTTTGTTCCGCGGAGCTCTCTCGCGGAAGTTGCGGCGGCCGAAGATTACCGCCGGCGCAAAACATTCAGCGTTGACACGCTCTACGCTTTGGACATCTACAACGATGAGCTTTTGAAAGTTTTTGAGAGCGGCGTGGATGACGTTCCCGCGATAGACGCCGAAAAACCGCGTTACGGGCGCGGAGGAGTGTATTTTATAAACCGCTACGACAATCTGGTCTATCGCCTCCGCCTCAACGCGGACAGTGATTAAGAAACGTGCTTGATCACCACGCGGCGTTCTTTCCCGGCGCCCACGCTCTCCGTCGTAAGTTCAGGATGGGTCATGATCTCCACGTGCACAAGTCGCCGCTCGTAGGCGTTCATTGCGGGCAGTTCCACTTCTGATTTCGTCGCTACCGCTTTCCGTGCGGCCGCGCGGGCGAGCTCCGAAATAAGACGCTCCCGCTCTTTCCGATAATAATTCACATCGAGAATGCAAACGGGGAGATTCTCGTGACGAACCATGAGGTTTGCCGCCGTTTCAAGAAACGGCAACAAATACCCTATTTCGTCCCGCGTGAGGTTGTCGCCGATGTGCACGGAAATTTTCCGGTGCGTTTCTTCGAATTCCGCGCTCACTTCGGAAAATCCCATAAGGAGCAGGAGGTTTTTTATTTTTTCACTGATGCGATCCATGGGTGGAAGGTGAGTGGGGGAGGATCGCGGCCGGAAGAATTTTATCCTTTACGGCGCGATTGATCATAATCTGCTGCGCTATGGAAAACACGGTTGACGCAATCCAATATATCCCGAGCGCGGAGGGAAGGGGGGTTAAAACGATAAGCGTGATCGCCGGCCCTATGACCAATCCGAAAATTTTTGTCATTTTCGCCGAATCGAACCTGTCGGTCTTATCGGATGTGTTGGTCTTACCGGCTTGCGGCATAAGCCGCGCCTGAAGGTATTGGAGCCCCGCCGCGAGCACCGCCACCATGAAATTCCTCTCCTCAAGGGAAACTAACCCAAGAAAGCTACGCGAGTCAAATACGCCGTTCCCGAGCTCGCGGGTAAAAATTTGAAACAGCGCGATAAACACGGGAATTTGCAGAGCGAGAAACAAAATTCCCGAAAGAGGGTTTACGCGGTGTTCCCGATAGAGCGCCATAAGCGCCCGACCCTGCGCCTCCCGATCTTCTTTGTGGCGCTCCTGGATTTCCTTTACCTTCGGTTGAATCGCTTGGAGAATGGTTTGATCTTTGGCGCTCTTCCAAAACAGCGGAAGGAGCGCCACGCGCACCACTACGGTCAGTAATACGATGGCGATACCAAGATCTTGAAAAGATATCGTCTGGTAGATCCAGACGAGTGCGGCGAGAATCGGATGATATAAATAAGTTTGGAAGAGGTTACCCATAGAGGCGTAATTTTTTTTCTATTTCTTCGACGAGTGCGGCGAAGGGGGCCTGCGCGACGCCTTTGAATCCTACGATGGTGATCGCGCCCGCCGGCGCAAATGTGATTCGCGCGCACGCGACTCTGATGCGTCTTCGAATGCGGTTTCTCAAAACGGCGCGGGGTGCTTCCTTTTTCGTCACCGCGATGACGAGGGATTTTTTAGTTCCGCGAACTCCCCGCCGGATTGTCACGAGCGGGATTGTGGATTGCATCTTAACGCACCGCGAGGCGGCTGCGTCCTTTCCGCCGCCGGCGGCGCAATACCGCGCGACCCGTGCGGGTTCTTGCGCGAACAAGAAACCCGTGGGTTTTCTTTCGTTTTCGGCGGTTCGGTTGGTAGGTAACACTCATCGCACACGCATCATACCAAGAACACGCGCGGAATTCAACGCTGTGAGCTCTAAGGGAATTGTCAACATGCTATACCCCATCCACCCACATTCGGAACTTTTACAAATGCTTGCCCTGCACAGCGGGCGCGGGTAATATGGTGGCAATGAACCCTAAGGAACTTTGGAAGGCGACTCTTGGCGAGATTGAACTGCAAATCTCCAAACCAAACTTCATCACGTGGCTCAAAAACAGCGAACTTATTGAGCGGAACGAGCGCGAAGGGGTGGCGCTTGTGGGACTTCCTAATAACTTCGCCAAAGAGTGGGTGCGCAACCGTTACCACAAGCTTATTCTCGGATCACTGCGAAATCTCGATAACTCGATACGGAATGTGGATTATGTTGTTATCACGGGCGCGCGCGAAGTTCCCGCTCGCGTCGCGGTAAGTAAACCCATCGCCGCTTCTCCGCTCACCGACGAGCACAAACTTCCTATAAGCGAACTTAAGGTGGATCCGATTACAAATCTCAATCCACGGTACACCCTGGACACCTTCATTGTTGGTTCTTCGAATGAATTGGCATACGCCGCCACACAGGCGGTAATCGCGTCCGTTGGTAAAAAATATAACCCGCTGTTTCTCTACGGCGGAGTGGGGCTTGGAAAAACCCATCTTCTCCAAGCAACGGGGAATGCCATCGCGAGCCATGCCGGCGCAAGAAACCGTGTATTCTATGTCTCCTCGGAAAAATTCATCAATGATGTGGTGTGGGCGGTCCGTAACAAACGTATGGAGGATATAAAAAAGCGCTATCGCGACGTAGATGTCCTCATTATTGACGATATTCAGTTTATTGGAGGAAAAACCACTACCGAACTCGAGTTTTTTTATACCTTCAACGCGCTCCACGAACACTCGAAACAAATCATTATCTCCTCGGATCGCCCCCCCGCCGCCATCCCCACGCTTGAAGAGCGTCTCCGCTCCCGTTTTGAAGGTGGAATGATTGTTGATATAGGGTATCCCGACTACGAAATGCGTCTCGCGATTCTCCGCGCAAAAACCCAAGAACTCGGGGCGTTGCTCGACGGTAAAATTCTCGACCACATCGCCGCAAAAGTGCAAAAAAACATACGGGAGCTCGAGGGGGTGTTGAATAAGGTTTTGTTTCTTTCCCAGCACCGCGGCGGCTCACTTGATATCAAAAAAATAGACGAAGTTATCAGTGAAACAACTCGCGTGTCTTCAAAAAATGTGAACGCTTCGGATATTGTAAAAACTGTCGCGGAATTTTTTGAAGTTCCGGTTTCAGATCTCACCAATCGATGTCGGAAACAAGAAGTGGTGGAACCGCGACAGATCGCCATGTTTCTCCTTCGTGACGTGCTCAAACTCTCCTATCCCCATATCGGAGAAAAATTAGGGAAGCGCGATCATACCACCGCAATTCACGCGTATGAAAAAATCAACAAAGCTTTGAGTCAGAATCCCGCACTCAATCAAAAAATTATACTCATTAAAGAACGTGTGTATAAGTAGTGACGCAATTTCTATTCCTATCACCATCTGATCTCCGCGTTATCCACTAACCATACAGAATAAAAACTCTAAATTATGCCGCGTGTAAAACAATTTTCGTATTTTCTCCACATATCCACATGTGCTACTAATGCTTCTATTATTTTATAAATATGAAAATAGTAGTACTTAGAGAGAACCTGGTTTTCGGACTTTCTGTGGTTGAACGAGCGGTGGGAGTGGGATCTAACCTTCCTATTCTCAAAAACGTGCTCTTTTCCGCGCACGAGGGAATAATTTCACTCACCGCGACCAACCTTGAAATCGCTGTTACCCACAATATTTCCGGTAAGGTGCTTGAAAATGGAGAAATAACATGTCCATTTCAAATTTTGAATGCTGCGATTAAAAACGTGGCGGCGGAGCGGATTGCGCTTGAACAGGTGGGGAAAAAACTTGCCGTTAGCACCGATAACTACGACGCTCAAATTCAAACACAAGATCCAAAAGAATACCCCCTTATTCCCTCGGTGCAGACTTCCGCTCCGACGGTATCGCTTGACGCCGCTTCGCTGACCCACGCGCTTTCGAGTGTGATTGTGGCAACCCAATATACCGATATCCGCCCGGAAATAAGCGGTGTACTTTTCAGATTTCACGAAGAAGGATTAACACTTGTGGCAACCGACAGTTTCCGGCTCGCAGAATTCCGCTTAGTGAATAAGGGAGTGGTGGGTGGCGGTATAGACGCGATCGTCCCGCTCCGCGCGGCGGAAGAGGTATTGCGTATTATTCAAACAGAAGAAAGCGGTTCTTTGGTGGAAATCACTCTCGAGCCGAATCAGGTCCTTTTTAAAACTTCCCGCACACGGCTTATTTCGCGTCTTATCGATGGCCGTTTCCCGGAATACCACGCGATCATCCCGAAAGAGGTGAAACACGAAGCGGTGATCGCGCGGGAAGAATTTGCCCGTGCCGTTCGAGCGACGAGTTCATTTGCGGGCCGCGCGAGCGATGTGACGCTTACGGTTTCCGAGAATAAAAAATTTTTAGAGCTTTCATCAAGCGACGCGGCGCTCGGAGAGGGGCGTTCCCGCGTGCCTATTAAAATAAAAGGGGAGAAATTTTCCGCGGCGTTTAATTGGCGTTACTTCCTTGACGGTCTCAAGATTTACCAAGGACCGTACGTGAAACTCGGAATGAACGCGCCAGATCGTCCGGTGGTAATAAGCGACCCCGATGCCGCTTATTTAACTTACGTGGTGATGCCGATAAAAACCTGATTTGCTACCGCTTCGAATAAAATATAACGGTACGTGACGCATTATTTTCTTTTAAGTCGTATATTTTAAGTTCAACTGAATTTTGAGGTTCGAGGACTACCGGAACGGCGTAGCGATAGAAATACGCGTTCCCCGAGAGTGGAAGCGCGTGAATGAGGCGTCGATTGAAATACAATTCGGCGCGCGCGAGGTTCGCGCTTCCCGCGCGCAAAGCGGCGGTTACAACGAGCGGGGTGTCCACGAATGACCCATTTTCCGGTTTGAGTTGGTCTATTAAAAGATCACCAGTGGACACGGCGGGAGAGAGGGGCGGTAGGGTTTCCGACGAGAAAGAAGCGTTGTCGGAAAGAGGTTTGTTATAAGTCAGTGAAAACCCCTGAATATTCGCGCGTGCCCACGCGAGCACCGTGTCTTCCCAATTTTGAAACTGCGGGTCGTTTTCTGGATGTGTGGGAATTGGACCTGCGGGATCGTTACGATCGACATAGAAGAGGATAGAATGGGCATGCCGAGATATCACACCACCATCCCGCGCCGCGACATCCCACGTCCCGTTCAACATAGGTTTCAAAATTGTCGCGGGCGGTGCGGGGTGCTCGAAGGGTTCGGGCGCGTATTTTGCGAGCGCCTCTTTTATGAACGCGTGCCATATCGGAACCGCCGCGAGAATACTCGAACCTTGGCGGATCATTTGTTGGTTGTTGTTGTTACCTGCCCATACGCCGACCGTGAGGAAAGGGGTATACCCGACCGTCCATGCGTCGCGGTGATCTTCGCTGGTGCCGGTTTTAAGCGCTACCTCGTGATCGGGAAAAATAGTGAGCGCGTTCGAGCTTCTGAAGATTGGATATCTAAGGTCGGGATCGGAAAGGATACGCGTTATTGTCTTTGCCGCCGCGCCATCGTCGGCGCGCACCGCGTCATCGCGATACTCCTCAAGTACACGTCCTTCGGCGTTCTCCACGCGCAATACGAGTGCTTGCCGATGGCGTATTCCGTTTTGAGAGAGCGACGCGTACGCGTTCACTAAGTCAATTAATTTTACCTCCCCGCCCCCTAAGGTGAGCGAGAGGCCATAACGCCATCGCTCCTGGAGCGTGGTGATGCCATACGCGTGGAGTTTTTTTAACACATTATCGAACCCGGCGAGGTAGAGTGTTTTCACGGCGGGAATATTCAAGGATTCGGCGAGCGCACTCTGCATTTTTATTGGGCCGCGAGTCGTGCCGTCAAAATTCACGGGGCGGTAGCTTGTGGCGGGGTCGTTTCGCGTATCGAACTCGGTCGGAACGTCGAAGAGAACTGTTTCCGGCGAATATCCGTTTTCGAACGCGGTAAGGTACACAAAAGGTTTCAACGCCGATCCGGGCTGGCGGAGGCCTTGAATTGCGACGTTGAAATTCCCTTCGAATTGGCAGGTGAGACCCGGCGTGCACCCCGCTGGCTCCGGAGGAGAGAAATAATCTTTGGATCCGACGAGTGCAAGCACTTGTCCGGTTTTGGGATCTTGGGCGACGAGCGCGGCATTCGCGCTTCCGTAAAGTGCGAGATTGCGGGCGGAACCGTCGCGCACCGCGATTTCCGCGAGCCCTTGGAGCTCTGCATCAAGCGTGGTGATAACGCGAAGCCCCCCGCTCTCAACCGCCTCGGCGCCGTACCGTTCAATGAGATATTCTTTGACCGCGAGGGAGAAATGGGGAGCAACAATAGTGCCGAGCGAGGGGACGGTAAAAACAATTCTTTCTTTCTTGGCGCGATCGCGTTCCTCGGTACTTAAGGTTCCGAGTTCCGCCATACGATCGAGCACGTAATCTTTACGCGCAAGCAAGTCAGCGCTATGAGATCCCCATGGCGAATAGTACGAGGGAGCCTTAAGGAGTGCGGCGAGTGTGGCCGCCTCGGCGATCGACACCTCCTTGATTGATTTTGCAAAATATACCTGGCTCGCCGCTTCCACGCCATAGGCGTTTGAGCCGTAAGGGATCTGGTTCAGGTAAAACCCTAATATCTCGTCTTTTGAATATCGCTTTTCAAGCTCTAAGGCGAGAATAAGCTCTTTTATTTTTCTCAAGTATGTTTTTTCAGATGTGAGGAACACGTTTTTCGCGAGTTGTTGGGTGATAGTGGAACCACCTTGTACCCTGCGCCCCTCCTTCAGATTTGCGAGGAAGGCCCGCATAATAGCTCGCCAATCGAACGCCGGCTGTCGATAAAACTCCGCGTTTTCCGCCGCGAGCGTGGCGTTTTTCATATAGTGTGGTATGTCCTCGAACGAAAGGACGGTACGTTTTTCAAGACCGTGTATTTCGTAGAGCAGATGTTCGCCGGTGCGGTCGTAGAGTTTGGTGGATTGACGGACTTGACGCGCTTGAAATTGGTCCGGCGCGGGAAGTGATTGGATGGTGAAAAAAAGCCACGCACCGATCCCTAAGATCGCCGCGAGCGCGATTGAAGCGCTCCAAAATATCCACCACGAGATTTTTTTATGTGGAAGCGCCGTGCGCCACCTCCCCGCGCCTTTGTACTTATTCACAATTCGAGTTTCCAGTAATTATAGCGGTAATTGTCGGGTTTTGCTCAAACACGAACACGCCCCTGCGGAGGCAGGGGCGCCGTGTTCACTTGTGAAAACCACACGTCCACTCTTTACTCTTCGGAGGTTTCCGAGAGATCATTGTCATCCGGCGTTTCTTCGGCCGGAGACGGAGCGTAAGGTTCTCCCTATTCATCTTCTCTTCCAACCCCCTCTTCGTCGGTTGATATGCCGTCGCCGAGGTATGTCATACGAATAAGCGTATCCGTCATGGTAGAAAAAAAATCCGCGACCTTTTCTTAGCTTAGTTCGAGGAAAGTATAGAGAGAGAATAGTATGTGTCAACCCCCTCCTTACCACACGTGTTTAGAAGCGGCAATCGCGATCGCGATCGCGTCCGTAGTATCGTCCAACGTTGACGCGTCGGGGAGATGCAGGATCCACCGCGACATTTTCGCTACCGCGCGTTTTGAGGCGTTGCCGTCCCCCGCAACGGATTGTTTTACCTGATTTGGTGTAAGTTCGATGATAGAACCCCCCGCTTTCGCGGTGGCAAGGAGAATGACACCGCGAGCTTCGGCGACCGCCATGGCGGTGCGCTGGTTGGTTGAAAAGAAAAGGCGTTCGATGCCCACGCGCTCGGGACGGAATTTTTTTAAAAAAGACACCATGAGCGATTCGAGCACCACGAGACGATCCGTGTTTTTGGCCGACGGTATTTCCCACGTTCCGAACGTTTCGGGTCGGAGCGAATTTCCCTCCGCCACCACCACCGCGTATCCGATGCGCGCAATTCCCGGGTCGATGCCGGCAATTTTCATTGTTGGAGATTTATGTTTGTGATGACACTCTGTATGTCTTCGTGAGTTTCAAGCGTCTCGACGAGTTGAGTGAGTATGCGCGCGCCTTCGGGTGTGACGGTTTGCGGGAACCTCGCGTGCCACCCTCCGCCATCCTCGGGGGATTTCGATTCAAACGCCCAGCGGACACTTCCCGGTTCCGCCCATTTCGCGCCGCTGTTTTTAAGGATTGTTTTAATTTCCATAACGGTGCGATTTTTACTGTCGGTGAGCGCTTCAATGAGAATCGCACTTCCCTCCGGGCCGTATGCCTCAAGGGTGAGCGCCTCGAGCGTGTCCGCGCCGCGCCGCGCGTGTTCCGTGGCGCGCGCGATGTTTTCGTTTGGCACTCCCGCCGCGCGCGCCTTCTCGATTACGGTGCGGAGCGTGGGGTTGAAGTTGGGGTTTGACTCGCTCCGCGCCGCGGCACTTACTGCGCGGAGAATTTTTGAGAACAAAGCGCCGCGCTTCTCGTCCGCCGCGCCTTTTTGCTCCTTAATTTGCTTCCAATGGCTGTGGCCGGCCATAGCGATAAATCCTAAATCCGAGACTCTAAATTCTAAACAAGCTCTGAATCTTAAATTCCAAAAATTTGAACTTACAATCTCGGATTCATTCAGAGTTTAGAGTTTGGAATTTGGTGTTTTCGCGCGTAAGCGGGAGCGAGATCGTAAAGGTGGTGCCGCGATTTTCCTCCGATTCGACCGTAATCGTGCCGCCGTGTCCCTCCACGATATTTTTTGCGATATAGAGCCCAAGGCCGCTTCCATTCGGTTCCGCTTGAATGGCGTTTGAACCGCGCTCGAGTTTTTGGAACAATTTTCGCTCCTCGTTTTTCGGAATGCCTATACCCGTGTCGGCGACGGAAATTTTGGCCTGTGTAGCCTCCCGCGAGAGACTCACCGTTACCCTTCCGCCTTTTACGTTATAACGGACGGCGTTATCAAGAAGGTTTGAAATTGCCGCACCGAGGCGCGAAGGATCAATGAAAACCGGAACCGCGGCGACCCCCACGTGGTTGAAAAGAATGGTAACGCCGTATTGCGTCGCGATAGGCGTGAGGACGGCAATGAGGGAGTCGAGAAATACCACAAGATCAACTTCCTCATATTCGAAACCAAACCTGCCCTCTTCCATTTTCGCGGCATCGAGAAAATCATTCACGATTTTAAGACATCGGTCAGTGAGCGCCCGCGCCTCTTTGAGAATTTCGTTAACTCCTTCTTTTGTTGTGATTCCGTCCGCGCTCTCAAGCGACCATTTAAGCGCGGTGAGGGGTGTGCGGAGTTGGTGGGCGGCGACGCCGACGAACTCGCTCCGCGCCGCGAACGCGTCTTTTAGGCGCGTTTCATCACGTACGATCTTAAGGAAAAAAAAGGGTATTCCCGAGCTTCCCGGCAAACGGATGGTGTAGGCGACAAATTCCCGCGTTGGATTGTCGAATGCGAGTGAAACCACCTGTGGCCACGCGCCCGGTTCTGACCGCTCCGCGCTTGCGGGCGCGAGTGACGGGAAAAGTGTTTGAACGAGTAAGCGATAATGAGGTTTCTCCGCCCCGCCGGGATCAATGCGCATGCCCTCAATCTCTTCGCGCCGGACGCCGAAAAGCGCTTCCGCCGCGCGATTCAGCGAATGTATTTTGAAGTCCGCGTCGTATCGTATGGCGGCGTCGGGAAAATCGCGCAAAACGATATCGAGCGCGTCGTCGGCGCGCTTCGCACCGACCGATCGCGCAAAAAAAGTCCCCTTCATGCGTTTGAGAAACAAACGAAATTGTTGCCACATGGTGTTGAGGGCGCTAATCGCGCGTGAGTGGTTGCATATTTCCCCAGTCGGAACCGACGTTTACTTCCACGCGGAGCGGCACAGAAAGAACCGCGACGGATTCCATGCAAGCTTTTATCCGAACACTGATTACTTTGAGCATACCGCGTGGCGCCTCGAAGAGCAATTCGTCATGAATAGAGAGGATCATGCGGGTTTTTTCCCATCGTTCCCGCTTGATGAGCGCCGCAGTTTTTCTCATTGCCGTCTTAATAATGTCCGCGCCAAGCGATTGGAGAGGCATATTGATGGCGGCGCGTTCCGTTTCGCCGGCGCGTCCGCGCGACACACGCGGAAACCACCGGCGCCGCCCGTTTTCGTTTGTCACATACCCTTTTGTTTTTGCCTCTTCTTTCACGCGCTCTTGCCATTCCCGCACGCGCGGAAATTGCCGGAAATATTCTTCCATAAACCGCCGCGCTTCGGTGATTGAAAATCCGCTCGCCGCCGCGAATGCGCGAGCTCCCATGCCGTACACAATCCCGAAATTTAATGTTTTTGCGGTCCGGCGCATGGCGGGCGTGACAGCGGATGGAGGGATTTTAAAAACTTTTCCGGCAGTGAGTTGGTGTATATCTTTTCCCTCGTCGAACGCGCGCCGCAACGCCATGTCATCCGCCGCGTGCGCGAGGAGTCGGAGTTCCAATTGGGAATAATCGAAGGAAACAAGCGCGGCGCCGCGCGGCGCCGCAAACGCGCTCCGGAGGGCAGGCGCCCATTTTGATTCATGGGGGATGTTCTGAAGGTTTGGGTTCGACGAGGCGAGACGCCCGGTTGCGGTTCCGGTTTGGAGAAAAGAGGTATGAACGCGGCCGTCCTCGGCGATTGCCGCGGCGAGTGGCTCAACAAAACTTGAGAAGATTTTGAAAGTTTCGCGGTATTCGAGAATAAGGGGAACGATAGGGTGTGCGTCGCCGAGTTCTTCAAGAACGGTTTTTCCGGTGCGGCGCTGACCAGTCCGTGTTTTCTTGTTTTTTTCCCCGACGATTCGAAGTTTTTCAAAGAGTGTGTTCGCGACCTGCCGAGGAGAATTTATATTAAAAGGTCCGCCCGCCGCGCGGTAGACGGCTTCCTCAATTCTTACGAGGTCGTTGCGCATGGCGCGCGCGAGACGCTCGAGCGCCTCGCGGCGCAGAAGGATGCCCGTGTTTTCCATCTCCGCGAGCACAGGGATCAGAGGCATCTCGATTTCGCGGGCGACTCGCATGAGTCCGTACGCGGAAAGTTTTTCATTAAGAACCGCGTAGAGTACCGCATCGTCCGCGGAACGTCCCGCAAGAAAGCGGGCGAAGAGCGTTTCGCGCGAGAAATCTTTCTGTTCGGGATCAATAATCCATCCCGCCACAGAGAGATCAAAGAGGGGATCTCGTATGTTGAGGGCGCGATCGCCGAGGATTTTCAGTATCTCTTTCCATCCGTACGCGATTTTTTCGCCGGGCATCGAAAGTGCCGCGAGTCGGGCGCGCGCATCCTCCGCGTTTTTAACGAACACCGCATCGGGCGGAAATCCCCCGCTTTCGGAAATCCTCGGCGTCACGTGTTCCGGAAGCCGTACGGAGCCAAGCAAACTCTCAAATCCCAGGTCTGCGAAGTAGGGAGCGAGGGTGTTTTCGGAAGTGCCGGCGAAGCGCCCGTCCTCGAGAGCGACATCGACGGGAACCGCGGTGTCTATCGTGGCGAGTTTTTTCGAGAACCGCGCGTCCTCGCGATGAGCGGCGACTATTTTTACAAAGCGAACCTGGACGTCGGCGCGCGCGGCGACCGTTTCCACTCCCTCGTTTTCAATAGCTTGGAAGATGCTTTCAATGTCGCCGTAGGCGCGCACAAGTTTCAAGGCGCTCGTTTCCCCGACCCCGAGAACTCCCGGTATGTTATCCGAAGCGTCGCCCATAATGCCTTTAAGGTCGGGCACGTGTTCAGGTCCGAAGCCGTAGCGGTTCCGCACCGCCGCCTCGTCGTATATTACCGTTTCCGACACGCCCTTTTTAAAAGTTTCGACGGCGACGGAAGGGTCCCGTACCAACTGGAGGGCGTCGAGATCCCCGGTGAGTATAGTAACCACCGCTCCTTGTTTGGAGAAGCGGGCGGCGAGTGTGCCGATAATGTCGTCCGCTTCCGCTTTCGGGAACTCCACAACACAGACGCCGAATGCGCGGAAGAGCTCGCGCGCTTCTACAAGTTGAGACACCAACTCGTCAGGCGCTTTCGGTCGGTGAGCTTTGTAATCTGCGAAGGTATCTTTCCGAAATGTTGGCTCGGGACGGTCGAATGCTCCGAAAGCGTGTGTGAACCGCTCTCGCTTCGCTATCTTGAGGAGTATACGGGCGATTCCGTAGAGCGCGCCGGTTGGTTGTCCCTTGGGCCCCGAGAGCGGCGGGAGCGCGTGAAATGCCCGGTGGATCAAAGCGTGTGCGTCGATGATGAGTACGGAGGCGGGAGGGGAACCCATAGGTGTGTATTACCGCGCCGCGAATCTGAACATACGGATTGAGGAGCGGCGCGCTACGTTTCTCGAGGGGTGGCGGAGAAAAATCCAAATCGCGGGATGGGGAATCGCGGCGCGAATACGGTCGGCCCACTCGACCAGGAAGAGATTTTGCGGGTTACGCAGATCCTCAAAAAATCCGAGCGGCGCGAGCGTTTTCTTTTTCGCGTTCCGCAGGCGGTAGGCATCAGCGTGGAAGAGGTTTTGGTAGTAGTTGTTCTTGAGAGGGTATCGGCGCACGAACACGAAGGTAGGACTCGGAAGGTTTCGCCGGACGCCCATCGCGCGTGCGAACGCCTGCGTAAAAAGAGTTTTTCCCACCCCGAGCGATCCCTCAAGCGCGATCACGGTGGCGTGAGGGAAACGGAGCGGACGGCGGAGAAGCTCTTTCGCGAGCGCTTCGGCGAAAAGGCGGGTGGTGCGAGGCGACGAAGAAACAAGGCGCATGATGGAGTTAAACGAGCGAAGGGTGCGGAGGGAGGCCGAGGTGAAGGTAGGCGTCTTTTGTCGCCACGCGCCCCGCAGGCGTGCGATGAAGAAAACCCATTTTCATAAGAAAAGGTTCGTACACGTCCTCAATTGTTCCCGGGTCTTCATTCAGGGCGGCGGCGAGCGCTTTGAGTCCCACCGGCCCCCCGTTCCATTTTGTGATGAGCGTGCGGAGGAGACCGCGATCCGTTTCTTCGAGCCCGAGCGAATCTATCTCGAACATAGCGAGGCACGCTTCTGCGGTAGTTTCGTCCACCCTGCCCGCGCCGTGTATCTCCGCATAATCTCTCGCGCGTTTGAGGAGTCGGTTCGCGGTGCGTGGAGTGAAGCGTGCCGCGCGGGCGAGGAGCGTGCGTGCGCCGGAGGTGAGGGGAATTCCGATGATTTCCGCGGAGCGCGCGAGAATACGTTCGATATCTTCAGGCTCGTAGTAATCGAGGCGGAAAGTGGCGCCGAAGCGCGAACGCAAGGGCGCCGAGAGGAGATTGACCCGTGTGGTGGCCGCGATGATGGTAAAAGAAGGGAGGTCGAGTGAAAACGCGCGCGCGGAGGGGCCCTTTCCCATCACTAAATGGAGGGTGCGAGCTTCCATTGCGGGGTAGAGTATTTCTTCGGCGAGCTTGTTTACGCGGTGCGCTTCATCAATGAAGAGAATGTCGTGCGTCTCGAGATTCGAGAGGATGGCGGCGATGTCGCCGGCCTTTTCAAGCGCGGGTCCCGCGGTCACGTGCACGCGGGCGCCGGTTTCGTGCCCGATGAGATGCGCGAGCGTGGTTTTTCCGAGACCAGCTTGGCCGTAGAAGAGGAGATGATCAGGGGCTTCGCCCCGATGCTTTGCGGCTTCGATGATGAGGCGGAGATTCCGTTTTACTTTTTCCTGGCCGATGTATTCCTCCCAGCGGGAAGGACGGAGCGCGAGTTCAAGCGGCCCCCCGTCCGGGGTGGGAGTGGATGGCGTGGGGATATCTTTCTTTTGCATACGGTATGAATAGCGTCTACAATCGCGTTCGGGCTTGTCGGTTGGTTTGGCGGGGTATGCGCCGGCCGCAATTGACATTTTATTTCCTTTATGCTAGTATCTCAAAGGAAAATTGTACGGTGAGACCTGTGGGCATTCGGATACTTCTGTAGACCACGTAAGGACGTTTCGGCTTCGGCGGGGGCGTTCCTCAGGAAGATCCCCCCTCTTTGCGCGTAGCGCGAGGAGTTTTAAAACCATTCCCTGGTTTTGCGCCCACAGATCCCGCCGCCCAATTTTTTCTTTCGCGCTCCGGATTTTTACGCCGGAGCGCTTACGTTTCATTAGGCCACGAGAGCGGCCCCGTCACCCGTTCCACTTCTTCGAATGAAGTGATGCCGCGGAGCACCTTGAGTATGCCGTCTTCCTGTATTGTAGTCATTCCCTCATCGCGTGCCAAGCGCGCAAGTTCCAATTCCGTCGGATTTTTGTAAATCACCGCTTCCATCGCCTCCGTGACGGGGAAAAGTTCAAAAATCGAAGTACGCCCGCGGTATCCGAGGTTTTTACAGTCCGGACATCCTTTCGGAGCGAAGACGGTGGGGTGCGCGTAGGGCGTGCGGTCTACGCGTGCAGGGAGTTTTTTCAAAAATCGCTTAATTTGATCCTCCTCTTCTTTTGAAACCGCGACCGGCGCGCGGCACGTTGGACACAGCGCGCGCACGAGGCGTTGCGCGATTACGAGGGAGAGCGCGGGTCCCAGGGTTTGTGCGGGAACTCCAAGGTCCAAGAGCCGCGGAACGGCCCCCACCGCGTCATTCGTATGAAGCGTGGAGAATACAATGTGGCCGGTCAGGGAGGCGTTCAAGGCAATCTCGGCGGTTTCTTTGTCGCGAATTTCGCCGACCAGGATGATGTTCGGATCCTGCCGTAAAATAGCGCGCAGACCCGACGCGAAGGTGTAGCGAGCGTCAGGATCCACTTGAGTTTGAGAAATACCCGGGAGGTGATACTCGATCGGATCTTCGACGGTAATGATTTTTATCTCTGGGCGCCATACGTGTTTTAAAAAAGCATAGAGGGTGGTGGTTTTACCACTTCCGGTGGGGCCGGTGTTCAACACGAGGCCATTTGGTTTTTTTACCTCGTCTTTTACAATCGCGAGATCGTCCGGGCGCCATCCGAGCGCTTCGAGATCTACTTTGAGCGCGTTCGGGTCGAGTATGCGCATGACCGCCGTTTCCCCATATTCGGAAGGTATGATCGAGGTACGCACCTCGATGTCGCGATCTTCAAGATCGATGGTGAAGCGGCCGTCCTGGGGTTCTGTGGTTACGTTGAGTTTCAAATTTGAGAGAAGTTTCACTCTTGTGATAAGGGAGTGATAAGTGTGCGCCACGAAGCCGTCGAAGGCGGCATAGAGAAGTCCGTCGAGCCGGTAGCGGAGCGCGCCGCCGCTCTCGCGCGGTTCAAGGTGGATGTCGGACGCACCGAGCGCCAAGGCGCCGGCGACCACAATTTCCAAAATCTCCGAGGTGAGAGAACTTTTCCACTCCGTGATCGCGTGTCTCACCTCTTCGAGGGTTCCTACATGACCCGTGAGTTCCTCAAGGCGTGCGTGGTCGATTTGCACCTTGCCGCTGATTTCATGTTCTTCCGTCGGTACGTATTGATAGTAGTTCCAGACGTGCGCAAGGGAAGCGATTGAGGTTACGACAACCTGTACCGTGTGCGACCCGCGGAGGCGCTCAATAATCGCTTTCGTTTCCGGTTTCTCGGGGTTGAACGCCGCGACGAGAAGTTTTTTGCCTACAGATTGTACGGGTACCACAAGCGCTTCACGAGATTCCGCTTCAGAGACGAAGCGTATGGCCTTGATCTCGGTCGGCACCTTCACGGAAACGAGGTTGAGATAGGGGAGTTTCAAGGCCGCCGCGCGCCGCTTCGCGTCGGCCTCCTCCGCATCCCTGCGGTACTGCGCGAGTTTTTCTTCAAGCGCTTTCGTTTGGAACATCGCTTCTATTATAGCGCGCCAGGGTTGTATATTCGCTTGCGCGCGCAGGAATTTGACTATTTTTGAATGTAGTGGTATAGTTAAACGAGCAAAATTGAAAGGAAAAGTTATGAAACATCACTTTCTTGCGGCCGCACTTGTTGTGGGCATGTGTGGATGCGCGAGCGTGAAAGAGTTTTTCACCACCGCACCGGATCAGGGTGTTGTGGTGACAAATACCATTCCCGACTCCTACGCCTTCGTCATAAAGCGAGGAGTGGGAGGGGAGGCTCAAGTTTTCGGGAAACTCAAGGTGGGGATGGACTGTTTTGTCCCCGCCTCATACTATCCCGACTCGCAAACCTTCGCCGTCATCGTCCACGTTTACACGATGGACGGCGGACATATAGGTTCGAGAACTCGACTTTTTTCTTTCTCAAACCCGCGCGGTCGTTCCTATCGGAACGAGGTGTGGGACGTGAGGAAGTCCGACCTTCTCAAGGGTGATTAATTTTTTCGCTCCGCCCGCGTTCTTCCGAACGCGGGTTTTTGTTTTTTGCCATCAGACGCGCGACCCGCTACCTTATAAGCGTATGGTTATTGTCCTTTTTGGTCCCGATTCTTATCGCCGCGCTTTGAAGGCGCGAGAACTCGTAGCCGCCTATCGAGCAAAACATCCCCTCGCCGACCTTCTTGCGGTGGATCTCGAGGACGATCCTGATTCGTGGCGGACCGCCCGCGATTTTTTGAAACAACCTTCAATGTTCACGGATTCGAAGGTGCTCGTGGTGCGCGAACCCGCCGTAGCGGAGGAAAAAAGTTGGATTGGCGCGCTCGAAGCCATAGTAGCGGCGCAGGGCGCTGTGGCGATACTCTCTTCCGAAAAAGATCCCGCAAATACGTTCCGGTTTCTCGATAGTCGCGAGGTCGAGCGCCAGGAATTCAAAGAGCTCGACGGGCGGATTTTGGAAATGTTCGTCGCGCGCGAGGCGAAGGCTCGTGGCATTGTTTTGAGCGCGGGGGCGCTCCGTTTTTTTCTCGCACACCTTGAAGCGTTTCCTCTGCGGAGCGCGCGAGCGCGGACAGAACTCGACCTTATCAGAATGACGGGATTTCCCCTTCCCGTCCTCGAGGAGCATCTCGCACGGCTCACCGCATGGCTTCCCTCGAGAGAAATTTATGCCGGCGCACGCGCGATTTTTGGGGAAGCTTCCCCACTCGCGCGCCTCGCGGCGCTCGAGCGGCTTCTTGTGGATGGGGAACCCGCCGCAAAAATTTTTAACTTTCTCGGATATCTTGCTTCCGGCGCGCCCGCCGCCGCGCTTGCGGGGTACGACGTCGCGGTGAAAAGCGGAAAATTGGAATACGAGGAAGCGCTCACCGATTTTGCGATGAGCTTATCCGTCGGACGGTCAAACGCCACCGGATCGTCCGCGGTCAGCCGCGCGGAAACTTTCTTGCAAGACGCGATTTAAGCCGACGAGCTTTGTTTTTTTTGATAAAGCCCACCTTCGCCATTTTGTCAAGTTTTTGGTAGGCGTTCGCAAGCGCAACCCTCGCCGCCGCGCGATCACCATCTTCGAGTTTTTGTTTATACTGCTTTACCGCAACCCGTGCTTGCGCCTTGCGGGAGAGATTTCTCGTGCGTCTCCGCGTGTTTTGCCGGAGAGCTTTTTTTGCCGTTCGCGTTCGTGGCATATTGGTTTATTAAAGCGGACGAGCGAAACGAGGTCAAGTTGTCTATAATAGTGCCGTGATTCGATTGTTGCGCGGCACACTTATTGAAATACAGGAGCACGCGGCCGTCGTTGATTGCCACGGCGTAGGATTTGCGGTGCTCGCGAATCGTGGCACACTTGCCGCGCTTCCGCCGAAGGGGAGCGAGGTGGCGTTTTACACCCATTTTTATCTACGCGAGGAGCGCGCGGAACTTTACGGGTTCTTGGACTCGCGCGCGCTCACACTTTTCGAGCTTTTGAAGTCGGTGGCGGGCGTGGGGCCGAAAACCGCGCTCGCGGTCCTGGACGCCGAGACACCCGAAAACCTCACGGCGGCGATCTTTGAGCGCCGCACCGATCTTCTCACGAAGACGCCCGGCATCGGGAGGAAAACGGCGGAGCGCATCGTGCTTGAGCTCGCGACGAAGATCGCGGCGCCCGCGTCGCAAGAGCGCACCGCCGCCATGGACCGCGACCGCGAAGTAGAGGAGGTGCTCGCGAGCTTGGGATATGCCCGCGACCAAGTGAAACAAGCCATCTCCTCGCTCCCTCCCGCAAAAGAGGCGACCACAGAGCATCGCATTCGTGACGCTTTGAAAACACTTGCGCGACGGCCGCTATGATCTCAAACGGGATGAAATTATTACATTCCATTTACCATTTTCTATGGGCGTTTTTTGCAAACGTTTTTTATGGGAACCCGAGTCATAAACTCACAGTCGTGGGCGTGACCGGCACGAAAGGCAAATCCACCACTGTGGAACTCTTGGCCGCTATTTTTGGCGCGGCGGGGGAAACGACGGCGTTTCTTTCGTCGGTGCGGATGAAAATAGGGGGTGCAGTGGAAATAAATCGCACGGGAAACAGCATGCCCGGGCGCGGGCGCCTCCAAAAGTTTCTCTGGCGTGCCGCATCTGCCGGATGCCGCTACGCATTCATCGAAGTCACCTCGCAGGGCGTGGTTCAGCACCGTCATCGTTTTATGGAGTGGGACGGGGGTATTTTCACGAACCTTGCGCCGGAGCATATCGAGTCGCACGGCTCATTCGAAGCCTACCGCGAGGCAAAGCTCTCATTTTTTCGTTTCCTCGCCTTGTCACCGAAAGAGAATAAAATTGCGGTGGTGAACGCCGACGATTCCGCGGCGTCCCTTTTCGTTGGGGCCGCGCGGGGCGCACGCGTGATGGCGGTTTCGGCGGCGAAATTCAGTCGAGAGCTTGAACTTACAGGTGAATGGATCACCGTTCCTGTGAATCTTGAAAACGCCGCACTCGCCACGGCCTATGCGGAAGAAAAAAGTATTTCACGGGGCGCGATTCGAAAAGCACTCGATGCGTTTCAAGGCGTGCCGGGAAGGATGGAATACGTGAGAAAAAAGCCGTTTGCGGTCGTGGTGGACTACGCACATACACCGGATTCCCTCTCCCGTCTTTATGAATTTTTAAAAAAAGAGAACCAGGGACGCCTCATCGGTGTGCTCGGCGCCGCGGGAGGAGGACGTGATACGTGGAAACGGCCCGCCATGGGGCGCATCGCCGCGCAGTTCTGCGATGTCGTCATCCTCACGAACGAGGACCCTTACGATGAGGATCCCGGTCAGATTCTCTCGGAAATAGAATCTGGAATTTTCAATTTTCAAGGTTCAATTTTCAAAATCCTCGATCGGCGGGAGGCACTCCAAAAAGCTGTGTCGCTCGCGAAGCCCGGCGATGTCGTCGTCGCAACCGGAAAAGGGAGCGAATCCGCGATCCGCCTCGCGCGCCGGAAGGTAATTTTTTGGGACGAGTCGGCGGAACTCGAAACAATCTTGCGGCGATGACCCTCACTTTTCTCGGTGGCGCAAAATCCGTAACGGGCGCGGAATACCTTCTCGAGTCCGGCGGGACGAAAATACTCGTCGATTGCGGCTTGGCGCAGGGCGGACGATATGCCGAAGGGGCGAACTGGAGACCGTTCTCCTATAATCCACGCTCGCTCGCGGCGGTTTTGGTTACCCATGCCCACATTGATCACGTCGGACGCATCCCGAAGCTCGTGAGAGAGGGATTTGGAGGATTCGTCTATTCCACGCCTCCCACGCGGGATTTTGTCGAGATACTCCTTCTTGATTCAGAACATATCTTGAGTATGGAGGCCGAGGAAAAACACCTCCCTCCGCTCTACACCGCGGAAGATGTAGCGCACGCAGGAGAGTTCTGGCGTGGAGTCCGCTACCACGAGCCGTTCACGGTGGGACCCTTCAGTATCGAGTTTTTTGATGCGGGACATGTGCTCGGATCAAGTTTTGTGAGTGTGTGTGCCGACGGAAGGCGGATTGTTTTCTCCGGTGATCTCGGAAACGCTCCCGCTCCCTTTATTCGCCCGCGCGAGCCGCTTTCTGCGAACGTGGATTTTGTGATGGTCGAATCGGTATACGGAGGGCGCGTGCACGAGGCGGTAGATACGCGTCGCGGCGCGCTTGAAAACCTGATTGAGGACACCGTGAAGACGCGCGGCGTGCTTATGATTCCGGCGTTTGCGCTCGAGCGCACACAGGAACTGCTCTATGAGTTAAACGCGCTCGTCGAAGAGGGGCGCATCCCGAAAACGCCGATTTTCATTGATAGCCCTCTCGCGATCAAACTCACGAGCGTATACGAGAAATATTCCCGCGATCCGCTCTACATGAACCGCGAAGCGATCGTGAAGATGAAAGCGGGGGATGCGATCTTCAACTTTCCCGGACTCGCGCTCACGCTTACGAAAGAACAGTCGAAAGCGATTAACGATGTGCCGCCGCCCAAGGTAATCGTGGCGGGTTCGGGGATGTCGCAAGGCGGACGCATCCTTCACCACGAGGCGCGTTATCTCTCTGATCCCGCGAGCGTCATTCTTTTTGTGGGGCACCAAGCAAAAGGCTCGCTGGGACGACAGATTCTCGACGGAGCGAGTGAAGTTACCATACGAAGCGTAAAGGTCCCGGTGCGGGCGCGAGCGGTTCAAATATCGGGATATTCCGCGCACGCCGATCAGCCACAGATTTTAGAATGGCTCTCCGGCGCGCGGGGAAACCTCCGAAGAGCGTTTGTGGTGCAGGGAGAAGAAGAAGAAGCGAACGCACTTGCGCAAAAAATCCGCGACGAACTCGCAGTTGCGACTCATGTCCCGTCGCCGGGGGAAGCGGTGGTGCTGTAAGAAAAATTTAAAAATTAAATGATTAGTTATTCAATCTTTCAATCCTTCAACCTTTCCCATTTGTGATAAGATTAAAATATGAAAAAGAATAACAACGCGCCGCCTCGCAATCATAACCACCACCACTCGCTCAAGTACAAATTCTGCGTCTCGGGCGCCGCGGAAACCGGTCATTGCCCGCCGGACGCTTTGGAGCGCGCGGAACAGTTAGGAAAAGCGATCGCGGAGCGCGGACTCGTGCTCATGACGGGCGCTACCACCGGCATTCCTTATTGGTCGGCGAAGGGCGCGAAGGCGGCGGGCGGCACGGTGATAGGGCTCTCGCCCGCGGCATCCAAAGTAGCGCATCTTAAGACTTATCACTTGCCCCTCGACTACCACGACGTGGTCGTGTACACCGGGTTCGAATATTCGGGGAGAAACCTTCTCCTCACGCGCTCATCGGACGCGGTAATTGTGGTGTGCGGACGCATTGGCACTTTGAATGAGTTCACCATTGCATTCGAAGACGATAAACCAATCGGGGTTCTCGAGGGATCGGGAGGCACCGCTGACATGCTCCGCGAGCTCCTCGCAAAATCACACCGTGGAATGGGGAAGGTGATATTTGCGAAGGATCCGGAAACACTCGTCGCGCGCCTCCTTGACCTTGTGGAATCCGAGGAAGAAAAGAACGGCGTGAAAGGTCGAATATTGTAGAAAATCCTAAGCACAAAATTCTTACGAACTCATTTTGTAAATTGGAGTTTTAAATTTGTTTAGGATTGAAATATTTAGATTTAGAGTTTAACTAAAATGGGATTTTTTTCATCGCTCTTCTCGAAAAAATCATCTCTCTCGTCGGAGCCGCTTGGAAAACCAATCGGCGAGGTAACGCACTATTTCGGGGGCATCAAAGTCGCGATCGTGCGATTCACGAAACCGGTCGGGGTGGGCGCGAAACTCCGTTTTAAGGGCGCGACCTCTGATTTCGTCGAAACCATCCACTCCATGCAATACGACCACCACGACATTGCTGAAGCAAAGAAAGGGCAAGAAGTCGGCATTAAAGTGGGAAAGAAAGTCAGAGAAGGCGACAAAGTTTACGAGGAGTAAAAGAATTTTCATGAGCGGACGATCTATACTTGCCGCGGGCATGCTCGCGGGGACTATTATCGGAGCCGGTGTGTTCGCCTTGCCGTATGTGGTAGGAACAGTGGGTATTGCCACAGGCCTTTTTTATTTGTGCGGCGCGGCGCTCGTGTACTATGTGGTGCATCGCATGTATGCGGCGGTACTCGCGGAAGCTCCGCGTGGAACCCAATTTTTCGGGCTCGCGCGTATGCTATTCTCTCCGCGCGTTGCGCCGCTCGCCTCGTACCTCATACTAGGCGAACTTCTTTTCGTGATGGTGGTGTATCTCGCGCTCGCCCCCGCCTTTATAGAACTCCTCGTACCTTGGCCGCGGGAAACCGCCGTCGCGTTTTTTTGGTTCTTTGGTTCGCTTTTTGTTTTTGCGCGCCTCGTGTGGCAGGGTGTTGCAGAACTTTTAGGAACACTTTTCATCGCGGGTATTGTGGGAGTGGTGCTTTTCGCGGGCGGCGCGGCGCCGCTCGCCGCGCCCGCCTTCCGTCCACTCGATCCTTCCTTGTTTTTTTTGCCGCTCGGCCCGCTCCTTTTCTCGTTCTCGGGGCGCCCCGCGCTCCATGCGGTGGTGGAAGAATGGCGTCGCGCAAAGGAGGAACATAAAGCATTTTCTCTCCGTCGCGTTATCGCATGGGGGACATTCATCCCCGCCGCGGTGTACTCAATTTTCATTGTCGCGGTATTGCGTCTTGCGCCCGATGTCGCGCCCGAGGCGCTCGCGAGTCTTCAGTCACTCCCGCTAGGGCTCCTCGCGGCGCTTGGCGGCATGGGGCTTGTCACGCTTTGGACCTCGTACTTTATGATCGGCTCAAACGTGAAAGATATCGTACATCTTGATCTCAAGCTCCCCGCGTGGGCGGGCGCGCTCCTCACACTCGCCGCGCCGCTCGGAATTTATCTCGCGGGTTTCAATACCTTTTTCTCCGCCATTGCGTTCACCGGAAGCGTATTTCTCGGGCTTGAGGGAATTTTAGTGGTAATGCTTTGGCGCCGCGCGTTTCCTGTTCACCGTTTCCGCGCGCTCGCCGCGCCGCTCGCACTCGTCTTTATGGCCGCGCTTGGATATGAGCTCCTCTCCCGCTTCAGCCTCGTATGAGAAAAAAAATTTTTCGGTGGGTGGTGCTCGCGTTTATTTTTTCAATTCCGTTTGGCACGAAGAAGTTTCTTTTCTCGTTCGCCGCGCCGTTCGAAAATTTCTACACCCATGAATACGCCGCGGCGTTCCTTTTTGGAACAGACCTTCTCGTATTTGCGGTGCTTTTTATGTTTTGGTTCGTAGCGTGGCGCTCCGTCATCAATAAGTCGGATTTGTCCTATGGGACAGACAAGATTGGTATGTGGTGCAGGACTAATAGAGCGGGGTGCTTACTCGGGGCATTTCTTTTCCTCGCGCTTCTTTCGATCGTGTTTGCTGATTATCCGGCGTTCGCATGGTATTCGTTTCTCCGTCTCGCCCTCGCAGTTTCCGCGGGGTACGCGCTTGCATGGGCGGTGAGAGCTCGGGTCGTTGCCGTGCGGCATCTTATGAGCGCGTTCGCGCTCTCCGCAGTGTTTCAATCACTCGTCGCGTTTTTTCAATTCGGATTCCAAAAAAGCGCGGGTCTTTGGTGGCTCGGCGAGACTACCGTGCTTGGACCCTCGACCCCCGGCGTTGCCTCAATCGCGGCCGACGGGATGCGATTTCTTCGCGCTTACGGTACGCTCTCGCACGCGAACATCCTCGCGGGATTCCTTATTCTCGGACTTCTCGCGCTCTCCTATCTTTTTCTTATCGCGGAAAAGACGCGTGGACGCGCGCTTGCCGTCGCGGGCATAGTGGCGGTCGAGACGGGACTTCTCCTCACGTTTTCGCGTTCGGGGTGGATTGTGGCGGCGCTTGCGCTCGCGGCGTTTTTTGTGTTCGCGCTCACTCGCGCCACCTACCGTCCGCGCGCACTCTCGCTTTTATTTTCTGTTGTGTTTTCTCTTACGCTTCTCATTGGCGCTCTTCAGTTTGCGGTATTGCCTCGCGCGCGCCTTGTGACAGACGAGGGTCCGGTTTCTGATCGGTGGCGCATGAACAAACTCAGTGTCGCGCTTGTCGTCGAGAGGCCGTGGGGCGTAGGCATCGGCAATGAACTTTTCTTTGCGTATGATCATGACCGGTTCCGTGAATTCGAACTTCCCGCGCGAGGGCAATGGCAACCCACCCACAACCTTTTCCTCCTTATTGGATCCGAGATTGGAATTGTCGGATTGATCGCATTTTTGTTTTTTGTTTTTATATTGTTGTTTGAAAATTTGAAATTGAAAATTGAAAATTCAATAGTAGCGCTCATGCTGTGCGCGTTACTATTATTTGGTCTCCTCGATCATTTTCTTTTGGACCTCCACGCCGGCCGTTTGATGTTGTGGGCGATCATCGGAATGGCGATGGGGGCGCGCAACACGCCACAGGAGAGAGTGATCGCATAACACACGAGGGGATGTTATACTTGGGTATAACATTTTGCCCTGTGGGGCGGTGTCGGACAGATATGAAATCAACGCAACCAAACCACCCGTCTTCAAGAAACGCGCTCGTGCGATTGGCGTGGGATTCGTTTGTGCGAAGAATCGCGCGCGCCGCCACGCGGGGCGAAGTGGAACGCGCGCTCGCAATTTTCCTTACTTCGAACGAACGCGCCAAAATCGCCGCGCGCGGGGCGGCGATACAGTTGCTCCAGGAAGGAAAAAGCTACCGTAAAATCGGTGATATGCTTTGGCTCTCGCCGGCGATAATAAGCGCTCTGAAGAAAAGCTTACGTGAAGGCAAGGGGTATGTGCCGCGCGCCGCGCGTTGGAAAACCGCGGGACGGAAGAAAAAACAGTATGCGCCCTCACCGTTTCATCGCGCGCCGGATATAATCACAACCGCGCCTTCCGGCACGCGCGCATTCCCACGCCGGGTTCACGTACGATAGCGTCAGATTTTGGTGCCCTCGGCTGGAATCGAACCAGCATCTCCTCCTTCGGAGGGAGATATCCTATCCATTGAACGACGAGGGCATTTTTTTACCTCATCAATGTAATCTTAAGAAGAAATTTTTTCAATGTAACGCGGCCCCCGTCAGGGTACTATACTTAAGTATAGTACCCTGACGGGGGTGAGGTTCACTATAATGGTTTCATTATGGACAAGTTGGAAGAGCTCAAGAAATTAGAAGCGGAGATGGAGGCAGATGCGGTGCTTCCCTTGCGGGGCGGAAATCTCGTCTTTGGCGAGGGCGACCCCGATGCGGCGGTGTGTTTCATCGGAGAAGCGCCGGGGTTTCACGAAGACCAACAAAAGCGCCCGTTTGTGGGGCGCGCGGGCCAGCTTTTGAACAAACTTATCGAAGAACTTAATTGGAAACGCGAACAGGTGTATATCACGAACATTGTGAAACGCCGCCCACCCGAGAACCGCGACCCGTCGCCGGAGGAAATCGAGGCGTACCGGCCGTACCTCGCTCGCCAGGTCGAGATGGTAAAACCGAAGATCGTGGCACCCCTCGGAAGGTTTTCCATGAATTACTTCCTTCCGGCGGGGAAGATCACGCGCGACCAAGGGAAACTTTTCAGGGTGGGGAACTACCTCGTGTATCCGCTTTTCCATCCCGCGGCGGCCCTGCGGAGCACGGAAACACTCGCGCGCTTGCGGGAAAGCTTCGCAAAACTACCGGGTATTCTTGCGCGGTATGAAGAACTTTTTGCAAAAAACGCTACCTCGGAAGCATCTCCCGCGGTTTCCCAAACTTCGCTCTTCACCTAGCTTCTCTTCGCGGTACGCGTCGGGAGGCAAAGGTTCTCCGCGCGTCCGGATCGGTTTGCGGCTATAATAAATGCGATGACCGCCGTATTTGTCTATATCATCCGCCGGTTGCGCTACCGAATCGCGGAATTCTTCCGCCACTGGTATGTGAAGAGCGTGCGGATGTATTTCAACTTCATCCTTGATTGCCTCGCGCGCCTTGATTATGTCCTTGCGTGGCGCATCACCGCACGACATCTTTTCGAGCCGCTCTATAAAGACTATTCGTTCGTGGGATACGTGCTCGGATTTGTATTCCGAAGTGTTCGCCTCCTCGTGGCAGGCATGGTTTATGCCGCGCTCTTCGGGGTGGCGCTCGGCAGTTATTTTGTGTGGCTCCTCATTCCTCCGTTGCTCCTTATCCTTGCATTCGCGCCCCCTCTTCTTCTATGACCGATATTTTTTTCAAGGATCCGCGTTTCACATTTGGCGCCACAGGAGAATTCTTTGTGCGTCTGTGTTCCATGGTCGGGTATGCCGCGCTCGTTGCGATGACCGCGGCACTCCTCGGTTTTTCAAATGGCCTTTCGCCCCGGGTGCTTGGCGTGTTGTGCGCTCTCTTCCTTGTTGATCGCCTACTCCACCTGCGAGAAGGGGAACGGGCGCTCGCGGAGTTGAAAGAGGGTCCCGTGAACGTTCGCGAGGCCCTCACGCCTTCGGCCTATCGCGTATTCCGTCAATCATTCCGCCGCGCATCGGCTACCAGGAAGAGCTTTTCCCTCGTGTTTCTCAAGGAACTGACGCGCCGTTCCGACATTAAGGAGTCGCTCCGTCGCCTCGGCGTGCAACCCGGCGTGTTCATAAAAACGATAGACGCCGCACTCGCGTCCGAAGAAGGAACGTTCGGACTATCGAAAGAAGAGCTCGCCAAGGAAACTGCTATGCTCGCGGTGCGAGCGTTCCACGTGGCGCGCGCGACCGAGGAGCGATTCGTGGAGCCGCGGAATTTTTTTGCGGCGCTCGCCGCGCATCCGGAAGCTCCCCTCCCGCGCCTTTTCGAGCTCCATAAAATAAGCGCGGAAGATGCGGTGGAAGTCACAATATTTGGGCGCTTTCAAAAAACTCTTTCCGGCATGCGGCGCCTTCCGGCAGTGCTTGGCGGATTCGCGCATCATACCCGCACGCTTCGCGCGCGCGTAATGAACCGTGCGTGGACCGCGCGTCCCACGCCGACTCTCGACCAGTACGGCGTCGATCTCACAAACCTTGCTCACGCCGAACAAGTCGGATTCCTCATTGGACACGAGCAAGAATTTGAGCATCTCGTCCAGATCCTTGCGCGACCCGGGAAACCAAGCGCACTCCTCATCGGACAACCCGGCATAGGAAAATCCACCATGATTGCGCATCTCGCTTTCCGCATCATTAAAGATCGCGTGCCCGCAGCGCTTTTCGACAAGCGATTAGTGGCGCTCGATGTGGCGGGAGTGGTGGGAGACGCGGCGCCCGAGGAAGCGGCGCGCCGCATGAAGACGATTATGGAAGAGATATTAAACGCCGGCAATGTGGTGCTTTCAATCGCGAATGCCCACGAACTTTTCCGTTCGGCAAAATTCTTAGGCGCGCCCGCATCGGTGGGCATAGATCCCATCGGTATACTACTACCGATATTGCGGAGCGAGGCGATTCCCGTCATCGCGGAGACCTATCCGGTTGAATTCACGCGGGTAATCGAGCCGCAGTCTCAATTTATGGAACAGTTTGAAATGGTAGAGGTTCAGGAAATCACTTCCGCGGAGGCGGTTCGATTTTTGTCATACGCATCGCTTTTTCTCGAGCGGGAGTTTCGCGTCACAGTGACGTTTCGAGCGGTGCGAAAGGCGGTGGAACTCGCCCAACGCTATTTTCGGCCACGCGTGCTCCCTGGAAGCGCGCTCGATCTTTTGAAGGAGGCACTTGTGAAAACACAGGAGGAGGGTGGGAAACAACTCACCGAATCGCACGTGATTGCGGTCGCCGAACGGCAAAGCAAGGTGCCGATCGCGGCGGCGGGGGAAAATGAGGCGGAGAAACTTCTCAACCTCGAATCAGTGATCCACGAGCGCCTCGTGAACCAGGAAGCGGCGGTTACGGCGGTTGCCCGCGCGCTTCGCGAGTACCGGAGCGGGCTCGCCCGCCACGGCGGCCCCATCGCCGCCTTTCTCTTTGTGGGGCCGACCGGCGTGGGGAAGACGGAGCTCGCGAAAATTCTTTCGAAAGTTCAGTTTGGATCGTCGAATGCGATGCATCGTTTTGATATGTCGGAATACCAGACGAAAGATTCTATCGCGCGGTTTCTGGGAAACTCCGACGGATCGGGCGGTCAGGCGCTTACCGATGCGGTGCGCGCGGCGCCATATTCGCTTATCCTCCTTGATGAGTTCGAGAAGGCCCATCCGGACATTTTAAATTTGTTCCTGCAGGTGTTCGACGACGGGCGCCTCACCGACGCCTTGGGGCGCGTCGCGGACTTCACGAACACCATTATTATCGCCACTTCGAATGCCCATTCCGATTTCATCAAAGAGGAGATTGAGAAGGGAAGAAAAAGCGAAGATATCGCAGAAGAGCTCAAGAAGCGTCTCACCTCCTATTTCAAGCCGGAACTCCTGAATCGATTTTCGAGCATCTCCGTGTTTCGGAATCTGAATCGCGGAGAAATCGAAGTTATCGCCGGTTTTGTTCTCGGCGAGGTCGTTGGCGCGCTCCGCGAAGCGCATGAGGTTGAGCTCGCGATCGCAAAGAGCGCAACCGCGCAGATCGCCGCGCTTGGGTGGAGTCCCGCGTTCGGCGCGCGCCCGCTCCGTCAGGCCGTTTCGGAACACGTGCGGGGTCCCTTAGCGGAGAAGATATTGAGGCGGGAGTTTGTGAGGGGGCAGAGATACTCGCTTGCGTTCGAGGGCGGAGCATTCGTGTTTCGTAATATATGAATGAAGAAAAGTGCGAGGTATCCGCGGGAATGATCATCTACCGGCGCACGAAGGAGGGGCCGAAATTCCTCCTCCTCTACCATGGCGGATCGTATTGGAATTTTCCGAAAGGAAAACTCAACGAAGGCGAGAAAAATTTTAAGGCGGCGCTTCGCGAGGTGGAGGAAGAGACGGGATTGTCCGGGTGGGATCTCCACTTCAATGATCGGCTTCGCGTGGAAGATCATTTTACCTATGTGCGGAACCGTGAGAAAATAAACAAAACCGTTACGTACTACCTCGCGGAAACCAAGCGCGCGGAAGTGAGAGTAAAAGCGCCGCCACCGCACCACGAGGGAGAACGGCACGAGGGATATGCATGGTTTTTATTTCGGGACGCTCTCAAAATCGTACGAACGCCAAACCTTAAGCGTCACTTAACGCGCGCATATGAAACCGTCATTCACCGAAAAAGTTTTCGCGGCGGCAAGAAAAATTCCCCGCGGACAAGTCGCGACCTACGCGGCGCTCGCGCGCCGTCTTCGGAATCCGCACGCCGCCCGCGCAGTGGGGAACGCGCTCAATAAAAGTCCCGGCATGGCGCCTCACTTGGCGGCCCGTCACCGGGTACCTTGCCATCGCGTGGTGCGTTCGGACGGCTCGGTCGGCGGGTTTGCGAGCGGGACGATGGCCAAAATCGCGCTTCTCAAGAAAGAAGGAGTCGGGGTGGAGAAAGGAAAGGTGGATTTAAAAAAGTTCAGGAACCGAATCTAAAATCCCGCCGGTCCATGGACCGGCGGGATTGTTGTTACTTTACGGACTCGACCACCTTCTTGAATACCGTCGGATAATCCTTTGCAAGCATCGAGAGTATCTTTCGGTCGAGTTTTATCTCTTTCTTCTTGAGCGCGCTTATGAGCGTGCCGTAGGTCATGCCGGACTCCCGCGCCGCCGCGTTTATCCTGACGTTCCAAAGCGCGCGATACTCACGCTTCTTTTCTTTCCGGCCACGGAAACTGCGGCTCCACGCATGGAGAAGTGCCTCCTTTGCCGCGCGTTCCTTCGACTTCCTGCCCCACCGGAATCCTTTCGTGTGTTTGAGGACGCGTTCGCGTTTTTTGTGGGCAATAGTGCCCCGCTTTACCCGTGTCATGGTTTAAAAATATTTTTTTACGATCTTAGCACCGTCGTCCAATCCTCGCGCGCGCTTCTTTCTCTGGAGTTGGGTCGCGCTTTTGTTTCCGCGTGAGTGGCTAAGCGCCATCGCGCGGCGCATCACTTTTCCGCGCTTGGTTATTTTGATCCGATTCCTTACGCTTTTTCTTGTCTTCATATTACTAATATGCACGAATGCGTCCACAAATAGCTCTCATTTGAGCTTATTCGTACTCTCATTCGTCTCATTTGTGCTTTGCACTCTTTTCTATCTGCATTACGAATCCGCGCCCCGCGAATTTCGGTTCCATCGTGACGGCATGGGGGACGGGTATCATAAGAAGAAATGCTTTGAGTTTTTCAAGCCCCCACTCCTTTTTCCCCTTCTCCCTGCCGCGGAGGAATACCATAATCTCAACCTTGTGTCCCTCTTCGAGAAGCTCCGCCGCTTTCTTCGCCTTTACCCCAAGGTCGTTTTTTGCCGCCCGCGGTGTAATGCGCACATGCTTCAATTCGACCACTTTCTCCGCTTGCCGTTGTTTTTTCTCCTCTTTTTCCTTTTGATACCGGAACTTGTCGTAGGAAAAAATGCGGGCGACGGGGGGAGTGGCGGTCGGTACGACCTCAATGAGGTCGTATCCCGTTTCGGTGGCCCTCTTCAACGCTTCCCCGAACGAAAGTACGCCGAGATTCTTCCCGTCCGCGTCGATCACCCGTAGCTCCCGCGCGGTTATTTGATTGTTGATGCGATAGCGGATGGAGATATGGTAGAGCAGAGCGTGTAAAAAGTAAATGGCCGTCCAAAAAAGAAAGGCGCTACCGATTTGTGGTGCGCCTTCTAAATTAAGGAAACTTCTCGCCGGATTTATGTCCGGCTCGCTCCGGGCTTTTCAAGCCCGGTTAGTTTTCTTTTCTCAAAGAATCTAGGATTACTATACCACAATCGCTAGTTTTCCGCTGTGGAAAACTTGTGGATTTCGTATCTTGCGAGGAGTGATGAAATTTCCCTTTTTACTTCTTTGAAAACCTCTTCGGGAGACAGAGCTCCGTCTACCACCGCGATTTTTTTTCTGAAGGGCCAAAGATTCGCGGCATCAAGATAGTTCAGACGTACCGTCCGGAGTGTTTCTACTTTCTCAAAGTCCTCTGTTTTACTTCCCCGCAGTTCGACGATGCGGCGCATCGCTTCTTCAGCGGGGAGATCAAGGAGAATGGTAAGGTCGGGCCAGATCATCTGCGGACCAACCACGTCCTGGTGGAGTTTTATAAAACTTTCCGGTTTTCGCGCGGCGAGCATACCGTAAGCAATAGTCGAGAGCGCATAGCGCTCCATAATGCATACCGCAGGTTGCTCCACACTCCCATTTTTGGCGAAAAACGGTTTTATGAAGCAGGCAACGTCCTCGGCTCGCTGGAGCACGTAGAGGCGCTGGAACTCGAACGGATGCGGTTTTGGAATTTCTCCCTTTAGCATCTTCCGTATCGTTTTTCCGAGGTATGTGTTATCGTTCGGCTCGCTCAAAAAGAGCGTGTGTGCGGAAAATCCGGCAAGCCACCGCTCGACCATGCTCGCTTGGGTGAGCTTTCCGGCGCCATCAATTCCTTCAAACGCGATAAGCAGGGGTTTCATTTTTTCCTCCTTTAGGATTTTTAGTTAAACAAACTCTCTCTGTTCTAGCGGAGAACGCAAAAAGCCGCAAGTTCACAATCTTGCGGCGGGGCGTTTTTGTGTGGTGGACATGCCCGGAGTTGAACCGGGGTGTAACGCGTTTTAAGAAAAGCCCTCTACAAGCTTAGATCTCTTACGAGAACGAACGGTTCGTAATTTGGCCTTTGGCTACTGAACCTGCCTTACCGAAGGCGAGCCTCAAATATTACACCGGTAAACCCCTATGAAGCCTCGGGAACCGATGTCCTACTTACGCGAAAGCGTAGGCGGGAGCTGCAACTTTAGAGTTGGCAGTTTTAGGTTTGACCATGGATTTACGAGCGAATGGTCGGCTCGGCCTGCAAGCTAATCCTATTACACGCTATCAAGGCCCGTCATGCCCTGCCCGCATTGCTACGCTGCGCTTGCAAAGCGTTGCAGGCGGGCCTGCGAACTTTGCTACGAGCGTATTGCGGTTATTCTTCACTTATTCTTCTTTTTAAATATGCCCTTCCGAAACCTGTCTTTAGTGATTTCTCCCGCGCAACCGCGTCTTCCATCACATTACAGGCTTCGTAGTAAACTAGCTTAAATGGCCGCCGCGTCTTCGTTGAATTCACTAGCCCGCGGTTGTGCTCTTTAAGCCTTTTCTTAAGGTCAGCGGTAAAGCCGATGTAGAGCTTTCCGTCTTTCGCACTTTTCAGCACGTAGACGTAATACATATTAACCAGCTCTCCTCATCTCTCGCTCCGTTTCCCGCTTTTTAATGACCTCGCGCTTGTCGTGCTTCTTTCTCACTCTCCCGAGACCCAACTCAATTTTTACAAGCGCGCGGTGAGTATACACCTTCACAGGGACAAGCGTCAAACCACTTTCGAGTTTTCCCGTCAAGTATTTGATTTCGGCGTGCGAAAGAAGTAGTTTTCGCGTCCGGGTGGCGTCATACCCGTCGGGCGCGTTCCCGGGCTGGAATGAGTGAATAGAGGCCCCTACGAGGTATGCCTCGCCACCCCGCACCACGGCGCGGGACCCCGCGAGGTCCATCCGGCCAAGCTTTGCGGACTTCGTCTCGTGACCCGTCAAAACCACGCCCGCGGCATATGTTTCCGCAATGTCGTAGTCAAACCGCGCCTGCCTGTTTTCCGATAGCGTTCCCATACGATTTCAGCGTATCACACGCCGAAGCCATTTTCCTTATACTGAAGCTATGATTGGAATACCACTAAAGACACTCAAAGTACTTATAGCTCTTAATCCCGCGTCCATCGCGCTCACCGGTTCTGCGGGTGGCGGGGAAATGGGGAAGCGTAGCGATGTGGAGGTGGCGATCATCTTTCAAGATAGGAACTATGTATCACGCCAAGCCCTTCAACGGTTTACATCACACAAACTGAAAATCTATCCATTCCGTTTGCGGGAGGTACTTACGCTTCGTGCTAAACATCCATTCGCCAACAAATTCTACTTTTGGTGGCTTTCCCGCAATTCAAAGACCGTGTACGGGGAGAAGATACTGGAGAATTTGCGGGTGAATTTACACGCAAAAGATTTTAATGAAACCATTGATTACGCGCGAGGTGTGGCACTATCAGCTATGGTCTCGCTCCGTAATAAAGACAAGGAAACAGCGAGATGGGGGTTTGCGAAGTCCTGCCTTTTCGCGACTGCCGCCGCCGTGGGGATGAAAAGAAAGTGTACCCCCAGTTCCTATCGGGAAATCGTGAAAATGGGAGGTGTGGTATTTCCGCGCTGGAAGCATCTCATACGGAAGGCGGAGAACATGCGGCGTGGGAAGGGGACACTTAGCGAGCAGGATATTTTTGATAACATTGAATACCTCCACTCCATACGGATGAGCTTGTAGAGGGCTTTTCTTAAAACGCGTTACACTCCGGTTCAACTCCGGACATGTCCACCAAACAACTATAATTAAGACATGGCGCAGATTAAAGTTGCTATTGTTGGCGTCGGTAACTGTGCGAAAAGCTTTGTAGAAGGCGTGGGGTTCTATACCAAGAACTCGAGCGACGAGGTTGGCTTGATGCATCCCGAAATTGGTGGCTATCGCCCTTCCGACATTAACGTTGTGGCCGCGTTCGATATCGATGAAAGGAAGGTCGGAAAGAAACTCCACGAAGCAATTCGCGCTACTCCCAATAGAACCGTCAAAATCGCGGACCCTCTAGAGTCAAACGTGATGGTGCAAAGAGGCCCAACGCACGACAGCGTTATTGAGGAGATGCGAGAGCATTTTATCCATGAGAGCAAAGAGCCGCCGGTGGACGTTGCGGAAGTACTGAAAACTTCGGGTGCTGAAATCGTAGTGAGCTACCTCCCCACTGGGAGCGACAAAGCCACCTACGCCTATGCGGAGGCTGCCCTTGCGGCGAATTGCAGCTTTATAAACTGCATGCCGACGCCTATCGCGAAGGATCAAAGCTGGAGGAAGAGATTTGAAGAGAAGGGACTGGTGCTGATGGGTGATGACATTAAAAGCCAGCTCGGCGCGACCATTCTCAACCGTGTCCTTCTCTCGCTTCTCAAAATGAGGGGAATCAAGGTCACAAAGTCAGAGCAGGTGAACTACGGAGGGAACGCGGACCACTTCAATCTCCACTATCGGCCGGAGGCGAAGGAGGCATCCAAGGAAGATGCGCTGACGAGTGTGCTCAGCGAGGGCGATGCAAAGCCGTCGGCGCGGATGATATATACCGAGAAGAACTATGACCACAAGCAAGCGAAAATAAAGATTACGGGAGAAATATGGGGGCACATTCCCATATCTATTGACCTCGCCCTTGAAGATGAGGACAGCCCGAATAGTGCGGGCGTGGTCATTGACGCAATCCGCGCGGCAAAGGCGCTCATTGATAACGGAGAACATGCGAAAGCAGGAGAAGCCTGTTCGTTTTTAATGAAATCCCCGCCAGTCCAATACTCTGACGAAAAAGCGCTTGAGAGATTTAGAAAAGTAATTGGGTTGGCGACGTGAAACTCCACCATGTCCATAAGCTAAAAACCGCTCTAGAAAAGTGGTTTTTAGCTTGAGAACAATGCATATTATTGACATATGTATACATTTGTATTACATTGGACAATCCACAGGTAATACAGAACTGTTCTATCCGTATAGTTTATACTGTAGGTAGTAGTTAGTAGTTGAAGGCAGGTTGTGGAGATAGAGGGAATTAAACCCTCGGAGGCAACTTGATTAGGGCCGCCATCCCCGAACCTGGTATCCCCGTAATCTACCTTCAACTACTCGCTACGGGTAGCGTTGTTTAATAATTATTTTTTAGAACCCCGTGCTCTGCTGTCGCTAGCTCCCAAAGCTTTTTAGTGGTCTCGACCATTGACCTGCTTCGGGCGACAGCAGAGCACGACGCTCTAAGGTTTTTAAATCGTGCTACCCCTCTCCCAATTCAAGACTTGAAGAATTAGGAGATTCGCTTTTAGGAAGATTGTCGGGAAGATGCTTATCTGCAAATTTTCGTAGTTCAGCTCTCAGATTACGCCAGTCGTCGTGTAGCGCCTCGTTATCGCCCTCGAGGATTTGATCTTTTAGCCCCGAAGGTATATTCAATACCATCCTACCTTCTGCTACGCGTATAGGCGTGAACCCTGCGCGTGTTGCGATTTCTTCCAGCTGTTTGGAGGTTTGACGAGGCGCTTCATTATTTTTTGCGAGTGAACGAACGGACATCGACGGACGTAATTGTATGTATTGACCGTTTCCCGTATCAGTCATAATACCAACAAGCTTCGCGTTTTCTTTTACGATTTTCAATGCTTCGTCAGTACGATCTTGCGGAACGCCAAGTTGATTGAGCACGTTCTTCGCGATGTCATCCTTCGGAAATTTTGAGCCATCGTATTTTTCATAGAAATTCTTTAGTATCTTGGGACGAAGTAGTGCTGTAATCAAACCCTCTTGTCCGACTCCTTCTTCGGTGGGACTCACAATTTGTCTTCCAAGCGTAGTAAGAGATATGGAGGAAGCTCCGTACGCGTTGTCAGTTATTCCGTAAGCAACTGCCGCCCCAGTTAAAAATCGCCAACTGGAACTGGTTGGGGAACGATTTATTGACGTTGCCAGGTCAATCGGCGTGGCATTTTTGCTCGCAAAGTTATCTCTAAGTGATTCCGCGAGAGTAACTACATCCCTTAACATCGAGCGTGGCATCTCCCCTTGGGACAAACGGCTACTTTTTTTCTCGGCGTTTTCGTTGCTCATATTATCTATACGGTAGCTGATTACTAGTTTAACTGCAAGGGGCATATTCGGCAATTCGTGGATAGCATAAAGTACTGTAAAAACGCAGTAAATATGGGCATTTTCACTGAAAATCTCAAAATCTGGTGATTCGTCTGTTTGAGTTATCCACTCTACTAACCCACCGTTATTTTGTAGAAACCATGCTACAAGTGTCATTTTCCTTTGATTCGTTCTCGCTTGATCCGCGCGAGAACAGAGTTGCGGCACTATTTATTTACCCTCCCCAGTGCGATAGAGTGAATGAAATGATACGCGACGAGGTTCTGAAGGCCATCAAAAAACACATTCCGAAGGACGTGCCCGTAACACTCTCCGTTCCGGAAGATTCGCGCTTTGGCCACTACGCGACGAATGTGGCGTTTGCGCTCTCCAAAAAAGAAAGCAAGCCGCCGCTCGCGATAGCGGAGCACATCGCGTCCGCCGTCACGGGTTCAAAGCCCCCAGTTATTAGTCGAGCAACCGCCGCCGCGCCGGGATTCGTCAATTTTTTCATTAAGCCCGAGGCGCTTCAGGGCGAGCTGAACGAAATCGCGAAAGCGAAGAAAAAATACGGAGTTTCAAAAGAGCGGAAGGGTGAAAAGATGCAGGTAGAGTTCGTTTCCGCAAACCCTACCGGTCCCCTCACACTTGCGAACGGCAGGGGGGGATTCTTGGGCGATGTGCTCGCGAACGTACTTGAAGCCGCGGGTGCGTCCGTAGAGCGCGAATTCTATGTGAACGATACCGGCAATCAGATCTTCACGCTCGGGAAATCACTCCTCGCGGCGGGAGGATTTGTGCCCGATGAGGAGAATTTATACAAAGGCGAGTACGTGTCCGAATGGGCCACGAAGCATAAAACGGATGTGAAGAAGTTCCGCGGCGACCCAATGAAGCTTGGCGAACGCGCGGCGAAGGACTTTCTGAAACTCATACAGCGCGCATTGGAGAAAGAGGCGCACATCAAATTTGACCGGTACACGTCGGAGAAGGCCATACACGCGAAAGGGTACGCAAAGAAAGCGCTCGCGCTCTTCAAAAAGAAAGGCGCGACGTACGAGAGCGAAGGTGCCGTGTGGCTCAAAACCACCGCGCATGGCGACGACAAGGACCGCGTGGTCATCACGAAAGGCGGCTTCCCGACCTATTTCCTCGCGGACGCCGGCCACTACCTTGAGACCAAGGCGCGCGGATTCAAAGCGAAGATAAACATACTGGGGCCCGACCACTACGGATATGTGGCGCGCATACAAGCGGCGGCGAAGCTCGTAGGACTCCCGAAGTCGGACGTGCTCATCACGCAGGCGGTGCGCCTCATCCGGGGCGGCGAGGAGGTGAAGATGTCCAAGCGGAAGGGGAACTTCGTGACGTTTGAAGAGGTGGTGGAGGAGGTAGGCGCCGACGCCGCGCGCTTCTTCTTCCTCTCCGTATCGCCCACGTCGCACCTAGACTTCAACCTGGACCTCGCCAAGGAGCGTTCCAAGAAGAACCCGGTGTATTATGCCCAATACGCATTGGTACGAGCCAAAGGCGTATTGGGCAAAGTTCAAATATCAAAATCCAAATTTCAAAAGAATTCCGATTTGTCTTTGCTTAATACATTAGACGACGCGGCGCTCCTTTTTCAACTCTCGCGGTTTCCGGAAGTGCTCGCGGATGCCGCGGCAACCTACGAGGTCCACCGGCTCACGCAATACGCCTCAACCCTCGCCCGCGCCTTCCATAATTTCTACGAAAAGGAGCACGTGCTAGGCGAAGTCCCCGCGCTCGCCGCCGCCCGCCTCGCGCTCGTCCGGGGGAGTATGGTGATATTCGAAAACCTCTTCCGCATCCTTAGCATCTCCGCGCCGGAGAAAATGTAACGTTATAGAGAAAATGTCTCCGTTACCTTTTTACCACAAAGAGCTAAAACAGGGTGCTATACTTTAGTATAGCACCCTGTTTTATTTTATCTCCCAAAGGAACGCGCGTGAAGTTTCGGGGGGTTGTGGTGCGTGGAATGGATTAGACGGCGAACGTTGTAGCCTGAAATTTGACTACGCGACAAATATTAGCATTTGGAGAGCGACGAAGAGCACATAGAACACAATAAGAGCGACACCTTCAAGGCGCGTGAGCCTCCTTTCGGTCTCATAGAAGCGGTTTAGGACCGCGAGGAGGATGAGCGTGAAGATGAGGAGAAGGTAGTACGGGGGGCCCACCTCGGCGGTAAAGGGTTTTATGAGTGCGAATATGCCAACGATCGCCGGATTTGCGATCGCGGATCCTACAAGATTTGAAAGTGAGAGTTCTTCGACATTCCGCCGCCACGAACGGATGGCGACGATAATCTCCGGGAGGTTCGTGCCAATCGAGAAAAGCACGAGGCCGATAACGAATGGGGAGATATTGAGACCGCGCGTGAGGAGGAGCGTTGCTTGAATGATGTAATGGGAGAGTACGAGCACGGCGGCGATCCCGATCAATATAAAAAGCGTTTTTCCGGCGATGCCACGGATGGTATCGTGCCGTTCGAACTTTTCGTGCGGTCCCCGCGCCAAGAGATACCAGAGCACCAGTCCGTAGCCGATGATGATGGCCGCTCCGTCGATGCGGCTTATGGCGCCGTCCGCGCCGAGTAAGAGCGGTGCCATAATGAAGATCACGACAGGGAGGAAGCTTCCCGCTCGCGCGTTCGTGGCGATTGAGCGGTTCATAACAACCGAAACGCCGAGCACGAGACCGAAGACGACGATAATCCCGCCGAGAAGGTTGCCAAGCGAGAGCGCGCGGAGGTTGAGGAGGAGCGAATTTGCGCCGACCGCGAGTTCGGGGAGCGAGGTCAAAAACCCGAGGACGATGCCGAGGGAGAAAATTTTCACGCCGAGCGCCTCTCCGAGGCGCCGGACGTTTATCACCACAAGATCGGCGGATTTGCCGAGAAGATAAAAGAGAATAATGAGCGCGATCGAAAGACCTGGTATTTCCATTTAAAAATAGTAGCAAGGAAGCGGGTTTTTCGCTATAATTGGAATATTGATGTTTCGCAATCTAAAAGAATTTTCGCTCCCGGCGGTGGAAGAAAAAGTGCTCGCCTACTGGCGGGCGAATCGCGTTTTTGAGGCGTCGCTCGCGAAGACCGCGAAGGGAAAACAGTTCGTGTTCTATGAAGGTCCGCCGACCGCGAACGGCAGGCCCGGCATCCACCACGTGCTCGCGCGCGCCTTCAAAGACATCATTCCGCGCTACAAAACGATGCGAGGGTTCCATGTGCCGCGCCGCGGCGGGTGGGACACGCACGGACTCCCCGTGGAGATCGAGGTGGAAAAAGCGCTTGGGTTGAAATCAAAAAAAGAGATAGAGAAGTTCGGTATCGCGGCATTCAACGCGCAGTGTAAGGAGTCGGTGTGGAAGTACAAAGACGAGTGGGAGCGGCTCACCGAGCGGATGGGGTTCTGGCTCGACATGAACCACCCCTACATCACGTATGAGAACCGCTATATGGAGGCGGTGTGGGGGATATTGAAGAAAGTGTGGGAGAAGAAATTGCTCTACCGCGGCCACAAGGTGGTGCCGTGGTGCCCGCGTTGCGGCACTGGATTATCTTCGCACGAGCTCGCGCTCGGATATGAAACAGTGGAAGACACGTCGGTCTACGTGAAATTTAAGTTGAAAGTAAACAATGAAAAAAGAGGAGTAACACAAATCGGAAATCGCGAGTATAAAGATATTTATATTTTGTCGTGGACTACGACGCCGTGGACCTTGTCGGGGAACGTTGCGCTCGCGGTTGGAAAAGATATCGAATATGCGATCACTGAAAGAGGCAAGGAAACATGGATAGTTGCCGAAAGCTCGCCGTTAGGAAAGGAGCTCGGTCATATTTCTCTTGTAAGAGGGGAGGAGCTTGTTGGTTTGGAATACGAGCCGCTATTTGACGTGCCTTCGCTTAGATCAAAAACTTCGTACCAGGTGTACCCCGCGGACTTCGTGACCACCGAGGACGGTACCGGTGTGGTGCACACCGCGGTCATGTACGGCGAGGAGGATTACCAGCTTGGCGTAAAAGTAGGGCTTCCCATGCGCCACACGGTGGACGAGGCGGGAAAGTTCACAAAAGAGGTAAAAGGATTTGAGGGAATGTTTGTGAAAGCGCCAGAAACCGAGAAGAAAATCATTGATTACCTACAAACTACCCACCATTTACTACGTACTGAACCCTATTCGCACGAGTATCCGTTTTGTTGGCGTTGTCAGACACCGCTCCTCTACTACGCGCGTGATTCGTGGTTTATCGCGATGTCGAAACTTCGCGACGAGCTTCTTCGAGAGAACAAGAAAATCAACTGGGTTCCCGCGCATCTACGGGACGGACGTTTCGGCGAGTGGCTCCGCGAGGTAAAGGATTGGGCCATCTCCCGCGCGCGCTATTGGGGAACGCCACTTCCCATCTGGGAGTGTGAAAAGTGCGAAGCGCGAGAGGTGATAGGAAGCATGGAAGAGCTCCAAACGCGCGCGGCTGCCGGCAATAGATTTATTTTTATGCGCCATGGTGAGGCGGACCACAACGTACTTAATCTCTGCGGGACCTACGAGGACACTCGTTTATTCACCTCGCGCCTCACGAAAAAAGGAGCGGTGACGGTGCGAAAAACCGCGATGGCGATGAGAAAGGAAAAAGTGGATTACATCGTAACCTCGCAGCTCGCGCGCGCGAAGGAAACCGCGGCTATTCTCAAAGAAGTATTGGGCGGCACGATTGTGGTGGAGTCGGGATTGCGCGAAATGAACAGCGGGAATTTCGCGGGAAAACCGGTAGAAGATTTCTTTAAGCTTTTCAAGAGCAAACGCGAGATGTTCGCTAAAAATCCTCACGGCGGCGAAACATGGGACGATGTGCGGAAGCGCGCGTGGGGAGCGTTTCGTTCGCTTAATAGGCGTTATAAGGGAAAAATAATCGTGGTAGTGGGACACGGCGATCCGCTTTGGATTTTGAAGGGTGCCCTGGAAGGCGTGACGAACGATGAGCAACTTACCCTCCCATATCCGAAGACGGGCGTGCGGTACGGAGTGAGAACCGGCGCCTTGCCGCGCGATGCCGAGGGGCGCGTGGATCTCCACCGGCCGTATGTGGACGATCTTGCGCTTGCATGTGAAAAGTGCGAGGGAACCATGAAACGCGTGCCGGAGGTCTTGGATGTATGGTTCGACTCGGGCGCAATGCCGTTCGCGGCGAATAAGTCATTCACCGCTCAATTTAAGATTGAAAAGTTGAAGGATTATCCAGCGGACTACATCAGCGAGGGCGTGGATCAGACGCGCGGGTGGTTCTACACCTTGCACGCAATCGGCGCTTTGATGGGTAAGGGCCGCGCGTATAAGAATGTGATCTCGCTTGGGCTCGTGCTTGATAAGAACGGCCAGAAGATGTCGAAGTCCAAAGGGAACACCGTAGACCCGTGGGCGATGATACAGAAATACGGCATCGATGCGGTGCGCTGGTACCTCTACACCGTGAATCCGGCGGGCGAGCCGAAGAAATTCGACGAAGCTGAAATAGGAAAGACACTCCGGCAGTTCCTCATGATGGTCTATAACTCGTGGCTTTTTTACAAAACATACGCATTAAAAAATCCAAATTCCAAAATCCAAATGCCAAAATCGTCCAACGTGTTGGATAAATGGGTGATCGCACGATTGGAGGAGGCAAAAGATGCGGCAACGGAGTCGCTTGAATCATATGAAGTGGGGGATGCGGCGCGCGCGATAGAAGCGTTCGCGGGCAATCTTTCGCGCTGGTACATTCGCTGCTCGCGTCGCCGGTTTCAGCCTGCCCGCATTGCTACGCAAAGCGTTGCAGGCGGGAAACCGGATCCGTCTGCTGATGGAGAAAAAGACTACCACGCGGCGTCAGGGACGCTCGGATACGTGCTCCTAGAGCTCACCAAGCTTATGGCGCCGTTCACGCCGTTCTTTGCGGAAGCGCTGTATCTCTCGCTCGCGCCGAACAAGAAAGGAGCGGTCGAGAGCGTGCATTTGGAAGGCTGGCCGAAGATTGACTCAAAAATAAAAATCAAAAACCAAAAGCTATTGGAAGCGATGGAGGAGGTGCGGCGATTGGCAAGTAAGGGGCTCGCGATACGCGCGGAGAAAGGCATCAAGGTACGCCAGCCGCTCGCTTCGCTCAAGCTAAAAACTAATAACTTACAACTAAAAACCAGCAAAGAATTCCTTGCGATCCTTGCGGATGAAGTGAATGTGAAAAAGGTGGTCGTGGATACGAAGCTGAAGGAAGAATTGGTGCTCGATACGAACATCACTCACGAGCTTCTAGAGGAAGGGTGGTTCCGCGAGCTCGTGCGCACAGTGCAGGGGATGCGGCAGGACGCGAAACTAACGCCCAAGGATACGATTACGGTTTATTGCGAGGCGGGAGAAGAACTTACGCACGTACTCCGCGCGCGCGAAAAAAAATTCAAGCGCGAGGTGAACGCGAAATCGGTGGAATTTTCAAAAAATCACAAACACAACGTTGAGCTCCAAACAAAAATAGGGAATTTCCCCGCATGGTTCGCCGTACGAAAAAACGGCTCGCGGTGAGCCATTTTTTCGTTTCTTACGATTCTTTTCTCTTCTCCTGTTTGTCCTCGATGTATTTCTGCATCTCGGCTTGCGTTTCGAATGATTCTACAAGGCCAGTATCGGGATCGACCGCGTGATAAGGTAGCGCTTCTTTTTTCTTGACGACGTCCGTTTCTTCTTTTGCGTTAAGATCGAATTTTTCCATAACAATCTGTTTTGTTTTTTCAATCGTATGAAGCGACCTTTCTTTTGATAATTAATCTATCCAGCGGGTTACGAGCCGCCCCTCTTTGTCTCTGAACTTCCCAAGTACGATAAAGATAAAATCAATAAATGTCCAGACCCCGAGGCCGCCCACGGTGAGGATCATAAGGATTCCCGTGCCGATCTTTCCCGCGTAGAAACGGTGAACGCCGAGAAACCCGAAAAAGCCGCAAAAGAGCGCGGCCGCGAGACGGAGCTTCGGCGAGGCATTTATTTCATGTCGGTGTTCCATACTGTTCACGGTAGCACGTAGCTTGCTATACTTAAGTATAGCAAGCTAGGCAAGGCCGATTTTCTTTTTTACTTCCACCATTTTTTTCTGTGCAACCTTTATGGCGATTCGGGTTCCTTTTGTAAATGTGGTTTTCGCGGCGACGGCGGAGATTTTCTTTTTTGTTGTCTGATATGAAACGAGCGTTTTCACTGCCACGTTCGCAAGATCGTCCTTGAAATCAGCATAGCCCTTTCCTGTGTAGCGCCTTTCGAGCGCGGGAATACTTTCCCCTGAAAGCGAAGAATAGATGAGAAGGAGATTGGAGACACCCGGTTTATCCTTTTCATCATATTTAATCTCTCTCCCGGAATCGGTGGTCGCGCGACTGAATTTCGCCCGGATCTCCGCGAGAGAATCGTCCATAAAAAGACACCCCGCGGGGCGCGATTTGGACATTTTCTTTGCGGGGTCATCCAAGCTCATGAGGCGGGGAACATCCGTATGAAGCGCTTTCGGTTCCACGAACGTTTTGCCGAAGCGGACGTTAAACTTGCGTGCGAGGGTTCGCGCGAGTTCCAAATGCTGGTCTTGGTCATCGCCGACCGGCACCACTGCCGCGTCGTAGAGGAAAATGTCTGCCGCCATGAGGATAGGATATTCAGCGAGACCAAAATTGGATCGCTCGACGACCTCCTCAAACGTTTCCTTCTTTCCTAATTTTTGAATCACTTTTTCCTTGAATGCAGTCATGCGCATCAGCTCGCTCACCGGAGTGAATGTGGCGAGAACCTGGGCGAGCTCTTGGGGAAAGGATGTGGCAGACTGTATGAAAAGCGTTGATTTCCGGGGGTCTAATCCCGCCGCAAGGAAAGCGCGCATAAGGTTTTCGATGTTTCCCTTCAACTCTCTTGGATCGGGATTTTGGGTGAGCGCATGGAGATCGGCGATGAAAAAGAAGCACCGATATTTTCCGGAGTTCTGGAGTTCGACAAAATGTTTTAAGGCGCCGAGGTAGTTTCCGAGATGGAGTGCGCCTGTAGGCTGGATTCCGGAGACAAGAATGGGTTTCATGGGAATCAGTATAAATGGTCAGCATAAAAAGGAAAAACCGTCACGGTATTTTGTGACGGTTTTTCGTTCGCTCTTTTTGGTTAAATTTCAATAATAACGGGCAACACCATTGGCCGGCGTTTGGTTTTTGTGAACAAAAACTGGCCGATTTGGTCGCGAACGAGAGTTTTCACGTAGTCGGCGTCCACCGGCTGGTAGTGGGGGATGCGCCCGACGATGCCGCGAATGCGTTTTCGGATCTCGTCGAGCATTCCCTGATGTTCCTTGAGATAAATGAAGCCGCGCGAGATGATATCGGGGTTTTTCAGGATCCGCCCGTCGCGCTTCGAGAGTGTGACGATAATAACAATCATGCCTTCCTGCGCGAGGGTCAGGCGATCCCGCAAGACCACCTCGCCCACGTCGCCCACACCCAATCCGTCCACCATGACATAGTAAGCGGGTACCTCTTCGCCGGTGAGGCGGATGCCTTGTTTTGAAATCTCGACCACAAGGCCGTTGTCGGCCACCACCGTGTCGTGCGGCTTGAGCCCCAACATCTCCTGCGCGAGTTTGGCGTTCCGCCAGCGCATGAAGTAGTAACCATGGATGGGGAGAAAATGTTTCGGTTTCACGAGGCCCATCACCGCCTTCAACTCCTCCTGCGGCGCGTGGCCCGAGGAGTGAATATCAAGCATCTTATGATGGTAGATCAAGGCGCCCTGCCGCGCGAGGTTGTCCTTCAAGTTTTGTACGCTCCGTTCGTTTCCCGGCACCACCGAAGAAGAAAGCACCACCGTATCGCCGGGTTTGATCCTTACCTGCTTGTGCTCGCCGTTCGCGATCCGCATAAGCGAGGCGTTCGGCTCACCCTGCGCACCCGTCGAAAGGATCATGACTTTTTCGTCTTTGTGTTTCCCTATCTCTTCCAAGGGAATGATAGTTTCCTTGTTGAATTTGAAATAGCCGAGGCGTTGGGCGATCTGCACATTCGATTTCATGGAGTAGCCGGAGAGCGCTACTTTGCGACCCAGCTTTTCGGCAATTTTTACGATCTCACCCAGACGGTCAAGGAGCGACGCGAAGGTGCCCACGATGATGCGACCCCCTGCGGATTTGAAGAGTTTCTCGAGCTCGGCCTCCACGATGCGCTCCGAGAGAGCGTAGCCGGGCACCTCCGCGCCGGTCGAATCGAGCATGAGGGTGTGAATACCCTGCGCGCCGACCCACTTCCACGTGTCGAGGCCCCGGGGCTTCCCCTCGTGGTCATAGTCGAATTTAAATTCTCCCGGGTGGACGATGTTCCCCACCGGCGTTTCGAGAATAATACCGATGCCTTCCGGAATGTTGTGCACGACGTCGAAGAATCGCGCGGAGAAATAATTGCCGAGCTTGTGCGTTTCCCCGCCCTTCACCAGCACAAAATTCGGCTTCGGTGAATTCGGAAAGTCATCCTGCCGTTTCATCACAATCTCTTTTGTGAGCGAGGTGGCGTAGATCGGCGGGTTGCCGAGTTTATCCAAAAGGTAGGGGACGGCGCCGATGTGATCGTAGTGGCCGTGCGTGATAATGGCGGCCTTGATATTCCGTTTCTTTCCTTCGAGATAGGTGACGTTGGGGATGATGTAGTCGATGCCGGGCGTCTCTTCTTCGGGGAATTGGAGCCCCATGTCAATAATGACAATCTCGTCTTTATACTCGAAAAACATCATGTTTCTGCCGATTTCCTCGAGTCCGCCCAAAGCGACGAAACGCACCGCATCGGGAGAGGCCGGCGTCTGATGTGCAAGCTCCGGACGGTGAGTGATCCTTCTCGCGGGTCGCGCCGCATCGCGGAATCCGCGACTCGCCCGTGCGGCGCCCGTGCGCGCGCCGGTGCCTTTCGCCGAAAACCGTCTTTCTTCCGTCGGACGCGCGGAAACGCGCGCTCCGCGGGGAATTTCACGATCGGCGGCGCGCAAATCATCGCGACCGCCTTCGATATTTTTATTGGCTGTCATCGTTTCTTTTATTTTTTTTGTTTCGTTTCCGACTTTTGTTTTTTGTAGGTGGGCGAGAGAGGATTTGAACCTCCATGACCTTGCGGCCGCTAGGCCCTGAACCTAGTGCGTCTGCCAATTCCGCCACTCGCCCGGATTTTCAAATCGCGCGCACCGACCGCGCTTCCAGTATGAATATGCTACGAGGAACAAATGGAGAAGTTAAGCGTTAGAAAGATCGTAGCAGAGCGTTTTTGTGAAGTCAAACTACTCCTAAAACCACCACATAGTTCGGACGATCCGTCTTCGGCTGATTTAGTCGAGCACGCGCACCCGTGCCACGCTCCACGCGGAGACATTCAGAAACCGATCCGCGGGCGCCGCAAGCGATGTTTCCGGGAATCCGGTGAGCGCTTTAACGTGGACGTGCACATAGGGGAGCGACACAAGAAATACGGCGGGAACATCTTCCGCGAGCGCGGATTCCGCCTCGCGCGCGAGCGTCCCCCTTCGCTCCGGATTTTCAATCTCACGAATTCGCTCGAGGAGCGCGTCCATTTTTTTGCTCGCATAGAGAGAGAAATTTTGCCCTGCCGCGCCTCGGGAAGATGAGTGCCAGAGCGGATAGAGATCGTCGGGGTTTGCGAAAACGTGCGGCGCGAGTACGAGTTCGTATGCGCGGGGTTCGAGCACTTCACGCCCGAAGCGGTTGGCGGAGACTTTTCTGATAGTGATATTCTGGATGCCGATCGCCCGCCAGTTCGATGAAATTATCTCGGCCGCCGCCACGAGCGCCGGTATATCAGGCACGGTGAGGACGAGCGCCCCGCTCCCGCTCCCTTTCGCTTTCGCGAGTGCGTCGCGGGCGCGCTCCGGATTATACGCAAGCGATGCCTGTTTTTCCGCCGCGCCGGGGAGATAAGGCGCCGCACCCCCACGGAACGTTTCCGAAGAAATTCGCTCGCGGTTCACCGCGCGCGAGAGCGCGAGGCGGAAGGACCGATCAGTGAGGAGGTCGTTCGCCGAAGTGTTGATGAAAACCGCATAGTATCGCGGAAGGGGGTTACGGACCTCGCTCGCGCCTCCCGTCGCTTCGGAAAATTCAGGGAAGGGAGAGACAAACCCGAATCCGTGGATCTTCCTTAGCCGGAATGCGTCGAGGAGTGCGGGTGTATCTTCGAAGAATCGCACCCGGAAATCTTCAATGAAGGGAGCGGGGCCCGCGTAGCGGGGATTCGGCACGAGACGGTATTCACCGATGAAACCGTCACGAGATTTCGAGAAAGACTTTACGCGATATGGGCCGTTGCCGACGGGGGCGAGCGCATATTCCGAGAGATGGTAGTTTTTGAGCGGGATGCGTCCCCAAATGTGCGCGGGCACGATCGGGAGTCGCGCGAGTGTTTCCTTGAAAAACGCGTTTGGCGAAGGCAGAACGAGTTTCACCTGAAGCGCGCTTATCCGCTCCGCGTTCACTCCTCGAAGCGCGGCCGTAAACGGAGATTCAGCGGCGGGGTCTTGGGCCGTTTCCACCGCAAATACCACATCGTCGCTCGTGAGCGGCGCACCATCGTCCCACGCAAGATCCTCCTTGAGTTTCAAGGTGTAAACCGACGCATCGTCATTCTGCTCCGCGCTTGCGAGAAGCGTTTGAAGCGGCGCGAAGAGGAGCGCGGCGAGGTCTTCATCCGCGTCGCTCGAAGAAATAAGCGGATTCACAATACTTGGTTGTCCCACCACGCCCTCGCGATAGGCGCCGCCGGCGACCGGTATGAGAATCGAACGGGTCGCGACCGTGACGATGAAGAGTCCCGCGGCGCTGGCCACAAACGCGAACCCGCTCGCGGCGGCGGCCCATTTCTCATTCCGCGTGAAGGAGCGGAACACATTCCAGACAAAATTCATGGTGAATCCGCGCGACGTCCCGTTACGCGAGAAACAAATTGAGGAGCGCGAGGAGCGCGAAGAGCGCGACGGCGACGATGGTCGCATAGAAAATCCCTTTCTCCACCCCGCGCCGCGCGTAGTAGGGGGTGCCGCCCCCCCCACCGAAAATACCGGACATCCCTCCCGCGCGCTCCTGGATGAGCACGAGTCCTATGACGATAAGGGAAATGATGATTTGAAGAATGGGCCGCATAATATTGAGAATAAACTCTAAATCCTAATATCTAAATCCTAAATGGTTCGAGGCACCCACCATCCTAAGTGTGGTCGAAGGATAAATTTGAAATTCTAAGGTTGCAATGATTTGTGTTTAGGATTTTGAGGGTTTTACCGTGTGGAGCACGACATTCACGAGACTCACGACGAGCGCCCCGAGAAGGAGCGCTTGGTATCCCTGAATGGTAACGGCGCCACTTATGGTGTCAAGCATGTAGAGTAGGAGTCCGTTCACTATAATCGAAAAGAGACCGAGGGTTACAACCATGAGGGGACCGAAGAAAAGTTTCAGCACGGGTCGGAGGAAGAGATTCAAGGCGGCAAGGATAGCTGAAGCGCCGGCAAGGGAGGAAAAATCTCCCGCGGCGGCGAACCCCGGTATGAAAGAACTTGCCACGAAGAGCGCGACCATATTGGAAACGATGGAGAAAACGATGCGTCCGATAAATCCCATGTCGCCTTTCAGTATACCCTAGTATGTTGCGATGCAATGTTCGGGCGACCCGCGCACGCGGGTTAAGTCTCTAACTCTCGCGGAAATATGGGAGCAAGCTCACGCCGGTCATCTCGGGTGGCTTGGGAATCCTCATGAGGTCGAGGATGGTAGGTGCCACGTCGGCGAGAAACCCTTCAACTTGGTTTGCGCGCGGGCGGAGAGGATTTAAGCTTGCCGGTCCTAAAGACGGACGCGCGACTTCGGGCGCCACGAGCCAGCACGGCACGGGACTTGGATTGTGTTTTGTCTCCGGTTCCCCGGTTTTAAGATCAATCAGCACTTCCGCGTTGCCGTGGTCGGCGGTGATGAGCGCCGCGTGCCCCCCCTCTTCGACTGCGGTAAGCAGGCGTCGGAGCTCACGATCGACGGTTTCGATGGCGGCGACGGTTGCGGCGTAGTTTCCTGTGTGGGCGATAATGTCCGGATTTGCATAGTTCATAAGAATAAAATCGAAGCTTCCTTCGCGGAGCGCAAGCATGGCGCGATCCGTCACGGCGCGAGCCATCATTTCCGGATGTGTGTCTTTGTGGAATGCCGAGAGGGAAGGCACGAGGATCCGAAATTCGTTTGGGAACGGTTCCTCGCGCCGGCCGTTGAAGAAATAAGTCACGTGAGCATATTTTTCCGTTTCGGCAATGCGGAGCTGGCGGAGACCATGCGCGGCGATAGTTTCGCCGAGAGAATGCGCCATGGGTTCCGCGGGGAAGGCGGCGCGCGCGGGAGAATGTTCGCGGTATGCCGTCATGGTGACAAAATACGCGTCTTCGAGTCGCGTGCGCGGGAAGGCGTTGAACGTGGGGGAGATGAACGCGTCGGCGAGCTGGCGGATGCTGTCCTCGCGGAAGTTGAAGAAAATGACCGTGTCGCCGCGCGCGACGGGGCGAAACTCCGGGAGTTTTCTCGGTTCCACAAACTCGTCGTTTAGGCCTTTCGCATACGTTTCTTGGAGCGCCGCTTCCCATGAGGCGGCGAAAGGCGCTTCGCCCGCGAGCGCGCGGTAGGCAACGGCGGTGCGATCGAAGTGACCGTCGCGATCCATACCGTAGTAGCGACCCCCGAGCGACGCAAGGCGGACATTCGGATGTGTCGCACTCGCCGCAAGCACTTTCGGAACGAGTGTCCGCGCTTCGCGAGGCGCGCTGTCGATGCCATCAGTCATGAGATGGAGCGCAACCAACACCTCGGGATAGTCGTCCGCCATCCGAATGAGCGCCTCAAGGTGAGAGAACGAAGCGTGGACCAGTCCGCTCGTGAGAAGACCCACAAGATGGAGGGTACTGTGGCGCGCACGGGCGTGCGTGAACGCTCCGCGGAGCGCTTCGTTCTTCGTGAAGGTTCCCTGCGCGATTGCGCGCGTGATGCGTTCCGAATGCTGTTCGCTTGGGCGCCCCGCGCCGAGCGTAATATGCCCCGCCTCACTGTTTCCCTCTTCGTCCCAAGGGAGTCCCACCGCGAGGCCGGAAGCTTGGAGCGCCACGCCGGGGTAGCGCGTTTCGATGGTGGCGATGGTTTCTGGCCGCGCGGCGTAGATGGGGTTGCCCTGATCCGAAGGGCCGAGCCCCCACCCGTCGAGGATAGCAAGGAGATAAGTTCGTTTCATCCGTTTCTATTGTAGCGTACCGCCGCCGTACCACCATGGAGCTCTTTTCCGTGATTGCTCCCGCGCGCGGCACGAGGTATACTTTGGCGGTATCGTTCGTTTACTAAAGTGTCGAAACAATCAATTTATCGTTTTATAATCCATGACATGGTCACCTTTGACGGCGACGGCGCTCGCGCTTGCGGCGCTTGTGGCCGGATATGCGATTCGACTTTGGACCGCGGGGCGCGCCGCGCGCGCCACGGCGGATGCCCACGCGCGCGAAGCTGATGCCGCGCGTGCGGAAGCGAAGGAAATAACGCTCTCTGCGAAAAGCGAAGCGACTTCTATTCTCGCGGAAGTCCAACGCGAAGAACGCGAGCGGAAACTGGAGATAAGGAAACTCGAAGAGCGCATCGCGAAGCGCGAGGACGATCTCCGCGAGGAGCGAAAAACACTTGATGCGGAATCCACGCGCCTCAAGAACGAAGAAACCCGCGTCAGGACGCTTGAAGACGACGCCCACGCGGCACGCGAAAAAGCGGTCAAGGCACTCGAAGGTTTCGCGGGGCTCACCCGCGAAGAAGCCGCGCGGAAGCTTTTCGCGGAGATCGAAGCCTCATCGCGCGACGATCTCGCGAAAGCGATCGTTAAACTCGAACGGGAACGGCGTGACGCGCTTGAAGCGAAAGCGAACGAGGTTCTCACCTCGGTCATCCAGCGATACGCGCGCGATCATGTTGCCGAGATCACCACTACCGCGTTCGATCTTCCCGGAGAAGAAATTAAAGGGAAGATCATTGGGAAGGAGGGACGCAACATCCGGGCGTTCGAGCGTGCGACCGGCGTCGAGGTTATTATCGATGAAACGCCCGAGAGTCTCATTATTTCTTCGTTCGATCCGTACCGGCGCGAGCTCGCCAAAATGACTCTCGAGAAGCTTCTGAAGGATGGCCGCATTCAGCCGGCAAAGATAGAAGAAAAAACAGAAGAGGCGCGTGCGGAGCTTGATCAACGGGTCGAGAAAATCGGGGAAGACGCCGCAGCGGATCTCGGCATTTTCGATTTTCCGAAGGAAATCATCGCGCTCATCGGGCGACTCCATTTCCGCACCAGCTACGGGCAGAACGTGCTCCAACACTCGATTGAGATGACTCATCTTGCGGGGATGCTCGCGGCGGAGCTCGGCGCGGATGTCGAAATCGCGAAGCGGGCGGCCTTGGTGCACGATATCGGAAAAGCGATTGACCACGATGTCGAGGGCACGCATGTCGAGCTTGGGCGGAAGCTTCTCAAAAAATGCGGCGTAGACGACCGCGTTGTGAAAGGCATGGAAGCGCATCACGAGGAGTATCCCTATGCGACGCCGGAGGCGTACATCGTGGCGGCGGCGGACGCGATCTCCGCCGCGCGGCCCGGGGCGCGACGTGACACACTCGAGAAATATGTGAAGCGCCTCGAAGCCATCGAGAAGACCGTGAAGGAGTTTGAGGGCGTGAACCAGGCTTATGCCATCGCCGCGGGGCGTGAAGTGCGGGTATTCGTGGTGCCGGAGAAGATTGACGATTTCGGCGCGCTTGAACTTGCAAAGAAAATTGCGGGGAAAATACAATCCGATGTGGATTATCCGGGCGAGATCAAGGTAACGGTGATCCGCGAGGTGCGGGCGGTGGAATATGCCCGATAGGGCCGGATTGCTAGCATTGGCGCGGGGAATTATGGTATACTGCCTTTCGAAATCAAAGGTCGGAAGGGAAACATAAGAGAGTCTTGCAATATGAAAAAAGACGGATTAGTGGAAGCGGTCATGAAAGCGGCCGGCGTGGAGACAAAAAAGCAGGCGCAAATGGCGGTGGAGGCGGTATTCGATGCCATTGTAAAAACAATGAGTCGCGGCGAAGAGGTCGCGATCAGCGGTTTCGGAACTTTCCGCGTGGCGAAGCGCGCCGCGCGCATGGGGGTAAATCCTAAGACAGGTGAGAAGATTCAGATTAAAGCATCCACAAAGCCAAAGTTTCGCGCCGGGAAACTTCTCAAAGAAGCGGTTCTTTAGCTCTTTGTTTTTTCGAAAGCCTTGAAAAAATCTCGCCGGTCTTTTTGACCGGCGAGATTTTTGTCACTTCAGTATTTTCTTCACCTCGGCGCTCATGTCTATGAAAACTTGATAGGTTCTCTTAACCGCTTCGAGCGACGCACGCACTTCATCCCGAATGGAGGGGGCATCTTCTTTTTTTTCTTTTCCTCCTTCTTTAAATATTACATCTTCATTCGGGGCACTTTCCAAAACCTCGGCGGCAAGAAGCGGCATCGCGCCTTCTTTTTCGGAAACGGCGGGCGGCGCGATGAGGGTAAAGAAAAGTTCGCTTGCCCTCCCGTACGCATCGGACGCCTTCGTGAGATGAAATTTTGCTTTCGCAAGCAGTGAAGGAAGCTTCGCAATCCCTCGTATCTTGGCGCGCTCAAGTTTTTTCACGTCGCCTTCTATCTTAATGAAGCGCGCCTCCGCGACGTCGAGCGCCTTGCGCTGATTTGCGACGAGAAGAAACTCTTCGATTTCAGCGGCGAGTGGCGTGAACGACGATTCGCGTCGATCCTTGAACGACCCCACGATCGTTTTGAGTTCCACGAGATCGAGTGTGGTCGCGTGTTCGGTCAGCGTTTCGAGCGTTTCTTCGTAGTATTGTTCAATCGCCGCGAGCCGTTCTCCCGCGCGCACCTTCCAAATTTTCAAATCCTCCTCCCATTCCGCTTCTTTGAGCTCGGTTGCAATGAGTTTCACTTTGAGCGTTTTCGCCTCTTCCTCCGAGAACTCGACGACTTTTTTAAAGGTTTGGATACGAAGCCCGAGATCGTCCGCGAGATTTTCGTCTTTTGCCGAGACGAGATCATCGAGTTTGGTTTTCACCTCCTCGAACGCTTTTTGGACCGCGGGGGTTTGTGCACGCGCGACGCGCAGGAACGGAGATTCCAGGAACACCGCGCCGCTCAAAAAGAAAGCGGCGGCGAGTGGGGAAAAAACAGCGATGATCGTGCGGCGGGTCATAAGTTTATTCAAGCATTGTTTCGAGGAGCGCGTCCACTTTATTTTGCTGATTTTCGGTTTCAAGCGACGAGAGCTCGGAAGAAAGCACCTCGGCATTCAGGTGGGCCGCCTCCGTTTTTTCGATTTCGCGCATCGCAGACTGAACCGCACCCTCGGTCGCAACGCGGTAGGAAAGCTCACGGAGTTCGATGTTGATAGGAAGCTTGTCGAGCTCTCCCGTGAGGAGCTCCTCATTGAGAGATGCGGAAAGCGTGGGGCGGGCGGGGATCGAAAAGGTTGCGACGAAGAAGAGAAGAACGAGCGCGAACGTCAAAGCGCCTGCCCACCGGAGCGCGTGCCAGAGGCCGATATTTGGGTGAGGAGTTGTGGCGGCGATGAGCGCCGCGCGGGCACGGGCTGTGTACGCCGGGTGCGGCGCAATGCGTTTCAACGCTTTCAATTGTTCGAAAATGTCGGGGTTCATGGATTTATTATTCTCCGATTTCTTGCGGGTGGAGCGATCGTAATTTTTTTATGGCGCGGTGCTGGATAACCCGCACGGCTCCCTCCGTTTTGCCGAGCGCGTCGGCAATTTCTTTATTTGTCATATCGTCCACGAATTTCATAAGGAGCACGTTTTGTTGGTCGGGCTCAAGGGAGGCGAGTGTAATCCGGATGCGGTCGAGGTTAATGGCCGTATCAACCACATCTCCCATGGTGTTCGGTTCGGCGAACACCTCTTCCGGAACAGCTTCGAGGGGCGCATGCGCTTTCGCGGTGCGGTAGTAGTCAATCACCGCGTTCGAAGCGATTCGATAGAGCCAGCTTCCGAATGGGAACCCCCGCGTCTCGTAGCGATGAAGGTTTTGCCAGGCATTCATAAACACCTGATGGGTCAAATCTTCCGCATCCTCTCTTCCGCGCGTTCGGAGAAACACAAACCGGTATATGCGGGGCATATAGAGGTCGTAGAGTGCTCCAAATGACTCTGCGTCGCCGTTTTTCGCTTTCTGAACGAGCTTTTCTTCCGATTCCCTCATACGCTAAAACGATGTGCGCCCCACGGTTGTTTCGGAGGATCCAAACGTATCTTCAAAAAGGCGTATAAACATATTTCGCTTCGTAACGTTACACGTTTTATTGGTTTGTTACAAGCGGTTTTGCTTGGTTATGGCACTAAAACGGCCTTTCGGCCGTTCGCACGGACAATCCCCATTTTTAAACGGGGATTGTTTTAGTGCGGGATGGGAGAAATCGGTCTCGCCTCTCACTTCGCTCGGGCTGACCACCGCCTCGCGCGGTTCGCTACCGCTTACCACAAGCTCCGGCGTTCGATTCTCCACGCGAGCCAAGCAGTTGGCTCGCTCATCCCGAACGGGAAAATAAGGTGTTTGGTGCGGGATGGGAGAATCGAACTCCCGCTCTCAGTTTGGAAAACTGACGTTCTGCCACTAAACTAATCCCGCTTCCACCGACGTTTTCTTCACCCCCAGAGTTCTCGCAAATCAATCGGCGAGCAAACCTATTTTAACTAGCGGAGGCGAGCACCCGTTTCTATAGTAGCTATCAGTTTGCGGGGGTCAATGGTGGTGAGATATGATGAATCGAACCATGTTTTTAAAACTCAAGGCGTCAAAGACGCTGTTCAAGGCCGCGCTTCTCCTCGCGGTCGCCGGCGTGCTTGCATATCTTATCGGCGCGGCGACCGTAGCCTCGCGCCTGCCACAAGAATTCGCGCGGGCGCGACAGAGCGTAAGTGCGGTGAGTCGGCAGATTGTGGATCTCACCGCGCTCACGAGTGACCGACTCGCGAAGGTAAACCTTTCCGACCTGAACGGAGAAACCGCGAACGCGCGCGCGCTCATCGCCGACGCTCGCGCGTCGAACGCCGCGGCGTACAGCAAGGCGTTCGAGCTTACCCAGCATCTTCAGGCGCTCGCACAATCCCTCCCGAAAGTTTCTTCCATGAAAAAACAACGCGACGCCGCGGAGGCGATCTCAATTGAACTCTCGCTCGTATCGGAATTTATTCTCTACACGCAAAAGGTGGACGCATTCCTTGACGCGCTTGATGAAGCGGTGCGGACGAATACCGATGGCGCGCGCGCCGCCGCCGCGGACGCGCTCCGCGGAGTGAATGAGAAAGTAATTGCGATCAACGCACTCAACGATTCTTTCCGGAGAGCGATCGGCATTTTCGACGCCGCGGAGGAATAAATGTCTGAATTGGTCGGGACGCCGAGATTCGAACTCGGGCTACGTACTCCCAAAGTACGCGTGCTACCACTACACCACATCCCGTACGTGTTTACCTTACGCACTTTTTCATTTACCATCAACCGAAGCCGCTCGTGTATGGCTTCGCACATACGAAGGGCTCATTCAACGATATAATACCTTTGGTATTCTATCGTTTCATTCGCCCCCCGTAGCACAATGGATAGTGCAGGGCTCTTCTAAGGCCTTGATGTGGGTTCGATTCCTACCGGGGGGACACTTTAGAAAAAGGCAAGCCAGAGGAAGCCGCCTCGCTTCGCTCGGCGGCCATTTCGTATTGAATTTTGGGGGCAAAAACGAATTGGCGGTTTCGCAAAATATGGTTCGCGCCGATATTTTTCAGAAATGTTGTCATTTTGGGGAAATCATTTTCGGAAAGCAGATTTGCGGCTTGATTTAAGGACAAAACGAACTCACGAGCCGGTTCGAGCCACGACAAACCTTTTTGCTCAAAATCGGTAATTTTCTCCTGCAAACGGATTTTTTCGGCCACCAATTTTTCTTTTTTGGCGGCGTATTCTTGTTGAGTAAGAGCGTTGTCCAAGTATGCATCGAGAAGTTTTTGGAGCTTCACTTCAATTTGGGATAATTGGTTTTTCAAAACATCAACCTCGGCTTGCGCTTCTAGTTTTGCTTTCTCTTTTTCTGTACCCAACGCCGCCAAAACTTTCTCGGTGTCGTGGCTCGACAAAGAAACTTTTTGAAGAAATGTTTTGATTTGCGCGGCCAACTCGTTTTCTTGAATGTAGTGCTTTTCTTGGCATACGCCTTTCTTTTTCGTGCATCGGTAATAGGTATAAATCCCACCGTTTCCTTTTGCGTATTGCGCGGTGATAGAAGCTCCGCATGAAGCGCATTTCATAAGGCCAAGAAAAGCAAAATGATGTTTCTTCACTTCCTGCACTCTGCCACGCTTTGCCATAACTTCTTGACACAAATCAAAAAGCTTCTTTGAAATTAACGGCTCGTGCGTTCCCTCAAATATTTCTCCTCGGTATCGCATAAGTCCGTAGTAAAAAGGGTTTTGTAATAGATGCTGAACATTGCTTACGGAAATTTCCTTGCCAAGATTTCCTTTCAGTCCGCTTTCCTTGCACCAATTTGCGAGAGAAAAAAATGTGTAGTTTCCGGTGGCGTACATCTCAAAAAGTTTTCTGACTTTAAGTACTTTCTCCGCATCAACATCAATTCCTCTGGTTTTGGGATTGTTGGAGTAGCCCACCGGAGCCCAACTTGGCCATATTCCATTTCTGATTTTCTGCCGCAAACCTCTTTTTACATTCTCTCGCAAATTGTCCACATAGTATTTGCTCTGTCCAAAAGCAATGTTCAGCATGAATAATCCTTGCGGTGTTGGCTCGCACCAAAAAGTTGGGAATTTGAGGGAACGAATCAAGCCGCGGTCAATCATGTGGATTATCTTTCCGCCGTCCACGCTGTTTCGAGCAAGACGATCCGGGTGCCATGAGAGTATTCCATCGGCCTTCCCTTTTTCCAAAAATGACAACATTTCTGCGAATTTTATTCGCCCAGGTTCTTTGGCAGTTTTCGCCTCTTGAAAAGAGGCGACAATTTCAAGTTTTTCTTTGGCGGCAAATTCAGAAAGCTCAACAAGTTGAGCTTCAATGCTCAAAACCTGTCTGTCATCATCTTCCGTTGACTTTCGAGCGTAGATTACATAACGCATAGTTTTGTTGAATTGAATTGATTAAAAATTTTTCCGCCCCCAAACGAAACCGCCAATTCGTTTTTGCCCCCAAAATTCAATACGAAATGGCCGCCGAGCGAAGCGAGGCGGCTTCCTCTGGCTTGCCTTTTTCTAAAGTGTCCAGTATTCTTGAAATAGTGCGAACCGTTTTCGCCGCCTGCGGCGGCGATGAAAGCTCCCCGCGAAAAATCCAAAAGGCGGCGGAGCCGCACCGATATAAGAATTTTTGATGAGAAACTTAACAAGTTTCTTTTCTGTTTTTAATGTTGACTTTTGGAGCCATTTTTACTAATTTGTTTGTGGAACCCCAACAAACAAATACAGAAAGGAGTGTTCTTTATGACACAGGAAGTATTGGCGACAGAGCTGCTTTCCATGCGAAAGCGAGCGGAACGAACAGCACAGAGCATCGATCAAATCTCCCACAACCTTTCTGCCGAACGGCAGTCGCTTCGGCAGGTGGTCAAGGAGTACGGCACGAAGCGAGTCGAACTTCTGAAGCAAGAGCTTCAAGCGCGCGGAGTGACCTGGTGCACCTATTGCTCCGCGGTGATTCCCGAGAGCGATGCCGAACTTCTGCTCGTCGAGGGCAGAGAGGAATACTCGCACGGCTACGGGAATGCTTGCTACGGTTTCCGTGGCTTCTCGAAGCTTCATCGGGCCTGCCCTACCTGCCGTGAACGTGCAGCCGACAAGCACGGACAGAAGGGTTCGTACGATTCGCAGGCGAAAGACCAGTCGAGCTTCTACGCATTCCGTGTGGAAAAGCGCGACGACGGCTACTACGCCCGCAAGTTCGGCAACTGGGTGAAGCTCGACGACGAGAATTGCAAACTCAACGAACCGTCCAGTCAGCTCGTCGAGAAACTCGCGGAGGGATGGAATCTCCCGCCGCGAATCGAAGTCGAGTCGAGGTGGCCGAGTTCGGAAGAGAAGCTCATCGTCCACGAGCGAGTACTGGCCGAAGCGAGTTGACCATGTGTCCGCAATCGAGAGGGTGTCCTGCCAAGTGCCGGGCACCCTCATTTCTTTTTGTTTGATTCTTAATTGAATTAAATTCATAATTAAACTGCCACCAAAGAAAAACTTGAAATTGCTATCGGTGCGGCTCCGCCGCCTTTTGGATTTTTCGCGGGGAGCTTTCATCGCCGCCGCAGGCGGCGAAAACGGTTCGCACTATTTCAAGAATACTGGACAAGCGAGGAAATATGCAAAAAGCATATTTTCGAGCGCGGATGCCCGGCCGAAGGTACCGAGGGGACAAGCGAGGAAATAGGCAAAAATCATATTTTCGAGCGCGAGCTTCCGGTATTCACCGATATCAATAAAACCAGCAAAGACATAAATAATGTTACTAACGATTCTCGGTGCGAGTTTAATTGGCAGTGTGGTGGCGCTTGGAGGCGGTGCGCTTCTTTTGTGGCGCGAGGCGTGGGCGAGAAGAATTTCCCTCTACCTCGTGAGTTTCGCGGCGGGCGCGCTTTTGGGCGCGGCGTTTTTTGACCTCCTCCCCGAGATGGAGGGGCTTCTTTCAAACGGCGCGATCTACGCGAGCGTGGTCGCCGGCATCCTCGTCATGCTGTTCTTCGAGAAGTTCATGAAATGGTATCACTGCCACGATCAGCAAACGTGTGACTACCATACCTTCTCGAGTTCCATACTTTTCGGCGACGCGGTGCATAATTTTTTGGACGGCATCGCGATCGCGGCGAGTTTTCTCATAAGCGTTCCTATTGGCGTCGCTACGACCGCGGCGGTATTTTTTCACGAGGTGCCGCAGGAGATAGGGGATTTTGGCGCCCTTCTCCATGCGGGTTATGGCCGCGCGAGAGTGTGGTGGTTGAATTTTACGACGGCGCTCACAACGCCCGCCGGCGCACTCCTCGGATATTTTTTTCTCCCGTTTCTCGAGCCACTCCTCGGATATTTTCTTGGCCTCGCGGCGGGCGCTTTTATCTACATTGCGGTCTCGGATTTAATGCCCGAGATTCGTCACCGTGCCGGGCCGCGCGAGTTCCTCCATTTTTTTATGATTCTTGTCGGCCTCGCCGTGATCATGCTTGTCGGTACGCTCGTGCCGGAATAATAAAAAATCGCCCACTGGGCGATTTTTTATTTGGTGCCGCGGGGGTGAATCGAACACCCGACGCCAGCCTCTTCAGGGCTGCGCTCTGCCACTGAGCTACCGCGGCAAGCGGTGAACGAAATTTAATGTACAGAATTAATTTCCGAACCGCGACGCCACGGGGTGAAGGTACCATGAATACCGCGGCGAATAATAAGCAGAACAAGTGTAAAGACCAGCGCTATTTTATTTTGTTTTTCTTTTAAATACAACAAGGCTTTCGCTGTCCACAGGCGGGCGGTGTTATCTCCCCGCCGCGCCCGCTATGATGGGGGCAGTATTATCAATAACCAAAAGGAGGGCGCATGAAAAATTTCATGCATGCCGTTTTGTTTCTCGTCGCGGCTTTTTGCGCGGCGTGGTGGGTCGCCGGCCAGAGTAATGTTTCGTCTGTGGCCGGACCGCGAATTCCCCGGTATGCGGCATACGCGCCGCGGCCGGTGAATTCCGTCGTCACGCGCGCGTGGGAACCCGGCGATTCCAAACTTGTCGATCTTCTCACCGCTCGAGGTGTCGACTCAACCTTCGTGCGGTCGATATTTTCCAATCCGCGTCTCTCAATCGACACCGCGGTGGTGCGAATTCTGACTGTGCCGCGCGGGAAGAAGGCGAGCTATTCGTTCCTCTTCACTGATTCTTCGATTGCGGACGGCAAGGCGTTTCTTAAGGCGCACCGAAGCACGCTTGATTCGCTCCGGATTGCGTACGGCATCTCGCCGCCGGTAATTGCGGCGGTTGTGCGCATCGAGACCGACTTCGGCCGCTTTTTAGGGCGGCATACTGTCGTGAATGCCCTCTATACGATGTACCGCGTTTCCCCGCGCCGCCGCGCCATGGCGGTGCGAGAACTCGCGTGCTTTTTTCTTCTCGCGCGGGAGCGGGAAATTGATCCCTTCGCGGTAGAGAGCTCTTGGGCGGGCGCCTTTGGCATATCTCAATTCATGCCGTGTTCGCTCTCCTACGCGGTGGACGGGAACGGCGACGAGACAATCGATCTTTTCGATTTGCGCGATGCGATGGCGAGTATCGCAAACTATCTCCGCGCCCACGGTTGGTCGAGTCTCCGCGCTAGCCAGCTTCGTGCGCTTCGCGCGTACAACCGCGGCCCCTATGCGGGGGCGGTGATGGCCTACGCCGAAAAAATTTCCAATGCCCGGTGAGCGATTCGCCGGGCATTTTTCCGCTTCACTCAAGCGTGCGCGTCCGTTTCTTCTTCCGCGAAATCCCCGATCTTTTCGGCGGCCACTTCGAGACTGATTTTTTTCTTTAAGAGCTTTTTCATGACAAACTCGCCCGCGAAGAAGAAGACCACGATAACCGCAATCACGATCTCGATTTGTCGGAAAAACTTTTCCGTAAAGAGATAAGAAAGTCCGCTCATGAGAAAATAAGCGACTACGGATACGGTGGCGAACCACGCGAAAAGTCCCACGAGATACGATTTGAGAAACCGCCCGAACTTCGCGCGCGACCATCCGGAAAGCAGGAGTACGAGGAAATTTACCCCCACGAGAAAGCGCGCGCCGATCATGAGCTTGGTGAGGTTTTTGGTGATGTAGTAGAGATAGTACTGTATGCGGCGTCTCGTCTTGAGCCGTTTATACCACCGCCACCCGAAGCGAGTGTTGCGGATGAGGCGCCCGATAAAATACAGACCGAGCTCGGCGGCGGCGAGTGTTCCGAGGATGACGGACACGAATTTTCCCCACGTTAAGGCGCCCCCCACAATAAGAAGCATCGCGAAGAGGATGGCGAGGTCGCCTTGGAGAATCGCGCTTCCCGCGAGGATGTAGCTCGTCGCGGCGGGGTGCGCCGCTGTGAAGGAGGAGAGAATATCGAGTATATTGTCCATATCGAGGATGCGTATTATGATGCGGCGGTGGGGAATCGCACGCCCCATGGGACAGTGTAGCATGGTGCCTATGGTGTAATGGTTAACACAGGAGTTTGTGGAACTCCTGATACGGGTTCGATTCCCGTTAGGCACCCAGACGGTATCTAATATAACCGCAGATGGTTTATTGGATGCCACCTCGAAAGTCTCGACTTTATGTCGGGATTTTTGAGTTTTAGGGGCGACTTTCGACTTTGATTTGCCGACAACCACCGGCGTGAATTCCACCTCCATGTCGGTCACGATCCGTGGTATTCGGCTTTCTTTGTATTTCTCGGTAAAGATCAGCCCCTCCGCTTGCATCAAGGCTCGTATGATCGGGCTTGGTATGACCGTCACGGTTTTCTTGTCGGTTACCTCGAATCGTTCTCAGTAAAGACCGAGGAATAATCGCTTCATTTCATCCGGAGCTTTCATGTACGTCTCGTAAGCGTTTCTCACGAATAGCAGGACGTCTTGGAGTTCGTCGATCTGTAAAGACCCCCTCCCTCCTGCTTTCTAATCAATAGCTTGGAATCGTTTTAAGATTTCAAGCGGGATTTGCATACCAAGCGCCATGTGGGGCCGCTCGGTATTGTAGTAGCGGAGGAATGGGGGGATCTCCCGTCGCCAAGCACGGAGCGTCCCCGGAATGCGGCGGAGGCACTCCCGTTGGAGCGTTTGGATGAACCGCTCCACATGGGCGTTGTCGGTGGGGGTCCTGACTCGTGAATGGCGATGGGCAATGCCGCGCTCCCTGAGGCGCTCGGTGAGCCATTTCGAGAACTCGGCCCCGTGATCGCTCTGGAGCGTGCGGAAGGAGAAGGGAGCAACTTCCCGTGCCTCCTCCACGAACGCGAGGGAGCGATGGGTCGAGATGCGAGGCATGGCCTCCGCATGTGTCCACCGACTGCAGAGGTCGACGAGGGCATACGCATGGAGGTGTTCATATGCACACCCCTCCTGCATGGAGTCAATTTCGACGAGGATTCCTGGTGTTTCCGCGATGGGGCGGGGCGGGTACGTATGCCACCGCTTCCACGGCGAGGGGTATGTCACCCCTGCCCGTTTCAAGGTGCGTTTCACCGAAGAGAGCGACACCGCGAGCCCTTCCTCCGTGAGGCGATGGTGGAGGATCTCCGCGCACTGGTGGCGCTCGCCCCGCATCGTGAGGATACGATCCACCACTTCAGAAGAGAGCTCGTGGGGATGATGGAGAGGCCGCGAGGAGCGGGTGGGAATTATGAAATGGCGGTTCCCTGGTGCGCGGGCATACCACTTCACCACCGCGCTCTGGGTGTACCCGAGGTGTCGCGCGACCTCTCGCGTGCTCCACCCCTCGCGGACGAGCCGGACTGCCTCCTGTCGCACCCGAGGAAGGTTCGGGTTTGTTGAATATGCCATGTACCTATCCTAGGGTGATTCCAAGCTATTGAACCACGACACCTCCTTGACAAATATGACGTTNGATAAGACTTGCGATTGCTCATAGCGAAAAGTGGCTTAAAACTAGGCCATTCCTCGCTATGACCACATAGGCCATGGTTCCTCCTCGGATTAGAGGAAAACGAAAACGGGCAAATTAGCCCAAGGAGATACAATCATGAGCACAGAATTCGCATCCGCCAGTCTTACCGCTGGACAACTCAACGCCATCGTCAAGAAACTCGGTGGCCACGACATGGCGCTCCGTTTTCTCCGCGACGAACTCTCGGTTTCCGAACTGGTCCGTTCGTGGCGCGAGGAAGACGGCGTCATCTACTTCTCGGTCACCTCCGACGGCACGACCGGCGAAGACTGGATCAAGCGTCTGGAAGGCAACGGTTTCCGTGTCGGAGACTACGCCAAGCAGGCGCTCCGTTCGCCGGACTTCAAGCCAACCAAGGGCCTCACGACCGAAGTCGCTGTTCTCAAGGGCATGCTCTTCGAGGACCAGAACCGGATCACGAAGAAGATTCGCGCCGAGGCCGACAAGCGCAAGCTCTCGAAGCCGAACGCCGAACTGGCCTGCCTAATCCGTGAGAAGTTCACGGACAAGGAGATCGAAGTGATGGGGCTGTGGCACATCGTTGCCATGCACGAACCCATCAACGACTCCGGCGGCGATCCGAGCTTGCTCTGCGTGGACCTTGGCGACAGTGGTTGCTGGCTCCGCGCGTATGGTGGCAAGCCTCGCGAAAGGTGGGGTTGTGAGGGCGGATTCGCGTTCGCCGTGTCATAACTCTTTTCATTCCTCTCCGGCCTAAATATTATTTTTGGCTGGAGAGTTTTGTTTTGCGAGTTGACCGTTCCAACCGCCGAGCATTTTTCCGGCTTCGTCCAGCTTTACAGAAAGAGCGATGTACTTTTTATCGTCGAGTGATTTTGTTTCGACAAATAATGTATCTATGCGTTGACCGAGAGAATGACGGCGGGTCTTAGGCAGGTCCTGTATAAAATTTGTACCACAAAAGGTAGGAGCTTGACATTTGTTTTTGTTATGTTACCCTAAAAAACAGCAATATTAAATCATTTTTAAAAAAGAGGAGGAAATAATATAATGATGAAATCAGTTGGCGTTACCATCAAAGATTTTATGACCCTCTCGGCGCTCGCGCGCGAGAGCGGAAAACTTTCTTGGGAGCTCATGTCGGAGCTCATCAACAAGGAAGACGAGCGCCGACACCTCGAAACCATACCATTCGAGGGGCCGAGAAGAGTGAAATGCACCTCCTCGCTTTGCAGGGAACGTGTTCCCTCGGCGAATGGTGTAGGAGCAGAAGAGTTTGACGGTTAGTTCCGGCCCGGGAGTCATACAACTCCCGGTTTTCTTTTCTGGGGGGATTTTTTGCGTCCTCGTATCGTGCAGTCGACGCCTATGCTATACTTTTTATACCTAAAGGGTCGGCATAAATCGAAATTAAAAACAATGAAAAAAGCAATCATGGCAATGGCGCTTTTCGCGGCGGCGGCGGGGTTCGTCGCTCGTCCCGCGATGGCGCAGAGCGAGGGATCCGGCGACCGCGCGGGGATTCGCGAACAGGTGCGGGGGGAGGTGAAAGCGTTGCGAGAGAACCTTAAGGAAGAGGTGCGGCAGGCGCGCGTGCGCGCGGAGGGGGAAGCGCGCGCGATCCGTGAAGAGGTACGGACGCAGGCGGAGAACGTGAAAAATATTTCGCGCGAGGAATTCGAGGCGCTCAAGATCCGCCGCGAAGAAGCGAAACGGCAAATAGAGGCGGCGCGTGAAACGGCGAAACAGCAACTCGAGGCGCGACGCGAAGCGGCGCAGCGGGTCATCGAAACGAAGCGCGAGGAATTGAAAAGCCGTCTCGGAGCGATTAAGGACGAGAAAAAGAAAGAAATTGTCGCGAGGGTGTATAACAAAGTGAATGACCTGAACGCGCGCCTCTCCGATCGCTACCTCGAGACGCTCGGGAAAATCGAGGTCGTACTCGGGAACGTGAAGAGTCGCGCGGATAACGCGGAAAGTCGCGGACTCGACGTCGCGGCGGCGCGGACCGCGATTATCAGCGCGGAATCCGCCCTCGCGGCGGGTCGTGCGGCCATAACCGCGCAAGCGGGGAAGAGTTACGACATTGCGATCACGTCCTCTTCGACGCTTCGATCCGACGTCGCGGCGGCGCGAGACGCGCTCAAGAACGATCTCGAAACGGCGCGCGGCGCGGTGCGGGCGGCGCACGACGCGGTGCGGGCGGCCGCCGTCGCGCTCGCGCAGATACCGCGCGTGAATGAAACTGGCGGCGACGGAGGAAGGAGCGGGAACGCTACCTCAACATCCGCCGAAAACACCGAATAAGGTCGAGGCGAAATCGCAATAAAATAAAGTTATGAATGACGACACGAACATGAACGAGCAAGGTTCCGTTGCGGCCCCGGCGCCGCAATCAAAGAAAAAATCAATGGCGATGTGGGTGGCGATCGTGGTGATCGCGGCCGGCGCCGCCATCTTCATTTTGTGGGAGGGTCCCGCAGTGCAGGCGCCGGAGCGCGGGGCGGAAGGGGACACCGTCCCCGCGATCGAGGGTCAGCTCGACAGTATTGATGTGGAAAACCTCGAGGAGGAACTGCAAGACATCGATCAGGATCTGAACCAGCTTTAATGCTTACGCTTGAGGAGATGCTTGTGCGGCTTGTCGTGGCGGTGGCCTTGGGCGCCGTGGTGGGATTCGGGCGCGAACTTGCGGGGAAGGAAGCGGGGGTGCGCACCGACATTATCGTCGCGGCGGGCGCGGCGCTTTTTACTGTCGCGGCGCTTGTATTGCCGTATATTCTTGATCCAGGTGTTCTTGGAAAAGATGGAAGCGGCTTGGCGGATGAGATTATCGTTCAAAATGCGGGCTTCTTGAATATCATCGCGAATATCGTGGTCGGCATCGGGTTCTTGGGCGCCGGCATCATCGTGAAACAAGGCGTCCATGTGCGGAGTGTGACGACGGCGGCGACCGTGTGGCTCGTGGCGGCATTGGGCGTGCTCGCGGGGCTCGGGCTCCTTGCGTTCGCCGCCATCGCGGGCGTGGGGCTCACGATACTTCTCGCGGTTTTGGGGCGGATTGATTTGAAACGCCTGCCTACCGGACAGGCAGGCTAAACTCTAAACAAACCATAATGCTCCAAATTCTAAATTCCAAACGTTTGTGATTTAAGATTTGTGATTTGGAATTTGTCCCGACCGTGTCGAGGATACTCGATGAAATCGGTATTTAGGATTTAGATATTAGGATTCAGAGTTTCTCCATTGTTGTTTCCACCGCGGGCGTTTTACAATTTCTTATGCCATGAGGAAAGGTAAGAATATCTACCTTGACTACGCCGCGGCGACGCCGGCGGACTCGCGTGTGTTGCGGGCGATGCGTCCCTATTTCGGCGAGAAGTCTGCAAATCCCGGTTCGCTCCATTCTGCGGGCGCCGTGGCGCTCGCGGCGCTCGATAAAGCTCGGGAGACGCTCGCAAAGGCATGCGGTGTCGAGTTCCGGAATGTCATTTTTACCGCATCCGCGACGGAGGCGAATAATCTTGCCCTACGGGGCGTAGCGCGAGGCTTTCGGCGTCAGGCGCTGGGCGTTAATTTCCTAGCGCCTAAGATCATCGTTTCAGCGGTGGAGCATGATTCGGTGCTCGAGACCGCGCGGGATATGGAGCGCGCCGGAGAAATTGAACTCGCTGTGATTCCAGTAGACAAGCGTGGCGTGGTGGATATAAAAAAACTCGAGTCAATACTCGATGAAAGGACCGTGCTCGTGTCCGTGATGTACGTGAATAACGAGATCGGCACGGTGCAACCCATAACCGAAATTTCTAAAATTATTCGAAATTTCAGAAACTCGAAACTCGAAACTCGAAACCCTAAACAAACTCGAAATCTCGAATTACCAATTCCAAACGTTTCGGATTTAGAATTTAAAGCTTCGGGTTTGGTGGAAAGGTATCCGCTTTTTCATGTTGATGCCGCGCAGGCCTTTCTTTATTATCCTTGCAATCTTGACGAACTTGGCGCGGACCTCATAACGCTCTCCTCACAGAAAATCTACGGGCCGAAAGGTGTGGGAGCGCTTATATTAGGCGCTAGGCATCAGGCGCTAGGCACTAGCAAAACAGAAACAAAAAATGGAATGACCCTAACACCTAACGCCTATGGCCTAATGCCTATTCTCACGGGGGGCGGGCAGGAATTTGGCCTCCGGGCGGGGACGGAGAATGTGCCGGCGATCGTAGGGTTCGCGGCCGCGGTCGCGTATGCGGAACGAGAGCGCGTGAAAAATACGAAGCATATCAGGAAGGTTCGGGATGCATTCGCGCGAGAACTTGCGCGCGCGCTCCCCGGCGTGAAAAAAAATACCCCGACGTCCGGCCGGCCGGCCGGCGGACGGGCGCCCCACCTCTTAAATATCGCGTTTCCGCCGGGAGTTTTGTCCGAGGATCTCTTAGTGCTCTTTGACCGCGAAGGGATTGCGGCAAGTCCGGGCGCGGCGTGCCGTGCCCGCGCGCTTGCGCTCTCGCACGTACTCCGCGCGATCGACATCCCGGACGAGCGCATCAAGCGGAGCGTTCGTTTCAGTTTTGGCCGCGGCGTAACGGTTCCTGATGCGCAACGGGCGGCGCGGATTGTAGCCCGCGCCGCCCGCTCTCTTTTCCGGAAAGCGCGATGATGGTAATATGAAAGAAAAGTCGACCGTAAATCGTATCAATCCAAAGAGAATATGAATGAAAAAGTGAAGAACGCTATGGGGAGTGCAGTGGTGATTGGTGTGCTTGCCGTGTCGTATGCGGCGGTATCGTATGTGCAAACGTATTCGCAGTCCATCGAGCCGTCGTCATTCCGTAGTTTTTCGGTAACGGCGGATGCGAAGGTGGTGGCAGTGCCGGACGTTGCGGCGTTCACCGCGAGCGTGATTACCGAGGGCGGTCTGGATCTCGGCGCGCTTCAGACGATGAATGTGGAGAAAACAAACGCGGTTATCGCCTACGTGAAAGAGCAAGGGGTGGACGAGAAAGACGTAAAGACGGAGGGGTATGCGGTCGAGCCGCGGTACCAGTATTACGGATGCGAGACGGGAGCGTGTCCGCCGCCAAGAATCGTCGGGTATACCGTACGCCAGACGGTGGCGGTGAAAGCCCGCGATTTCACGAAAGCCGGAACGATTTTGAGCGGGGTGGTGGAAAACGGCGCAAACTCCGTGTCGTCCTTGAATTTCACGATTGACGATCTGACGGAGGTGCAAAACCGCGCGCGCGCGGAGGCGATCGCGAAAGCGAAGGTAAAGGCGAAATTGGTGGCGGCCGCCGGCGGGTTTGGCGTTGGGCGGCTCCTCTCAATCGAGGAAAACGGATATCCCTCCTATCCCCAGCCCGCGTACGTGATGAGGGAGGCATACGGACGGGGCGGTGCAAGAGATGACGCGAAGATGGTTTCTTCCATCGAACCGGGATCCGAAGATGTGAGGGTAACGGTTACGTTGCGGTACGAAATCCGGTAATACGTTGCGGGGCAATTTACGATCGACAATGAAGAGAAGCGTATTCTTACTCATTCTTCTCGCGGGGCTTTTGGGCGGGGTCGCCGGAGGCGCCGCGGCGCCTTCTTTCGCGTCTGCCGGTTTTTTTGAAGATTTAAAATCGTTCTTTGGAATTTCTGCGCCGGCGAAAGAAGAATTGAAAAATTCCACAGAACCGATGAGTCGGACGGATCAAAACGTTCCGCTCTACAAACCCGTCATTGATTATGAAGAGGCGGTGGTGAAGGCGGTCGAGTTAGCCTCTCAAAGCGTGGTTTCGATCGTCATATCGAAAGACGTGCCGAAGATTGAACAATGTCCGTACGATCCGTTCGGCGGTTTTCCGTTGGAGCTCCGCGATCTTTTGGGCGGCGCGGGCGAATTCACCGCGCCTTGCGCAAAAGGCACGGAGCGGCGCGAGGTGGGCGGCGGCTCCGGCTTCATTGTTTCCGCGGAAGGTCTTGTGGTGACGAATAAACACGTGGTGGCGGACGAGAAGGCCGCCTACACGGTTTTCACGAGCGACGGGAAAAAATACGATGCAACGGTGGTGGCGCGCGACCCTCTGCAAGATCTCGCGGTTTTGAAAATATCGGGCGATGCATTCATTCCTGCCCGACTCGGCGACTCCGATTCGTTGAAACTCGGGCAGACGGCGATCGCGATCGGTAATTCGCTCGGCGAGTTCCGGAACACGGTATCGGTGGGGGTAATCTCGGGTCTCGCGCGCACCATCACGGCGGCAGGAGAAGGTGTAACGGGCGTTGAAACGATCCGGGGGGTGATTCAAACCGACGCCGCCGTGAACCCCGGGAACTCCGGTGGTCCCCTCTTGAATCTCAAAGGAGAAGTGGTCGCCATTAATGTGGCGATCGCTTCCGGAGCGGAAAATATAGGATTCGCGATTCCGGTGAACCGCGCGCGGCGCGCGATCGAATCGGTGAAAAAAACCGGCGCCATCTCTGCGCCCTATCTTGGAGTTCGCTACGAGATGACGGAGGAGGGCGCCTTGGTGCGCGGCACGAAGGACGGGCCCGGGGTGATTTCTAGTTCGCCTGCCGCGGCCGGAGGTATCCGCGCGGACGATCTCATTGTGGCGATGAACGGAGAGAAGTTGGGAGAAGAAAATCCGCTCGGCGGGGTCATTCAGAAATACGGTGTGGGAGACACGGTCACGCTTACGATCAAAAGAGGGGACGAAACGCTCGCAATTTCCATAACTTTGGGGGAACGCCCGAAGGAATGATCTGTTTACAAAATGTGCGTATTAGCACCCAAGAGGTGGTATTGCTAACAGTTTTAAAATGGTGTAGGGTAGGAAAAATCCTAAATCCTAAGCGCTAAATCCTAAATACCGATTTCATCGAGTATCCTCGACACGGTCGGGACAAATTCCAAATCACAAATCTTAAATCACAAACGTTTGGAATTTAGAATTTGGAGCATTATGGTTTGTTTAGATTTTAGGATTTCAGGTTTAGAGTTTCTATAAAAGCATGTCCAACTTCCACCGATTTACCCTCAAAGCCCAGGACGCGCTTCAGGCCGCGCAAGAACTTGTCGCGGAGCTGAATCATGGGGAGCTCAAAGGCCTCCACCTTCTCTCGGCGCTCCTTGAGGACGAATCCACACTCGTGCGGCCGCTTCTCACGAAGGGTCAGGTGGATCTCCCGCTTCTCGAAGCGGAGCTCGAACGGGCGCTCGCCTCGCTTCCGAAAATCATCGCCGCGCGCGGCGCGGTGGGCCAGCTTTATCTCTCGACGGAACTCATGCGTATTTTGGATCGCGCGGCGGAAACGGCGAAGCGCCAAAAAGACGATTTTATTTCATGTGAACACCTCGTGCTCGCACTTCTCGACGTGCCGGGGACTGTTTCCGAACTTTTGACGCGCACAGGTGCGCGTCGCGAAATTTTATTCCGAACGCTTGCCGAACTGCGAGGTTCTGTGCGCGTGACCGACGAGATGCCGGAATCGAAGTTTCAAGTTTTGGACAAATATGCGGTGAATCTCACCGACAAAGCGAAGGAGGGAAAGCTTGATCCCGTGATCGGGCGCGAGAACGAACTCGAGCGCGTCATGCAAATTCTGTCGCGGCGCACGAAGAATAACCCGGTTTTGATTGGCGAGCCGGGCGTGGGGAAAACCGCGATTGTGGAAGGTTTGGCACAGATGATCGTGTCGGGGAACGTGCCAGAATCGCTTAAAGAGAAGGAAATTGTGATGCTCGATATCGGATCGCTCATCGCCGGCACGAAGTTCCGGGGCGAATTCGAGGATCGCCTCAAAGCGTTTTTAAAAGAACTCCAGAACGCGCAGGGGCGCATCATTCTCTTCATCGACGAGATTCATATGATCGTGGGGGCGGGCGCCGCGGAGGGCGCGGTGGACGCCGCGAATCTTTTGAAACCCGCGCTCGCACGCGGCGAACTTCATGCGATCGGCGCGACGACCTTGAAGGAATACCAAAAGCACATCGAGAAGGACCCCGCGCTCGAGCGACGGTTCCAGCCGGTGATGGTGGAGGAACCTTCGACTGAAGATTCGATCGCCATTCTGCGGGGTCTCAAGGAGAAATATGAGACGCATCACGGACTACGCATCACGGACGACGCCATCGTGGCGGCGGTGGAGCTTTCCGCGCGGTACATCACCGATCGCTTTCTCCCCGACAAAGCGGTGGATCTCGTGGACGAGGCCGCCGCGGCACGCCGGCTCGAATCTGACAGTGTTCCCTTGGAGCTCGCGAAGGTGCAGAAAGAGCTTACCCGTCGCGAGATCGAGTGGGCGGCGCTTGAGAAGGAACAACAGAAATCGCCGCGCATGAAAACGCTCGCGCGGGAAATCGCAAAACTCAAAGAGCGACACGAAACGCTCGCTGGCGAATGGCACGCGGAGAAGCTTGTGTTCGAAAATCTCCACGCGGCGCGAAAAAAGATAGAGGATTTAAAACGCGAGGCGGAGAAGGCGGAGCGGGACGGCAATCTTGAGCGGGTGGCGCAGATACGCTACGGCGAGCTTCCGGAGGCGGAGAAACAGTATCGCACGTTTGAGAAACGCTACGACGCGGCCGCGGCCGCACCCATCCGAAAGGGCGCGCGCGCTTCATCGAAGCATTCGTCGGCCGGTCAGCTCGGCTCGAGGAAAGGGCCGGAACGGCGGTTCATCCGCGAGACAGTGGAGCAGTCGGATATCGCCGCGGTCGTCGCGCGCTGGACCGGCATCCCTACCGCGAAAATGCTCGAATCGGAACTCAAAAAACTCTCCCGCATCGAGGAGGTGCTCGCGACGCGCGTGGTGGGTCAGAATGAGGCGGTCTCGGCCGTGGCCTGCGCTTTGCGGCGCTCGCGCGCAGGCCTCGCCGACGAAGATCGTCCCGCGGGTTCTTTTATGTTTCTCGGTCCCACGGGGGTGGGGAAGACCGAACTCGCGCGCACCTTGGCGGAATTCATGTTTAACGACGAAAAAGCCCTGATTCGCATCGATATGTCGGAATATATGGAGCGGCACGCCATCGCGCGCCTCATCGGGAGCCCGCCGGGCTATGTGGGGCACGAGGAGGGCGGTCAGCTTACCGAACTGGTGCGCCACCGCCCCTACTCCTTGATCCTTTTTGACGAGATCGAGAAGGCGCACCCCGAGGTGTTCAACATTCTTCTCCAGATGCTTGACAACGGACGCCTCACGGACGGCAAGGGGAAGCAGGTGAATTTCAAGAACGCCATCATCATCCTTACCTCGAACGTGGGGAGCGAGTATTTCCGCGAGATGTCGGGAGTCGGATTCACGACGGCGAGTGAGGAAGAATTTCACAATAAAGAAGAACAGTTCCGCGACAAGGTCGAAGAAGCGCTGAAGGATACCTTCAAGCCGGAATTTTTGAACCGTTTGGACGAGGTAATTATTTTCAACGCTCTCACCCCGAAGGATGTGGGACACATCGTTGATATCCAACTTTCGAAACTCGCGACCCGAGTTCAAAAAAAAGGACTCGCGCTTGTTGTGCATCCCGAAGTGCGACGTTACCTCGTCGCGCACGGGTTCGATCCCGACTACGGCGCCCGGCCGGTGAAGCGCCTCATCGAAAAAACAATCGTGGACGCGCTTGCCGACAGCGTGGTGAAGGGCGTCGTGAGTCATGGTCACACCGTTATCGTTTCGCTTACCAAGTCGAACCGCGTGGCGATCAGCGCTTAGCGCCGCCGCCGTCGCGCTCTTTGTTTACTGGCGCGGCGCACGCGGTTTCGGCGCGGTTTCTTTTCTCGCGCTCGTTTTACTCCTCTACGCGCTCGCTTCGAGGTTTTCCGAATGGCGGGGGGTGCGGTATTCTTTTCTCGCGCTCGCGGTAATGGCGGCGGCGTTTTTTGCGCCCGCGGTGGCGGGAGGTACGGACGTTTCAGTTTTATTTTCCGGAGCGGCGCGCGCATTCGCGGCGGGCGCGCTCGCTCTGCTTCTTTTCGTTTCCGCCGCGCCGCGCGGCGATCACCGCCGCATCGCGCGCCGTATCTTCGGCACGGCATTGCCTTTTTTTTCTTCTCTCGCGTTCTTTTTAAATCCCGGATTTCTTTCTTTCACCGGCTTCGTGGCGGCGCTCGCGCTCCTTGTGCGTGACGAGGCGCGGGAGTGGGAAACGCTCCGCGTGGGATCGGGGAAGCTCGTGAGTGCGGCGGTGGGGCTTGTCGGGGCCGAGGTCGCCGCCTTTGCGGCTCTTCTCCCTTTAGGACCAACGCGCGCCGCCGTTTTCGTGGCGCTTGTATTTCTCATGGTTCGCGAAGGCGTGGGGGCGGCATATCGGGGATGGCTCCGACCCGCGCTGGCGTTTCAGGGGATTGCGGCGTTTTTTGCGTTTTCCGTACTTATTTTCTCTTCGGTTTCATGGACACCATAGGTTTGCCACGTCGTTCCGTAACTCTTGATCGGTGGATATCGTTGTAGCTAGTGAGCGTCGAAAAACTTGAGTTTTTCAAACGCGTTGTGTATTTTGAAAGCAGTCCGGCGTTGAGCCGGGTACCGGCGGGAACGCCGGGGGAGTAGTCCGAAACTTTCAGTGTGAGGCTGGAAGTCGCGGAATTACGGAAAGAGCCGCCGCCCGCGATCGTTCGTGTGAGCGCAAGGGGTCGCCGCGGCGCGTCCGCTTCGAAAAAGAGCGGAACGCTTTTTCTTCGTATTCCACGCAACCTCGCACCGAAAGGCGAGGATTTTTATTTCATTACTTACCCTTTTCCCGTTCTTCGTGCCGCCGATCCTCACTTAGGTTGGTCACACGTCGAACAGGGCGGGAGAAGCATCCAGAATATCGCAAAGGTCGAATCACAGCACATTAGTTTGGTCGATTAATTAACTCAATGAGTAAATCATTCAAAAAAATCGCGTCCATAGGGCTCTCCGTCTCAACGGCGGTGTACCTCTTTGGCGCCACGGCGATTCCGGCGGGCGCACAGTCCACCGCGGATCTCCAGGCCCAAATTGCGGCCCTCTTGGCGCAGATCAACGCATTGCAAGCCCAACTCGCGGCGCAGACCGGCACTCCGGCGGCTCCGTCTTCGTACAGCTTCACCCGCTCCCTCACGGTGGGTTCGGTTGGCGATGACGTGAAGGCGCTCCAGCAATGGCTGAACGCGAATGGGTACAAAGTTTCGGCGAGCGGCGCCGGTAGCCCCGGCAGCGAGACGCGGACCTTCGGTCCTGCGACCCGCGCGGCCCTCGCCAAATACCAGGCGGCGGTGGGAATCTCCCCCGCGGCAGGGTATTTCGGTCCGGTCACGCGCGCGAAGCTCGCTTCGGCGGGCGGCACGCCTGTGACGCCGGGCACGACCCCTCCGGTCACGACGGTTCCCGCGGGTACTGACCTCGTGGTGTCCTTGGCGTCCGACACGCCCGCTTCGCGGACGATCGGCTCCGGCACCGCGTTCAACCCTGCGGCGAAGTTTGCGTTGACCGCGGGTGCGAAAGCGGTGAAGATCACCGGCATCACAGTCGCGAAGAGCGGCTTCGTGGCAAACACGAACCTGAACGGCGTCGACATCGTCGACTCGAAGGGCGTGCGCCACGGCAACGTGGTGACCGGCGTGAACGCCGACAACACCGTCTTGATCACCATGACGACCGACCCCATCACCGTGGCGGCGGGTTCCACCGAGTACATTACGATTCGGTACAACCTCCTCTCGGGGAACTACACGGGGACGGTTTCTTTCGGTATCAACGCGGTTTCGGCGATCACCGCCGACACCTCGGCGATCTCGGGAGCGTTTCCGCTCTCGGGCGCCACGATGAACATCGTGAACGGCGGCTCGTCCTTGGCCTCAACGACCTTGGACGTGCTCACCTCCACGGGTTCGTCTTCCTTGAACGTAGATCCGAACAGCTTGCAGGAGATCACACGCTTCCGCATCCAGGAAACCTCCTCGAATGAGGGCGCGTACCTCCACTCGCTCTCGCTCTACAACTACGGGAACGCGGGCGACAAGGATTACAAGGACGTCACGCTCGAAGCCCAGGACGGCACGGTCCTCGCGACCGCCCAGCCCTCGGGCCAGTACGTGAAGTTCGCGCTCGCGACCCCCTACTTCATCGACAAAGGCCTCACGAAGGACTTTACAGTGAAGGCGAAGCTCGTCGACGGCACGACGAAGACGATCCAGCTCGTGGTTTACAACAACTACGACATCGATCTCCGCGGCGCGGCGACCTCGGTCTCGGTCATTCCGGGCGCGGGCACGAACGACACTTCGTTCCCGATCGGTAACGGCTTCAACATCCAGACGATCGGCTCGGGCTCGATCACGCTCACGCGTGCATCGGATTCCCCGTCGTCCGCGGTAACGCCGGGCGCGACGAGCATCGTGCTCGCGAAGTTCAACGCGAAGCCGACCGGCGAGGACTACGAGCTCCGGCAGGTCAGCTTCTACGTGGCCACCTCCTCGTCAGGCATCGACCTCACCGGCACGATCTTCGTGAAGGTGAATGGTGCGACGGTCTACAGCGTGGCGGCCTCGGACAGCTCAAACACGACGGCCTCGACCGTTACCCTCACGTCGTACCCCACGCTCACGCGCGGGACGAACAACGTGATCACGGTGGAAGGTTCCGTGAACTCGACCGCGACCACGGCCTCGAACTACACCGTTACGAACTTCGACCTCATCCAGGCGAAGCGTTTGGTGACGAACGATCTCGTGGATCCGGGCGTGGGGACCGTGAACGGTCTCCAGATTGCAGTGAACGCCGCGGTGCTCACCGTCACGACGCTCTCGACGCCGACCGCAAACTCGGTCGTCGCGGGAGTGGTTGGCTATGAGTACGCGACGATCCAGCTTTCGGCCGGATCGGGCGGCGAGGATGTGAAGGTGACGAAGATTGTGGTAACGCACGCGGGCGGCACCGCAGGCGAGGTGGGGAACCTCCTCCTCTACAAGGGCTCCGACGCGTCGCCACTCTCGACGACGGCCTCGACGGCGACGAACGCCGCGACCGTAACCTTCAATCTCTCGGATGCGCTCGTCGTAACGCGCGCGACACCGGTTACGCTCCACCTCAAGGCGGACGCGCTCTCCGGCACGGGTGCGCACACCTTCTCGGTCGCCTCATCTACCTCGGCGGTAACGGCGACGGGCTTGAACACCGGCAACACCTTGACGAACGGATCTGACATCACGTTCGCGGGCGTCGGCCAGGCGCAGACGCACGTGGCGGCGGGCACGCTCACGTTGTCCTTGGTTTCCGGCTCGGGCGCTTCGCCCTCGGCGGACCAGGTGATCACGGCGGGCACCTCGAACGCGGTGGTGTTTGCCTTCAAACTCACCTCGCAGTACGAGGCGCAGAAGATCACGAGCTTGAAGCTCACGGCGACAAGCTCGGGCTCGACCGGCATCGCGACCTCGACCCTGCAGAACGTCCGCCTCTATGAGGGGACGTCCGGCACGGCGATCTATCCGACGACGGCGTGGGCCTGCGTGGCCGCGGGTTGTACCGCGACGTGGGGCGGCTCGGGCGTCGACAACATCTTCTCGCAGGCGGTGCCGACGACCGGCATGACAGTCTACGCGAAGGCGGACGTCGCCGCGGGCGGCACGTCGGACCTCGGCAACAGCTACAAGTTCCTCATCGCGTCTTCGACAGGCGACGTCGCGGTGAAGGGCGTGTCGTCCGGCTCGACCTCGGGTACCCGCACGGGGACCCCGACGGCGTCCGGCTTCAGCTTTGTGGTGCCGCAGAACGTAACGATTACCGCGGTGGATCCCACGACCGCAACGGATCGCGGGACGAGCTCGGGCATCAACGTGGCGGTCTTCAAGGTGACGAACAACGGCACGGCGCCGATCCTCCTCTCGACCTCGACCTTGAGCTTCACGAATGGCGGCTCTGCCACCACGACGACAGCTTTCAAGATCTACGCGTCGGCGGTGGGCGGCGGCTCGGCTGACACCTCCGGATGGAACAGCGGCAACGGGTATCTCTCGAGGGCGGGCGACACAGGCGCTTCCTCCACGATCTCGTTTGCCACCACGACCATCACGGCGGCGGAGCAGAAGATCGACGGCGGTTCATGGCGGTACCTGACGATCAAGACCACGGCGGCATCGGCGAACAACAACACGTACCAGTTCTCCGTGTCGGCATTGGGCAACATCTTGTTCAATGCGGCCGAGTCCGATCTCGGGTTCTCCGGGAACCCCTCGTCCGATTCCGATCTCTCCGACACGAGCCTCGGTCTCTACGCGGACGGTTTGCCGTCACTGGCGACCATCACCGCGAAGAACTAGCTCGTTTCCGTAACTGGTTTCCCGATAGCGCAAATCGGACAACCAAAATCCCCGGCTTCGGCCGGGGTTTTGGTTCGCGGATTTATGCAGATAACCGCGGATAGATATTGATGCCGTGGTACAATGATTCCAATGCCACTCCCATTCAAAGTTTCCAAATCCTTCCTGATTATCGCGGTGTTCTTCATCGCGATCGTCACCCCCTCCACGCTCTTCCCCTTCATCGTGGGGAAATACGTATGGTTTCGTGCGGCGGTGGATGTGGCGCTCCTCGTGTTCGCGCTTGGCTTTTTGTTTCATCCGCATCAATCGGCGGTCATCAGCATTCATCAGCGGCTCGTCTCTCTCTATAAAAATCCGCTTGTGATCGCGGTATCAGCTTTCGTTGTGATATTTCTCCTCGCGGGATTTTTCGGTGTGGATCCCGCGATGTCTTTCTGGTCCAACTTCGAGCGGGGTGAGGGAGGAATACAAATCCTCCACCTCTATGTATTTTTTATGCTCCTCGCGGTGCTGTTCCGAGAGGAACATGATTGGCAAAAACTTTTTGCGTGCTCACTCGTGGCAGGGCTTTTTATGACGTTCTACGGGCTCGGCGCGGGACTCCGCTACACGGATGCCGAGCTTGCCACGCGCCACCTTCCCCAGGGCGGCGTCGAGGAGACCTTCACGGGGAAGGGCGGGCCGTGGTACCAGACTTTCAAGAGCTATATCGGCCCCTCTTTCAAAAGCGACGGATATCGCTTCCAAGGATCCATCGGGAATGCCGCCTACGTCGCCGCCTACGCTATTTTTATGCTCTTCTACGCGGCCTACCTCCTTGCGACGAAATACCGCGCGCGGCTCCACTCGTTCGGGGCATTCGTGCTTTTCTTTCTTCTTGCGGTCTTCCTCGCGGTTTTCTGGTTCGCCGCGACTCGCGGCGCCTTCCTTGGTCTCGTGGGGGCCGTGCTTGCCTTCCTCGGATACTTCATCTACGCCCATAAAAAGTGGCGCCGATGGCTCCTCGCAGGCAGCGCCGTAGTAGTGATTATGGTCGGGCTTCTCGTGAGTTTTAAAGATGCTCCTTTTGTGAAAGCGATACCCGGCTCGCGTATTTTCGATCTCTCGTTCACCGCGGAGACGTTTCAGCACCGCACCATCATGTGGGGCATCGCGCTCGAGGGGTGGAAGGAGCGCCCGCTCCTCGGGTGGGGTCCGGAGAACTATATCCAGGTGTTCGACCGGCGTTTCGATCCCGCCTACTTTGAGCCGACGAAGGGGTTTGGGGCGTGGTTTGACCGGGCACACAGCATCTACTTCGACTATCTCGTGGAAACCGGCGCGCTCGGCATTGTAAGTTTCCTCGCGATATTCGTAGTGCTCTACCGCTATCTTTTCCGTTCTCTGAAGCGGGAGAACGGAGATGCGCCAACGCAGGAGGGTCATCGTGGGAAGGAAACGCCCCCCGCCTTTCGGGCGCTTCCCTCGGCGCTCGCGTTTGCGCTCCCGGTTGCCTACCTCATCCAGGGCATCGTGCTTTTCGACGTGCTCCCCATCTACGTGAACGTGTTTCTTTTCCTCGCGTTCATGGTGTATCGGATGGTCGAACGGCCCCTCGCGCCAAAGGCATAGATCCTAAACACTAAATCCTAAATAAACTTTAAATTTGACATTTCTTCCCTTGATTAGAAATTTCCACCCCCCATGTCAAAAGCGGTTATAAAAAATTCGGCAATGGTCACGTTTGTGATACTCGCCGCGCTCGCGCTCATTTTCGGCGCGTATCTGCCGTTTATAAAAGCGCGGGGTTATATCACTTCCATCAACACGCTTGCCTCGGTGAATTCGCTTGAATCGTTCTACGCGCATTTCGATCGCCTCCTCCTTCACCCGTCTCCCGTCGGCCAGGAAGAGGCGGTAAAGTACCTCGGGAGCGACATTGCAAATTTTATCTCCGCGGAGGACCAGCCGGAGCCGGTCGCCCGCGCGATTGTCGCGTATCTCGAGCCGTACCTTTTCCGTAATAACGTGCGTCATCTTCTTATGGGTGGCCAGTTCTATGAGACATTATGGAGACGCTTTGGCCAGCAGGAAGCGGACTTGAGAAGCGCCGAAGCATATTACCTCGCCGCGCGCGCGATTGGGCCCAAGCTCCCACCCGTGCTCTATTCGCTCTACGATCTCTACGGAACGTCGGAACAGCTCGAGAAACGCGCCGAGGTGCGCGACGCGATCATCCGCCTTTGGCCGGAGGAAGTAAATCGCCTTGAATAGCGTTCTAAGGAATTTTTATGAAGATACTTTTTCTAACCACAGACTTGAAAAATTTCGGAGGAATTCAGCAGTACAATCGGCAGTTACTGCGGGTACTATCTGAGCAAAACGAAAATGTATTCGTGCTTGAACGGAAAAGCGGTTTTTGGGGCAAGATGAAATTTACTGTGGGTGTCTTTTTTTATGCATGGCGGGATCGACCGGATGTTATTTTTTGCGGACACATAAATTTTTCTCCGCTCGCGTTGGTTTTATTCAAGCTTAAGAATCAGAGGTTTGTGGTATTTGTTCATGGAGTGGACGCGTGGGATATTCACGGCACATGGCGGCGCGTTGCGCTGGAGAAGGCAGAAAAGGTGGTAACGGTTTCCTGGTATACCGCGGAGAAAGTTATCCATCAACTGCCGGGCGTAAAAGAACGTTTTTTTATAATTCCCAATAGTGTCGACGGCAAAAAATTTTTTATAAAGGAGAAACCTCGTTACCTATTTGAAAGGCACGGTATATCGGATACAAAAATTATCCTTACCGTTTCCCGTCTTTCGAAAGTAGAAGCCGGTTTTAAGGGGTACGATAGGGTTATCGAATCGTTACCCCGGATTTCGGCGGCTGTACCTAACGTGAAGTATGTATTGGTCGGCGGAGGAGACGATATGCCGCGAATTCGGGAATTGGTGAAAAATTTGAAACTAGAAACACAAGTAATTCTCGCAGGCAAAGTGGGGGGAGAGGAACTCATTGATTATTACAATCTCGCGGATGTATTTGTCATGCCGTCCAAGTGCGAAGGATTCGGCATTGTTTTCCTGGAAGCGCTCGCGTGCGGGCTCCCGGTTATTGCGGGGAATCGCGATGCTTCTCCTGAAACGCTTTTGCAGGGGAAGCTCGGCTTTTTGGTGGATCCGGATAATAAGGAAGAAATTGCGGATGCGGTAGTCGGCGTTCTTAATAAAAAATCCTCCTCCCGCTTATTAGATCGAGAACATTTGCGGTGGGAAACATTGAAGCATTATGGGCGGGAAAAATTTGATGAAAGGGTGAAATTATTTCTTCATGAAAATCTTCGAAAATAAAATTTCCAAGGCGGCCATAACACAGGAGGAAAATTACCGCTGGTGGAATGACAATCCCATGCGATACGATTGGGGAGAGAGAATACCCTTTCCCGAGTTTAGTAGGGAATTTTTCAACGAGATTGATAGGCGCTTCTTCCTGAATTCAAAAGAATACCTCCCGTGGAAGGCGATTCCCTTCGATCGGCTCATTGATTTCGCGGCGTTGAAGGATAAGGAGGTATTAGAGATTGGTGTCGGCAATGGAAGCCATGCGCAACTGTTGGCGGCGCACGCCAAGTCTTTCACTGGCATCGACCTCACCGAGTATGCGGTCAAAAGTACCGCGGAGAGGTTCAAGGTTTTTGGTTTGCCCGGAATAATCATCCGTATGGACGCGGAGCGCCTGTCGTTCCCGGATAATAGCTTTGATCTGGTATGGTCGTGGGGCGTGATCCATCACTCCTCCGACACAAAGAAGATCCTGAAAGAAATCAGGCGCGTGTTGAAGCCGGGCGGAACCGCGTCCATTATGGTCTACCATCGCGGTTGGTGGAATTATTACGTGATGGGGTTCCTTCGCGCGCTTATATTCGGGGATCTGGTGAAGGGCAGATCGCTCTTTGAAAGTATTCAACGGTTCACTGACGGCGCCATTGCGAGATATTACCGCCGTTCGGACTGGAAGGAATTGAACGAGCCGATGTTCAGCGTGCGCGACATCTTTATTCTCGGACCGAAAAGTGATTTTATACCTTTGTCCGCGGGAGCGTTGAAAGATATCATTACAAAATACATTCCGAACTCGCTCGCTCGGTTGCTCACCGAGAAGTTTAAAATGGGCGTTTTTCTCTACTCGACCCTTCAGAAACCATGAATTATCAGGATAAATTTTATGCACAATACGTTTCTACGCACACCCTCTCCCTTTATGGCGCGGAGTCTTTGGAAAGCATCAGAGAGAGGTTCTTTGCTTGGAAGAAGTATTTCGGAGAATTCTTACCGAAGGATAGTAATGCTCGGATTCTCGATCTTGGTTGCGGGAGCGGAAGTTTGGTGTACTGGCTCCACGAGATGGGATTTAGAAATGCTGAAGGAATCGACGTGAGCGGCGAGCAGGTGGCGCAAGCGTCCACATTAGGAATCAAGCACATCCGACGTGGGAACGTGTCCGAATTTTTGAAGGCGAACGTGGGCATCTATGACGCGATTTTCGCGCAGGATCTCATGGAACATCTTACCAAGCCAGAGATTTTGGATATCGCTGAAAGCGTTCATAAGTCGTTGAAAGAGAACGGAGTTTTTATCATTCAAACCCTCAATGCAGAGAATCTCCTTTGGGGAAGATTGCGATGGGGGGATTTCACACACGAGACGGCCTTTACGAAAAGCGGCATCGGTCAGGTACTGAGGGTTTCTGGTTTCCGCGCAATTGAGGTGCATCCACAGAGACCTGTGGTGCATGGGCTGAAATCCCTCGCGCGTTATGTGGTGTGGAGAGTTTTTGAGCTCATCATGCACGCGTATTTGATCGTCGAGACGGGTTCTTCGCATGGGATATTCACGCAAAACCTCATCGTAGCCGCTCACAAGTGAAACAATACAAGCTTGCCATACTCGCATCGCACCCAATCCAATATCAGGCTCCGTTATTCAAAGCGATCACGGAGAGCGGCGAGTTCGATCTTATGGTGTATTTTGCGGGGAAGGGAAACGCGGCGGCCAAGGCCTACGATTCCGAGTTCGGAAGAGATATCAAATGGGATATCCCTCTCCTCGAGGGGTATCGACACGAGTTCCTCGATTCCAAGTTTGAATTACCCCGGCGTCTTCTTTTAGGAAAAGTGCCAATCAATGCCGTCCTGATTCTCGGGTGGAACCTCCTAGAGTTCATCCTCGTGTTCCTTGCGGCGATCGTTTCCCGAACGCCGATCTTTTTACGCGCCGAAAACCCACTAAAGCAAGAGCTGTTGAAAAAGGGATTCGCCCAGCCGATAAAGCGGTCTGTTCTACGTGTTCTTTTTCATTTTGTTTCGGCGTTCTTGTACATAGGGAAGGAGAATAAGGAATTTTATGAGCATCTTGGCGCTCCGCCCCGGAAACTGTTCTTTGTTCCCTACGCGGTGGACAATGAAAGATTTTTGGATGACCGGAAACGTTTTTCCCCACGGAGAAGCGAGCTACGGAAGGAGCTCGACATTTCAAAGAACGCCTCGGTGACCCTTTTTGTTGGCAAGTTTATACCAAAAAAGCGTCCCATAGATCTTCTCCGGGCGTACGCCGCCCTCACGGTTGATAACAAGGCGCTCGTGTTTGTGGGCGAGGGGGAGTTGCTTGGAGCCATGAAAGATTTTGTAAAGGAAAATAAATTGAGCGATGTCCATTTCGTCGGATTCAAGAATCAGACAGAAGTAGGAAAATACTACGCGATAGCCGACGTTTTTGTTCTGCCATCCGGCATCGGCGAAACGTGGGGGCTCGTGGTAAACGAAGCGATGTGTTTTGGGCTTCCTATTGTAACTTCCGATATGGTGGGGTGTGTTCCCGATCTCATCATCCCCGGTGCTACCGGCTATACATTTCCACTAGGGGACGTTCCTAATTTAGGAAAGATTCTTGGTGATTTGCTAAACAACAAAGAAATGAGGAAGAAATTAGGTGAGAGATCCGTTCGACACATCTTCTCTTACAGCTTTAAAGAGGACATCAAAGGGATAAAAAGCGCATTATTGAGAACAGCACCATGAAAGTACTGCTGGGAGGATTTCCGGGGAGCGGGACATCGGAACACTTCGCCCGTAGAGCGTTCGAAAACTTGGGGGTAGAATTGGAATTCTTCGATTTTTCCTCCTACCACACCTCCCCTTTTAATAAGGCGGTGAACAGATTTCGGGAGGTCCCTCTTTATTTCGGAACGCAGAAATTGAACGCTGAATTAATTGAAGCCGCTCGAAAATTTAAACCTGACTTCATCCTTCTTTTTAAGCCTATTCTTATTAATCCAAGGGTCGTTCTCGCCCTAAAGGAGACGCCATGCAAGGTATTTTCGTGGTATCCCGATTATGTCTCGTTTCCCAAAACCGCGAGTGTTCTTTTCTACGCTTCTATCTCGGCCTATGATTGCCATTTTTCTTTTAATTACGCGAACGCAGAAGAATTAAAAAATATGGGTGCCGTGCGCTCACTTTTTATTCCGTGCGGAGCGGATTCCGAGTGTCATAAGCCGACCCTCGTTCCCGAAAAAGAAAGGACACAATGGGCCGCTGATATTGCGTTTGTAGGCACCTACGCACCAGAGAAACGCGTGGAGTTTCTTGAGAAACTATGCGGTGAAGGATACCACATAAAGATTTGGGGAAATGCATGGGAGGGGCTCCCCAAAGATTCATGCCTCGCCAAGAGGGGGTGTGTGCAATATCGTGCCGTGAATTGCGAAGAAATGGGGAAGGTCGTCGCGGCATCCAAGATCATCCTTGCCTTTGTGCGTGGTCACAACAAAGAGACGCTCGCCTGCCGTACGTTCGAAATCCCCGCCTATGGAGGTTTTATGTTGCATGAGCGTACCGCGAAGACGGGGGAGTTTTTGAAAGAGGGAGAAGAGGCGGAGTTTTTCGCCGACTACCACGAGCTTAAGAGAAAGATAGATTTTTATCTCTCGCATGGAGAAGCAAGGAAAATAATTGCGGAGCGGGGACGGCGGCGCGTGGTAGAAGGAGGAAATTTAATGGTGGACCGGGTTCGTGCCATCATTGAAGTTTTTAAGACTCTCTAATATAATTTGAACGCTATGAAGAAAAAAAAGACCATTCTTATCACCGGGGCTGCTGGCTTCATCGGGAGCAATGCCCTTGATTATCTTTTTGGGAAGTACCCCCACTATCGGTTCATCGTGCTTGATGCGCTCACCTATTCCGCAGACGTAAAAAATATTCCCGACTACATAAAACAGAGCAATCGATTCGTCTTTTGGTATGGCGACGTGAAGAATGCGAAGATTGTGGACCATCTTGTCAGCCAAGTGGATGTGGTAGTGCACTTCGCCGCCGAGACCCACGTGACCCGCTCCATTTTTGACGATTCCGCCTTTTTTGAAACCGACGTAATCGGCACGCAACGGGTTGCGAACGCGGTCTTGAAGCATCGTGCGCGCGTGAAGCGTTTTATACATATTTCCACGAGTGAGGTGTATGGCACGGCCGAGACGCGAAAAATGAGCGAAACGCACCCACTGAATCCCCAGAGTCCTTATGCGGCCGCAAAAACAGGCGCCGATCGTCTCGTGTATTCCTACCTTATGACGTATAAGATTCCCGCGACTATCATCCGCCCCTTCAATATGTATGGACCACGTCAGCACCTTGAAAAACTCATTCCGCGCTTCATCACGAGTTTTATTTTGAATGAGCCTCTCACTATTCACGGCACAGGGGACAGCAGCCGCGATTTTACCTACGTGGATGACCTGGTTCGCGCGATTGATCTCGTAATTCATGCTCCAGGAAAAAAGGTAGAGGGAGAGGTGTTTAATGTGGGTTCGGAGAAAAGCTATTCCGTAAATGCGATTGCAAAGCTTATTACCCGCATGATGGACCACCAAACAGAGAAAAAGACGAAGCATACGACCTATGCGTTGAATGTGGGAGATCGGCCGGGACAGGTATTTAGGCATACTGCGGACACATCAAAAATACGGCGGGTGCTCGGCTGGAAACCGCTTATCTCATTCGAAGAGGGGCTCGAGCGTACCGTTGAGTGGTACGTAAAAAATGGAGAGTGGTGGCGCGATAAGGTTTGGATGCGGCACGTTCCGATAGAAACGGAGGGGGGCAAAAGAGAGCTTCACTAAAAATCTGCGAGGATGAGGAAAAAACAGTTTCGAGCTGGCAAAGATTGGATATGGTACGCGCCGAATACTACCGATGTGTTCGGAGAGAAAGAAATACGCGCGGTAGAGAAAACGCTTCGTGCGGGGTGGCTTACGACTGGGAAAGTGACCGCCGAATTCGAACGAAAGATCGCGAAACTGTTCGGCAAGAAATACGGGCTTTTTGTGAACTCCGGTTCTTCTGCGAACCTTCTCGCGTTCGCGGCAAGTAAATTTTCGAAAGGGAGCGAAGTCATCACGCCCGCCTGCACGTTCAACACCACCATTGCGCCCATCGTCCAAATGGGTCTAGTGCCGGTACTGGTGGATGTGGTGGCGGGAAAGTACACCCTTAACACGCGCGAACTTGAAAAGGCCCGCTCACGGAAAACCGTTGCGGTCATGGTACCCCACCTTATCGGAAACTTTGTGGATATGGTCGCCGTTCGTGCATTCTGTAGAAAACATGAATTGGTTTTCATTGAGGATAGTTGTGATACGATCGGGGGTCTTTATCACGGGAAGCCGTCTGGAATGTGGAGTGATATTGTGACTACCAGCTTCTATGCGTCCCATTTGGTGACTGCGGGAGGAGCCGGCGGCATGCTTATGACGAACGACAAGAAACTTCGTGAGCGGGCGAGAGTGATACGCGACTGGGGGAGAGGTATTTCGCGGCACGACGAAAAGATACGTTCCCGCCTTGCGACATTCCGTATTGACGGGAAACCCTACGACAGCGCATTCGTGTTCGTGGAGCGCGGATACAACTTCCGGCCGACCGAGATGCAGGCAGCATTCGCGCTGGAACAACTAAAACGTCTTTCTGGTTTTGCCGCGGCACGAAGGAGAAACTTCAAAGTACTCCATTCGTTCTTCCGTCGTTACGAAGAGTTCTTCATTCTTCCCGAAGAACTTCCGAAAACGCGTACGAATTGGCTCGCATTTCCACTCACCTTAAGAGAAGGAGCGCCGTTCAAGCGAAACGACCTCGTGCGCTATCTTGAGGACCACAAGATCCAGACGCGGCCGCTTTTTTCCGGCAATGTACTGAAGCAACCGGCGTATCGCGGTGTTTCTCATCGCGTGATAGGAAAGCTTCCGCATTCGAACCTCATTCTCCGGAACTCGTTCCTCATCGGTGTTCACCACGGTATTACTCAAGAGATGCTCGACTATCTTTTCCGGGCGTTTGAAGCGTTTGTTGTAAAATACGACACCATATTAAGAGGCGCGAAGCTTGCTCCTTAGCGTTTTGAGTAGTGTCTTGTGTTCTTCAATTACATCTTTTGGTAACTCAGTAAGAAGGAAAAACACTCCGGTTTTGGAATCTTTAATTCCCCTCTTTTTCCGGCTCAAAAAAATAAGAGAGACTTCCTGTCCTCGCGGCGTTTCTTTTTCTTCAAGCGCGAAGAATCGAGGTTTTGTGAGTGAAAATTTCACCTCTTGCTTCTGAATTCTTAGAAGTGCGTCTCTAATCTTTTCGCCGGGGCGAAGCACGCTCCCCGGAATATGCCATCCCTTCCAGTATCTGTCGTTTCGATAAGTGAGAAGCGCCTCCATTTTTTTTCCTGAACCTTTTGTTACAACGAGTTCTATGGGGTTCACGGTGAATGTTTTGCACCACGCGTCAAAAAGAGCAGGCGAAACAGGGAAACGAACTTTTCGGAGCAAGCCTATCAATACGCGTTCTTCGCGGAAACTTAACAATGAGTTTTGTTTGTGGTTTTGCATTTTGGGAAATTGTAACACGGATTCCTCTTTCCGGCGTGCCATATTTGTTGTACGGTTATATGGTAATTGTGTTCCCGCATATCATGAATAAAGTAAAATATTTGATCACGGGAGGAACGGGTTTTGTGGGAGCGAATTTCATTCGAACGTTCGTTGCGCGCGGGGATGAGGTGTATGTCACGGTACGGTCCCACTCAAACCCATGGCGCCTTTCCGATATCAAAGATCGTGTTCATTTCTGTGAGGTAAATCTTGAAGAAGAGGCGGAAGTGGCCCGCGTAGTAAGGTTGGTCGCTCCCGAGGTTATCCTCCATTTTGCAACGTACGGAGGATCCCAAGGGCGCGAGCAGGATGTTCGAACGACCATAGCGATGAATGTGCTCGGCACCATTAACCTTATGCGCGCTTCGGTGGAAACGGGGTTCTCGTGTTTCATAAACACCGGCACCTCCTCCGAATATGGCGAGAAGGACCATCCTATGTGTGAGAACGAGCTTCCCGAACCTAATAACCTCTACGGCGTCACGAAAGCCGCCGCAACCATGTTCGGGCGTTTTTTAGGTAGGAAGCACAACCTTTCTCTCGTTACCATGCGTCTCTTCTCGGTGTATGGATACTACGAAGATCCTAGACGGTTGGTGCCGGTGGTGATAAAGGCGTGTTTGAAGAACGGCGAGCTCGCTCTTGCGTCCTCCTCTTTCGTGCGCGATTTTGTCTTTATCGAAGACGTGATCGGAGCATATGATGCCGCGATAGCCCACCGTGAAGATATCAAGGGCGAGGTGTTCAACGTGGGTACCGGAATGCAGCGCACACTTGGCGATGTGGTGACGATCGTGAAACGCGTCACTGGTGCGACTATCGAGCCGTCGTACGGAGCCGCTACGCCCGTTCAGCACGAACCCGCGATGTGGACCGCAAACGTCTCGAAGATCAAGCGGATGCTCGGCTGGGAACCGGAATATTCGTTGGAGGATGGGATAGCGAAGAATGTGGAATGGTTCAAACAGAATCCTTCGCTGTATCAATGAAAGTTTCGCACTCTCCAACTACCCACCAACTGCAAAGTGTCGCGCGTACCGTGCGGCAGTTGGTTTTGGATATGGTGACGCAGAGCAAAAGCGCTCACCTCGGGAGCAGTTTCTCTGTAGTGGATATCCTCGTCGCACTCTATTTCAATGCGATGAGGGTCTTCCTGAAAAATCCGAAGCATCCAAATCGGGATCGTCTTCTTTTGAGTAAGGGCCATGCGGGTGCCGCTCTCTATGCTGTGCTGGGTGTGCGAGAGTTTTTCAATGTGAAACTGCTCAAAAAATATCTTCGGAACGGAACCGCACTTGCGGGACACGCGAGTCAAGCCGCGGTTCCCGGCGTTGAACTTTTTACCGGCTCATTGGGTCATGGTCTTCCGATTGGGACGGGGATGGCGTTCGCGGGGAAACTCGATAAGAAATCATACCGGGTGTTCGTGGTGATGAGTGACGGAGAATGTGACGAAGGGTCCAACTGGGAAGCCATCCTTTTCGCGGGGCACCATCAACTGGATAATCTTGTGGCGGTGGTGGATTACAACAAGTGGCAGTCGTTCGGGCGGACTAAGGACATTCTGGACCTCGAACCGTTCGCGAAGAAATGGAGGGATTTCGGTTGGAATGTAAAAGAGTGCAATGGGCACGATTTTAAGGCGCTCACGAAGGCATTCGCCAAAATCCCGTTCGCAAAAGGAAAGCCAAGCGTGCTCATCGCCCATACCGTGAAAGGGAGGGGACTTCCCTACGAAAACGAGCTTCGCTCGCACTATAATTCTCCCACCGAGGAAGAATATCGGTTGGCGAAAGAGCGCATCAAGCATCTATGAGAATAGCCTTTATGAAGGCGCTCACGCGTCTTGTAAAAAAAGACAAGCGGGTAATGCTTCTCACCGGAGACCTTGGATTCTCGGTCTTTGAGGACTTTGCGCGTCAGTTCCCAAAACAATACCTCAACTGTGGGCTCGCCGAGCAGAATATGGTGGGCATGGCGGCGGGGCTCGCGTTGAGCGGCAAAAAAGTGTTTGCGTACTCCATCGTCCCCTTTGCAACAATGCGACCATTCGAGCAGGTTCGTGACGATGTGTGTCTCCACAATCTGGACGTAAAAATAGTGGGAGTAGGCGGTGGGTATAGCTATAGTCAGCTCGGCGCGACGCACCACTCCATCGAAGACATCGCCATCATGAAGGTGCTGCCGAACATGAAAGTGTTGGTTCCTGCCGACCCCATAGAAACGGAGTTGGCGGTGAAAGCGATGGCGCGCGACCGCGGTCCGGCGTATCTTCGTTTGGGTAAGAGCAAGGAAGAAAATTTGCACCGCAGAACCTTTCCGTTCGCGATCGGACGATCCAATGTTCTGCGGAAAGGAAGCTCTGTGACCGTCATAGGATGCGGTCCGATCCTCAAAAATGTGCTGCGGGCGGCGGAGATCCTGGCGAGGAAGAACATATTCTGCAAGGTCATTTCCATGCCGACCGTGAAACCATTGGACGAACGCGTGGTCATGAGCGCGACGAAGACCGGACTTGTTATCACTGTGGAGGAGCACAGCGTGATTGGCGGACTGGGGGATTCAGTGGCATCTGTGCTAGCCCAAGCGGCTCTTCCTAAGAAATGTCGACTCAAAAAAATCGGTGTCGAGGACCGGTTTATGAAGATCGTGGGTGACCAGGAATATTTAAGGTCACAAAATGGCCTTTCTCCGGAACAGATCGCGAGGTCAATAACTTCACTGATTAAAAAAAGAAGTTAGTCGCGCATGAGCAAGAATAATGGTCCACTGGTAAGCATCTGCGTGACTTTTTCGAGCGCAGAAGAATTCATTCATAGGGTTTTTGACAGTTGCCTCAACCAAACCTACCGGAACATCGAAGTGGTGGTGGTTGATAATGCGAGCACCGATGGAAGCGAAAGAGTGGTGAGGAAATACGCGGCACAAGACCCGCGTATAAAATATTTCAGGCGCGCACAGATGGCGGGTCTCTCATCGCGCTTATTGGAGATGTTTCAACAAGCAGGCGGAGAATTTGTGATGATGATAGGGGCAGACGACTGGCTCGCGCGCGATTACATTAAAAACGGCGTACAGAGCTTCCTCGACCATCCTGGAGTAGCGGGCATCGTACCGCGGCTGATAAATCTTTCAGAGATTGGCGGGAATCAGTTCAAATTTCTCAGCGAGACCTTCGGTGATTTTTCCCCTCCCCGCGCATACTCTGCAAAATGGTTTGTAAAGCGCATGTACCGATCGGAGCACCTCTACATAAGCGCACTCGCGCTTATGCGAAAAGAAGATGCGGTGAAAGCGATGGATTATTTTGTGGGGCATTATTGCAATAAACCGCTCGTGGGTGTTCCGTCCGAGCTCAAAGGTTTTTGGGAGAACGGATTTGGTGTTGACGCAATACTATTTTTGGAGGTTTTGACGAGGTACCACAATTTCGTTTTTGACAGTTCACTACGCTATTTAAAAGTGGCGCACGGCAAAAATCTTCGTTTTGATCTCGGTAGCGATTCTCTGGCGGAGATATTCAAGAACGCCTACTATTACCTTCTCACGTTTAAAGGGATGTACGCGCCGTTGTGGAATGATTTTTATCGCGAGATGAAGATATTTTGGGGTGCCGAAACGATCGTGTCAGCCGGTATCTATCTTTTCAGGTTTGGTATGCGTTCACGGGACGTGGGGGGCTATAGAACCACAACGTTCCGACGCGCATTTTTCGGAGAACTGTCACTTTTTGAAACGGTAGCGGCGGGCGGAAGGGCGATGATAAGGCTGTCCCCGCGAGGCACCCGTTTCATAATACGGAAGCTTTTGGGAACGCGGGGACAGAAAAATACAGAGCGCATAGCGTTCAAACCGGAGAATTTTTTGGACCAAGAGGGGCGTTTTAAGGTGAGTTGATTACTTATGAAAGAACACCATATTTTCAGTCCTGATGATTTTTCCTCGGCCATAGGTGAGCCCTTAAGCGAGCGGGTGAAGAGTAAGATAGAGGAGTTGAATATCGAGTATGCACGGATGACACCGCAGGAGAGGGATGAATGCATTAAAACCAGCGTGAAGATACTACTGGACCCGGAATTCGACGCGTCCGGAGCGCACCGGTTGGGCAAGTGGGAAAAGGGATGGTCAGAAAACCTGCAGGCATTCCGAGAGAGGGGGAAGGGGGGCCTTGTGCCGGGCTACTTTTCTGCCACCCGCGATTTGGTCAAGTGGGGAAAGTGGAAGCAAGAGTATATCCGCCCCCTTCAGGGAAACCTCGACTATAAGTTTCTCTCCATAATTTTGGAGTGGCTTTTTGAGAAATATATTCCTGCCGCGAGCTCCGTGTACGAGTTTGGGTGCGGCACGGGCCACCACCTTCTGAAGGTGCGGGAATTCAACCCGGAAGCAAAGATCTACGGCTTGGATTGGGCCGAAGCGTCCCAGGAGATTATCAAAGAAATGGTTGCAAAAGATGTAGCCAAGAATACCTACGGAAAGAAATTTGATTTTTTTAATCCCGACGAATCGTTCGCGCTCGACGCCAACAGTGTGGTGTATACCGTAGGCGCTTTAGAGCAGGTTGGAGAAAAACATGAGAAGTTCATCGCGTATTTGCTCAAGAACAGGCCTAAAATATGTTTCCATGTGGAGCCGATTGGGGAACTGTTGGACGATTCAAATCGCACGGATTTTCTTACCCAATCGTACTACCGGAAGAGAAACTATCTCTCGAATTTTGTGAACCACCTCAAGGCGCTGGAGAAAGAGGGGAAAATAAAGATTGAAAAAGCACAAAGGACCTATTTGGGAGGGAGCTTGCTCACGGAGTATGCGGTGGTCATGTGGAGTCCGGTGGCATAGCTATGAATTACCGGACATTAGGCGCTACTGGCATTTCGGTTTCCGAGATAGGTTTTGGCACGTGGGGAATCGGCGGGCTCACCGAGGGCGCCACCTCGTACGGCGAGACCGACGACGCGGTGTCGCTTCGCGCGCTCGCGCGGGCCCTCGAACTCGGCATGAATTTTTACGACACCTCGAACATCTACGGCCACGAGGGGCACGCGGAGGCACTTCTTGGGGAGGCATTTGGTAACCAACGCGAAAGAGTTGTGCTTGCGACAAAAGTCGGATGTGTAAAGCACGGAGGGCCATACGACGTGTCACCGTCCTATATCCGTAGCTGCCTCGAAGCAAGCCTGCGCCGCCTCAAAACTGACTACGTCGACGTGTACCAACTTCATAGCGTGCCGCTTGAACTTGTGCGGGAGACCCCCGAATGTTTTGCAACATTGAGAGAGCTAAAGAAGGAAGGAAAGATCCGCGCGATCGGATATTCGGTGAAAAACCCCTCCGATGCCAAGACGGCGATAGAAGAATTCGGCGTGGATGTAGTGCAACTAAACTTCAACATGATGGACCAGCGCGCGCTTACCGAAGGAATCTTTGATGTGGCCCGTGTGCGCGGCGTTGGCATCATCGTACGGACACCCTTCGCCTTCGGATTCCTTACCGGAAAAGTCACCGACACTCAGTTCGATTCTCGGGACCATCGTTCCGTGTGGTCGCCGGCACAACTCGCGCGATGGAGGGAGTCCCCGAACGTTTTTTCCCCGGTGAACGATAAGGGCATCTATACTCCCGCGCAGTTCGCGCTGAAGTTCTGCGTCGCGTTTCCGGAGGTGTCCACGGTGGTCGCGGGCATGCTCACGGAAACCCAGGCGGAGGAGAACGCGACGGCGAGCGATCTCCCTCCGCTCACCGCCGCACAGCTCGCGGCGATCCGAAAGATCAGAGAGGTGAACACGTTTTTCGTAAGCGAAAAGAAATAACCCGCGTAGCCGTCAGTGATTGTCAAGGCAAGAATATTGGTATATAACCAAGGCAAAAGACATTACACAATCATAAAGAGACCTCATTCTATGGAAGCACATAAAACGACACTGGACGGCGTATTGCTCATACGGCCCGACTCTCCCATCCACGAGGATTTTCGAGGCAGGTACGTGACCGCGTACCGCAAAGCCGAGTTCGAAAAGATGGGCATTAACGTGGAGTTTGTGAACGAAAGCTACTCCACCTCTTCAAAGGGGGTGCTTCGCGGCATCCATGCAGAGACGGATAATTGGAAGCTCATCTCCTGCAGGCGCGGGTGCTTCTACTTGGTGGTGGTCGTGTGCGACGAGCAGTCGAAAGATTTCGGAAAATGGGAGTCATTCACGCTCACCGAGCATAATGCGCTCCAAGTGCTCATACCTCCGGGATTCGGGAACGCCCATCTCGCCTTGAGCGACGACATTATGTTTCACTACTTGCAATCCAACTATTTCGATCCCGCCCGTCAGACCACGTACCGCTACGATGACCCGAGGTTCGCCATCTGGTGGCCGATAAAAAATCCACTTCTTTCTCCGCGCGATGAAGCGGGGAAGTATGTGGAATGATCGACCTCATAGCTCTCGCGCCCCGCATATCAATGCGGGGCGTTTTTTATGCTCTTGCCAAAATCCCATCGGTGGTATATAACCAAGTCAGAAAACTTTTATAACCAAAGGAGACATTAATGGAGAACTTAGCGGCAATAGCGAAGCAGTGCCGGCAGAAGGTTCTGGAAATGGCATATGCCGCGAAGGATTCGCACATCGGATGTGCGCTATCTTCCGTGGACGTGTTGGTCCTGCTTTTCTTTCGTGTGATGAACGTAAATCCCGAAGACCCGCGTTTTTCCGAAAGGGATCGGTTCATTTTGAGCAAGGGGCACGCGGCAGCGGCACTCTATGCGGTCATGTCCGCGCGCGGATTTTTCCCCCGGGAAGCGCTCGCAACCTTCGCACAGAACGGAAGTGAACTCGCGAGCCATGTGGAACGGAAGCTTCCTGGCGTGGAGACCAATGGCGGCTCCGGCGGGCACGGACTTTCGATTGGTGCCGGTATGGCGCTTGCCGCACAGGCGGACGGCGCGAACTATCGCATCTTCATTCTCATGGGAGACGGGGAATTGCAGGAAGGGTCTGTGTGGGAAGCGGCAATGTTCGCCTCATCGCGCAACCTTAGCAACCTCACCCTTATCGTGGACCGGAACGGGTTCCAAACGTGGAACAAGGTGGACGATATCGTCGCCGTAGAATCCCTTGTGGAGAAATTCAGGGCGTTCGGGTGGGATGCGGACGAGGTTAACGGTCACGATTTCGAACGGCTCGGCAGCGTCATCGAACGAACGGGCGACCGTCCACATGCCATCATTGCACGCACCGTGAAAGGGAAAGGTGTTTCTTTCATGGAAGGTGATGGCGTCTGGCACTCCAAATCGATGTCGGACGAACACTATCATCGTGCTATGAAGGAGGTGCAATCATGAGAACCGCTTTCGTGGAAACACTCTATGAAGAGGCTCTTCGTGACCCACGTATCTTCTTCATCACCAGCGATTTTTGGCATGTGAAGGAGGAGGAATTCCGGGCTCTCGGAGCGCGATACCAGAATGGCGGCATGGCCGAACAAAACATTATCAGCCTTGCAGTTGGCGCCGCACTCTCAGGGAAGAAGGTTTTTGTGTATTCCATCGTTCCTTTCATCACGCTCCGTTGCATCGAGCAGGTAAAAGTGGACGTGTGTTCACACGAAGCCGATGTCACCATCGTTGGTGGCGGAGCCGGTTTCACGTACGGAACATGCGGCATAACCCACCTTGCGATCGAGGACATTGCAATGATGCGCTCACTTCCCCACATGAGAATAATCTCACCTTCAGGATCGGCGGAAGCAAGCGCCCTCTTACGAGAGACCATTCGACTTGGGGGGCCGACTTACTTTCGCCTCAATATGAGGGAAGATGGTGATCTCACGAGCATGAAGCCCGAAGTAGGAAAGGGAATGATTGTTCGGGAAGGCGTGGACGTATGCATCATCGCTACTGGGACCATTCTCGCGGAAGCATTCGGCGTTGCGGACATGCTCGCGGAGAAGGGGATTTCCGTTGAAGTGGTCAACATGCACACGATCAAACCTCTCGATGAGGGCCTTGTTCGGGAGCGTGTGCGGTCCCGTCGCGCTGTTTGTACTCTTGAAGAGCACAGCATCATCGGAGGACTTGGTGGTGCGGTAGCGGAGGTGTTCGCGGAGTCCGGCGGTACGGCCCGATTCAGGCGTTTCGGCATCAAGGATGCATGGCCGACCGTAGTGGGGAGCCAGAAATATCTGCGCACCGTGACCGGTATTTCCCAGGAATACCTTGCGGTCGCGATAGAGAAGCTCCTTCAGTAGTAATATTCATTCGTTCAAAAACCTCGGTGTTTCACACCCGAGGTTTTTTATTTTTCACGTCCGCATGCGAGACCATTGACTAAAGCTCGATTTGAGGATATTCTATTCCAAATAAAACTAACAACCTAAAGGAATGACCATGAAAAACGCAGCGGAAAAGGACCTCGCCGGTCGCGTCGCGCTCATCACGGGAGGCAGTAAGGGCATTGGGAAGACGATAGCCCTGACCCTCGCGCGGCGAGGCGCCGACATCGTTATCTGCGGCCGAGGCGCATCTGCTCTGGAAACGGCGGCGGAAGAGATACGCGCGTGCGGTTCGACCGTGCATGCCCACCCACTTGACGCTACAAAGCTCGAGGGAGTGCGGGATTTTTTTCGCAAGGTTATCGAACCCATTGGACGCCTTGATATTCTCGTGAACAATATCGGGGGAGTGCGAGAAGTCGCGAAATTTCCCGATCTCACCGATGATGACTGGTACGGAATCTTCGATACCAATCTCATGACCATGGTGCGTGTCACGCGGGAAGCGCTCAGTTACCTCACAAAATCTCCGTATGCCCGCATCATCAACATTGCGAGCGTGGCAGGGAAACAGCCCGGCGACTGGAACCCTCACTACGGCGCGGTAAAAGCGGCGATGATCCACCTCTCTAAATCGCTTTCGCGCACCTTGGGACCGGAACACGTGCGGGTAAACGCGATTTGCTCCAGCACCATTAAGGGCGAAGGCGCGTGGAAGCGGGACGTTGAGAGTAGGATGCGGAGTGGGAACGTCTCGTTTGAGGAAGCGGAGCGCGTACTGGAAGCGGAAGTAAGAGCAAAAGCGCCGCTCGGAGAGATAGGTACTCCTGCGGATGTCGCGGAACTCGTTGCATTTCTTGCATCGAATCAAGCTTGCTTCATCACCGGCACCTGCATCGAGGTTGATGGTGGGACGGTTCGATCCATCTTTTAGTATTTTCAATTCGGGAAACGCCTCTGTAAAAATCCAGAGGCGTTTTATTTTACATTTTGTCTCAATTGACAAAGAGACAAAAATTGACATAATCACGCTAGATAATTTAAACAATCACTATAGATCACAGAAGGAGGAACAGGATGAGAACCACAGAGCTTGTGGTAGGGCTGGTGCAGATCAACAACGGCTACACCGGCCAGTATTATCTCCCGTACTCGGTGGCGATGCTCGAAGCATATGCGAGGAAGAATCTTTCCCGACCGGATCGGTATCGTTTTCTCGTCCCTATTTATCGCAGGGAGCCGGTCGCGGATGCGGTGGCGAAGTTGCTCGGTGCGGATATCGTAGGGTTCAGCATCTATGTGTGGAACGAGCAGCTAAGCCTTGCGATCGCGCGAGAACTGAAAAGGCAAAAGCCCGAAGTGCTCGTGGTGTTCGGAGGTCCCCAGGTTCCGGATAACCCGGAGCGTTTCATGGAAGAGAACCCCTTCATTGATATCGCGTGTCATGGCGAAGGCGAGAGGGTATTTTGCGCTCTTCTTGAACGATGGGAAGATAAAGAACATATCCCCGCCATCAGTTATCGGTACAACGGACAGCTCGTGCGGAACCCGCGTTTACCGCGCGTGGAGAACCTAAACGAATTTCCATCCCCATATTTGGACGGGGTTCTTGATCCTCTCATGCGCGAGAATCCCAACGGGAAATGGAACGCCATTTGGGAAACAAACCGTGGATGCCCCTTCAGTTGCACGTTTTGCGACTGGGGTTCCGCGGTCAATGCCACGAAGGTGAGGAAATGGGAAGAGGAACGGCTTTTCCGCGAGATAGATTGGTTCGCGGAGCATAAGGTCGATTTCATCTTCGGCGCCGATGCCAATTTCGGCATCTTCGAACGTGATATTGGTATCGCAGAGCGTCTTGCGGATTCAAGGCGAAGAACCGGTTTTCCCCGTGCATTCAGCGTTTCAAGCACCAAGAATGCCACGGAAAGGTCCTTTGCGGCACAGAAAATACTTTCTGACGCCGGATTGAATACTGGTGTAACCGTTTCCATGCAATCCATGGACGTGGGAACGCTCGTGGCGATCAAGCGGGACAACATTCAGTTGGAGGGCCCAAAGGGTTTCAAGGAACTTCAGCGGAAATTCACGCTTGCAGGAATCCAAACCTCAACTGATCTCGTCCTGGGATTGCCGGGAGAGACGTACGAATCGTTCGTGCGCGGCGTGAGCGATCTTATCGCGAACGGCCAGCATAATCGCATTCTATTCTTCAACCTGACCGTCCTTCCGAACGCCGAAATGGGCGATCCGGAATACCAGAAGAAGTACGGGATGGAAACGGTGGAAACGCGCATCATCACGATCCATGGCAATCTTCACGATAAGGAAGACGAGGTCGCGGAGTTACAACAGCTGGTGGTCGCGACGAGTACGATGCCGCGAGAGGATTGGGTGCGAGTACGTGCACTTTCCTGGATGACTGCGTTTCTGCACTTCGACAAGGTGCTCCAGATTCCGCTTGTGGTCATACATGAGATGACCGGCATTGATTACCGGACGCTCATCGAGCTATTCTCGGAAGGCTGTTTTGGAAGCGAAGAAGAATTTCCAACCCTTTCCAAGATTCGGAAATTCTTCATTAAGAAGGCCGAGGAGATCCAGGGTGGAGCGGAGGAGTTCTGTCGTGCGCCCCAGTGGCTTGATCTGTGGTGGCCGACCGATGAGTATATGCTCATCGAACTGGCGACCAGCGGCAATCGCCTCGCGTTCTATGAGGAAGCCGAACGGGCACTCTCAGTATTTTTGATGGAGAGAGGGATGGGAAGCTGTTGCGGGGTATTGCGCGAAGCGGTCTATCTGAACGAAAGGATGTTCAAGATGCCGTTTCAGAACGAAAATCGTCGCGTGGAGCTCTCCCATAATCTATGGGAATTCTATTACACTGCGATCTGTGGCAAGCCCATTCCATTGGAAGAGAGGGAAACGGTCGTTACCGTTGACTGCACCACCGAACGGTGGGATTCATGGGATGGCTGGTGCCGGTTCGCGGTGTGGTATGCGAGCCATCCCGGCGCATTCTTCTTTGGTATTACCCCCGACAAGAAGCAGATTGCGGGGCATTGGTAGAGTTATTGATCGACCGGCGCTTGTTGCACCGGTCGATTTTATTTTATAGGTAATATTGCCAAAATTTGACATATGTGTTATGGTTGCGACAGTTAATTTCAATAACCAAATAATAACCAAAACGAGAGGCAGGAATGGAAAAGGAGAAGATAGTCATCGGGCTGGTGCAGGTGAACAGCGGATTCTCCGGCCAGCATTACTTCCCGTATTCCGTGGGAGTGCTCCAAGCGTATGCGAAGGAGCATCTCCCCGGAGTGGAACGTATCGATTTTTTGCTCCCCGTCTACCGCCGCATTCGTGTGGCGGAAGCGGCGGAACAGCTGGAAGGTGCGGACATCGTGGCATTCAGCACGTATGTCTGGAACATCCGTTTATCACTGGCCATAGCCGCAGAGCTGAAACGGCGCAGACCGAAAACGCTCATCGTGTTCGGTGGGCCGCAAGTACCGCGTCATGATCGCCCATGGGAAGTCAAAGCGTTCCTCACGAAGAACCCCCAGATTGATGTCGCGATCCATGGCGCAGGCGAAGAGCCGTTCTTGGGAATTCTCACGCACGGACTCGGGGGAAATTGGGAGCGCATCCCTTCCGCAAGTTTTTTACGTGACACCATGCTTCAACAGAACGCTCCCGCGACCTCGCTTTCTGATCTTTCCAAAGTCCCTTCCCCATATCTGAGAGGCGTTTTTGATCCGCTCATCGCGGCGAACCCTTCGGAGCGATGGATCGTGCTTTGGGAGACCGATCGTAATTGCCCGTTCAGCTGCACGTTTTGTGGCTGGGGACTGCTTGAAAATAAACCCACCGTGTGGCCGATGGACCGTGTCATGAAAGAGGTCGACTGGTTCGCGGAACATGAGATTAATTTTGTGTTCTGCGCCAATGCAAACTTTTTTCTGACAAAGCGTGATTTGGAAATTGCGCGCTATGTGGCCGAGACGAAACTGAAGAGAGGTTTCCCGAGGTTTCTTTCGGTGCAGGACGCAAAGAACTCCGTGGAGCGCGTGTTTGAGGGCAGGATGGTGATGGAGAAAGCGGGATTGAACACCGGAGTGGTTATTTCGCTCCAGGCGGTAGATCCTGAAACGCTTCGCATTATTCGACGTAATAACATCAAACTCGACGCGTATCAGGAAGTTCAACGGAAGTTCCGCGCGAACGGCATCGAGACCATGACCGACCTCATTCTTCCTTTGGCGGGACAAACGTACCCGAGCTTTGCGAACGGAGTTTCCGAGGTCATCGACCACGGCCAGCACAACAGGATTCAGTTCAATTTGTGTTGTTCGGTTCCTGATGCCGAGATGTCCCACCGTGATTATATGGCGCAATACGGTCTTGAAACGGTAACGACGAAGATGGTCAACATCCATGGCAAGGTCGAAAATGAAGAGGTTCCCGAAACCCAGGACCTCATTATTGCGACTGCGGCCATGCCGAGAGAGGATTGGGTGCGTGCACGCGCGTTCAGTTGGATGGTGGGACTTCTGCATTTCGACAAACTCCTGCAGATTCCTATTGTGCTCATCCGAAAGCTCGCGAACGCGAGCTACCGGGAGATCGTAGAATTTTTCTCCGAAGGCCAATTTGGTTCTCGGGAAGCATTTCCCAGCCTGACCAGGATCCGCGAGTTTTTCCTCGAGAAAGCTCGTGATATCCAGAACGGCGGGACCGAGTACGTTCATTCGAAGGAATGGCTCGACATCTACTGGCCTGCTGACGAGTTCATCTTTATTGAGCTCGCCATCAAAGGAAAACTCGAGGAGTTCTATGTTGAAGCGGAACTGGCGTTGAAGCGTTTTCTGGAACAGCGGGAAGTTTCCATCCAGGGGAAATTGCTTCGCGACGCATTTCGTCTCAACCAGAGCTTGCTGAAGCAACCATTCCAAACGCGGGATGTGACCGTGGATCTCACCTACAATGTGTGGGAATTCTACCGTGGTGTGATGGATGGGAGGGAGGTTCCAATCGAGGAAGGGAAATTCCAGTATCACATTGATCGCACTAGCGTTCGATGGGAGACATGGGAGACCTGGTGCCGCGAGGTGGTGTGGTTCGGTAACAAGCGCGGCGCATATCTCTACGGGAACATTCCTGTCGAGCAGATCGCCGGACACTACTAACGTGAAAAGAGGCGTTGTAAAACGCCTCTTTTTTATTGCAAATTTCGACTCAATCATTTACGATACCAAAGCATTTATGATCCTTACACGAACGCCCTACCGCATCTCGTTCTTCGGCGGTGGGACCGACTATCCGGCGTGGTTCGAAAACTTCGGCACCGGCGCCGTACTTTCCACCACTATCGACAAATATTGCTATCTGGCATGCCGTTTTTTGCCGCCTTTCTTCGAGCACAAGAGCAGGATCGTGTGGTCGAAGATAGAAGTGGTGAATCACCACGACGATATCGAACATCCGACCGCGCGCGAAGCGCTCAAGCTTCTCGACGTTAAAGACGGCGTGGAGATACACCACTATGGCGACTTGCCCGCGCGGAGCGGCATGGGATCCAGCTCGGCCTTTGCGGTGGGACTACTCCACGCCTTAAATGTGCTCCACGGACGTCCCGTCACTAAAAAGCAGCTCGCGATGGATTCGATCCATATCGAGCAGGAACGGCTGGGACATAGCGTGGGGTGCCAGGACCAGACTGCGGCGGCGTACGGAGGGTTCAATCGCATAACCTTCGGAGGATCCGAGAAGATCAACGTCCGTCCCGTCACCGCCTCTCCGGAAACCAAAGAGGTGCTTCAAGAGCGGCTCCTCATGTTCTTCACGGGTCTCTCACGGGACGCGTTCGAGGTAGCGGAGCAACAAGTTCGCGTGACCGGTCAAAAAAAAGAAGAACTCACAAAAATGCTCTCTTTGGTGGACCAAGCGGAAAAAATTCTACAGGAAACCCCGCACCACATTGATGAATTCGGCAGACTTCTTCATGAAACCTGGACGCTCAAAAGGAGTTTGACAGATGTGATCTCCAATTCTCGGATTGATGACATCTATGAGCGTGCTCGCGCGGCGGGTGCGCTCGGCGGTAAGTTGTTGGGAGCGGGAGGTGGAGGATTTTTATTGTTGTATGTGAAGCCGGAGGAACAAGAAACCGTGAAGAGCGCACTCAAAGATCTTTTACATGTGCCGTTTTCATTCGAGAATGAGGGTACTAAACTTATATATCAAGACGGTTCGTAGCAATGAGTAACGTCGTACGCATTATGACCATCCTTATTACTGGAAATCGTGGGTATATCGGACCTATTCTCGTCGAAATGCTCTTAGCGAAAGGGTATGAGGTGGTAGGTTATGATGCCGGCTATTACGCTGGCAATGAGCTCTACACAACCAAGAACGAAATAAAACAAATCACAAAAGACGTAAGAGAAATCAAGGAAGAAGATCTGAACGGCGTTGATGTGGTCATACATCTGGCGGGGCTTAGCACCGATCCGCTGGGGGAATTAGACGAACGCCTCACCGAGGAGATTAATTTTAGAGCGACTATCAAACTTGCAAGACTTGCAAGAAGCGCGGGAGTTAAGCGTTTTGTGTATGCTTCTTCCCAGAGCATGTACGGAGTGGCGGACACCGATTACGAGTTGGATGAAGATGCGCCAAAAAATCCCGTTACGGCCTATGCCCGCACCAAATGGGAGGCGGAGCAAGAATTGGGAAAGCTCGATAGTGATGATTTTACAGTGACGTCGTTCAGGCCTTCAACGGTGTTCGGTCCGAGCCCAAACTTGAGGTGTGATATTGTATTTAATAGTCTTGTGGCGTCGGCGTATACCACCGGCAACATTGAGATCAAAAGTGACGGCACTCCGTGGAGGCCCGTGGTTCACATCAAGGACGTTTCAAGGGCTTTTATCGCGGGCATAGAAGCTCCGCGGGAGTTGGTGGGAGGCCAATCCTTCAACGTCGGCATTCCGAACGGGAATTATACCGTGAGGGAACTTGCGGAGGCCGCACAGCGCGCGGTTCCCGGGAGCAAGTTGAAATTCACAGGCGAACACGGCCCCGACTCGAGGACGTACCGAGTCTCATTCAAAAAGATACTCTCGGTTCTTAAAGATTATTACAAGCCGGAGTGGGATTTAGATAAAGGAGGGGAGGAGCTTATAGCTTTCTTCAAGCGAGTGAATTTCACTGAGGCGCAATTTCGAGGAAGACCGGCGATACGCCTTGAGCAGATCAAATATCTTTTGCGTGGAAAGAAATTAGACGAGAATTTGTTATGGCGCACGTAACTCGTATTACTCAAGCGGTTATACTTGCGGGAGGCGCAGGAACCCGTCTCAAACCCCTCACCGATCACACGCCAAAGCCGATGATACTCATGAACGGCAAGCCCTTTCTTGAGTATTTAATTAAACAATTAAAGGAAAACGGTATTGAAGAAGTTCTCCTCCTTCTCGGCTACTTACCGGAGAAAACCATTGCTCATTTTGGAGATGGAGCGAAGTTTGGTGTGAGAATAAAATATTCCGTCACCCCCGTGGAAGACAGCATTGGCACGCGTATCCGAAAGGCGGCTGATCTTATGGAGGACTATTTTATCCTCTTGAACTGTGACAACTTCTGGCCTCTTCGCATCGAGGAATTGGTGAAGTTTCACAATAAAATGAATTCTCTCATAACTACGGTCGTATATACCAACAAGAATGGCATCACAAAGAACAATGTATTGGTGGATGACGAAGGATATATTGTGCGGTTTGATCCGTCCCGTACCGATCCGGATTTGAACGGAGTGAATCTTGTATACGCCATTACCAGTAAGGAAGTGATTGGTCTTATGCCGACAGGAGATTTTGACTATGAGAAGGTAATGTTTCCCATGCTCATTGCCCAACGCAAACTCGCGGGATATCGGAGCGATGAGCGACATCATAGTATTGGAAGCTTGGAACGTCTCCCCGGGACCGAACAGTTTTTGAAAACGCTCGATGAAAAAAATAAAAACGAAAGCAATCTTTCTTGATAGGGACGGTACAATCGTTCGTCACACGAAAAAATTTATTGTTCGCGCTTCCCAACTACGTCTTCTCGCGGGCGTTCCGGAGGCACTCCGGGCGTTCAATGAAATGGGTTTCTTAGCCGTCCTTATTACGAATCAACCGGTTATCTCTCGCGGTCTTATAACGCCGCGCGGCATGGAGAAACTCCACGCTTCTCTTTTTGAGAGACTTAAACGTCGTGGTGCGCGTATTGATGCCGCATACGTATGTCCCCACCATCCCGACGGGAAAATTCCTCCTTACGGCAGAAAATGTCGTTGCAGAAAACCGGAGCCCGGGATGATTTTACAGGCGATAAAAGATATGAATATAGATCCAAGAAAAAGCTTTATGATAGGCGACGCGTTGATAGATATAGTGACAGGAAAGAAGGCGCACACGCGCACTATTTTGGTAAAAACCGGACCGGGCCATTCACGCTTAGATAAATTTTACCAACGCACCAAGCCGAATTTTGTCGCAAAAAACCTCCTTGTCGCCGCAAGGATAGTTAAAAAAGTGAAATAAGGTTTCGTTTTGTTGACGGACGCCCTCGTGCATAATAGATTTAAGCAATGAAGATCGCAGATCATAACTCGCTAATGAGCGAACTCGATTCGTGGGTTCGCGAGATGGGGAACGGCGAATATATTCCACAAGAAGATTCCCGCGCCGCTACGAATTCCGGCCTTTTGCCAGATTACGGTATTCAGCAGGTTCGTGAGGAAATTTCCGAGTTCTCAAAGTTTCTCATCAATCGTGGTAAAAATGGGAGCATTTTAGAAATAGGGTTAGGATACTTCGGGAGCACCCACTTTCTATGGAGATTACTATTCGATCGAGTGGCCACGGTGGAGAGCAACCATAGCCGCTTCCTTACATTCGGGAAAAATACTCGCGAGTATTATAAAAAATGGATTTTGGACGACGGAAAAAGTTCCTTCTTTGGGGGATTTTCGAGCGAGCCTTCCATCATCGAGCGGGTATACAAATCCTTCAAAGAGGGGATCGACGTGCTCTTCATAGATGCCGACCATAGTTATGGTGGTATTCTCTCGGATTGGTTGATATATGCTCCGCTTGTGAAATCCGGCGGCATCGTTGCTTTTCACGATCTTGAATTGGATTACGATCATGATAGGGGACCGAAAGGATTTTTTGAGGATTTGGAGAGCGGGAACGTCGTCCCAGGAAAGCAGTTCAAACTTGAGAGGATCCTTCATTCGAAATACCACGGTATCGGATTTTATGTGAAGGAATGAACATTCGAGAGCGCTGGCATAGGAAGGGGTTCAACTGCAAATAGCGCTTGGAAGGCGCTATTAGCGTTATGGAAAATCTTCTTGTAAAAATATTCGGTCATATCGGTACCGTTTTACACGGGGACGCGGCTGTTTTTGATCGGTGGCGGTGGCTAAGAAAAAACCTCCGTCACGGACAGCTACATACCCTGGACGCGGGTTGTGGTTCTGGCGCATTCGCGCTCTATGCGGCGAAGATCGGGAATGAGGTGGTCGGCATCTCTTTTGATGAGAGGAACAACGGAGTGGCGCAAGCCCGAGCGGGTATCCTAGGGTTTACCGACGCGCGATTCGTCACGGGAGATTTAAGGAGACTCGACGAGTTTGCCTCGTCGCTCGGAGAATTCGACCAGATCATCTGTTTTGAAACCATTGAGCATATCCTCGGGGACAGAAAGCTCATTAAAGACCTCTCCGATCTCTTGAGGCCGGGCGGCCGTCTCCTGCTCACCACGCCTTATAAACACTATTCAAAACGGTTACTGGGCGACGATAAGGTTCCGCTCTCAACCCATGAAGATGGGGGACACGTGAGGTGGGGATATACCCACGAAGAGTTGGAGCGAATATTTAACGGAGCCGGTCTTTCTGTTGTGAGAAAAGATTACGTTTCCGGCATTATCTCCCAACTCAACATCGTTCTCTACCGGATCCTGCAGTCGAAAATAAATTACAAGATTGCCTGGGGTCTTTCTTTCCCCTTTAGAATATTGGTAGTGTTCGATTCGCTCGTCACGGAGCTCATAGGGTTTCCGCATCTGTCGGTCGCGGTGGTGGGGGAGAAAAAAACATGAAGGTCGCTATATCGGTGGGGGGGAGATTCCACCTTTTCAATCTTGCTCAGCAGTTGTTGAAACGCGGATTGCTATCGCAACTCATAACTTCCTACCCAAAATTCGAAGTGATGAAATATGAGATTCCCCGCGAGAAAATCGACTCCGTGATCGTCAAAGAAATTTTTGAGCGCGGATGGAAAAAACTCCCATCATTTCTACAGAATCTATACAATCCGCAATTTTGCATTCATGAGGTGTTTGATAAAATAGCGTTCCGCCACCTTGTTCGCGCCGACATCGTAGTCGGAGGCTCCTCAATGTTTCTCCATACACTACAAAAAGCAAAGAACGCGGGTTCGGTAGCGATTGTGGAACATGGTAGTTCGCATATTGTTTTCCAAAACAACATCCTAGAAGAGGAATATAGGCGGTTTAACGTGAAAATACGGCCATTCTATCTGCCTCACCCAAAAATAATTGAGAAAGAATTGAAAGAATATGAAGAGGCTGATTACATCTCGATTCCCTCGCAATTTGTGAAGCGTACGTTTTTGGAAAAGGGAATTCCGGAATCAAAACTCATCCAAGTTCCCTACGGCGTGGACCTCTCGCAGTTCCGGCAGGTTCCAAAAACCGATAAAGTGTTTCGCGTTGTTTTCGCCGGCGGCATCAGTTTGAGGAAAGGAGTTCCCTATCTTCTCCATGCGTTTGAGGAGCTGAATCTTCCAAATTCAGAACTGCTTCTCGTGGGCGGTATCAACGATGAAATGGCACCATTTTTAAAAAAACACGAAGGGAAATTCAAATGGGTGGGGCGGGTACCACAGGCAAATCTTTATAAGTACTACTCACAAAGTTCGGTGTTTGTGCTCCCGTCCATCGAAGAAGGTCTCGCCATGGTACAACTTCAGGCAATGGCATGCGGGCTCCCCGTCATCGCGACCACGAATACCGGCGCGGAGGACGTTGTGCGCGATGAGAAAGACGGATTCATTATTCCTATACGTAACGTGGAGGTGTTGAAATCGAAGATCCTTTACTTATATGAACATCCGGAGGAACGGGAACTGATGGGGCGTTTTGCGAAAGAACATGTCGCTTCAGGGTTCACATGGAGTGACTATGGAGAAAAGATGATAAATGAATATGGAAAGGTGTTGAAGGAGTAAACATGAAGATTCTTCACGTCGCGCCTTCTTATTTTCCCGCTCACCGGCACGGGGGACCCATTGCAAGCGTACATGCGATGAATAAGGCGCTGGTAGCGGCCGGTGTGGACGTGACGGTCTACACCACGAACATCGACGGGCGCGGCGCGCTGGACGTTCCCCTCGAGAAGGAAACCATCCTTGACGGCGTAAAGATAATTTATTTTCCGCTCACGTGGCGCGCATGGGAATATTCGCGGAGCCTACACCGCGCGCTCGAGAAAAATATAGAGAACTTCGATCTGGTGCATCTCACCTCGGTGTTCCTTTCGGCGTCTACGCTCGGCGCGTACTACGCGAAGAAGTTCGGAGTGCCGTACCTTATCTCGCCCCGCGGGAGCTTGATGAAAGAACCGCTCGCGATGAAAAGCGCGCTTTTGAAGCGTATCTATCTTGCGTTTATCGAGCGGAGAAACCTTGCCCACGCCGCCGCCATTCATTTCACCGTGAAGGGGGAAGAGGAAGAATATATTGCGGCGGAACTCCCGCTTCGCAGGTCGTTTGTTATACCAAACAGTTTTGAATTGCCGGAGGAAACGAAAGACGCGGACGGCGAGGCATTTCGGAAAAAGCTTGAAGTTTCCTCCGGCGTAAAGATGGTGCTGGCGCTCGGCCGTATCAACTGGAAAAAGGGTTTCGACACGCTGATTCCCGCGTTTGCGGAAGTGGTGTGTGAGATTCCCCGTGCCGTATTGGTGATCGCGGGGAGTGATGAGGAAGGATACCAAAAGAATGTTCAATTATCAATTATCAATTATCAATTACCCAACAAGGTTATTTTTACCGGAATGCTCACCGGAGCGGAAAAATGGAGCGCGTTTGCGGGAAGCGACGTATTTGCGCTCCCGTCCTATTCGGAGAATTTTGGCATGGCGGTGGTAGAGGCGATGGCGATGGGCATTCCGGTCGTAGTGAGTGATAAGGTCGGGATCGCTCCCGAGATTGCGGCCGCGGACGCCGGCAAAGTGACCGAGAAAGAGCCGCAAACGTTTGCGCGCGCCGTCTTGGAACTTCTCCGAGACGATAAAAAAAGTCGCGCGATGGGCGAACGCGGGCGCGCGCTCGTTAGAAAACGGTTCGCGCCGGAGAAAGTGGCGCAGGTCTTTATGTCTGCCTATAATGAGCTTGTTCAATCATGGCCTCAAAAATCGACACCGTCATCCTTACGAAGGACGAGGAGGTGAACCTCCCCCACGCGCTCGAGAGCGTAAAGCCGCTCGACGCGAAGGTATGGGTGGTGGATTCTGGCTCAACAGATAACACGGAAAAAATAACGAGATTACACGGAGCCGAATTCGTTTCCCACACCGATTATCAAAACCAGGCCCAGCAGTTCAACTGGGCGTTGGATCACCTTCCCCTCAAAGGGGAGTGGGTCTTGCGGTTGGATGCGGACGAATGGCTCACACCGGAACTCGCGAAGGAAATAATGCAGAAAATCACCTCAATTCAAAGCGGGGTGAATGGATTCTATATGAAACGCCGCATGTATTTTATGGGACGGTGGATATGTCATGGGGGATATTATCCGACATGGATACTGCGTCTCTTTCGCCGCGGGAAGGGACGTTCAGAGGAAAGGGAAATGGACGAACATGTCGTACTTTCGGAAGGGTGTGCAGAGCGTTTGAAAAACGATTTCGCGGACGAGAACAGGAAATCGCTTCCCGAGTGGCTTGCGAAACATCGGGATTACGCGGTACGGGAAGCACGGGCCGCGCTCCGCGGGCACATTTCGGATACGCGGAAGCTCAAGAAATCTTTCTACTATTTCCTGCCGCCCTTTGTCCGTCCTGTTCTTTTTTTCATCTATCGCTATTTCTTCCGTCTCGGTTTTTTGGACGGCATCGCGGGCCTCAAGTTCCATTTTCTCCAGGGGCTGTGGTACCGTTGGCTTGTCGATAGGGAGATCGTGAAGCGGCGATAAGTATGAACAACTCTATTAGTGCCGTTGTTACGGTTTATAACAAACAGGAGACCATTGCTAAAACATTGGAATCTTTGTTATCCCAACCCGCGGAGCTCAAGGAAGTAATTGTCATAGATGATGGAAGTACCGATAGTTCGGCTGAGATAGTAAAGAAATTCGCGGAGAGGTATAACAATATAAAATATATTTTCCAAAACAATCAGGGGGTGGCTCGATCGTTGAACGCGGGGTTAAGAATAGTCAACACTGATTTTGTCGCCGTGCTCGATGGAGATGTCACGCTGAGCGAAGATTGGTTCCCCGCATTAATGTCGTATTTTGGAAACCAAGAGATCGCGGCGGTTTCCGGTTTGACAAAGACAATGAACCCAAAAAATCTTTGGGCCGCATTAGCCGGTTATAACGTGGAATATCGGCAATCAAGAATAAAGGGCGAGTTCGTTGATCACCTGAGCACCACCAACGTTATCTATAGAAAATCCGTTTTGGATACCGTCGGCTTGTTTGATCCAGAGTTCAGGTATGGCCAGGATAACGAAGTGAGTTACGGGATCTTAGCGGCCGGTTACAAATTAATTCTTTCCAAGAAAGCTTTCTGCCTCCATTTTTGGCCGGAAAGCTTTATGGGCTTTATGAAACAACGGTCTCATGGCGCGTGGGCCAGAGCCATGTTGATCAAGAAATATCCGAAGCGATTGAGCGGAGATAAGATTTCCAGCCTGCGTTATTTTTTGGAATTACCACTAGGACTGGCCCTCCTCTTATCTTTGATCGCCATTTTGTTTTATCCGTATTTTTCGATTGTGGCGGGACTCGTTGCTATCTTAATTTACATTTTTCAATGGAGCGAAATCCTTTTTTTCATTAAAAACAAAAAAACGCTCATTGGGATTTTCGCGCCTGTTTTCATCGCGCTAAAAGCCATGGCGTGGCAGAGCGGAATTATTAAATTTTACTTGGAGGGGCTATGAATAATTCTCCCCTTCGAAGTACTTCGAGAATTCTTTTTTAGCTCTGGCATACCTATCGCCCCAGCCCTTTGCGCGTTGCAGCTTTTCTTCCAGGTCAAGCATGATTTTTGTGGATGTAATAACGGAATCGATCGAGTCGCCCGGTTCGTTATTTGCGATTTTCCGCGCGATAGTTTTGTACATATCCTTGTAGCTTGTGGGCTTTAGCACCTTTTCTTTTCTTATAATTCGCTTGGTGTCTTCGGAGGTATAGTGAGTAGCATCCAAAATTCTCACGATCTTCCCTGTTACTTTTAATTCAACGACATCTTTGGGGCCGATGCGCGGGCTGCCCTTTTCGCTGAAAGTGGAAGTTAAGGTGGCGCCGTTTTCCAATTCTATCCATGTCACGATGGTATTATCGCTGAGAAGCTTGAGGTCAAAATCCTTCGGTTTACTGAAGTTATTGAGATACAAGAAGTGATCGATCTGATGGCAGGCGTTCGCGTAAAAAGTGCTACGGGAAACCGGCCAGTTGTACCAGAAAAATTCCGGCTGCTTTAATTCGTAGACAATAGAGTTGTAGAAGATCGGTTCCCCATGCCGCACCCCCAGGTCTTTCAGGGCCCACTTGTTGAAGGGGCCATAACGTTTTTGAAAGCCGATAAAGAGACGCGGACCCGATTTCTTGAGCGCTGCTTCCAACTCATCCAATTCCTCGTAATCGTTCACTGCCGGCTTCTCCACCAGGGCGTACGCGCCTTGATTCAAGGCGTGAATGGCCAAAAGCGCGTGAAAATGATTGTAGGTTGCTATGAAATACGCGTCTGCTTTTTCCCCCTTTCGCGGGATAGGAGAAGAATCCCACTTTTGAATTCTTTGCTCCAAAAATATTTCAGTAGGGTCAATCTCGTGGACCGTTTGTATATCCACGAAGGGGCGAGTGTAGGGAATGATATTGATCTTGGCGTAGTTGCCGTAGCCGAACAAAATTCCGGTTTTTTTGCCACCTTCTGCCTTAGGAAGAGAACCTTTTGTTTCCGAGATGGGCTTGGGGTCCAAGGCATCAATCGCTTCTGCCCCAGCCCAGTGAGCGTTTTTAAGTTCTTTGACTAGGCAGTCTGATATTTTTTTCTGGATTTCGGGAGAAACAGCCACGCCGGAATAAACGCTCCAAGCGAGAAGGTCTTTCCACCAACCACCCTCCGTTTTTTGGCCGGAGACCGGCAAATGGAGGATTTTATTGGCGTGGGGTTGAGGCAGATCGGAACGATCAATTTTTAAAATGAGATTCTCAGGCAAAACAATTCTTTCCGCAAGAGCCGGATGCCAAGGCGCCAAAAAGCCGACCAAGTCCCCCACAGAAAAACTGCCATCCTGGGCGGTTTCAATGATCTCTCCAAAACCGCAAGAAATATATTTTTCATTCCGATAATCCTCGCGGAGCCGCGACCAGGTCTTGTAAAACGTCCCCTCAAGCCCCATTACGGGAAAGTAGTTCAAGAGCAGGCGCAAACTCTTCGGCCGTATATGGTATACGTTTTCCAGCTTTTCTAAGTTTTTGAAACCCAAAACTTTTACCCGATATTCCTTTCGGTTTTTGGGATAATCCACAAAACCATCCCGCCATTTTTTATTGGCTAAAATTCTCATATTCACCAACGAGGTTCGGTTATTTGGTAATTTTGTTTCAATATATCAAACCCGTCAATATTTAGCAAAACCGATCATCCGAACCAGCGGTCGTACCACAAAGAAAGCGTGATGAGGTTCCACAGTTTGAAACTTTGGTCCGGTTTTCCACTGCGGTGTATGCGGAACAAGTTACGCGCCTGTTCATAATCCAGCAGGCCCGTATTCTTAAGCTTCGATGCCATCACCATATTCTCCATCTGTTTCGAGAGAGGAGATTCAGTCCGGAGCCACTCGGAAATCGGCGTGCCGAAACCCCGCTTCTTCCGCGCGATTGTCTCGCGGGGGATAATGCCCTCCACCGCCTTTTTGAGGACGTATTTAGTCGTTCCACCTTTCAGTTTGATATCTTGGGGCGTATTGAATGCGAGCTCCACGAGGCGCGTATCAAGGAACGGGACGCGTCCTTCTACGGAATGTGCCATGGTCATCCGCTCCGCGCGTGCGAGAAGAAATTCCGGCAGGCGATGCTTCAGCTCTACATAGGTCATTTGCTTCAAGAGGTCCGCGCGTGCATCCCTATTTTCTAATTCGCGGTACCAACTCTCCACGATATCGGAGCTTTTTCCGCGGTCTCCAAATGCGGTCGCGAGCCCCCAAAACGGCCTCCCGCCTGCGATCATACGTCGCGCAAACTCCTTTCGGGGGCCTTCAGCAAGGAATGCGAGACCGAGGTTTGCTATGCCGCGTACGTGCTTTAGCCAGCCCCACCGCTCCTGTGCGCGGAGCGCCCTGAGGTAGACTTCATATCCCGCAAAGAGTTCATCGGAGCCCTCGCCGATCTGTACCACGGTGACGCCCGAGTCGCGCGTGAATTTCGAGAGCCAGAATATGGGGAACGAGGCGGGGTCGCCGTTCGGATCGTCAAAATGATGCGCGTAACGCTCCAGGAAATCGGCAAAGTGCGATTCACCGAGAAGAAGTTCGTGCGGTACTATACCGAGCGATTTGGCGGTCTCACGCGAATGTGCAAACTCGTTCATTGTGGGGAAATCCCGGTATCCCACGGAGAACGTTTCCACAGGGTGGCCGAGTGCTTCACTCATCAACTTTGCGTTCGTGGACGAATCAATGCCGCCGGAGAGGAAGCAACCGAAGGGAACGTCGGAGACCATCTGGCGGCGGATGGAGTCGCGGAGAAAGAAGCGGACTTCTTCGATGTATTCTGCTTCTGTCGAAGGCCCGCCCGCATCCCTACGCGAAGCGTTGCGGGCGGGATTCCAATACTCAATTTCGTTCACGGCGCCGTCTTTTGTGATCGTGAGCGAATGTCCCGCGGTGAGTTTTCGGATGCCGCGGAAAAGCGTGCGCGGAGCGGGAGTCGAGGAAAAGGTAAGATAGTGGGAAAGCGTTTCTTCGTCGAGCTCGCGCGGTACGTCGGGGTGGGCGAGAATTGCTTTGATTTCGGAGCCGAAATAGAAACTGCCGTTCTGGAGCGCGTAGTAAAACGGCTTGATGCCCATGTGATCGCGCACGGCGAATAGCAGTTCCCTTTTTTTATCCCAAATTACGAACGCAAACATGCCATTCAGGCGTTTTACGAAATCGGGACCCCAGGCGAGATAGGCGTTCAAGATCACTTCAGTATCGCCTTTCGATTTGAACGAGTAACCAAGCGTCTTGAGCTCTTCCCGCAAGTCTTGGAAGTTGTAAATCTCGCCGTTGTAGGTGATCCACGCGCGCCCCGAGGCGTCCGTCATCGGCATGTGGCCGGCGGGCGAAAGGTCGATGATCTTCAAGCGGCGCGTGCCGAGTCCCACCTTGCGATCGGGAGAGAGATAAATCCCCGCGTCGTCGGGGCCGCGATGGACGAGCGTGTCGCGCATCGCGACGAGCGTCCGCTCGTCGGCAGTCTTGGAATTTTTATAGTGATAGACGCCGGCGATGCCGCACATGGATTTATATCGCTGACGCTTCGCGCTTTCTCACAATGGACAAAAGTTCCTCGAGGAGCGTTTCTTGAAACAGGTGGAGTGCGATGAAGTAGATGAGTGCGCCGGCGGCGATCGTGAAAAGTACGGGGATCCCCAGAAGGTTAAGCCCGAACGTTGCGACGCCCATCATGAGCGCGGCCATCGTGATTCGTGAGAGGTGCGCTATTACCTTAAACTCAAGGATGCGGCGGGAACGCCACCACATGAATGTGTTGTAGGAAAATTGTGTAACGATGGTTGCCACCGCGGCTCCCACGATGCCGTAGAGGGGGATAAGGAGCGTGTTCAGCGCGACGTTTATTAAGGACACGCCGAGTACCGCGGGGGCGAGTTTCTTATGCTCATTGTGCGCGAACACTAAATTTCCGAAGAATGTTCCGGGAAATATGAAGAGTGTGGTGACGAGGAGCGCTTGAAAGACAATCGTGGAAGGCGTGTAGCCGTCTCCGTAGAGGAGCGCGATGATGGGAGACGCGAGCACCACCCCTCCCACCACAATCGGCATTGCGAGGAGAAAGAGGATGCCGAGCGAGCGTTCGACGAGGATTTTTTCCTTCTCTTCCTCGCGTTGTCCGATGAGCCGCGAGAGCGCGGGGAAAATACTCGAGGCGATGATGGCCGGAACGGTATAGAGCACCTGAACGATTTTTTGCGCGGCGGAATAGAACCCCACCTCCGAAGCGGTGCGCCACCACCCCAGCATAATAAGGTCGACGTTCAAGGAAAGCGCGCCGAAGAGCGCGATGAGGGCAATAGGAACGGCGGCGCGTAGCACGGGTCGTACGAGTTCGGGGGAGAAAGAACGAACTATTGAGGCAAACTCACGCCGCAGGATGAACATTCCCGCGAGCGCGCCTACGGCGGCGCTCACCACGTAAGAAGCGGTGAGCGCGCCGGCGGTCGTGTAATACGAAAGGATGACGAATCCCGCCGCGGTGATTGCAACATTAGTGACGGCGGTCACGAGCGCCTCGAGCTCCATTTTTTCTTTGGCGCGGAAAAACGCGTTTGAGAATTCGCGGAGCCCGTCGGCGATCGCAAGGATGGCGACGAAGGGGATCAGCGGCACCGCGGCGTCTATTTTTGAGAAGTGCGGGGCGAGAAAAATGACGGCGAGCGCGGTCAAGATCAGCAACACTATTTTCATCCAGAAGATAGTGGCGAAGTAGCGGGTTCCCTCTTCGGGTCTCTTCGCGATTTCTCTCGTAAGAATAGAAGTGATTCCCACGTCGGCGAAGATGGTGAAGAATCCGGCGAGTCCCAGGACGTAGGAAAAAACGCCGTACTCGGACGCGCCGAGCACGCGCGCGGCGTAGATAATGATGGAAGCGCGAATAAGCCGTCCGCCCATCTGGCTCACCGAGAGCCATATCGTGTTTTTCACGACTGTCTGACGCACGCTCCGATTTTGGAAAAGCAACTCTCTCAATTTCTGCACCATGCGTTATGAATGATTCATGAAAAAATATCGGATCGTTTTGAGGATAATGAGGAGGTCGAGAAAGAGCGAGCGGTTCTTCACGTAGTAGAGGTCGTACTTCAGTTTCTCGTACGCCTCCTCGAGCGACGCGGACGGCTGGTAGTTGATCTGCGCCCAGCCGGTCAAGCCCGGTTTCACCACGTGGCGCATTTCGTAGTGAGAAAACCTCTCGTATTCCCGCGTGAGCCCCACGTTCTCGGGGCGGGGGCCGGTGAATGAAATGTCGCCGCGGATGATGTTCCAAAGCTGGGGAAATTCGTCCAGATGGGTTGCGCGGAGGAACGTACCAATCGGCGTGATGCGGGCGTCGTTCTTTTCCGTCCAGAGCGGGCCGCCATTCCCGTTCCTCATCGTGCGGAACTTGTTCAATATGAACGAGCGGCCGCCTTTCCCCGTGCGTTCCGCACGATAGAGTGCCCCGCCGCGGGAAGTGGCGACAATGAAGATTCCGATGAGGAAGGAAAGCGGGAGCGTGACCGCAAAAAGTATGGTAGCGAGTGTCACGTCAATGACGCGCTTCACGCGGTCGTACACTGGCCGGCGCGCCGTGATGTTCTCTATAAACCATTCCTCCGAAAGGTCTTCGAGCGGCACTTTTTCGAACACGGCCTCATAGAATGCGGCGAAGGGAATAACGTTCACTTCGTGCGGGATGATGCGGTAGATTTGGCGCGCCGCGCGAGCGTCGTGCGCGAGCGCGGGATCAATGACGAGAAGCGCCACGTTCCCGGCGTTTGCGAGCGACTCGAGCATGCTTCCGTTCGCGCCCTTGAGCGTCTCGTAGTGTTGCGCAACGCGGTACCCAAGGTGGGGTGTGCGGCGCACTTCCTCGATGAGCTCGGTGATGCGCGGGGAAGTTCCCACAAACACGACCGGGATCGCGCTTGCTTTGAAACGGACACGAAGGAGCGTTCTCCATGCATAGGAGAGAACGACGGTGAATCCCACGAACATCGCGAGGTTCGTTTTTGGTGTGAGTTCAAAATAGTCCGGAAAAAGATAGAAAGCGCCCATAGAGACGATGCCGGCGGTGATGGCCGCGACCGCGACCGCGCGGAAGAGTATGAGGGAGGAGAGGAACGTCCGAAGGTGGTAAAGATCGAAGAGATAGAAAACAAGGAGAAAGACGGTGAATATAAGTAAGAACGGCCCTTTGTGGCCGGCGAATGCGAAAGAGAACCCGCTTGTTCCATAACGGACGAGAAGCGCTCCCGCGAGCGCCGCATAGAGAATTACGATGTCTCCCGCGAAGAGAAGCCCCTTTTTCCAGCCGGACATAATTAATAGGGTATAGGGTTTAGAGGCTAGGGTCTAGACCGGAAAGTATAAACAGTGGGGTTGACTTTCATGCGTCGGAATCTACGATAGTTCGTATGGATAACGAAACAAATAGCGTTGGTCAGAAGAAGCGCGACGTGCTCCTGCCCGCCTCCATCATCATTGCGGGAGTTCTCGTCGCGGGGTCCGTGATTTGGAGCGTGGGTAAGCGCGCGGAGACTGTGCCGGCGGATTCGGCGAATGCGGGCGCTCTCGAAGGTCCCGCCATCGCCGCCATGCGCGCGGTGAACGAGAATGATCAGGTGCGGGGAAGCCGCGACGCGAAGGTGGTGATCGTCGAGTATTCGGATTTCGAGTGTCCGTTTTGCAAGCGGTTTCACGACACCATGAAAGCGACACTCGAGGCGTACGGGGATAAGGTGGCGTGGGTCTACCGCCACTATCCTATCGCAACGCTCCATACGAAGGCGGCGAAGGAATCGGAAGCATCGGTGTGCGTCGCCGAGCTTGGCGGCAACGATGCGTTTTGGAAATTCGCGGACCGCATTTTCGAACTCACGCCGTCGAATAACGGGCTCGATCCGGCACAGCTTCCCGTGATCGCGGAGTATGCGGGTGTCGCGCGGGATGCGTTCGAATCGTGTCTCGCGAGCGGGCGGCACGCGGGCGTGATTGCCGCTTCGGTCGCGGAAGCGGAATCAATCGGCGTGAGCGGAACGCCGTACGCGGTGTTCATCGCAAACGACGACCTCGATAAAGCGGATTTTGGTTTTCTCGCCGAGGTGAACCGGCAGTTCGAGCTCCAGTATCCGGGTCAACCCGGGCCTTTCACGATAGACGACGCAAGCGATCGGATCGGCATGAGTGGGGCTTTCCCCTTTGAAACGGTCCGGCAGATCATGGAGGTTTTGATCCGATGACTGAGGGTGGACGCTCGGAGGATTTTTGAAATTTCCGGTCCATGAAAGAGAAAAAATTTTTGCGGTGGGTGTTCCTTGCGGGGGGGCTATGGATCGCCGCCTCTCCGTGGATTCTCGGTTTTGCGTCGGCGAATCTCGGCAGATGGTCAAATGTGATGGTCGGCGGGTTGGTGGCGCTCGCCGCGCTCTATCTTTCAGCATCCGAAAAGGAAAGTTAGGAAAGGTCGCGAATCCCTTTTAAAACCATGTACACATGTCCGGAATGCGGCTATGCCGCGGAAGAAAACGGAAAATGTCCCGCGTGCGACGTCACGATGGTGCGGAGCGATGAGGGGGAGGCAGAGAAGCAAAACGGGGAAGAGGAAAATCTCTGATCGCCGATGCGTTACGATTTGGTAATTATCGGAGGCGGCCCCGCCGGCGTAGCTGGTGCGGTCTACGCCGCGCGGAAGAAGCTCAAAACGAGAATCATCGCCGAAGCGTTTGGCGGACAGTCGCTCGTGTCCGCGTCGGTCGAGAACTGGATTGGCACGCCGAAAGCGTCGGGATTTGATCTGGGGGAGATGTTCAAGGCCCATCTCAAGGCGCAGGAAGGTCTCGAGATCGGAGAGGGAGAACATGTTGAGCGCATCGAGCCGATAGCGGAGGGATTTCGCGTTCTCACGGAACGCGGCGACTCCTATGAGACAAACGGGGTGCTCCTCGCGACGGGGAGCGTGCGGCGCAAACTCGGCGTTCCCGGCGAGCGGGAACTCGAAGGGAGAGGGGTGGCCTACTGCTCGATCTGTGACGCGCCGCTCTTTGGAGGGAAGGATGTCGCGGTTGTGGGGGGCGGGAATTCCGGCCTTGAAGCGGTGGGGGATCTCTTGCCGTATGCGAAACATGTGTTTTTGTTCCACCACGCGGCGGCGCTCGCGGGGGATCCCGCCACGCGCGATCGGGTGCTTGCCGACAAAGAAAAAGTTACGGTGATCCTGAACGCCGAGACGACGATGGTCGCGGGAGATGCGTGGGTGACGGGTATACGGTACCGTCTTCCTGCCGCGCCGTCCGCGGCCGGCGCGGACGAAACGAGAGAACTCTCCGTTGAGGGAGTGTTTGTCGAAGTGGGACTTGACCCCGCGAGCGCGCTTGTGAAGGATCTCGTGGCGCTGAACGATCGGGGGGAAGTTATTACGGATCCGCACACGCAGGCAACTTCGCGCCCGGGCATTTGGGCGGCGGGGGATGTGACGGACGGGCGCTACCGTCAGAATAATATCTCGGCGGGCGACGCGGTGAAGGCGGTGCTCCACATCTACGAAACATTCACAAAGGCGGCGGGTGTGCTACAATGAAAAGACTATGAAGAACAATAAAGTGCTGGCGTGGCTTGTGGCGGTACTCGCGGTGGCGCTCGTGGCTGTCCTGGTGTGGCAATTTACGGGAAGCGGTTCGTCATATTATGCGGTGAGTCTCAAAACGGGCGAGCTGTATTTCGGGAAGATTACGCGCGTGCCTTCGTTCGGATTGAAGCGGGTGTATTTTCTCCAGAAAACCGCGGACGCAGAAAACCCCTTGAGCGTTCAAAAATTCTCGAACGCGTTTTGGGGGCCGGAAGATTTTCTTAAAATCAATCGTGATGAAGTAGTGTGGATCGCGCGCCTTCGCGTGGACGGATCGCTTGCGGGCGTGTTTCGCGACAATCCCGATCTCCTTTCGGCGCCCTCATCCGTTCCTTCGGCGCAGAATCCCTCGGTGCGCGCGGAGGAGTAAATAAAAATCCTGCGCATCGCTCCGTCGCGCCATGGCGCGGCGGGTTTTTTGCTATCATAAGAGAGCGATATGCGCGAACACGCTCTTCGACAACGTTCGGGGCAGGCGACCCTTTCTTTCATCCTTCTCGTGTCGGGGGTCATCTTGGAGGTTGCCATCGCCGGCTCGTTCGTCGCATATTTCTTCAGTGCGTCGGGGTACGGGGAGCGGGTTTCTTCGCGCGCGCTCGCGGCGGCCCGCGCGGGCTTCGCCGATGCGGAGATCCAGATCGGGCGGAACAAGGAATACGGCGGCGGCGTGACCACGCGGTACACTTTCGCGGTGGGAAGCGATACGGTCGAGGTAACGGTGTCGCGGATGACGGACGCGGGCGCGAACGCCTATGTATTCACGGTGAGCGCCGTCGGCACCTCTTTCACCCGGACGCGGGAGCTTACCGCGGCCATCGTGGTTGACCGCACGACCGGTGTGGCGCGCGTCCAGAGTCTTCGGGAAAAGAGCGTTGACTGACGGTAGTATGCAAAAAAATTTTTTTCGCGTTTTTCACAGGTTTCTTGAACGTCTCTCATCCGCGCCTAAGGTGGGCGCCCTCCACCTGCAAAGCGGGGCGTTTTCCTACCTTCGTTTGGACGGCGCGACCGAAGCGTTTTCCGTAAAGGTGGAACCCGGGGCGCTCCGAGAGGGCAGGATCGCGGATCGCGGCAGGGTGCTCGCCGCGCTCGTGGAACTCCGCGCGCAGATCGGGGGGGGCGCGAAGAAGGGCGAAGAGGCGAAAATAGTCGCCATCATTCCTTCGGACCCCATCTATACCCAAAGCGTCAACATTCCAAACGTCGGGAAAGAACGTCTTGCGGAATCGGCGTCTTTGAATCTCCAGATGATTTCACCGATGGGCCGCGACGATGCCTATATGCGCTACGAACTTCTTGGGGAGGTTGACGATCATTACGAGCTCCTCGCCGCGTTTGCGGAGAAGCGCATCATTGATGAATTTCAAAGCGTGTTCAGGGAGGCGGGATTTACCCCCGTCATCTTCGAATTTTCGAGCCTTTCCCTTGCGAGGCTCATCGCGCGTGTGCGGGGTCTTCAAGACGACATCACGCTCGGGTGTTATGTTTCGTCGGACGGACTCGAGTTTTTCATTGTGAAACACGGGAAGCTCCACTTCAGCTATTTCCATTCGTGGGCATCGCTCCAAGGGGAGGCACGCGAGATTTCGCGCGAACTTTTCGAGGAGGTGGTAACCCGCGAGGTGCAGAAGGTGGTGAATTTCTCGCTTGGCAAATTCAAAGAGCGCCCTCGCGAGATGGTACTTGTCACGCAGGGTCTCGAAGCGGAGATTAAGGCGCTCATCGCAAACCGATTCGGATTTTCCGCCACCACCCTTGAAACGGGGGGAGGGTTTACCCCGCCATGGTATGTGGCGCTTGGCGCCGCGCTTCGCGCGAAAGAGGGTCTCGAGGGGGATGAGGGTATCAACCTTGCGCCGCTGTCATCACGCGACCGAATGTTCCAGGAACAGACGATCGGTTTCGTGAGGCTCTGGAGGAACGTGATCGTGGGCGCGCTCGCGCTCTTTGTGGTGTTTTTTTCTGGCGCGGCGTATTCCCTGAATCGGATGGACCGCTCAACCGAGGCGCGTCTTGTCGAATTCACCGCCCACTTCAACGCCGGCGAGCTTACGACACTTGCCGCGCGCGCGGACGAATTCAATACGCTCGTCCGATCCGTGGCCAGTGCCGCGGGCGACCGCGCGCCGTGGGATCGCCTGTTGCGGACGCTCGAGCGCACCATGAAAGAACACAGCGTAACACTTGACCGCATCGAGATAGCGGGGAGGGGGAGTGGCGCGACGCTTGCCGCGCGCGCGCCGTCGAATGAGCGTCTCCTCTCGTTTAAGAACGCACTCGCGTCCGCCGAGGGATTTGCGGCCGTGAATCTGTCGGTGGCGCGGATCGCGACTTTGGAGGATGGTTCGGTTGGATTCGCGCTCACCTTCACCCCGACCGTTCCGTGACGCGTTAATTTTTTGAGGTATTGAGGTAACGTTGTTGGAACTCTTCTGCGGCCGAGCGTATTGCCGTTTCGGCGGCGCGCGTCATCGGACGGAGCACAAACCTTCCTGCCGGAAGGCAAGGCGCGTCTACCTTTTCTCTTTCCATTTGCGGGGGTCGGATGCCGATGCGGAGACGCCAGAATTCTTTGGTCCCGAAGGCGCGAATCACCGACTCCACGCCATGGTGGCCCGCGCTCCCGCGTCCGTATTGAAGACGAAACGCGCCGAGGGGAAGATCCGCATCGTCGTGGATGACGAGGCACGCTTGCGGTTTTGCGCGGAAGGCGCGCCGCGCCGCCGCCGCGCCCCTCCCCGATTCGTTCATGAACGTTTGAGGGATCACAAATGTCCGCGCGGGGGTGCGATGGGAGAGAAAATTTTCGCGCGCGTGGAATTTGGATTCCGGTATCCCCGCGAACGCGCGCGCGACGAGGCGCCCCGCGTTGTGGTAGGTGCGGGCATAGGCGGCACCCGGGTTGCCGAGCCCGATCACGAGTTTTATCGTTTCCGCCCTAAACTCACGTGGCGAGTCGGCCGAACCGCCTGCGGTTTTAAGCTTGAATTCCGCTCCCATGATCATTAGAATTATCGCATATTTCTTTTCATGAAAAAGGTTTTACACGCTCTTCTCGAAGTGTTTCAGACGGTGGTGCTTGCGGTAGTGGCGGTGCTTTTCGTCCGGGCGTTCGTCGCCCAGCCGTTTCTCGTCTACGGTGCCTCCATGGAGCCGACGTTCTCGGACGGGGATTACCTTCTCGTGGACGAACTCACGCCCCGTTTTCGGGAGCTCGCGCGCGGCGAGGTGGTGGTATTCCGTTATCCCGGCGACGAGCGTTCGTTCTATATCAAGCGGGTGATCGGGTTGCCCGGAGAACATATCACGATTGAGAACGACCTGGTGACGGTGACGAAGGGTGGAATTTCCACCGTGCTTGCGGAGCCTTATGTGGCGCGGAACCTCGCGATGGGGAACGTTGACGTCGCGCTCCGCGACGGAGAGTACTATGTGCTCGGGGACAATCGCGGTTTCAGCTTCGACTCGCGGAGCTGGGGGCCGCTCGCGGACGATCACGTGGTCGGACTCGTGCGGATGCGTCTGTGGCCATTCTCTTCGGCGCTCGCGTTTTCGGCGCCAACCTATTAATTAATATGTCGACCACAAAGAAAACGGATCCTAAGAAACAAGAGAAAAAAGCGGAGGGCTCGCAGGCGCTTCAGGCGGTAAAAGGCATGCCGGATATCCTCCCCAAGGAAGAGGGTTGGTGGAAATCCTTTCGCGCCGCCGGCGCCACCGTTGCCGAACTTCATGATTTTCATCGCATCGAGACGCCGATTCTCGAGCCGGCGGAACTTTTTGAGCGGGGAGTGGGCGCCGCGACCGACATCGTGGAGAAACAGATGTACGCTTTCCGCACCAAGGGCGGCGAGCGGGTGGCGCTCCGTCCAGAGGGAACCGCCGCGGTGATGCGGGCGTATTTTGAACACCACCTCGGGTACTTCGCCTCCCCCCTCAAGGCGTTTTACGAGGGACCGATGTTTCGCTACGAGCGACCGCAAGCCGGTCGCGACCGCCAGTTTCATCAATGGGGATTTGAAATCGTGGGAGATGGCGATTCCGTGTACGACGTCGAAGTGATGCTCGCCACCCTCGCAATATTCCGCGAGCTTAAATTCCCCGCCTTCACGGTAAAGATCAATTCCATGGGATGTAAGGTGTGTCGCGCGTCCTACCGCGAGAAACTCAAAAATTATTACCGCGCCCGCGAAAAGAAACTCTGTAAAGATTGCGCGCGGCGCCTCGATAAGAATCCATTCCGACTTCTCGATTGCGAGGAAGAGGATTGCAAAGCGCTTCGTGGCGAGGCGCCCATCATCCTCGATTATCTCTGCCAGACTTGCAACGCGCACTTCAAATCAGTGCTCGAGCTCGTGGAAGAGAACGGCATTCCCTACGAGCCTGATCCGTTCCTCGTGCGTGGTCTGGATTACTACAATCGCACTGTTTTTGAAGTGTGGGGGGTCGGCGCGCCGCACGCGCTCGCGGGCGGCGGCCGCTACGATTACCTGGGCGAGCTCATCGCCGGTCGGGCGGTACCCGCGGTGGGCGCCGCGATCGGTATGGAACGTTCCATCGCGTTTCTGAAGTCCGCTACGCCGCCCGTGGCGCTCTCGAAAGAGCGCCCCCGCGTATTTTTCACCGCGGTAGGCGATCAGGCGAAACGGGCGAGCCTGAAGCGTATGGAAGAGTTGCGCCGCGCCGGCGTGCCGGTGGTGGAAGCTTTGGGGAAGCGATCATTAAAAGGTCAGCTCAAAGTGGCAGGGAAGCTCAAAGTTCCGCTCGCTTTGATCTTCGGACAGAAAGAGATGTTTGAGGGTTCGATCATTATGCGCGACATGGTAACCGGCGCCCAAGAAACGGTGCTTCTTGATCGCTTGGTGGAGGCGGTGAAGCAGGATCTGAAGAAAAAATCATAATATTATGGAAAACCCGCAAGAGAATTGCGTATTCTGCCGGATTCTAAAAAAAGAAATTTCCGCGGATTTTGCGTATGAAGACGACGCGGTGGCGGTGTTCGCCGATATCAAGCCGTCCGCGCCGGTGCACTATCTCGTCGTGCCGAAGCGGCACGTGGATTCGGTAATGGCACTTGATGATACTGACGGCGTGCTCGCGGGCGCGCTTATCCTCGCCGCGAAGAAAGTGGCCGCCGCGAAAGGACTCAAAGGATACCGGCTTGTATTCAACGTTGGCCGCGAGGGTGGTCAGGTGGTGGATCACCTCCATCTCCACCTCATTGGAGGATGGACGAAGCCGGAGGAAGGCACGGTGTTTGAAGCGGAGATCCTTCGCGCGCCGTGAGTCGAAAAAGATTGACTAATTGTTGACTACCCGTTACTAATTATTACTACCCATGCCAATAAAAGTAAAAAAGCGTGAAGGTGAGAGCGTGAACACGCTCCTCTATCGCTTCAATAAGCGGGTTCAGCAGAGCGGTCTCGTGCGCGAGGTGCGCAAGCGCCAGTTTCGGAAGCGGGTCGAGAACCGGCGGAAGCGTAAAGACGCCGCCCTCTACCGGAAGAACAAGCAGGAAGCCACGGCGCGCGACCGAAAGTTGGGGCTTGTGTCCCGCGAGCGATAACCATGGCGAACCTTCACGAACGGATCGCCGCTGACGCCGCCTCCGCCGCGAAAGCGGGCGATGATGTGCGACGCGACGCGCTTCGTTTCCTTCTCGCCTCGCTCCACAATCGTAAAATAGAGAAAAAAGGAAAAGGAGACGCCGCCGCGCTTACCGATGACGATGTACGTGCGGTAATCGAGCGCGAGGCGAAAAAACGAAAAGAAGCGATCGAGTTTTTTGAAAAAGGAGGTCGTCCCGCGCAGGCGGTGAAGGAGCGCGCCGAGCTCGGAGTGCTTGAGGAATATCTTCCCGCCGCGCTTCCCGATGCGGAAATTGCGCGTTTGATAGAAGAGGCGATCCGCGTGTCGGGCGCCTCGGACGTGAAAGAGATGGGTAAGGCGATGGCCGCGTTCCGCGAGCTTTTAGGAAAAACAGCGCCGGGATTCCGCGCAGATGCGGGCGCGGTAAGCGCGAAGATTAAAGTTCGCCTGTCCGCGTAGGCACGTCCATTATTGGAGCGATGGTAAAACCTCCCCGCGCGTCCATTGTTTTCCATGCGTCGGAACCTCGTTTCGCTTGCTTCGCGGCTTCGGTGCGCCGTGTATTGCGCACTTCGCTTTTACGCCTCTCAAAACACCCCGCCGCCCTCGGCGTTTTTTTGGTTTCCGACGCCGAGATGAGACGCATTAACCGCCGCGCGAAGGGGAAAGATCGCCCGACGAACGTCTTGTCTTTTGTGGAGCCGCCGCAGATGCCCCACCCGGAACTCCCGCGCGCGGTGCGCGCGCGGGGGGAAATATTTCTCGCGCCAGATTTCATCGCGCGCCGTAACGAGGACATTAAACTGCTCGCGGTGCACGGACTTCTCCACCTTTTCGGGTATACGCACGGAAGCGCGCGTGATAGGATGAGGATGGAACGCAAGGAACGTCAACTTCTCATCCCTCATGTCGTACGTGGTAACCGGTATTGATATTGGTTCGAGCGCGGTGCGCGGCGCGGTCGCGGAGATCGGACAGGACGGAAAACTGGCCGTGCGGCACACGTTCGCGCGCCCTTCGGCGGGATTCCGCCGCGGCGTGCTTGTGGACGCGGAGGAAGCGACACACGTGCTTCGCGACGCCGCGCTCATTTTGAAAAACATTTCGCGGCGCGCCATGCAGAACGTATTTGTGAACGTCGCGAGTGAACACGTCCGCGCCCGTCCCTCGCGGGGTATTGTGGCGGTCGCGCGCGCGGATCAGGAGATTCAAGAGGAAGACATCGGGCGTGTTATCGAGGCGTCCCGCGCGGTGAAACTTCCGCCGAATGCGACGGTGCTTCATCACATCGTACGCGAATATTTTGTGGACGATGTGGGTGATATCGCGAATCCTCTCGGTATGAACGGGAGCCGTCTTGAGGTGTCCGCGTTGGTGGTGGAGGCGTTTGGGCCTCACGTGAACGTGCTCGTGAAGGCGCTCGAGCGGGTAGGACTCAAAGTGGGCGGCCTTATCGTGAATCCTCTTGCGGCGGCGCAGAGCACGCTCTCGAAACGCCAGAAGGAACTCGGGTGTTTGCTCGTTGATTTCGGTTTCGGCACGACCTCGCTTGTGATGTATGAAGAGGGCAAGGTGGCGCACGTAAAGGTTATTCCCGTGGGAGCGGGCCACGTGACGAACGATATCGCGGTAGGCCTCCGAACGTCGGTGGACGTCGCGGAGCGCCTCAAACTTGAGTTCGGCGCCGCGTCGGCGCGCGATGTGAATCGGAAGGAAACGGTGCCCCTCAAAGAATTCGATCCTTCGGCGGATGCCGAAGTAACGCGGAGATTTCTCGCGGAAATCATCGAGGTACGGATCGAGGAGATTGTGGGGCTCATTAAAGCCGAGATAAAGGCGGTAGGGCGCGATCTTGAATTTCCCGGCGGCGCGGTGCTTGTGGGCGGCGGCGCGCGCCTCGCGGGTCTCCCCGCGCTCGTGAAGGAAGAGCTCAAAATTCCCGTCCAAGTCGGGGTCCCGTATCTCAACGAGTTTTCAATAGAGCGGACGGAGCATCGCGATCTCCTTGAAGACCCGCGCGCGGCGACTCTCACGGGCCTCATGCTCTGGGGCGCGACCGAACAGCCCACCTCCCCGCTTTCGGGAAATCCAGTGAAGAAGTTGCTTAAGTACTTCATTCCATAGTAGGCTGAACTGGATATTAGATAACGATTTCTCTCGTCGTCATGAAAAAAAGAAGCGTGAAAAAGCGAGAACCAAAAAGAAAAAAAACGCTTGCGTCTCGCGTGAAACAGGGGAAGGGAACCTTCACGCGCATCAAAGTGGTGGGCGTGGGGGGCGGCGGTGGGAACGCGGTGAGCCGCATGATGGCGGAGAGCGACCGCATTCGTGGTGTGGAATTTATCGCCGTGAATACCGACGCGCAGGATTTGGACCACGCGAACGCGCATAAAAAAATTTATATCGGCCGCGCGCTCACCCACGGTTTGGGCGCCGGCATGAACCCGGAGATCGGAAAGCAGGCGGCGGAGGAAAACCGTTCGGAGATCGGCGAGGCGTTGGACGCGGCGGACGTGGTATTCCTCACGGCAGGCTTCGGAGGCGGCACGGGCACCGGCGCTCTGCCGGTGATTGCCGAGGTCGCGCGTGAGAAGGGGATTCTCACGCTTGCGGTCGTTACGCGCCCCTTCTCCTTCGAGGGGAGTCAGCGAATGACGATTGCGCAGGAGGGGCTCGTGCGGCTCAAAGACAAGGTGGACGCGCTGGTGGTCATTCCGAACGACCGCATTTTCAGCATCATCGACAAGGACACGTCGGTCACACGGGCGTTCACCCACATTGACGATGTGTTAAAGAGCGCCGTGAAGGCCATCGCGGACCTCGTGAACGTGCCCGGTATCATCAATATTGATTTTGCGGACATTAAGACGACTTTGAAAGACGCTGGCACAACCCTCATCGGTATTGGCGTGGCGTCGGGTCCCGAGCGGGGTGTGAAGGCGGTGGAAGCCGCGGCAAATTCCCCGCTCCTCGAGACGGCGATGGAGGGAGCGAAAGGACTTCTCTTTAGTATCGCCGGCGGGCGAGATCTCAAAATGGCGGAGGTGTACGACATTGCAAAGGCGATCGCGGGAACCCTCGACGCCGGCGCGCGGGTCATCTTCGGTGCCTATTACGACCGCGGTCTCTCGGAGAAGAGTATTAAAGTGACGGTGATCGCGACGGGCTTCAACGGCGGCTGGTCGGAAGGAAACCGTCTCCCGCTCCATTCGCTCTTCGCGAAAGACGCGGGAGGTTCGCCGGGTTCCATGAAAGTGAAGAAGGAAATCCTCGTTCCGGCACAGAACAAAAAAGAAGAGGAACTAAGAGAAGAGGAAGGAGACGCGATTTCTTCGGCGAAGCCGCTTTCGAAGGAAGAAGCGTGGGAAATCCCGGCGTTTCTCCGGAAAAAGAAACGAAGATAATAAAAACCGCCCGAGGGCGGTTTTTCTTTTACTGTCATCTGGTGCCTCCTGCAGGGATCGAACCTGCGACCGTCTCCTTAAAAGGGAGCTGCTCTACCAACTGAGCTAAGGAGGCAAAACGTTTTTTGTATAGTACCCCGTGATTTCGATTTCGGCAACGATTCGGGTAGGATAGAGCGAATGCCGCTTTCGAACCCGTTCACGCGCGAAGAGGAAGTCGTTCATACGTTCACATTCTCGGCCGTATCGTTCCGCGACGTGAAGGCGATCTATATTATATGACCGCCGCGGTCGCGGCCGTGGTGTGCCAAACACTGGAGAGCGGCAAAGCTTTCATGAACGCCTCATCAACCGCCATCGTCCGGCCATGGCTCCAGGATTTCGATATTGGCGCGACGTATGATGTGCCGATGGTACGTGCGGAAATCCAGGCGGTGAAAGATGTGGGAGCGGAGGACACGTGGATGATCTGGAACCCCGCGAACGTGTACGAGTGGAACGAATTCCTCCCGGCGATCAAACGTGCTAGGGTGGGGTGCCGACGCCGCGCTTCACCGCGCTTATGGTGACGCTCGTGACGTCGATGAGACGCCCAATCTTCTGGTAGCTCATGCCGCGTTCGAGGAGCACGGTGATCGCGAGGCGTTTTTCAAGCGCGATGATCTCGGCGGGGGTTAAGACCCTGCGGAGCGCAGTGAGAAGCGCGTCCTCCGAGTGCGCGTTTCCTACAAGGTGGGAGAAGCGTTTCCATGCTTCTTTCTTTAGGTCTCCTTTGATGCGGTTTTTATTCACGCGGACCATATCGTTGCTCTAGTATATCATATTATAGTAGGCAGAGGATGAAGGGCGGGCCTGCCTGCCGGCAGGCAGGTTGAAAAGGGGAGATACCTTAACACATTGTGCTATAATGATTGTATGCTGAAGCATTGCAGGCGGCATGGCGATGTAAACCACTTCAAGCGGCTTGACGGGTCCCTTCGCTGTGGAAAATGTGCTTCAGAATGGGTTGTAGCGAGCAGGATTCGAAAGAAAGAACGGTTAGTAAAGCAGTGCGGCGGTAAATGTAGAATCTGCGGATATGGAAAATATGTAGGCGCACTCGATTTTCATCATAAAGATCCCTCGAAGAAGTCTTTTGCGTTAAGTGTTCGTGGCCTCTGCTACTCCTGGGATGCCATCGAGCGAGAGGCAAAGAAATGCGTACTTCTTTGCAAGAATTGCCATGCAGAGGTTGAAAACGGTATAACGGTGTTGCACAATAAGCGCATTCCCCGGTAGCACAGTGGTAGTGCAACTCCCTGTTAAGGAGTGGGTCGTAGGTTCGAATCCTACCCGGGGAGCCAAGATGTACTTTTTACTAAATTTTCCCCAATAACCCCTGGGGCTATTGGGTTTTCGGAGGTTCGAGCAGAAACAGTTACAGCTCCAACTTTAGAAGTATTCCCAAAGAGAGTTTGGAACACGGGACGCAGTTGTATCTTCAATTTTCCGCCTTCAACGAGGAGGTTCGAGCCGAGGCAAGCAAGAATGGCTCGTTTTACATCCAGGTCTCCCTTCTCAAACCAGGCACGCGCGTATCGCGCAAAATTGAATGTGCGTTCGCTTAGTTCAACCCACTGCTCTAATTCACTGCCCTGGCTCCGAAGAGCGCTCTCAAGCGATTCTTTGCGCTTTAGGAGGGTACTCTTAAGGGAGTCGTATTCGGCATCGGAAATGAGTTTCCCGTCTTTGTTTTGGACTGAAGTGTACTTGAGTAGCAACGAGCCAAGTTGTTCCGATACTTCTTCTAAATCTTTCTGCTTATTCTGGAAAGCAATGTGCTGGGTGGTAGCTTCATTCGTTCTAATTTCGTGGAGATACTTTATAGCCCAATTCTTGAACTCCTCCGAAACCGTAATACCCTCCAACGCCCCATCTATTTGGCGGTGTAATTCCTTTACCTCAACGGATTTTTCAAGACAGTTTGGGTTCTTTTTCTTCGTGCAGTGATAGTAGATATAGTGGTGCACATTCCCATTTTTCTGATGTTTGAACTTTTCTTCTGCTGTAACAGCAGACCCGCAAACAGCGCACCTCATCAAGCCAGTGAAGGCGAATAGGTGGGATTTTGGGGCTGGCTTTCCTTTCCTTCCTAAAATCACTTGCACCCGTTGATATTCTTCTTCGGTAATCATAGGTTTATGTCCTCCCTTAATCCAGTTACCACTACCTACGGGGAACTCAAAATAGCCATAATAAAATGGACTGGTAAAGAGTTTATAAATTGCACTGCGAGACATAGGTTTTCCACCCTCGTTTCTTCTTTGAACGGTTCGATAGCCCCACTCTGTATTTGCTATTTTCCAAATGCGGGGAGCAGTGTAGTTTCCAGTTAACATCAAGTCCCACATCCTACGCACTAAAGGAAAGCGCTCTGGGTCTTCCACAATTGTTTTATAACCCTTGTTTCTATCTGGCGTGTTTAAGTACCCAGCTGGCGCAACGCTTGGTAGCCACCCTGCTTTAGCTTTATTTCTCAAACCACGCTTAACATTTGTAGAAAGGTCTCGAACAAATTGATTTGCCATTCCAAATTCAACACTCATCATCAAAACATTGTCTGTCGGATAATAACTTCGCTCAAAGGTTTGAATGTGCTGTATCACGCCTTGTTGGAGCATCCAGTTAATAGTTCCGCCATCTACAGGATTACGAGCAAGTCGGTCTAATTTCCAACAGATAATTCCCTGCGCTTCACCTTTGTATATGCGCTGAATCATATCGTTGAAAATAGGTCTCCCAGGAGCTTTTGCGGATTGTGCTTCAGAGAGAATATCCAACACTTCCAAGTTTGCACCCCGCGCGAGTTTAGTTAATTCTTCAATTTGTGCCTCAATAGAAGCAACCTGTCTATCCTCCGCCTCACTGGATTTACGAGGATAGACGAAATATTTAATTTTTTGTTGTGCGTTTTTCACTTATTTCTTGTGCTCAACGGTAGAGCCGTACTTTTTGGCTAATTCCTCTTTTGCTTGTTCCAGAAGTAGTAATTTTTCATTTGCGTATGAGCGAGCCTCCTCCTTTTCTTCCATTGAACCATAAGCGAGATTGTGCATCTCGTAACGCAACAAAGTTATTTCCTCCTCCTTTTCTTCTATAGAGTTAAACATTAATGCTAGTCCGAGAAGTATAAAGAAAGCTGTCCATCCGAAGTTTTCTCCGACCAACACAGTATCCACTCTCAAAAACCATATAAGCGCCAACACCGCTATGGCTATAAATACCTTCTTAATTGTTTTTGGCTTGTAATTCATAAGTGCTTGGAAAATCAAAAAGGGACTACCCGCCGACTTGCGTCCCACATTTCAGAACACCGTGAGGTGTCCTTAGTGGAAGTCGGGAGTAGCCCCTTCCTGCCCGCTAAGGACACAAAAACCTCACGAATATACTGAAATATGGGACGCAAATTAATAATAGCACTATTCTGGTTGATTTTGAAGTAAGATTTTTTTGATAATTCCATACAAATAAGCTGGCGGATTATCTATTCTTTTCCCGCCTTGTCTGTCCTCGCGGTATCTGCCCCAAGCGTTATCTATGATTCGTATTCCGTGCTTTCGTAGTACATTAAGAAGTGGGTTTATGTATTCTTCCCCGACTTCCGTTGCTATTTCTTTGCAACGCGACTCTTCCGTTGATTGAGGCTCAAAATCTGCTACGAGCGTTCTCTTAAAAGTTTTTTTACTTAGCGTAAATTCAATATCTTTGTAAGTGTTCGTGTCGTTATAGAGACCTCTGGGTTGGTCTTTTGCTGAATCAGGGGAAAAGCGTTTTATTAATTCGCTTTTTGCCACTTCAAATCTCTGATTCGCAACACCAAAGGTCTGTGGAACTTCTGACTCGGTTTCTACCTCACCTTCTTGAGGGGTCTTCACAATGCCCTGATTAAAATATCCTTCCAAGTGCTTAATTTTCCCGTCTGGCAATAGCCAATCGCCGAAATACACATCAAAGGAACCTCTGCGTCCCTGGCGAGATGGGTAATAGATATATTTCTTATCTTTGAGCGAGAGAAGAACCGTATTGATGTAGTTCTCGCTGACATCTTCATAAATATCATCTCGAATTGAACGATAAGAAGTAGTTACTTTCCCATAAGGGTCTGCATTGATGCGTAACCACTGATAAACTCGCCATTCAGGGCGACTCATCTTCCCACTCCGCACATCTTCTGGGATGTAACGAGGAGTTGTGGTGTATGGTTTTGGCTTCTCTTTCATATTTTTATTCAGGATTCTGTTCGACCCATTCTCTTTTGAGTGGGCGATAAATCTTATCGAATACAGTGAGTAGATTTACTGCTTGTTCCAAAGCAAAATCATCGGAAATTTCTTCTCCGAACTTTTCTTTCCATAGATTTTTGAACTCTTGTAGTGCTTTCTCGCTCAACATAAAAGCCCTCCTATTGGCTTGGCGGGCTTCCATTGAGCTTGGCGACCCGCAAAGCCAGCAAGAGGGCTTTGGCGATTTGCTCAATGGAATTATCGCCACGGGCTTTTCGACAAAAAACTGCCCGTAAAATTGAAAATCCCTTCGTTGGCGTTGGCAGAGTATTCCCTGCGCTACCATCGAAAATTGTGGGATACAATTTTATTTGGGCAGTTGCGATGTCGTTAGACTGGCTAGTCGTCGTTTTCTCTCGACGCTATGCAACTGATTAATTTAATTGTAGCGAGCGTATGATTTTTAAGTCAATAGAAAAAGGTGATTTGTTGTGTTATCCAGAATATACTAAAAGCATACTCTGCATATCAGAGTATAAAACCACTTATCCACAATGGCGCATCAACAAGGACAATGGGAGGAAGAAGCCATCGAAAGATTCAGAGTTTTTTTGGGACAAGAGCGTGCTACTGATTATGTGATAACAGGGAGAGAGGTTGTAGTTGACCAAAATACGAACGAAAACTTTGATTATCAGCTTCAGTCCCAAGACGGAACAAAAGTTGCTGTCGAACTTTCTCGTATCGTTGAAAGTGGAGAGGAATTAGCACACCAAAAAGTATTCGGTTCTTTTATTGAACATTTAAAGAAAGAGCTCTTAAGTCGAGGAATAAAAGGATATTTTATTTCCACTCCAGAATTCCCCGTCAAAAAGAAGGATATTGCCGCCCTTTCTTTGAAAATTGCCAATGATTTAGAAAAAGTCATTAAGGAAAATGGCGAGACAAAGAGATTTAAAGGTGCAGGATTTGAGTTTAGTAAAGTAGAGGACTTGGATACCATAGTATTTTCGTATCATTCTGGCGTGAAAAGTATTGACCCAAGAGGGACGGCTTCTAGTGGCTTCGCTATAAAACTTCCCAAGAAGAATCGGCAGATTGCAGTACCAGACCACGAGGGAATTCTTGTGTTTGTTAGTTGGGCAATGTTTGTGGACGGCGCTGATGCAATTCGAGCGCTTTCAACTTTTGATTTCTCCAATTTTCAGAACATAGACAAGATATTCTTTGAGCCTAGGCAGGGACAATTTGTTTTAGTATATGACCGCACTGTTACCGAAGCTATAAAAAATAAACAGCCGATTAGCGACTCGTCCTCGTTGCGGTTGATGTTGCAATATGCTCGTTATCAACTCGGAGAAAAGAAGCCTGAAGCATTTGAATATGTAAAAGCAGTTACCACGCTCGCGGGTAATTTAAATTGGCTTGAAGATAATCAAGCAAAGGAAAACCTGATTTCTTACGGTGAAGAACTGCTTGATAAAGAACAAATTGAAGACACAATGTGGATTGTGCGGCAACTTCACAACGACTCGAATCCTCACCCAGATGGAACGAATGAATCAGATGACCCTAAAGGCGACTATAACTATCACGAGAAAACATTACGAGGAGAAGATGTGGGTATTATTGCCACAGTCAGAGGGCATCTTTGTTGGTTAATGATGAAAATTGTAGCCAAAAATAAACCAGAGTACTACACGGAAATCATTGACATTATGACGAGGTATTTAAAAGAGGCGAACCTTTTTATTCGTATCCAAGCGTCGTTCATTCTTGATGAACTATGGCGTCGCCGTCGCGCGACGCGAAACCAGGATGGTTCGATGTTTGCGTGGGAAGATAAAGAAAGGGTATATATTCGGCAACTGGCGCTTGATACAATCCGCGAGAATCACTCTTATGCGCGCGTAATGGAGGCGCTATTGCATATATTCAATTCTGTACGGGATTTGAATGAAAAGGAGGCGGAAGAAATGCTAGAACTCTTTTTAGAAACAAAAGATGATGATGTTCTTCACGACCTTGCGGCATTGATTGTGTACTTCGCTTTATTTCGTGAAAACGATTCCCAGTATTATGGGGGTGATTTTAATCCGAATAAATTTGTTTCGATTCTAAAAAATCAAATTAAAAATGGCGCACCATCGATGCGTAGTTCTCTAGCTTGGCATATATGGAAACTTCTAAAGGATAATGCTTTGCCGTATGAAAAGCTCAAGGGTTATCCTCCACTATTTCTCGAAGGGAAATATGCATATAAAGCTCAATCCGAATTGCATCTTATCCTAGAAGAACTAATCAAAATTGCGCCAGATGATGCGTTGATGTTGTATGAGTGTTCAATAAAGTTGCTTGAGGACTTTCTCAAAACAAAACCAGACGAAGGTTCTCAATATTGGATAAATAACACAGAGGAAATGTTATCGGTTTTGGCAAAAGACCCAGATAGACTTATCTCTATTGTCGGTCGACTTAAAAATATTTGGATGACAAGTAGGCAAATCTACATTGGCAACATCAAGACAATATTTGAGTCCTATCAGCTTGTGGCTGGCGAGCAAAAAGAAAAAGTGAAAGAGACCCTAAAAAGTATGTATAACGATATGAAGGCTATCCATCCTCCATTACAAGAAGTTGATTGGACAAAATAGAATGAGAAAAATAAAACTTATCAATCTATCTGGACTTGGGGAGCACGGCGTAAGCGACGCCTTTCCGCCGTTCACTGTTGATGGCTATGAATTTCATAGTCAGGTTCCCGCGAATCGCCGAACCATTACCACATATACACCAGTGATGGCGGTGAGAGATAACCGAGTTCATCGTCAAAACGCATATGTTCTTTTTAATCACGCACAAGAAGATTCCGTTTTGTATAAGGGCGGAATGATAGGGACAGCGGCTCATCCAACCCAAAAAAGAAAGTTTTTAGAAGACATTTTAGTTCTCGGTTCTCTGCTAACAAAGTACAATTGGGCTTTTTATTCAAGACGGCACACGCCTGGTTATCCCATTGCCGCGACAAGCCATTTAAGAACGATAACCACTGATTACATTGAATTACAAAGAGATTTACCACCGTTAATATCGAAGCTCAAAGATACCACTTGGCAACAGCAATTTAATAATGGGTTTCATCTCACGATGCTTTTGAATAGTGCTAATAATTACAATACAGAATCAAGATTTCTGTCGCGGGTCATCATATGGGAATTCTTATATGAAAAAATCTTTGGTAGAGAATCAGAAAATCTCCAAGAAATAATAAAAACTATCCTTGAGCATTTTTGGAATAACCAAGTTAATAACTCTATTTTTTTAACTCATCGAGTTGGTGGTTTATCGAAAAACATCTTTTATGTTTTAAGAAACCAACTCGCACACTCTGGTAAGTTGCCAATAAATAGGTCGTATGCAGAGCAATGGATGACACAAATCCCGTGGGAAGGACAATTTGGAACTATGACAAGGGGCATCGTCGACTATTTGCGCTTCTTTGATGAATTAACGCAAGTAATAGTAATGAAAACGATGAATTTTCATCCCGAAACAAAACACATATTCAATGCATTCAACTTTACTGAAAATCTCAATAGATTTCTTTCCACGGGAAAAATTTAGTTGAATTCCTCCAACTTGGAGAGGGCAACCCCGCCGCGACAGTAAAAGTTGAAAGTAAGACTCCCACCACCCCAAAAAGAGATTGAGGAAATGAGAGTACCTCCATTTGTTATAGCGCGCTATAACTTGGTATATCTCGCTATGCTTTGAGTAAATGTCACACTACCCGAATCATTGCGGTTGTCATTGGCATAACCCTAATGCACACAATGAGCACACAAAATGCCTAGCGCCTTCTCCTTGGATGGTAAAAGATGCCTACAATGTCATAAGAAAATACGGATAGTAAAAGCAGTGGGATGGAATCGAATATAGATAAGCCGAATAACTTGAACCCAACATAAAACAGTCCTAGAAATATAAGTCTATATGCTAGAGCCGCTAGTAACTGTACTGGAGTGTAATGGTTGTACTTACTCATTCCAGAATGATATACCCAGTCCTTAGCTGGTCAAAGCGGTCTGTTCCGACAATCTCGGAATGAAGAAATGCTCGCCCCCGCTCTGCCAATAGGTTCTAATGTCAGCTACAATGTGGAGCCAAAGAAGACAATACGAACTCATTTTTTGAAGATGAGAGGGTTCGCTCGCCCAGCCCCGCCTTTGGCGGGGCTGGGCTTCGCTCCGCGACGACTTCACCGTCGCTTTGGCGGGAAATGAGGCGGATTTTAATGCTTTCGGGGGAGTAAAAAATGTTTGAAAGAAATCTTTTTGCAACAAGATTTCTTTCAATTCCTTTGGTGGTTTTGAGTTCGGAGAGGAAAAATTTTAGAGTGTCCGAAAGGTTTTCGGTGGAAAATTTAGAGCATCCGTTCGTTAGTTCGTATCCAGCGCGGTGTCCAGCTTGCGTGTCATTATTCAAACGAAAAATGAGATTTTCAATATAGTTTTTATCAACCGAAATGCGCTCTAAATTTTCCAAACAAAAATCTCCCAATCGTTCGGCGGACACTTGTTTTACCGAACACGCTTGCCAGTCGTGTTTCATCGTGGCGGTGCAGCGATAGTAATAGTATCGGTTTAATTTTCCAGCGGTATATTTGTTGGTAAAACAAGAAGTCATATTTGAGCCACACTCTTCGCATTTGATAAGTCCGCCGAACAGGAAATTTTTGTACACTCTAAA
>JACPEK010000005.1 GCA_016183535.1 Candidatus Brennerbacteria bacterium
AAACATCGGCTCGAACCATATTTTGAATTTTGGGGGAAAGAAAATTTTTAATTCTATGTTTGATTTTGATAAAGCAACTGAAAATGTTGGTGGGTGGTTGACAGAAGCCGAAGGTCTTTCTTTGTATAACGCTGCTAAAAAAATCAAACATGGGAATGTAGTTGTTGAGATTGGCTCTTGGAAAGGAAAATCTACTATTTGCCTCGGTAATGGTTCTAAAGACGGAAACAAGGTCAAAATTTTTGCCGTTGATCCACATATTGGTTCCTCTGAACATCAAAAAATGTTCAATAATAAAGTTGATACGTTTGAGGAGTTTAAGCAAAACATAAATAGAGCCGGAATTGCTGAATTTGTTGAACCAATTAGAGATACGTCCGAAAATGCGGCAAGAAATTTTAGCCAAAAAATTGAGTTTATTTTTATTGACGGTGCTCATGAGTATAGTTTTGTTAGATTAGATTTTAGATTGTGGTTTCCAAGAGTAATGAATAACGGAGTTTTGGCTTTCCATGATTCTTGGCACTTTATTGGCCCGAATCTAGCAACAGCAATTCCTTTACTGACTTCCTCTAAAATTAAAAATCCGCACTTGGTTGATACCACTACATATTTTGAAAAAGTAGAAAAAAATTCTTTATTTGATCGTTTGAAAAATATTATTTTTGTCATATATCGCACATTGTTTGGCATAAGTGGATTTTTAAGATTAAAATATCAAGGTAGTAAAGTTATTTGAACTTGCCGCCAAAGAAAAACTTGAAATTGTCAGCGGTGCGGCTCCGCCGCCTTTCCGAATTTTCGCGGGGGGTTTTCCTCGCCGCCGCAGGCGGCGAAATGCGTTCGAACTACTTTTAGAATACAGCACCAGAATAAAACTAGACGGCTTGGTGCCACGTTATAATCAGTCCACATGTTCGACATCTTCTTCCCGCGCCGCGATCAAAAGGCCATGAACGCGAAAAACCTTGAGAAGCTCCTCAAGGAAATCTCCGCACTCTCGCCCGAAGAACGCGAATACGTGAAGGCGGCATTTAGTCGTTTTCAAACGAACGGGATTTCGAAACTTGAGGCGGAACAGGCAATCCGCAATCTCAAATTAAACTTCCGCGACACTCTCGATCCCGCCGAGGTGGAAAAAGTGAAGCTCAAAATCCTCTCGTTTTTCGTCTAGCTTATCACAAGAACAAAAGAGCGTGCTATACCTAGGTATAGCACGCTCTTTTGTTCAGAATCCCGCTCTGCCCGAAAAAATGGCGGGGGTTAGGACGAGGTTTGCTTCGGAATTTTCACAAGAAACAAGTGCACCGCGAGCGCGGAAACGACGCCCGCCACGGCGCCCGCGAGAACGTCGGTCGGCCAATGGACGCCCACGATGACGCGCGCCACGCCGTTTATGAGCGCGAGCGCAAAAAACCAGTATCCCCATTTCCGGTTGATGAACCACGCGGCCATCGCGAGCGCAAACAGGGCCGCGGCATGACCCGAAGGGAATGCCGAGGTCGCGCTTTGCTCGATCAAAGGTTCAAACTGAAGTGTGATGAAGGGGCGCGCACGACCGACAAAGTAACGGACAGCCTCGGTTATCAATCCCCGCGAAACGAGAATGGCGAGCGTAAGGAAAATAACGTGCTCCGCTTTCTTGATGCTCGCCCGGCCGCCCGCAAGATGCGGGGGGGTGCGAAACGCAAGCGCGAGGGCCGCGAGCGCGAGCGCCCACGGGAGATAGTCGGCCGCCACAATCGCGAGCCAATCGCCGATCGTCGAAACCCTGGCAAGCGAGTGAAAAAAATTAAAAACAACGGTATCCATGTCGGTAAAATTGTAAATCCGAAATCCCTTCCTACCGGCAGGCAAGCTAAACTCTAAACAATTCCAAACTCCAACCCCGCTATCGCCTCACAAAAGGTAACAATCCCATCACCCTCGCCCGCTTGATGCTTCGCGCAAGCATCCGCTGATGTTTCGCGCAAATCCCCGTGTGGCGCGGATCCACGATTTTAGCCTGGCCCGAAGTGAAACGGCGGAGCGTTTCGACGTTCCGATAGTCAATCACCTTTACGTTCTGCGAACAAAACACACAATGTTTCGTGGGAATTGGCATGAGAATTAAAACGGAATATTTTCCGGCCTGATGTCGCCCTCGTCAAGGTTGATTTCAGGAAGCGCCTCGTGCGCCAACTCGTCCACGCCCTGCGCGGATATGGTATTTTTCTGCTCACCCGCATAAGGCGCTCCGCTCGCACGCGGGTTCGTCTCTCCGAAGCCTCCGGCGGCGCGGGGGCCGAACTGCATCCGCTCGCACACTATCTCGGTGGTAGTGCGGTTTTGCCCTTGTTTGTCTTGCCACGAGCGATTCTGGAGCCGCCCTTCCACCATCGCCATACTTCCCTTTTTCAAAAATTGGCTCGTGATTTCCGCCTGGCGTCCCCACACCACCACATTGTGAAACTGCACGTCCTCCTGTTTCTGTCCTTGTTTGTCGGTCCAGACGCGGTTTGTCGCAATACCAAACGAAGCCACCGACTGGCCGCCCGTGGTCGTACGTAGCTGGGGGTCAGCCGTCAAACGGCCTATGAGGAAGACTTTATTTAAATTCATTGTAATCGCGAATGTTCACTATAGGATTCACGAATTTCACGAATACCATCGTATCATATTTGTGCCATTCGTCCACATTCGTGAGCATTCGTTGCTGTTACTGCAGTATTTCCTCTATTTTCTTTTCAATTTCCTCGTTCGTGAGAACCGCCGACACGGGGGGGATGATTCGCGGCGGCGCGGGGCGCCTCGATTCCATTGGATTCTTTTGTTGCTCCTCGTTTTCAAGGCGGGGAGGGACAGTGATAAGGAAGCGAAGAATGCCGGCGGCAAGCGAAAGCGCGCGAGAAAGAGACTCTATTTCTTCAGGCGGAAGAGCGACGCGAAGCGTGCCCATGAACGCAAACGATTCCTTCGCGATTTTAAACTCAAACCGAACTTTTTCGAACGGCTTTTCCTCGACCAACTCGCCGCGGTGCGCACCCACCGCCGTCTTAACCGGCGCGGCGTTTTCCTCCCTCGAGTAAAAAGCTATCTCGTATTCCCGCTTTTCTGATTCTTCCATGTGTTTGTCTCGGTAACGTATCACACCCCCTCCGTAGGGTCAATTTTTTCTTCGACGTGAACTGCCACGGACTCCGAGGCCTCCACACTCAAATCGCCCGTATGGTCTTCCGCGATGCGCGGGGGTGTGGCATACACCTTGCGCTTGAGGTCCGCGATGTATTCCTGCGGCACCCCGCGCACGCCGGTACCGGCCGGAATGAGTTTTCCTATGATCACGTTCTCCTTGAGACCGCGGAGCGGGTCACGCTTTCCCTCAATTGCCGCCGCCACGAGTACACGACTCGTTTCTTGGAATGAAGCGGCAGAGAGGAATGAGAGCGAATCGAGCGCCACCCGCGTAATTCCCATCACTTTGAGCACGGCCTTCGCCGGCGCTTGCTTCTCTCTTTTTGTTTCGCGGTTCATCTGAACGAACTCCGAACGTTCCACCACGTCGCCGGGCATAAAACTGGTCTCGCCGGGATCTTTCACCACCACCCGCGAGAGCATCTGCCGCACAATGAGCTCGATGTGTTTGTCATTAATGGCGCCTCCCTCCGGCACATAGATTCGCTGTATCTCGTTCACAATGTAATGCACGAGGGCTTCGAATCCGCGATACGCCAAAAGTTCGCGAAGATCGAGGGGTCCCTCGCAGAGTGCCGCGCCTTTTTCCACTCGATCGCCCGCCTTCACGTAGAGCGCTACGTTCGCCGGCACCGCATATTCATCGTGCGGTTTCTTGGCATGCTTTCCTTTTTTCATCCGCTTTTCCACCGACGGCTTTATCTTGATGATGCGGAGGGATCCTCGATCTTCGATCTCTTCCACTGCGCCCTCCGTTTTCACGAGCGGCACCTTTCCTTTCGGCGGACGCGCCTCAAAAATTTCTTCCACTCGCGGAAGACCGTGCGTGATATCCACACCGGCAACCCCGCCGATGTGGAAAGTGCGCAGAGTAAGCTGGGTGCCCGGCTCGCCGATCGATTGGGCCGCGACGATTCCCACCGCTTCGCCAACCTCGACCAATTTATTCTTCGAAAGATCGAGTCCGTAGCAGGCGGCACAGATACCTAAAGGAGTCTTGCAGGAAATCGGCGAACGAACTTTCACCTCCGCGAGTCCGGATTGCTGGATTGCGGCCGCGACCTCGCGGGTAATGACGCCTCCCGCCCGCACCACGAGTTTGCGTTCCACCCGGATGTCTTCGAGCGCCGTGCGCGCGTAGAGCCGTTCTCCGAACGCGAACCCGTATTCGTCTCCCTCTTTGCGCACAACCGTAATACCTTCTTTCGCCCCGCAATCTTCTTCCTGGATGACGAGGTCTTGCGCCACGTCAACGAGGCGACGCGTGAGATATCCGGCCGATGCGGTTTTGAGCGCGGTGTCGGTGGTGCCTTTTCTCGCACCGTGGGTCGAGATGAAATATTCGAGCACGGTGAGGCCCTCTTTGTAGGAAGATTTTACGGGAAGCTCGATGATCTGACCCTTCGGGTCCTGCACCAAACCCTTCATCCCCATCATCTGCGTCGGTTGAGACCATGACCCACGAGCCCCCGAATCAATGATGGTATAGATGGGGTTCCCAGGATCAAGCGTCTTGGGCATAAGCTTCGCGATCTGATTGCGGGTTTCAGTCCATGCCTCGACAATTTTTTCTTGGCGCTCCTCCGCGGTGAGGAACCCTTCATTCCACTGCGACTCAATGACTGCGATCTGCGACTCCGCTTCGCGTAGAAGCTCATTCTTCTCTTTCGGCACCACGGTGTCCCCCATTCCCCACGTAACTCCCGAGCGGGTGGCATAGTAGAACCCGAGATCCTTCATGCGGTCGAGATATTCCTGCGAGCGCTCAATGCTGTAGCGATCAATGAGGCGCGCCACGAGCTTTGAGAGGGTTTTCTTTCCCATGTGTTCGTTCACAAATCCGAAATCATTCGGGAAAATTTTATTGAAAACAAGACGCCCGTACGTGGTCTCGATGCGTCGCACGCCTGACCCCTCCGCGGAATCGGCGGACTTGTCCACGAGAGAGGCGGGCGCGCGCATCTCGATTTTCGCGTCGAGCGCAATCGCTCCCACTTCATATGCCAGCGCGGCCTCCCGCTCGTCGGTGAATATTGTTCCCTCGCCTTTCGCGCCGGACACCGCGCGGGTGAGCACGTAGAGCCCCAACACAATGTCTTGCGTCGGTGAGACGATAGGATCGCCGTTCGCGGGTTTCAAAAGGTTCCGCCCCGCGTTCATAAGCTCGGATGCTTCATACTGCGCCTCAAGTGTGAGGGGAAGATGCACCGCCATCTGGTCACCATCGAAGTCCGCGTTGAACGCCGAACAAACCGCGGGAGGAATGCGGATCGCAAGGTCCTCGATGAGGAGCGGGCGGAACGCCTGAATCCCCAGTCGGTGCAGGGTCGGCGCGCGGTTCAGGAGCACCTTCTTGTGCGCGATGACTTCCTCGAGAATTTCCCACACCTCGGGCGAGCCCTGCTCAATGAAGCGATTCGCCTGCTTGATGTTGTAGGCGAGCCCGCGGTCGATGATTTTATTGATGACAAAATGCCGGAAGAGTTCAAGCGCCATCGTTTTCGGGAGTCCGCACTCGTTGAGCTTCAAGTCGGGGCCCACCACGATCACCGAGCGACCCGAGTAATCCACGCGCTTTCCCAAAAGGTTTTGGCGAAAACGTCCCTGTTTTCCTTTCAAGATGTCCGCGAGCGAGCGGAGGGGGCGGCGGCGGGTCGAAAGAAGCTGGGTGCCCGCGCGCGATGAATTGTCGATTAGTGCGTCCACCGCTTCCTGCAACATGCGCTTTTCGTTGGTAATAATGACGTCCGGCGAGCGGAGCTCAATAAGTTTCTTCAAACGATTGTTTCGGTTGATAACGCGCCGGTAGAGATCGTTCAGGTCCGCGGTCGCGTAGCGGCCGCCATCCAAAGCCACCATAGGTCGCAGATCGGGCGGAAGAACCGGCAGTACGGTAAAGACCATCCATTCCGGGCGAACTCCCGACCGCAGGAATGACCGCACCACCTTGAGACGCCGGAGCACGCGACTCGCTTTCGTTTCGTCTTTCACACCCTCGAGTTCTTTTGCAAGCTGACGAGAAAGCATCTTCAGATCGAGATGCTCCAAAATAGTCCGCACCGCGCCGGCTCCCCGATCGGCTTCGAACACGTCGCCAAAACGCTCCGCGAGCGCGTAGTATTCATGCTCGGAAAGAATGAGGCCTGGCCGGAGCGCATCGAGCGCTTTTTTGAGTTCTGCGCCGCGCGCCACCGCCGATTCGAAATCGGGGCTCCCATCGGTTTTGAGATTTTTAAGCTCTTTTCCGATCGCGTCCATCGCCCGCTTCCGGTTCTCTTCCCGCACCGCCGTTACGATGAACGACGCGTAATACATCACCTTCTCGAGCTTCGAGAGGGGGACGTCGATGAGGAGGCTAAGGCGGGAGGGAACGGTGCGGAGAAACCAGATATGCGAAACGGGCGCGGCGAGCGTGATGTGGCCCATCCGCTCGCGCCGGACAATGGCGCGCGTCACCTCGACGCCGCATTTCTCGCATACCACGCCCTTGTAGCGGATTTTCTTATATTTGCCGCAGTAACACTCGTAGTCCTTTGTGGGGCCGAAGATCCGCTCGGAAAACAAACCGTCTTTTTCAGGGCGCTGAGTACGGTAATTTAAGGTTTCCGGCTTTGTAACCTCGCCCTTCGACCACGCGAGAATCTCCTCGGGGGACGCGAGTTTGATAGTTACGTTTTTAAGACCGTGTCGAGTGTTCATAATATTGAGAGGTTGGCGTTACGCCACATCCGTAATGCCTTCGGGAAGTTCGTCCGGTTCTCGCCCCTCCTCGGATTCGTAGCTGATCGAGAGTCCGAGTGATTTAATTTCGGAAACAAGCACGCTAAAGGACGCCGGCACGTTCGGTTTCTTAATGTCCGAACCGCGGATGATGGATTCGAACGCCGCCGAACGGCCGAGCACATCGTCGGATTTGATCGTGAGCATCTCCTGCAACGTGTGTGCCGCGCCGTAGCCCTCCAAAGCCCATACCTCCATTTCCCCGAACCGCTGGCCGCCGAGCTGGGCTTTGCCGCCCAAAGGCTGTTGGGTAATCAAAGAATAAGGGCCGGTGGAACGCATATGGATTTTATCTTCCACGAGGTGATGAAGTTTCATGATGTAAATGTAGCCGACTGTCACGGGATCCTTGAATTTTTCTCCGGTCACGCCGTCCCAAAGATCCACCTTGCCGGTTTCAGGAATTCCGGCCGCTTTGAGTTCTTCCTTGATATCCTCTTCCGTCGCGCCCACAAAGTTTGGCACCGCGGCGTGATACCCAAGCTTTGCCGCGGCGAATCCAAGATGCGTTTCGAGAATCTGTCCGAGATTCATACGCGAGGCGACTCCAAGGGGGTTCAGGATGACATCGACCGGCGTGCCGTCCGCAAGGTGGGGCATATCCTCGACCGGCCGGATCTGCGAAATAACGCCTTTGTTGCCGTGCCGCCCCGCAAGCTTGTCGCCCGCGCGCACCTTCCGGAGTTGGGCAACTTCGATCTGTACCTTTTTAATAATCCCGGGTTCGAGTTTGTCGCCGCGCTCGCGGGAGAAAATCTTAATGCCGATCACGCGGCCCTGCTTGCCGTGCGGCAAGGTGAGCGAGGTATCCTTCACGTCGCGCGCCTTCTCCCCGAAAATCGCACGGAGTAGGCGCTCCTCGGAGGTGAGCTCCGATTCTCCTTTCGGCGAAATTTTTCCGACCAGGATATCGCCGGGACGAACCTCCGCGCCAATGCGCACGATGCCCTCTTCGTCAAGATTGCGGAGTTTGTCTTCCGCAACGTTCGGGATATCCATGGTGGTGATCTCCGGCCCAAGTTTCGTGTCGCGCACCGCGCATACAAACGTTTCGATGTGAATCGAGGTGAAGCGATCCTCTTCCGCAACGCGCTCCGAGAGAATAATCGCGTCTTCGAAGTTCCGGCCGCGCCACGGGAGAAACGCCACGAGAAGATTCTGGCCGAGCGCGAGCACTCCATCTTTGGTGGCGGGGCCATCGGCGAGCACAGCTCCTTTTTTCACGTTGTCGCCCACCCCGACGACCGGGCGCTGGGAAAGACAAGTAGTCGCGTTCGACCGCACAAAATTGACGAGCGGATATTTCTCAATGCCTTTCGCGGTTTTGAGGGCGATGGCATGCGCTTCCGCTTCCATCACCACACCATCCGATTCCGCGAGTACGACTCGCTGGGAATCGCGGGCCGCGCGTACCTCTTCACCCGTGCCCACCAAGGGCACCTCGGGACGGATCGACGGGACCGCCTGACGCTGCATGTTGGACCCCATAAGCGCCCGGTTCGCGTCGTCATGCTCGAGAAATGGAATAAGCGAAGTTGAGATGCTCGCGAGCTCGGTCGGCGACACGTCAATATATTCGATCTCTTCCCGTCGGCAGGTTCCGGCTTCCCCACGCACCCGCGCGGGCACGATGGGTGCGATTATTTTTCCGTTTGTGTCGCGTGCAGCGTCCGCCTGGGCGATGTTCGCCCGCTGTTCTTCGAATGCGTCGAGCCATACGACATCTTCCGCCACTTTCCCTTCTTTCACTTTGAAATAGGGGCTTTCGAGGAAACCAAATTCGTTCACGCGGGCGTAACTCGCGAGCGCCGACACAAGCCCGATGTTCGCCCCTTCGGGAGTTTGGATGGGGCAGATGCGACCGTAGTACGAGGAGTGCACATCGCGCACCTCGAATCCCGCCCGCTCGCGGGTGAGTCCGCCCGGCCCCATCGCGGAAAGACGCCGTTTATGTTCGAGTTCCGCAAGCGGGTTTACTTGATCCATAAACTGGGAAAGTTGTGAGGATGAAAAGAAGTCCCTCACCACGGAGGTGATGAGTTTGTAATTCACGAGTTGGACGGGCTGGAGCGCGCTCCGGTCGAGGGTAGACATACGATCCTGCACCCCGCGGCGGAGACGGGCGAACCCCACCCGCAGACGCGACTGTACGAGCTCGCCGACCGCACGGATACGCCGGTTGCCAAGGTGATCAATATCGTCGGACTCTGCGGCAGGATCGTTGTTCAGGCGGATCACCTCTTTCATGATCGCGACGAGATCCTCGCGGTCGAGAAGTCCGCTCTCTTTCTTTATGAGATCAAGTCGTTGGTTTGTTTTGAACCGGCCAACACGGGAGAGATCGTATCGGTCGAACCGGAAAAATATAGACTCAACGAACGAGCGGGCGTTCTCGGGCGTGGTGAGGTCGCCAGGGCGGAGGCGGTGGTAAAGACCTACGAACGCCGAGGGGCGATCTTTCGCTTCGTCTTTTTTAAGCGTGGCTTCAAGGTAGCGAAGCGGGCCCGTGTCGGCGTCTCGGAACGCGGTCAATATATCTTCCGTCGTATCGAAACCGAACGCGCGGAGCAGTTGGGTGACGGGCGCCTTCCGTTTGCGGTCTATCTTCACGCCGATAAAACCGTCGGATTCTGTTTCTAACTCGAGCCACGCGCCGCGGTTCGGGATAACCTTCGCGCTGAAAAGCTTTTTCCCGCGGAACGCGCTTCCTGAAAAATACACGCCGGGCGACCGAACCAGTTGGGACACCACGACTCGCTCAACCCCGTTAATGATGAAGGTCCCCTGCTTCGTCATGAGGGGAAAATCGCCGAGATACACTTCCTGCACTTCCGCCCGCTTCGTCGCGACATGCACGAGTTTCAACTTCACGCGGAGCGCCGCTTCATATGTCTGATCCTTGTCCTTCGCCTGGAGCTCGGAGTATTTCGGCTCGTCGAATTTAAAATCAAGAAAATGGAGTTCGAGCTCGCCGCCGGTATGATCCCGGATGGGAGAAATCTCGTCGAGAAGCTCGCGGAGCCCGTGACTCAAAAACCATTCGTACGAACGTGTTTGAACCTCGACGAGATTCGGCAAGGGATACGAGTATCCGCGATAGGACGAAAATGTTTTGGGCTTATACGCCATTTATCAGTGGATATTGCTTATTGGTCTTCTTGGGCCTATAGGTGTTTTATAAATATTTGGCGCGATTCATATTGTGTTCTTCTAAGGTGCGCGAGAAAATAGTTTCCTTCGTGTCACGCGCGGAAAGATAGTAGAGATAGGAGCTCGCCGCGGGTTCGGCCGCGGCCCGGAGCGAGTGCGCGCCCGGGCTCGCGATCGGGGTGGGGGGAAATCCCCGCCGCGCATAAGTGTTGTAGGGAGAATCGAGAGTGAGATCGCCGCGGGTGGCCACAATCTCCTCACACCCGCGATAGCCACCACCGCATTTCGCATAACTCACGGTTGCATCCACCTGGAGCGGCATCCCAAGCTTGATTCGCTTTAACAGGACGCCGGCCACGAGCTGGCGGTCGGCGAAAGTCGCCACTTCACGCTCGAGTAACGACGCAAGAATAAGCGTCCGATACCAATCATCCTCACCCTCAATGAGCCGCATTCCCTTCCTCATAAAATTCTCAATCATCCGGCGCGCCACCGATTCCGCGGAGACATCGAGCGTGAAATAATAGGTGTCCGGAAATAGTAACCCTTCAAGCGAGGGAGTCCCCGCGAGTTCCGGGAATTCAAGCGCGAACGCACCCGGGCGAAGCGCGATGAGCGTACCGCTCCGTATCACCCCCTTTTCGCTCAACATGGCGTCGATATCTTTCAGCGAAGAACCTTCCGGTATCGTTACCAGCACATCGCCGTTCGCACCCGTCGTGAGGAGGCGTACAATTTCCGGAACGCTCATGGCGGGCGAGAGTTCATAAACGCCCGGCTGAAACTTTTGCGCACGCCCCACGAGAAGCGCGTATGCCTTGAAAATTGAAAGCGAGCGGATAAAGTTCCGGCGGGACAGGGCTCCCCCTATTTCGCGAAATCCCTCCCCTTTCACAATGGTAAATTGCGCGACCGCTTCTTCACGAATATCCTCCGGCCCGCGCTCGGCCGCCGAAGGTTCCTCCCGCGAGAGATCCGCGGAGACCGGCTGGAGGCCGTAAAAAAAATACGCGGCGGTAAGGAGAAGAATCAGGCAGGCGCCGAGCGAAAAAAGAAAGCGCAAGCCGACTTTCCCTCCTTGTTCAGCTTGAGGATACAACGTGAATATGTTGCATGATACCAATGAGCGCGGATGCGGTCAAGAGGCTCGATCCCCCGTAGCTAAAGAACGGGAAGGTAAGCCCCGTAACGGGCAGGAGGCCGACATTCGAGCCCGCGTTCACGAAAAACTGCGCGAGAAAGAGCGCCGCCGTTCCGATGGCAACAAAGCGAAAAAAATTATCGTTCGCGCGCGTACCGATCGAAAGAATTCTCGCAATGAGCACGAGAAACGCAGCGAGAAGCACCGCGGCGCCCGCGATGCCCCACTCTTCCACGAACGCGGCAAAAAGAAAATCGTTGTGCGCCGCGGGAAGAAACTGGAGACGCGCCTGCGTGCCTTCTCCGAATCCCTTACCCCACCATCCCGCCGAACCCACGGCGATTTTCGCCTGTATCACGTTGTAGTTCACCCCAAGCGGATCGCGTTCCGGAAAAAGAAACCCCGTCACGCGCGCCTTTTGATACGGCGCGAGGGCAAAGGTCCATAAAAGCGCGAGAATGGTGGCCCCGAGCGCGGCGGCCGCGAGAAACCGCTTCAGATGGATACCGCTCGAAAGAAACATGCCGAGGGCGGCCGCGAGCACCATAAGCGCCGACCCGAGATCCGGATGAAACATAATCATCATAACCGGCGCCCCCACCGAGAGCACAAGAAATAACACATTGGCCCCGCGCCACGCCTCAAGGTGGCGGCGCGCGAAAAAATGCGCCAGGAGCACGATGACGCCAAGCTTTGCAAGTTCGGCCGGCTCGAACTGAAAACCTCCGAATACGAGCCAGCTCCGCGTGCCGCGGATCACCGCGCCTTGGAGGTAGGTGGCAAAAAGGAGCGCCAGTGAAACGCCGTAGATCCCGTATCGAAACCACCATTCGGCGGCAAGCCAGCGCCAGTCAATCAACGCCCCCACCAGCACCGCGAGAAACGCAAGGCCATACCACACGAGTTGGCGCAGAAAGAAGGCGGGAGCGATGGACGCAAGCGTCACTCCGCTCGCCACGGCGATAACCGCGAGCGCTCCCATGAGTTTCCAATCGAGCAAGCGAAGCCGGCGAGCGATCGTCATCATCGCGCTTCAAGAATAATTTCCGTTTTCTCAAACGCCGCGCGGCGCGCTATATCGGGATCCCGCGGAAATCGTATAAAGAACGGGCGCGCGGCGCTTCCCGGCGCCGAACCGATCGCGGTTTGCGCGGCGGCAAGCGAAAATCCGTTCACGTCTTTTAAAATCGCGACTACGCGGATATCGGAAGCCGCAACCGCTCCGCGGTTCCGCGCCGCGCCTTCCACGAACGGGCCGCGATCGTCCACGCGCCCCTCCACTCCTTCCACAGCAACCGAAGGACGAATGAGAAACGCCGCCGGTTCCCAAATTGGTTTGCTTGCCGCAAGCGCCGTCGTGGCGCCGTACGGCACGGGAATGAAAACGGTTTCAACGAGCACCGTCGTTTCTCCGGCGTGTGCGAAACCCGTCCGACGGGGAGCCTCGAATATCGTCGCTCCATTCTGTATGAAGCGGAACGAATACGAAAAAGACGCGACATGCCCGGGATTCGGATTGTGTATGCGCCCGAGAAATGTCACGCTTCCGTCCGCGGCGGTCATTATGGTAACCGCTCCGCGCATCTCGAGCGGGTGGATGCCTTCGGGAATCGACGGCATAATAGTCGTTCCGTTTCTGTCGCCCCCCAACAACTCTCCCACCACCAGTGCGATGAGCGCGAGATACAAAGCGCCGTAGATGAATTGTTTGGCGGAGCGGTTCATTGATAAAATGATAACTTGAGAGATTGAAAGATTAAATTAAGGCATCCTTCAATTTTTCAATTCTTCAATGAAGCGGCGGTGATTATTTTTCCAAAAGACGCCGCCTTCAGACTCGCCCTCCCCACGAGGACGCCGTCGACGTCCTTCTCTTCGAGAAATGCTTCGGCGTTCCGGGAAGTGACAGAGCCGCCGTAGAGCACGCGAATAGTTTTTGGTTTGTAGTTCTTAGTTTTTAGCGATTTCTTGATAAATCGCGCCATTTCGGCGGTTTCCGCGGGCTCATCCGCTTTCCCTGTGCTTATAGCCCATACCGGCTCGTAGGCAATAATCAATCCTTCAATCTTTAATTTTTCAATACCCCGAAGGGCGGTGCGGAGTTGGCGCAGAACAAAACGCTTTGCCGCGGCGAGTCCTTTTTTGCGCACGTTCCACGGTTCGCCGACGCAGAGAATCGGCGCAAGCTTTTCGGCAAAAACAGCCTCTATTTTCTTTCTTACCACCGCGTCCGTTTCACCTTCACCCGCCGGCGGATACCGCCGCTCCGAGTGTCCGATGATCACATACCGCACGCCAAGCGATCGCAACATCGGCGGAGCCACCTGCCCCGTATAGGCGCCTTTTGCTTCATAAAAAACATCCTGCGCGCCGAGCGTGGATTTGTGGAGCGCGGCGCGGACCGCCTCGAGGAAAGGGAAAGGCGCGGCGACGATGACGTTCTCCGCGTCCTCCGCGCGCGCGAGGCGTACCGCCTCGCGCGCAGTCATCGGATTAAGTTTCCAGTTTGCAACGATAAGTTTTTGCACAGTGTTCGATGATCAATCTGCGATTTTCAACGTTTCGATTTTAAAATCGATTCAATGGTGAATTGATAATTCTCTAATTGCGGAGTCGCTCCCTAATCTCCCGTTCCACCTCTTCCCTTGGTTTGCCGTACCGGACGCGCGAGAGTTCTTTAATAAGCGCGGCGCGCGATCCGTCGCCGCGCGCGAACGGCACGAGCGCGACCGAGAATGGCGGCGCGGTCTCTCCACCCACCAAGAGCTTCATGGCGCCCCGGAAATTGTCCAGATTTGTGAGATCATCCTGTGCGAACACCCCGCCGAGCTGTTTCGTCAAAAGTTCCGCGTCCGGCGCGCCGACACGGAACACCAAAGACGATCCCACGTTCCCGAACACCGCATCGCGTATTTTTTCCGTCAACTGCCCCACGAACTGATGCGCGATTGTGAGATTCAATCGGTACTTCCGCGCTTCGGAGAGAATAGTCGCGATAGAGTCGGTAGTAAAATTTTGGAATTCGTCTATGGAGAGGTAGAAGTCGCGGCGGGACGCTTCCGAAACGTCGCCGCGGCTCAAAGCCGCCATGAGAAGTTTTCCCACCACAATCATACCGAGAAGATGCGCATTCAAGTCGCCTATCTTCCCTTTGTTGAGATTTACCAGAAGAATCTTTCCCTCATCCATGAGCGCGCGAAAATTGAACGCCGAACGGGTTTGGCCGATGATGAGCCGCATATAATCGTTCGTGGTGAACGCGGAAAATTTCGAGGTAATGTAAGGTGTCATGTTCGCCAAGGCCGCCTCGCCGCCCGCTTTGATCGCTTCTTTTTCCCAAAAATCCTGCACGGTGGGGTTCGTGATGCGCACGAGCTTCCGCGCGCGGAACGCCGCGTCAGTGAACACCCGCGGCACCTCCATAAGCGTGGCGGGTTCCACCGCGCTGTCTTCCATGAGGAGGAGGAGCGCGTTTCGCATATACTGTTCGAACATCGGACCGCCCGTAACCTTGAGGTCATAGAGTTTTTCGAAAATCCCGAGAAGTTCATTCACAATGAATGTTTTCTGTTCGGGCCGCGCGGGATCGTACTCGATCATATTGAGTCCCAAGGGAAGATCGAGATCGGATGGATCGAATACCACCACATCGTTCGCCCGCTCCGACGGCACGAAACCAAGAAGCCGCTCCACAAGGTCGCCGTGCGGATCAATAACGGCGATACCCTTTCCCTCCGCCATATCTTGCGCCGCAAGCGAGGTGATGAGCGTGCTCTTCCCCGTCCCCGTCTGTCCCACGAGGTAGAGATGGCGGCGGCGATCTTCCTCGGCGAGCCGCACCGGCCGTCGTTCGCCGCGATACACGCTTTCTCCGATAAGCACGCCACGCGCGGGAAGCTTTGCGGGAGGAGGCGCCTCGCGACTTTTCACCGCCTTGAGCCGTGGGAGCGCGATATGCGGGGCGGGAAAATGAAATACACTCGCAAGTTCTTCCGCGTTCAAAACCATCGCATCATCGGGCGTGAATTCCCTGAACGAGAATTGACGCACCAGCCGATCCGCATTCCTGGGACGAGTCAATTTGAACGCGTTTCGCTCCGGCGCTTCGAACTGCGCGAACCCCGCGGTAATCTCCGACAAGAGCTCTTCCGCCCGGCGAGGAGTGGGCGCCGAAGCCACCGCCCGGATATTCACCTCAAAGAGCGGTTTTGCGAGTTTGCCAGAAAGGAGAGTTTCCGCCCGATCATCTTTGCGTTCGCCTTTCTCTTCGGAAGAACGAGGGGGGGCTATGGCATGTTTCAGATCGGAAAATGCGGCGCGCTTCTCATCAAGGAGATGCTTCCACGGCGTTCCCTTCTGAAGCGCCTTCATCCCGTAAATAAGTTCGCGCTTCGCGGATTTCGGGGCGGGCCTCACGAGATACTGAAGCGCGCAACCTTCCCCCACCGCGTTCACCTTCACGAGACCTCCGAGGACGGGGAGAAACGAATCCGCTTCAAGTTCACGATATGTGCGGATAGGAAGTAAAAATCGAGCCGATTCGCGCACCACCGCCGCCGCCACCGCGCCGCCGTAATGGAACACGTTGTAATCGTCGGCCGGATCAACGCGCGCGTCGGGCCATAGAGATTGTGCCCCCCGCACGAACGGCTCCGCCATGTGGCGAGGCACTCCGACATAAAAATGGATTTCTTCTCCGACGTAGGGTACGGCCACCTCGAACGCGAACGGTTCCCCCGCCGCAGAAAGCATGGAGAAAAGTCTCTCTGAACGCGCAATGATTTCCATAATTTCTCCCGCGCCCCCGCCGCCGGACGCCGTGGTCCCTTTTTCGTCCGCGCCACGCGGCAATTGCACGAGAAAAAGCTTCATCCGGAGACTCTCCCTCATGCGGCGCCGCGCGACCCCGCGCGTCCAAAAGAAAAAACCGACCCCCACGCCGATGAGCGCGAAGAAGAAGATAATCGTAAAAGCGGACATGGGATAGAATTGAAAGATTAAATGATTGAAAGATTCGTTATGGTAATTCTTTAATCATTCAATTTTTCAATTATTTTACTATTCCTCTCCTTTCGAGCTCCGGCATTAATTTATCCACAAGCGCATCGTGAAACGCATCAAGCACGAAGGGCGGGTGTTTCGCCGCGGCCGCAACCGCAGGCGCGATACCCTCATCGAGCGCGAGCGAAACCAAACGCTCCACTTCCATTCTCACTTCGGGCGATTCTCCGGAGAGATAAGAGGGAAGGCGATTGTTGTTTTCTTTTTCTGAAACTCCCGCCTTCGTTGAAGTTCCAGCGGGCGCGTCGGCGGGCAAGGGTAGCACCGCGGCGACAATGGACGCTCTCACCACCTCTCGCGCGGGCACTTCGGGCGCATGTTCCCGCCGCACCGCGATCTCGGCAGTCACCCGTTCCAAATCTTTCTCGAGCTTTTCGTGAAAGTTTTTTACATTGGGCATAGATACAGTATAAACCTATAGAGATAGCATTGAAAATTGAAGGATTGAAAGATTTTCTATTCTAATTCTTCAATCCTTCAATTTTTCAATCTTTCAATACTACTGTTGCGAGAGATTCTGTATCTGTATCGTGCCGCCGGTCGTCGAGGCGTTCGTGGAGCTCGCGAACTTGCTCGTGGGTTCCGCCACCGCGCCTTCACTCGCGGCTCCCCCCGACCAGTCGGTCTGTCGAAACACCGCGTTGCGCGAACGCGTGAGAATCACGGGAAGTGTGATTTCGCCCGTTCCCGCACCCGCCACCCACCGTACGTAGGCCGTCGCCCATTGCGTGGAACCGTCTTCCAACGTGCCGCCACAGGGCGCCGTCGAAGCGATGGTGCTCGACGCGTCATTCGTGCGACACGCGTTCTCGACAGTGAAAAAACGCTCGTACGCACCGCTGTGAGAGAGTTGGCGCACCTCTTCCGACGAAAGAGCGCGATTGTAAAAACGGACATCGTCGAGCGTACCGTCAAAATATTCCTTTCCTCCGATCGCTCCGGCGATTTTTATGTCGTTCGTATTGGAAACGACGATGCCGCTCGAATCCGTGTGCTCCTCTGCGCCGTCCACATACAGCGTGGCGGAGCTCCCTGTGTACACCACGACCGCGTGATACCGCGTTCCCGCGGCGATAGTGGAGGTCGAGGTCAGTGAAATCGTGCCTCCGCTCTCGGTCGACCAGAACTTCAATTTCTGCGGATCAGACTCGCCGATTCCAAACCGGAACCCGCTCGCCGCATATGTCTCGTTCGATGCGAGCGATCGCAAGGTGGAGGTACCGACTGCGTCCGCGTTGAACCATAAAGAAAGGGAAAATGCCGCGTTCCCCGCCGGCACTACCTCGCTCGAGCCGTTCGAGATTGTCATAACATCATTCACACCGTCGAAATTGAGGCAGTTGCCGATCATGCAGGTCGAGGTGGCGCGCGAGGGGCCGTTCAGGGTAGCGTGCCGCCCGTTTCCGGTCGCGTCATAAGCCGTCGTGGAGGTGGACGTTTCAACCTCGTCAAACCCCCAACGACCCGTGAGCCCGTCCGGCACCTCCCCGTCGAATACCCCTTCTTCTCCCTCCACCACAAAGAAGGTGGTTCCCGACGCGTTTAGAAAATAGTGTGTGCTGGTCGCTTTCGTGAGACGGTACACGCCATCCCAGCTTCCCGCCGCGAATGCGCGCACATTGTCGGAGAGCGCCTGCGCGAAATGGGATGCAAATTGTGATCTCTCGGAGGTGAGATTCGTGCGGAGCATGGTCGTCACCGCGAACGCCGCGGTGCCCATCAGGATGGCACCGATGGCGAGACCAATAACGACTTCCACTAATGACTGCCCGCTCCGCGGATGAGGCGATTGAAGGAATGAAAGATTGAAGGATTCCTTTTTCACAATTTTTCAATTATTTAATATTTCAATTCTTCAATTTATTACTTAAGGTCATTATAGAGCGCCTCTACCTCGCTCGCGGTGAGAACGCGGTTCCAGATATGGACCTCGTCTATTTTTCCGTTAAGGTAATATCCCCCGCCGTATTTTCCGAGATAATTTGTCTGCCCGCGATGATCGGCGCCGGCGTTCGACCAGGTGAGCGTCGAAGATGCGTCGAGAGCTCCGTTTATATAGAGTCGGCTCCCGGACGCGTCCCACGTCGCGGCAACGAAATACCAGGCATTGAGCGAGAGTGCGGACGCGGAATCATAGGAGCGGGCGGCGCCGTCGTAATAGTAATACCGCAGGCGGTTGTCGCTTAACACCTGGAACGCGAGGTATACGTTGTCGTTCGAGATGAAGGTGGTGTTCTGCCAAGGCTGTCCGCCGTTTGCGACGCCGTTTGCACCGAGCCTCATCCACATACCGACGGAACCCTGGGACAGCTCGTCGAGCGCCGAGGTTCCCAGGTCAAGGTAATCGTCCGTGCCGTCGAAGCTCACGCATCCTCCCGCCTTACAATTCGAACCCGACTGCCATGTGGGGCCGCCCGTGAGCGTACCGTTCCGGCCGTTTCCAGAAGCGTCGTAGGCGGAGGTTCCCGTCCCTTCGTCGAGATGCCAGTAACCCGCGAGACTCTTGTCGGTCCGGGCGGTGATTGCCCCCACCGTGCGGAGCACAAGATCGCCAACCAAGCCGTCCACGCTCCCCACGAGAGTAAGCACTTTGTTTGCGGAGAGCGCGCCCGAGAGGGGCGCGAATGACGCATCGTAGGTGCTCGAAGCCGAAGGATTCCCAAACCCCACGGGAGTTCGGAGTGAATAGGTGCGCACCACACCGCTCGTGGCATACGAAGCGCCCTTGAATACGGAATAGGAGGAAACACCCGAGGTCGCGTTCGTGAAACGCACGCCCCAGCGATTTCCCTCCTCTTGCGCCACCGAGCGACGTTTCGCGTTCTCGACGGCCGCGCGAAGTTCGTCGAGTCCTCCCTCAAGCGCCTGCTTGTTCCGATACTGCGCGAGTCCGAGGAAACCGCCGACCGAAACCGCGATGACAATGGCGGTAACGACGAGGGTTTCTATAAGCGTGAACGCGCTCCGCGCGTCACGCAATTGAAGGATTGAAGGATTGAAGGATTTTTTATTCATTTATGTTTATGCCGTTCTTTAGTAAATGGGGATTGTCGCAGATAACTCGCAAACATACTGATACCCTTTGAAACTTTTTCACATTGTTTGAAACATTCTTTGAAATCCTCATTACTTATCATGCTCGCATCCAGTGCTACATAAAGTTGTGCTCGGAGTTCCCCAATGGATCCTTTTGCGATATACAAAAACTGGAGAAGTTCTTTATTGGAACCGCGTTCAAAACCTTCCGCGATGTTCGAAACGCCAGAAACCGCCGCACGCCTCATCTGATCTCTCAATGAAAAATCCTTCATTGAGAGGGTAATTTTGTATAGTATCTGAGAAAGTGCGCGAGCGTCTTTCCATATCGGTAAATCTTCAAACCGTTCTATTTTCATAATCCTTTAATTTTTCAATCCTTTAATCATTCAAGGCAACTCAATTCATTAGAATTGAGTTGTCAGCTGATAGATCGGTACGATGATGGCGAGCGCGATCACGCCGATGACCGTGCCTATCATGACGAGAAGGAGCGGTTCAAGGAACGACACGAGCGACTTCACCGACGCGTCAATCTCCTTCGTGTAGAAGTCGGAAAGCGTCGCGAGGACGTCGTCCAAATGCCCCGCCTTCTCGGAGATGGACATAAGACTCGCGACGGTTTGGGGGAAAAACGGTTCCCGCCGGAACGCTTCCCCGACCGTGAGCCCCTTCATAAGTCCTTCGCGCGAGATCCGCATCAAAGATTCCGAAAGTTCCACATTCCCCACCGCCGCGGCGGTGATCTCGAGCGCCTCCGTGATGGGCATGCCGGCGCGGATAAGGGAAGAAAACGTCGCGGCAAACCGCTGGAGGGCGATTTTTTTTATCACGTCGTGGATAACCGGAATCTCCGACACAACGCCGACGACGAATTTCTTGAAAAACAATGAGGAAAGGTAGAGGCGAACCGCGATCGCCCCGACCGCCGCCACAAAAATCAAGACGAACAAGCCGTAATCACTGAAGAAGAGACCCACGTTGAAAACGATGCGGGAGAAGAGCGGCGGCTCGAACCCTCCCTGCAGGAACACGTCGGCAATTTTCGGAAGCGCGAAGCCGATGAGGAATGCGAGAATGAGCACCGACCCTATGAGGAGTAAGACGGGATAAATAAGCGCGCCCCGGATGCGATCGCGGAGATCTTTTTGTTTGGTGAGATCTTCGGTCAAATCTTCGAACACGTGTTCGAGATCGCCCGACGCCTCTCCCGCCTTCACAAGGTTTGCATATACGGATCCGAAGATGCGCGGATATTTTGCAAACGTCGTGTAAAACGGCTGGCCTTGTTCCAACGAGGTACGAATCTCAAGGAGAATGTCGCGCACCGCCGGTTTCTTCAGATCTGCGACGAGAATATTCACGGCTTCAAGGAGCCCCGTGCCTACTTTGAGCATGAGTGAAAGATACTTCGACATGAACACGAGATCGGTCATGGTCACCTTCCCGCGGAAGAGCGCGAATGAGCGCTTCACGCGCGCTTCGAGCGGCTTTAAGCTCACCGGCTTTAATTGGTTCTTTGCAAGAAATGCGAGCGCTTCACTAATATCACGCGCCTCGAGGTCGCCCTCAACGACGCGGCTATCGGGTTGGGAGGCAATATACCTAAACTTCATGTTTTTATAAATATTTTCATGGTGGTATCGCTAAAATCCTAAATCCGAAACCCTAAACTCCAAACAAATTCCAAACTCCAAATTCAAATGTCCCAAACGGTTTGGAATTTTAGATGTTGGTCATTGGAGTTTCTTTAGGATTTAGTGCTTAGGATTTAGCGTTTCCGAGTTATTCACGAATAACTCGGAAGAGTTCCTCGATCGTCGTAATCCCCCGCTCCACCTTGCGGAGTCCGTCTTCAAACATACTGACCATCCCTTCCGCGCGCGCGACCTTGCGAAGGTTGTCGAGGTTGAATTCGTTGGAGATGATGAGCTTCCGCACCGCTTCGGTGACGGGCAATACCTCGAAAATGCCTACCCGCCCGAGGTATCCCGTTCCGCCGCATGCGGCACAACCCTTCCCGCGATAAAACGTTTTGGGAAGCTTCACGGTGCGCGGATCCACTCCCGCCGCGGCGAGCTCGCGCGCGACGCTCTCGGTCACCCCCCGCTCCGGCACATACGACTCGATACAGTCGAGATGAATTTTCCGCACGAGGCGCTGGGCAATCACGTCGTTCAGCACGGCGGCGACGAGAAAGGGCGGCACTCCCATGTCAATGAGTCGCGGCACCACCGTCGGCGCATCGTTCGTGTGGAGCGAAGACAACACAAGGTGTCCTGTGAGCGCCGCCTGCACCGAGATGTTCGCCGTCTCCGCATCGCGGACCTCGCCGACCATAACGACGTTCGGGTCCTGCCGGAGAAGCGCGCGCAATCCCGACGCAAAGGTGATGCCGGCCGCGACGTTCACCTGCATCTGATTCGCGTAGCGCATATCATACTCCACCGGATCCTCAATCGTAACGATGTTCACCTCCGGCTTATTGAGAAGATTCAAGATGGAGTAGAGGGTGGTGGTTTTCCCCGATCCGGTGGGGCCGCACGCGAGCACCATGCCATACGTTTTTCCGATCGCCTCCTCGACGGAACGCGCGTCGCCCTCAAGCATGCCGAGATCCGAGAGTGAGAGGGGTTTTTGCGTCGCGGCGAGGAGGCGAAGCACCATTTTCTCCCCGTAGAAAGTGGGAATGATCGAGACGCGCACGTCGGTCATGTTCCCGCCGAGTTGGTAGCGGAACCTCCCGTCCTGCGGGTGGGTATGTTCGTCGACGCGGAGATTCGAGAGAATTTTGAGGCGCGCGACGACCGCCGGATGAATCTCCTTGGGCATGCGGATAATTTCATGAAGGATGCCGTCCACGCGATACCGCACGAGAATACCGTCGTCGAGCATTTCAAAATGTATGTCGGAAGCCCGCGAGGAGATGGCGTACTCGAGTAAGTTATCCACGATGGCGACGATGGGAATATCCTGCGCCGCCTCTTCGAGATCTCCACGCGATTTTGAGCGGAGCGATTCCTGCACGCTTTCTTCAATGGTTTTCTTATAATCTTGCGTGAGACGCTTTTGATAAACCAGAAAACCGCGATTCAAATCGTCGTCGTCCGCAAGGTAGGGTTTCACGGACCCCTCGAGTTTCAAACCGAGGAAATCAAGCGTTTCGAGGTCGGTGGGATCTTCCATCGCCACACGAAACCGCCCGTCTTGCTCTTTCCCGAATGGAATTACCCTCCGGCGGCGGGCCGCGTCTTCAGGGAGAAGATTTAAAACCTGTTCGTCGATCTTCACCACGCCAAGGTTTATCCGCTCGACGCCTAATGCCTTCGCGACGAGCACGAGAAAATATTCCTTGTTCAACAATCCGCGGGAAATGAGAATCTCAACGGGACTTTGGCGCTTTCGCGTCGCTTCCTCAAGCGCCTCGTCGAACGCCGTTTCGTCCACCGCTCCCGCGCGGACGAGAATTTCTTTGAGTTTTTCAGGTGGGAGAACAATCATGATGAATTGAAAAAATTAAGAATGAAAAGATTGAGGAGCTCTTACAAAATTTCTCAATCATTCAATCTTTCAATGATAATTATATACCAAAAACTCCCGCTTTCGCAGGAGTTTGGCGCGCACGGATAAGTTGCGCGATTACTAGAGGTCCAAACCGGGATCATTCCCCACCTCGTAGGCGTTCGCGTTATCGCCGCCATCTTTTGAGTTTGATTCGACGTCGGAGCCGCCGCCGTTCGCGTACTTGGTGCTTTCCATGGAAGCATTGAGTTCGTACGTGAGTGTTGTGTTGCCGGAAGTGAGATACTGGTAAAAGCAGGCGGTCGCCCCTGTCCCGCAGTTCGTCGAACTGTTGTTCGGATCAAGGGGAAGCTTTGCGAGAGGCGAACCAGACGAAATACTCCCAAAGTTGATCGTAACCCACCCGCCGCCCGTAGTCACAGTCGAGGTGGAAGCCGAGCACGCCATCGTTCCTTTCGTCGTGGTCCCCGACGTGCAGTACGAGGTGGCGCCGATGGCGGGCGACGCGACGTCCGAAAGGTAGAGTGCGATCGCGCTGTTGAGGGTCGCGAGGTCGGAAATGCGCGTGGTGTCGCGCGCTTGTTTGATAAGCTCCGCGGGATTCAACACCAACACCACCGTCACGGCGAGCACCGCGAGAATGGCGATGACGACTAAAAGCTCAATAAGCGTAAACCCCGCACCTTTTCTCGAATGACCAAAATCAACAACCCGCGCAATACGGCGGCTCGTGTTCAAGAAAGGGTGCGGGATAAATCCTTTCGGTCTCATATTTTTCTTGTTGCCTTAAGTATATTCCACCAGTTTTCTTTGTGTTGTGGATAACTCATGTCTTTATTGTTTCTCGGAGAGAAAGGTTTTTATATGTTCCACAAGCTCTTCAATCGAGACCTTCGCCTTCACGAAATACTCGATGGCGCCTAAGGCTTCCCCTCGCGCCACGTCGCTCTCCTGCCCGAGGTTCGAAATGATGATGACGGGAGCTTTTTCAAACTGGGGATCCGCTTGGAGCGTCTCCAAAAGTTCAAACCCTGAAATCTTGGGCAGAATGATATCGAGCAGAATGAGATCGGTTTTAATCTCGCGCAGGCGCGCGAGCGCCTCTTCCCCGTCGCGCGCGAGAACAATCTCAAGTCCTTCCTTTTCCAACCTTTGTTTTAAAAGGTTTCCCAAAAGGGGTTCGTCTTCGACGAGAAGGATTTTTTTTGTTTCGGCCATGTTGGGTGAATTCTAACAAACACCGCGCGAATGCGCGAATGCGGGGGAACAAACCAAAACTTTTTCCGTTGTCCTATTGCCGCGACTTACGGCTCCGCGGCCAACACCGTTTGGGCCCTCGCGGGCCTACGCGATCCGACAAAGAGCGGAGCGCACAACGAGTGTGCTCTCCACTCCATGCCCATCCGCGTTCGACGTCTTCCTGCAAAGCAAGAAGATGAGTGTACTAAATCCACGAGCAGCTTCCGCTACCCGTGCCTTGTTACGACTTCGTCCATGTCACCGAGCTTAGGCTAACCCCTTGCGAGGCTTCACCCACTCCCAGCTCCCTTGACGTGACGGGCGGTGAGTACAGGACTCGAGAACGTATTCACCGCGGCCTGCTGATCCGCGATTACTAGCGATTCCGACTTCATGAGGTCGAGTTGCAGACCTCAATCCGAACTGGGGCCGGTTTTCTAAGGATTGGCTCCGCCTTACGGCTTCGCGACCCGTTGTACCGGCCATTGTAGCATGAGTGTAGCCCAGGGCATCAGAGGGCCATGCGGATTTGGCGTCATCCTCACCTTCCTCCGTCTATACGACGGCAGTCCCCCGTGACACATATAACACGGGGCAAGGGTTGCGCATGTTACCCCATTTAAGGGAGCGCCTCACGGCACATGCTGACGACAACCATGCAGCACCTGTGCGTAGATCCAAAGTAAACTCTAGACGACGTCCCTTTCGGGCCGCCTTCCTACGCATTTCAAGCCCTGGTAAGGTTCCTCGTTTACCGTCGAATTAAACCTCATGCTCCACCGCTTGTGCGAGTCCCCGTCTATTCCTTTGAGTTTTAAGCTTGCGCTCGTACTTCCCAGGCGGCTGATTTAACGCGTTAGCTACGCCACCCCGAGGGTCGATACTCGAGACAGCTAATCAGCATCGTTTAGGGCGTGGACTACAAGGGTATCTAATCCTTTTTGCTCCCCACGCTTTCGCGCCTCAGGGTCAGGAACGTCCCAGCAGAATGCCTTCGCCTTTGGTGTTCCGCACGATATCAACGGATTTCACCCCTACACCGTGCGTTCCATCTGCCTCTTAACGCTTGGGGCCTTCGTATTACCGCGGCTGCTGGCACGAAGTTAGCAGCCCCTTATTCCCGCCGTACGGTCAATGCCGCCATAAATGACGACACTTCATCCGGCAGAAAAGCAGTTTACAACCCGAGGGCCTTCATCCTGCACGCGGCGTCGCTCGATCAGGCTTTCGCCCATTGTCGAATATTCTCGACTGCTGCCTCCCGTAGGAGTATGGACCGTGTCGCAGTTCCATCGTTGGGGAACGGGCTCTCACCCCCCCTACCCGTCGTCGCCTTGGTGGGCCATTACCTCACCAACTAGCTGATAGGACCTAGGCCGATCCCGGAGCGGCTTGCGCCTTTACCCTTCCGCTTGCGCTTCAGGGGCCATCGGGAATTAGCTCGTCTTTCGACAAGTTATGCCCGACTCCGGGGTACGTACCAGGGTGTTACTAACTCGTTCGCCACTAACGTACCTCGCTACCGCTCGGCACATTGAAAAATTAAAAGATTGCTAATTGAAAGATTTAATTTTCCAATCTTTAAATTTTGCAATTTTTCAATGCACTGAGCGATAGCGAAGTGCGCTCGTTCGACTTGCATGCCTTATCCACGCCGCCAGCGTTCATCCTGGACCAGGATCAAATCCTCAAATAAAGTCTGGCCGAAGCCAAACTTAAAAATATCTAGGACAACGAAAAAAGTTTTCGTTTCTGGTATGCCCGTTTCCGTTGCTGCAACGAAAAGCGGGCTTTTAATTTATCAATGGACGCGCTATGTAAACGCACGTTTTCCATAGGCGAGGACTATTATAGGGAACGAGCTTCCCTTGTCAATCCCGTAAGAAGTAGCCTCTCCTGCGCCGATGCTCCGGCGGGCAGGCGCGCCCGTGGTCCTCCGCGCTCGCGACTCCGTCGCGAGCGCAACCTCTCACGGAATCAAACCGACTTGCCATTTCTCGCAGTTTATAGAACAATGGGCTGGCATAAACTTATGAAAGAGAGTATCCACCCGAAATACTATCCGAACGCGAAGGTAACATGCGCATGCGGAGAAACCTTCACGGTCGGCGCCACGGTGCCGGAGATTCGCGTCGAAATCTGTTCAAAGTGCCACCCGTTCTACACCGGCAAACAGTCGCTCATCGACACCACCGGCCGCGTGGAACGTTTTCGCGCCCGCTCCCGTGCCGCCGAAGCTCGCTCCGGCGAGGTGAAGGCGCGCGGCGCGAAAACCACCGGCGCGGTGAAGAAATCCAAACCGAAAAAGCGGACGTAAAATTTACCGTCGGCGTCCGTTTCGCCGACAAACAAAATGGCAACGGAACTCAAAGTACAATCGAGAAGCGTATTCGGAAAAAAGACCGCCGCGCTCCGCCACGCGGGTTTCGTTCCCGGCGAAATCTACGGCCACGGGAGAAATAACCTCCATGTGGCGGTTCCGCTCAAGGAATTTGTCGCGCTCTATCGCGCGGCCGGGAGCCACACCGTCATTTCGGTCGCGACCGAGGAAGGCGCGATTCCCGCGGTTATCGCGGAAGTGGCATACCATCCACTCTCCGATGAGATTCTCGCGATCGATTTCCACGCGGTGAAGAAAGGCGAAAGGGTGCGCGCAAAAGCGCCGGTCGCGTTCGTCGGCGTGGCGCCGGCGACGAAAGCCGGCTTCGTTGTCGTCGAGGTCGTGCACGAGATCGAGATTGAGGCGCTCCCCGAACACCTTCTTCACAAGATCGAGGTTTCGTTGGAAAAACTCGAGAAACCCGGTGATTCCGTCGGGATCAAAGATCTCTCGCTCCCCTCCACCGTCAAACTCCACGTTCCCACCGACACCACACTTGCAACCGTGCGCGAACACGCGAGAGAAGCGACGATTTCTCCGCCCGTGGCGGAAACGGCCACTCCCGCCGAGGAAGCCGCGACTTCGGAAAACGCTCCCGCACAACCGGAGAAAAAGTAGCCTTAAATCCCGATCATGCGATCGGGATTTTCGTGTCCCCCGCGCCCAACACGGGATGGCGTGTTATCAAAACGGGATTCCGCCGTTATAATTGATAGGGAGATAAATATGAAACATTGTTTTTTTGCACGCGGTGCCTCGCTTGCGCTTCTCGGCATAATATTTTTGTCTGCGGCGCGACTCGATCTCGTTTCAGCTCCGTTGGCGATCCGCGACGCTTTCGGCTCGGCGATCGCATATGCGCAAGCAAGCCCGCCGGCGGGCGGAGAGGAAGAACGCCGCGCGCTCGAATCCCAACTCGAAGAGCTTGAGAAACAAATCGAGGAACATGAGGCACAGATCGCAAAGTACAAAGCCCAGGGGAAAACCCTCTCCGGCGAGATTGCAACCTTAAACGCGAAAATCGCGAAGGCGGGCGCGCAAATTAAGGCGTTGAACCTCGAACTTTCGCGTCTTACACGGGAAATCAACGAAACCCAGCGTCAGATCAACCGAACGGAAGACAACATCGGATCTCACAAGGACGCGATCGGCCGGTATCTCCGCGATCTTTACGAATCGGATCGCGCCGACTTGGTAGAGGTGGTGCTTTCACAGGAGGAGCTTTCTGATTTCTTCGGCTACATCGAGAATGTGACCTTGGTGCAGGAGAACCTCCGCATCTCGCTCGCCGAGATCACGCGCCTCCGCGAAGATCTCGTGGAACAAAAAGAACATCTCGCGACAAAAAAAGATGACACGGAAAACCTCCGCGCCGTTCAGGAGGGCCAAAAAAAGAATGTCGAAGCGGCCCAAGCGCAGAAAAATCAACTCCTCAAAACCACAAAAGGAAAGGAATCTGAGTATCAGAAACTTCTCACAAAAACCCAGGCGAGCGCGGCACAGATTCGCACCCGCATCTTCCAGCTTCTCGGCGGGGGCGAACTTACGTTCGAAGCGGCATACGATTTCGCCCGCATTGCGGAGGGCGCGACCGGCGTACGCGCCGCCCTCACGCTCGCGATCCTCCACCGCGAATCGCTCCTCGGGAAAAATGTCGGCCGCTGTTCCTATGCGAAGGCGATGCACCCCACGCGCGACAAGCCCTATTTTCTTGAACTCCTCGGCCGTCTCGGTATCGATCCTTCGTCCGACTTTGCGAAAGTTTCATGCCCGAACGCCCATGGCGCGTACGGCGGCGCAATGGGCCCCGCGCAGTTTATCCCCTCCACCTGGAAGCTCTACGAATCAAAGATCGCCGCGGTCACCGGCAATAATCCCCCCTCACCATGGAACAACGCGGACGCGTTCGCCGCCACCGCGGTCTACATGAAGGATCTCCTCGGATCGTCGAGTTGTAAGTCGTACGCCGAGGCAAATAAAAATCAAGTTTCCTATCAAACACTTGTTGAGCGGTGCGCCGCGGCGAAATACTATTCAGGCGGCAACTGGTACACCTACCGTTTCTGGTACGGCGATCCGGTTGTCACCAAAGCGAACGAATTCGAACAGGATATTTCAGTCCTGAAGGCGAATGCGGCGGTTCCCGCTTCGCTGAAATTCGCCGCCGTAGAATAACGCGCCGCCGCATCCCGCCGCGCGATACCACAGGGTGCTATACTTTAGTATAGTGCCTCGTCCCAACGCCTAAACTGACTTACCCACCTCGCCCTCCAACGTCTTTTCTATACGTAAAACTTTTTCCCAATCCGGTGATTCTCGCCTGCCCGCGGGCAGTGGCGATGCGATTACTGCTTCAGGAACGCTTCGACAATGGGATCCATGGCTCCTTCTAATAATTTTTCTATGTTATGAAATTTCTTGCCCAACCGATGGTCGGTAATCCTATCCTCCGGAAAATTATACGTACGGATTTTCTCCGCGCGTTCGCCCGATCCTATTTGTTCTTTCCGGAGTTCCGCCACTGATCCCACCGCTTGTTCTTTCTGCGCTTCATAAAGTTTCGCGCGGAGCACCTCCATTGCCCGCTCGCGGTTCGCATACTGCGAACGCTCTTCGCGCGACCCCACTACCACTCCCGTCGGTTTATGGAGAATACGCACGGCAGTTTCCACCTTATTTACGTTCTGGCCGCCGGGGCCGCCCGCGCGGGAGAACGTCACTTCCAAATCGCTCTCTTTTATGTCAAACGCTTTCGCCTCTACAATCGGCAGTACCGCTACCGACGCGGTCGAGGTGTGAATACGTCCCTGTCGTTCGGTCACGGGTACTCTCTGCACGCGATGCACGCCCGACTCCCATTTGAGAGCGCCGTAAACCCCCGCGCCGCTCAATTCGGCGACGAGCGTCTTGTATCCCCGCGCGCCGGATTCCGACGCGTCTACCATAACAAACCGCCAGCCGCGCCTTACCGCATACTTCTGGTACATCCGCGCCAAGTCACCCGCGAAAAGCGACGCCTCGTCGCCTCCCGTCCCCGCCCGGATCTCAAGGATTATTTTTTTTACCTCATCAGCCATAACGAAGAGAGTAGCGAACTTAAATCCGATTGAAAAGGCGCAGGTGCCGTTCCACCACCGCTTCCATCGCAGTCAAAATATCCGGCATTATTTTGTAGGGCGATATTTCATCCGGATGCTCTTTCAACTCTTCCTCCAAACTTTTCCGCCATGCGACACGAAGCTCCGTAGAGATGTGCACGATGGAAATTCCGGCATCAATCGCGGCGACGAAATCCTCGTCCACAATCCCCGAACCGCCGTGGAGCACGAGTGGCACCCCCGCCGCTTCGCGTATCGCCTTGATGCGCGCAATGTCCAGACGTGGATTCGGCGCCGAGGCGAACATGCCGTGGAGATTCCCCACCGCGGGCGCCAGTAAATCAACCCCCGTTTCCTTTACAAACCGCGCCGCGTCCTCCGGCATCGTCATGTCTTCGGGTGTTATCGCCGCGCCTTCGGGAACTTCTTTCCATACCTTGGACGAAGAGCCGATATAGCCGAGCTCGCCCTCTACGAGCGCCTCTTTGCTTGCTTCTTTCACCGCCATAACCGCTTCCTTCGTTCGTTGAATGTTCTCTTCCATCGGCAACTTTCCCTCGTCAAAGAGCACCGCGTCAAAACCGACGCCCGCCGCCTCTTTTGCTCTTTCGAGCGAATGGGTATGGTCGGCGTTCAAGAACAGCCGGAATCCTCCCTCCTTTGCGTGTTCGTCGTTATAACTTTTTGTCAAGTCCCGCACATGGTGCACGCCAAAATACTCTCGCTCACCTTCCGAGACACCGATAATAACCGGCACATTGAGGCGCATACCGACATGCGCGATCGCTTTCAACTGCTCCAAGTTCGCGATGTTGAAGTGACTTATGGCTATTTTTCGCGTTTCCGCATCTTTTATTACCTGAAGTAAGGTCTCCATATTCGCTAATTTTGTAATTTTTAAATTTTATAAACAAATCCTAATGCTTTAATTTTTAAACATTTGGCAAATTTAAACATTATTTAAAAATTAAAAATTTATATCTCAAAATAACCCTGCAAAAGGTACTCCTTGGAGACCTTTTCCAATTCGTCACAGCTGAAATATTCCATAAATATTTTGTTCCAGAGCGCCTCTTGGTGGTGGTAGAGGTACTTCACGAGCTCTTTTTGTTTTACGAGCGACATCACGGTGTCGACGATATTGAAACTCACGAGTGTATTATTGCCTATCTCGTCTTTGAAATAGTCGCCCACCCACCCCAAATCCTTCCAGAACGCCATGTCGGCCGCAAAACCATCTACCTCATCTCCCAACTTCACGAGATCCTCTTCAGCTCTCATCCAGTGAAGCGCCTCGGGATTCACCCGCGGTACCGAAAGCCGCCAGTCGTGCTCGTCATCTTTTGCGAGGTAACGTTGCACCACAAGCCAAAAAGTTTTGTCTCCCTCCGACAGGTGTCGGTCAAACACATCACCGCGCAGAAGTGAAATAACGTTTGCCGCAAAGGTCGTAGGCACCTCGGCAACGCGTCGGAACATATCGGAATAGAACGGCACCTCGTGAAGATAATGAAACACCAAGGAGAGCATCCGAAGTATCTCCCCCGAGATGCCGAGGTGAATAGGGATAACGAACACCACGCCGAGTTCCTTCAGATGACTAATGTTGTGCCACTTCTTCCGCACGAACTTTTCCGCCGCTCCCACCCATTTATCGGAAAGCGCCTGTGCCTTTACCTCGCGCTCCTCGAAGTCGTCGGGAGTAAGCGTTTCATACTGTTTAAAAAATACATTGTTCAACCACTCGCTCCCTTCAATAAAGCGAAGCGCGCTCATTACCTCGTAGAGATCCTCCTTCGCGAGCATCGTTTCCACCAAATCGTATCCAAGATACCCCATCACTTCACGCGGCGGTTTTTTTGCAAGAAACTCTCGCGCCTTTTCCTCTTTCATAAAAAATCCTTTCCGGATTCCCGCTACTTTTTTTGCGACCGCGAGCATGCGCTCGCAGTCGTTGCAATCAGAACACTTCGGTTCCCCGAACGCCTTGAATATTATGTGGTCGTCTGCCTCTATCTTGGAGATAAGCGCGTCGTAGACCTCGCGCGCGCCTGCTCCGCCAGCTGGTGGATTCGCAACCCCAAGCGTAAGAAGACAGCGCTCCACCGCCGCGGAGTTCTCATCCACAATCCTCTCCAGCACCCCTTTCTTCCCCGTCACCGTGGAGAGACGCGCGTCTATTTTCGCAAGATAGTCCCGATCGGTGCGAAGGATATTAGATAACTTTTCAATGGCAGTCATAAATAATAATTGAAGAATGGAAAAATAGAAAAGGCGGAACCTTTTAATTTTTCAATGTCCAATTTTTAATTACTACAGTGGTTCCACGTCCAAACTTAAATATTTGAACCGGTTTGTGGTGAAGTTCTTTGCGGTCAATATTCCCTCCTGCGCGCCCACCTGTTCCACCACCGCAGTCGCATTCGCCGAGGCGAGACGAAGTGCGTAGTGCACGTCCCGTTTTTGTATAAGTCCCGCCACAAATCCGGCACCAAACGCATCCCCCGCGCCCGTGCGGTCCACTAGCTTCTTTTCTTTAAAAGTCTCCGCGATATAGAGATATCTTCCGTCCGAAACTTTCGCGCCGCGCGGCCCGTCGGTGACGACCGCAAGTCCCGGCACGAGGTCGTCGAAACGCTTGAATATCTTCCGTTCTTTCGAAAAATCAAATCCAGTGAGAAGCGTCGCTTCTTCGCGGTTCACAATAACCACGTCGAGCAGAGAGAGTAACGGCTTCATTTTTTCCGCACCCATTTTCACGTAAGCGCCGGAAGGATTCATTGCGACGGAGGTTCCCCGCTTTTTCAACGACACCACCAGTTCCCGCATGAGCGCCATAGGAAGCGCGCCGGGAGTAAGGTACGCCCATCGTGCGGAAAGCTTGTTCCATGGAATATCGCGCCGCGCGAGATCCTCCGAGGCGCCGCCATAGGAAAGAATGGTGCGCTCGCCGCCCGCAGTAAGGAGTACTACGGAATATGCGCTGGCTGTTTTTTTATCACGCGCCGCGAACGACGTTATTTTTTCGCGCTTCAAGTGCGCGAGAAGAGCGTCGCCGCTCTCGTCCTCTCCCACCTTCACGAGCGCGCCGGTCGTAAGCCCCTGCCGCGCGAAAGTAACCGCGGCATTCACCGCACCGCCCCCAAACGCAAACACCGGCGCTTCAACCGAAAGTTTGCTCCCCAGCGCAAAACACTCCGCCTCCCCCGTCACGAATCCGAGTTTTTTCAAATGCTCCGGGTCGCGGAGCACCTTGAACTTAGGGCTCCGGAGAAACACATCGCGCGTCGCGGTACCAATGGTGATGATGTCAAACATAAAACAAAAACTCTAAACAAATTTGAAATTCTAAACCAAAATGTTCAAAACGTTTAGGACTTGGGATTTTGGTCATTGGAATTTGTTTAGGATTTAGGATTTCGTGCTTAGGATTTACGCCGCTTTGCACGTTTCACGGCGCTCTTGATATCGCCCACCCCCATCCCATAAAACTCGAGGAGCTCCTCCGAAGGTCCCGACTGGCCAAAGGTGTCGTGAAGCCCCACGAATTCTATAGGAACAGGTCCTTCTTTAGCAAAGAATTCCGCGACCGCCCCGCCAAGCCCGCCAGCAACTTGGTGTTCTTCGGCAACGACGAGCGCACCGGTACGGTTCGCAAGCGCGCGAAGCGCCGGGCCGTCCAATGGTTTTACGGTGTGCACGTTGATGACCGCCACTTCGATGCCATCGGCTTTGAGCTCCTGCGCGGCGCGAAGCGCCGTCGCCACCAAAAGCCCGCACGCGACGATTCCCACCTCCGGTTTTTTTGAATCCCAAAAAAGCTCGGCTTTGCCCGGCGTGAAAGGCGTTTTACCGGTCGTCATCACCGGTGATTTTTCGCGCGCGAACCTTAGGTAGACTGGCCCTTTGATTTTTGCGGCCGCGAGAGTTGCCTTCTTCGCTTCCACCGCGTCGCACGGAACAATAACCTTCATGTTCGGCATGGTGCGCATCCACGCGATGTCCTCGGTCGCCTGGTGCGTCGCGCCGTCCGGCCCCACCGACACTCCCGCATGGTGCCCCGCGATTTTCACGTTCGCATCGTTATAGGCGATGGTAGTGCGTATCTGCTCGAGGTTCCGCCCCGGCGAGAAGGTGGCGTAGGACGAGATGAAGGGGGTTTTCCCGGAAATGCCAAGTCCCGCCGCGATCGTCGCCATATTCTGCTCGGCCACGCCACATTCGAAGAACCGCTCCGGATATTTTTTTGCGAACGCCTCGGTTCGAGTTGATTCGGATAGGTCTGCGGTTAATACCACTACGCTCTTATTTGTCTCGCCGAGCGCGAGAAGTCCTTCACCGTACCCGTCGCGCGTCGCGCGCCGCCCTTCGGCATCGACTTTGAACATGTTTTGATTCAGTTTTGCGAATGGTTCGAACATATTTATTCGTGTTCCGATCTGATGCGCTTCCCGAGTGTGCGGAGCTCGCTCAAGGCCGCTTTTGCCTCGTCCTTTTTAGGCGCCTTGCCGTGCCACGCGTAGTCGCCCTCCATAAAACTCACACCCTTCCCCGGAATCGTATGCGCGAAGATCACGGTTGGTTTCTCGTAGATGGCTCGTGCCTCGTGCACCACATCCACAAATCGTTCAATATTATGTCCATCTATCTCGAGCACGTTCCATCGGAACGCCTCGTATTTCGCGCGGAGCGATTCCAAAGGCATCACCTCTTCAGTCGCGCCATCTATTTGAATATTGTTCCGATCCACGATCGCGGTGAGGTTTGAAATCCGGTATTTCCCCGCGAACATCACCGCCTCCCAATGGTTTCCCTCTTGGTGCTCACCGTCCGAGGTGATGCAATAGGTGCGATATTTATTTTGGTCGAGCTTCGCCGCAAGCGCCACGCCGATCGCCTGCGACAATCCCGATCCGAGCGGCCCCGAGGTGGTCTCAAGCCCCGGAAGCGATGTGCGGTGGGGGTGCCCCTGCAAACGCGAGTGAAGCTTCCGTAAAGTCTTCAGTTCCTCGATCGGAAAATATCCCGCGTACGCCATCGCCACATAGCGAATCGGCGCGATGTGGCCATTCGAAAGAATGAGCCGGTCGCGGAGGGCCCAGTCGGGCTTCTTCGGGTTGTGGTTCAAGACGTGGAAATAGAGCGCGGCGAAGATGTCGGCCATGCCGAGGGGTCCCGCCGAGTGCCCGCTCCCCGCCTCGACAAGCGTCTGGATAAGAGTCTCCCGCATCCGGTTCGCCAGTTCCTCTAAATATTTCAGTTTTTCCTCGTGTAAAGGTTCCATAGTGAGATAATGCGATTTCCTCCATTATACCCCAAACAAAAAAACCCTGCCTACCGGCAGGCAGGCCCGCTCATGCCTCCAAAAACTCCTGATACGCGGCGAGCGGATCACGCGCGGCGAAGATATATGAACTTGATGCGACAATGTCCGCGCCAGCTTCCTTAAGCCGGCGCGCGACGGCGGGTGTCACGCCGCCGTCAATCTCAATCGTCGCCTCGGGCGCGCGATCGCGGAGATACTCAAGCTTTTCAAACGTCCCCTCGTCGAACGCCTGACCGGAGGGTCCAGGCGCGACGGCAAGGAGTTGGATGAAAAGCGTCTCACCAAGGTAAGGCACGAGCTCGTCAACCGACGTGCGAGGTGCGATGGCGAGTCCAAGCTCCGCCCCCGCCGCGCCGCACATCCGCTCAAGTTCGCAAAAAAAGTCATAGGAATTTTCTTTTGGGAATACCTCCACATGGACAATGGCGCGGCGCACGCCGGCCGCGAGCCATTTCGCCAGCACCGGTTTTACGTCCCGCACCATGAGATGCGCTTCCGCGAACGCGTCCTCTAATCCCTCTTTTTTGAGGAGCGCGGGGAGTTCTGCGGGGTCGTTCCAGGTAACAGTCGGCGCGAAAGTGCCGTCCGACACGTCGAACTTCACTTTTTCAGAACCGAGAAGCGCCGCGATCCCGAGCGCACGCCGCACACATTCCTCGTCACCGCAGTTGATCGTCGGAATGATTTCCATCCTTTCATTATTCCCGTAGCCGGAGCGTCTCCGCCTCAATTTGCGTAAGTTTCTGAAGTCTCCGCACAAAGCGGGGTTCTTTCGAAAAAGGAGTGGCGAGCCACGTCACGGCGATTTTTTCGGCCGCCGCGCCGTCGAGATAATTTGCCCCAAGACAAAGCACATTCGCGTTGTCGTCGTTCCGGCTGTCGAACGCCTGGTCGGGACTGCCGACCTGCGCCGCCCGTATGTTCGGAAATTTGTTCGCCACCACCGACACGCCCACGCCGGAACCGCACAGCAAAATACCGCGGCTTGTTTCTACGTTCGCGCTCACTTTTTCCGCGGCCGCGGCCGCGATGTCGGTATAATCGTCGCTCTCATCGTATGCGGCGGCGCCTAGATCCACGACGGGATAGCCGCGCCGCGCAAGCGCGCCCTTCAGGAACTCCTTAAGCTCAAATCCGCGATGATCCGCGCCGAGATAAACAACCATATATGGATTATCGGCGATTATTTTTCGATTTTCAATTGCGGGTGGCCTGACCCCCATATGTTAGACACAAAGGTCGAAGTGGATATACCCTTGTGTCATGAAGAAAACACATCGTATCGCTCCTGAGGTGCGGGAACAGATACTCAAACGCATTAAAGAGGAGGGAATACCGGTGGCGGCCGCGGCGAAAGACGCGGGCATCTCGGAAGCCACCATATACGGCTGGCTCGGGAAGGGGGTGAAGAGCGCTCCGACGATCGGCGAACTCGTGCGCGTGAAGCGCCAGAATGAGGAGCTCCTCGCCCTCGTGGGCGAGCTCACCCTCAAGATGTCCCAGTCCCAAAAAAAGGGTTGATCAAACGTCAGGGAAAAACGAGGTGGATGCTCGCGAGGGAACTCGGCATCTCCCGCGCCTCCCTCTACTACGTCTCGAAGCAGTCGCCGAAGGATTGGGCGCTCAAGGAACGGATCAGTGCGATATTGCAGGAGCATCCCTCCTGCGGCTTCCGGAGAGTGGCGCTGGAGCTCCGCATCAACAAAAAAAGAGCCCAACGTGTGATGAGGATTTTTGGCATGCGAGCCCATCGCCGGAGGGGCAGAAAGCCAAGGAAAACCGGCCTTGCGAGCATCCTCTACCCCAACCTCCTCTCGACCAACTATCCGAGAGGACTGAACGACATCTGGGTTGCCGATTTCACGTATATCCCGTACCGGGGGAAGTTCCTGTATTTGGCGACGGTCATGGATCTCTTCGCACGGGAGATCGTGGGTGCCGCGGTCATGGCAAACCACTCTGTGCCGCTCGTCTTGCAGGCGCTCTTCGCCGCCACTCTGCATCACCCGCGTCCCGACGTCTTCCATTCAGACAACGGGAGAGAGTATGGCGCAACGATATTCACGCGGGCGCTCACGGAGCTTGGCATTGCGATCTCACGAAGTGCAAAGGCATCACCGTGGCAGAACGGATATCAGGAATCGTTCTACTCGCAGTTCAAGGTGGATCTCGGTGACCCTGAGCGCTTCAAGACCCTGGGGGAACTCGTCTATGAGATCCATCGCCTTATCTGGGACTACAACCATCGGAGAATCCACTCCGTGCTCAAAATGCCGCCGAAACTGTTCGCCAATCGCTACCAGAAACTCTTAGAAAAGGTGTCTTAAGTTTGGGGGTCTTTACAGTGGTAGGAATCACTCTCATCATTGCTTTAGCCACGTCAGATTAAAATCTAGAGTTTCCGGAACATGACTTGGTATCAAATTCTCACAGTGGTAGTGATTGGAGCATTGGTTTTCTATATTTGGTCGAAGATTTCCAACCTTGAAGATCGAGTTGAGAAGCTCGAAAAAGACGATAGACCATAGTTTCTATTGGGGTTACTGTTTCTCTTTCCGTCAATTTTTCCCTCCTTATACCGTCTTGCGCCTCATACTAAGCTGCCCTCATACGATGCACGTTATGCGTTTCCCTCCAAAGCTTCTTTTCATAAAAGGTTCTAACCATTCGCGCTGAATTGCTACTCCCTCGTGAGTGGCGATTTCTTGACGCACCCCGCTCGGCGTGGGAAAGTGAAGTCCGACACTAACCGATTCTTAACAAAAATATAAAGGGGAAGAAATTGGAACTTACCAAAGACCAAGCTAAAGAAGTAATCGAAACAGCCCTTTCCTACGTCGGTCACCCCTATGATTCAAAAGAGTTCAATTGTGTGGGCTTCGTCCGTACCGTCTACCGCACAATCGGAATTAAAATCTCGCCCCTCAAAAGCTGTGCGCCGCCCGCCGAGCTCAACTTATCGGCCGAGCAGGCAAAGGACCTTCCGGTCGGCCACCTGATGTTTCTGAAAGACAGGGACGATCCGAGAAAAGAAAGGAGCTGGACTCACGTAGTCATAATACTCACGAAGGAGACGTGCATTCATTGCTCGCTCTTCTTCGGGCGAAAGGTCACGATTTCCTCTTTTGCAGAGATGTATTGTAAATATGACGTTGTGATATGACAAACCACCCGAAAATGTAGGGTGGTTTTTCATTACCACCCCCACCCCCTATACTGAAAGCATGAATGGGGATGGCGAAAAAATCAGCTTCGAAAAGGCCACCGTGGAAGACGTGGACCAATTCGTCACGCTTGAGAAGAAGGTCGTCGGCCTCAAAACGTATTCGGGAATTACCGGTAAGGAAGAAGCGAAGACAGAGATAGAGCAGAACGAGGTCTATTTTATTAAGAAAGAGGATAAGGTTGTCGGGACTACCGAGTATCAGATACAAGGACCCGATGCCGCCTATCTCGGCGGGTTAGTTGTTGATCCTGAATTTTGGGGGCAGGGAATTGCGCGGCAGGCAATAGAATTTCGACTTGATAAGCTTCGAGACATAAAGCGTGTTTGGCTCGTGACCCACCCGCACAACAGTAAAATCATCCGGCTCTATCTTTCCTACAGTTTTATCGTGGAAGCATGGAAAGATAACTACTATGGAGATGGGGAACCGCGCCTTGTGCTTGCGCGAGAGCGCTCCATCTAAAGTGAAATAAAACTGTCTCTCATCTTGTACTACTATGACAGGGATGGGAGAACCGACTTCGGACGAGGATATCGTGAAACGGGTGCAGGAGGGAGATGCCGAAGCATTCGGCGTTTTAGTTGAGCGGTATGAAGCCCGGCTTCTTCGGTACGCACGGCGGTTTCTTCTCGAAGTAGCCGACGCCGAGGATCTCGTCCAGGAGGTCTTTATCAGCGCCTATGAGAACATACGAAGCTTTGACGCGTGGCCTGACCCCCATATATTAGACACAAAGGTCGAAGTGAATATACCCTTGTGTCATGAAGAAAACATACCGCACCGCTCCCGAAGTGAAGGAGCAGATACTGAAGCGAATCAAAGAAGAAGGGATCCTGGTCTCTCAGGCTGCGAAAGAGCACGGCCTGAATCCCGCCACCATATACAACTGGCTTGGGAGAGGGGTGAAAGGCACTCCCACAATCGGAGAACTCGTTCGCCTCAAACGCCTGAATGAGGAGCTCCTCGCCCTCGTGGGCGAGCTCACCCTCGTGCGCGGGAAGGTAGGAGCGCTGCCATCCACGAAAACCACTCTCCTAAAAAATGAAAAGCTCTATGCATACTTCATAGAGCTTTCGAATCAATGAAGCTTGCTTCATGAGCGACCTGTCCGTCCGCATTAGCGGAGCAGGACCATCTTCTTCGTCGCGGTGAAGGCGTTCGCTCCGACGCTACGGTCGGAGTGCGCTTCAATCCGCACAAAGTAGATGCCGCTCGGGAGTCCGGAGGCATCCCACGTTGTCCGGTGGGTGCCGGCCGAGACCTCCTCGTCAATCAATGTTGCTACCTCTTGGCCAATTACGTTGTACACCGCAAGGCGTATATGGCTTCGGTCGGGAAGCGTAAACTCGATCGTCGTACTCGGATTGAACGGGTTCGGGTAGTTCTGATGCAGTGAGTAGCTAGCGGGGAGCAGTGAGTAACCGTCCTCTTCCACCGACACCGGCATATCGATCGCCCCGTCCACGCGGTAGAGGGTGTTGTAGGTTCCCACCAAAAGCGATTTGTCTTTCACTGCGAGCGAGAAGACGGCGAGAACGGAATCCGAGACAATCTGCGTTCACGCTTTCATGTCGTACTAAAATTTTTGCCGGAAAATCGAGTTTGGTATAAATTTTAAGCGCGTATATAATTTCCTTAACATACAATATGACGTCTACTCCCTATATTAAAGTTGAACTTAGTGATCGGATTTTCTGCTTTTATACGCTCCTCAATGCAGGCGGATACTCTCAAGGACACGAGGTACATCCCATCAGAAGGAGAGTGGTCCGTGCCGCACGAGAGCGTCTCACGGGTGAAGTTACAAAAGTAATAGAGGAGCTTCTCGTGAAACCTGGAGCCACACAACAATACTGGTTTCCATACCGCACCTGGGTGCTGTGTCATGGTCAGCCTTCGGAGTTTTCTGAACTATCGGAAAAATGGAAAAAAATCCTCGATGAAAACAGTGGAGAAAAATTGCGGGCCGTATTGCAAGCAATATGGTCCGATTTTGGCATATCTGAATTATGGGAACGTGAAAGAGCGGAATATCTCCGCGCGGAAAGGCAATGCGAAGAAAACGCACGCAACGCGGTGCAAATTTCAATGGATTACCTTCGTCTACGCAGAGAGGAAATTACTTTCAAAAATTTCGTTGTCATACCGAATTTTCTTGACGAGTACCACCGCGGCATAGGACCGTTGATTGAAAATACCGCGTACGCGCTCATGGGTCCTTCTCCAGATCCAAATGACCCATTTCCGGAAGAGCGGATTCAGCATGAATTTTTGCACTCAATCATAAATCCTGTGGTGGGAAAAATATTTCATGATTCCTCTCACCAAGAGAAATCAAAACTGCGGGAGACGCTCATCCATGGTATTGTCCTCAAGACTCACCGGAATGACCAGAATTATGTGAGGCATAAGCGCGAAGATCTGATCGGCAAAAAAATAAATGTGGTGCCTGTTCTCAAAGTCTTCGAGGAATATGAAAACACTGGAGGAAGTTTTGAAGAATTTGTGAAATTGGAAATGCAAAAAATAAAAGAGGCGTGCCGTTGAGGCGCGCCTCTTGCGCAAGAGGGCTATTTTACGTCATCGTTGCATGTGCAATCGTCGCCACAGCTTATGTCCGCGGGACATCCGAGCGCCACGCTATCGAGCTCGGGCACAGAGACGTCAATGATGACGATGTTCTCGCTATCCATAAGTTCCTCCTTTTTTATTTTAGATAAGCACCTTCCGCCACGCGCTTTATGATTCTTGGAATGATCGCGCGCATGAAAGCGCAGTGAGTGGGATCCGGAGTAAACAAATCTCCGGTTTTGGTTAGCCCTTTATGGGCACATCCGCCACGACACAGGTTCCGAACGAAACAATCGTGACACTGTTTCATATTCGTCGTGCGCCGACTTGCAAGATACTCCGCCTTGCCGCCGTCGACTACAAAGCCGTCCCCAATGTTTCCGATGAAGAACGACGGCCATTTTTTGTTCAATCCATCGTCGACTTCACTACACGCAGTAAGTTCGCCTCGGTGATTTACCACCAAAGTCGAACCTCCCATCGGACCACAGTAAGAGCGATGAGTTGCACCTTGGAAAAAATACGTTAATTCACCCACCCGCACTTTTTTCGAGGCTCTTCTTGCCCATTCCAAAGCATGGATAATAGCGTCCACCCATTGTTCTACCTCTATCGGTGCCGCACAATTGATGTTTTTTCCTCTTCCCAATCCATACATAGGTTCAAGATGTATCCGGTCAACGCCGAGATCTTCGAAATATTCGAGAATCTCTCCAATGCGTGGAATGGAATCGCTTGTTAACGTTGTCCTCACCGAAAGAGGGTTGGATGATCTTTTCTTCCAAATACGCAAAGATCTCTCGACGTGCGAGGAAGAGGGAAAACCACCTTTGAGCGGGCGTAATCTATCTTGTATGGACGGTGGGCCGTCAATTGAGAATGTGATGCCAACATTGTAATCAATCAACCACTCCAACAGCGTTACCGACATTACGCCGGAAGTTGTGAGCGTCCATCGAACGCGGGTATTGTACTTCGCCACCACGTGCTTTATTACTTGGGCGGCCGAAGTCGGTTCACCTGCTCCGAACAACGTTACGCGCGGATTTTTATGGTTCAGCGCGAGATAACAAGCGATAGCCTTGTCGGCCAATTCAACGCTCATAAGCTCGTTACTCGCTCCCGTGTTCGCGTAACAATATACACAACGCAACGGACAACGCTTACTGAGAAGCAACATCAAGTTCGACAGCTTCTGCGGCGCGGGGATAACTTCCGAACACACTTCACGAAAGAATCCCGCCTGTATAAGGTTTTCCATGACTTCAGCACATAGATTCGACGAACGAGCTACTTTTTTAACGCCTTGCCCGTAGATCAGGAAACAATGACCATCGGGCACTATTATTGTGTCGCCGATAACAGTCGGAAATTCTATCGTTCTCATCTCTTATTCTCCTTTTTAATTTCTTTTGAAATTATACAACAAAAAAACAACAAGAAAACAAAACACTCTGTTTTTTTGCTACAAGGATTTTGAATAAACCAATGCAAAAGGGCTGATATGAAATTTCATATCAGCCCTTTGATAAATCTACTTCACGAGCACGTGCCAGTCCGCGGCTAGCGGAGGAAGACCATCTTTTTCGCGATGATCGAATTCAGTATGCCTTCGCGAAAATAACCCTCCGAGGAGAATCTCCTCCACATCTCACGCATTTCCCCTGCTCATCCTCGCTGTTGAGAGGAATGCAACGGATTGTCGCGAGCGTTTCTTTTTTGATTTGAGATTCACACGCAACATCACCACACCAATGCGAGTAGAGGAATCCTCCAGAGCCGACTGCCTTTTCTTTGAATTCGTCCCAAGAATTTACTTTCTTGGAATGCTCATTCTGGCGTTGCAATGCTTTTTCAAAAAGATTCTTTTGAATCGCAGCTAGTGTATTCTCCACGTGAGCAACGACGCCCACATCATCCACTAGAACCTTCTCGCCAGTATCTCTCCTTACTACTATCAAAGAATTAGCTGCAAGCTCCTTTGGGCCTATTTCGATGCGGATTGGCACTCCTTTTTTCTCCCATTCGAAAAACTTGGCGCCCACTCTTCCCTCTCCCTCATCAATCTTCACGGTAATGCCGAGTTGTTCTTGAAGCTTAGCGGCAACCGTATAAGCTCTCTGCACTATCTCCTTTCCACCCACTTCGACTGCCACTGGAATGATAACAGCGTGAAGTGCGGCGATTTTAGGAGGAATAATGACTCCTTTGTCATCGCCATGCACCATGATGAGTGCACCGATAATCCGAGTGCTTAATCCCCAGCTCGTTTGCCACACAAATTGTTCCTCTCCTCCCTGGTCAGAGAATTTCACGTCAAATGCTTTTGCGAAATTCTGCCCGAGCATATGAGAAGTCGCGGCCTGAAGTGCTTTTCCATCTTGCATAAGGGCCTCGAGGCAAGTAGTGTAAAGTGCGCCGGCAAATTTCTCCTGCTCACTTTTTTTCCCTATTACAACGGGAATGGCAAGGTGGTCCTCAACGAAACGGCGATACACCTCGATCATCCGCATTGTCATCTCGCCTGCCTCCTCTTCAGTACTGTGAGCTGTGTGGCCTTCTTGCCAAAGAAACTCGGTGGTCCTCAAGAACGGGCGCGGACGCATTTCCCAACGAACCACGTTCGCCCACTGGTTTATGAGAAGCGGCAAATCCCGGTAGGAGTGAATCCACCTTTGAAAAGAAGAGTAGATAATGGTCTCCGAGGTTGGCCGCACCACCAGAGGTTCTTCAAGAAGCCCCGTCGGGACTAGAACTCCCTCCTCATTCGCCTCAAGACGATGATGGGTGACAACGGCGCATTCCTTGGCAAATCCTTCAACATGCTTGGCTTCCTTCTCTATGAGGTTCTTTGGAATAAATAACGGGAAATAAGCATTTTGAATCCCGAGAACTTTAAAAGCGGAACCAAGTACTTTTTGGATATTTTCCCATAACGCATAACCGTTGGGCCTGAACACCATACAACCTCGGACAGAGGAGCTGTCCGCCAGTTCAGCGGCTTCAATAAGATCTAGATACCATCTGGAGTAATCCTCCGTCCTTTTGGTTATTTTTCTGTTGTTCATGACTTTTCCTCTGATTTAGATGGGAGTTAAATTTCTTTTTTGATTATAAAACTATATTTCTTTTCAGTCAAGTCTAACTGCTGTTGGCATCCTTGTTCCTTGGAGAAATGAAGTCTTTATAAATCTGCGATTCCATCGGTCCACGACTATTTTGATACTTCCCTCCATACAGTCGTATTTTCCCTTTTGGAACCCAAAAGGTCACTTGACCAATAAGCATGTTGCGATAAATCCTTATTTTTTGCACCGTGTGCAACTGGAGAGTCCATTGATTGACCGAACCGATATCAATGAGATCGGCGGTAATATGGATAAACAGTCCCACTCTCCCAATGGAAGATCTTCCTCTTATAATCGGGACATAATGGTTGCTCCCCATAATTTCTTCTGTGTGCCCCAAGTATAGCCTCCTTGGGTCTAAAACGAGGCCGTTGCGAGGAATTTCTATTAGATCAACCTTTTGCTTCAATTTGGGATTCAGCAATCGATTTCTGTATACCTTGATAAACCTTCCCAACCGAAAATTATAGGAATTTGGATTTAATTGCCTTCTCCGAAACGGGGAGATTATTATTCTTCCTTTTTGCACTTCCTTTTCTATTTCTTTTCCGGTAAGTATCATGGGCGTTTTCGATTCAATTCTTTATATATCTTGCTCGTTCTCGGTTTCGAATATCTGCCGTATTCCCCTCGATAAAGAAGTTTTTTACTCCCATGCATAGTCCAAAAGCTTACCTGGCCGATTTTCATAAGTGGATACACCATCAAAGGTTGTACGGCATGCAATTCGAGTGTCCATGCATGTTCCGACCCCACATGCCCTAGATCTGCTGTAATTTGAAGGTAAAGGCCTAGCCTCCCAACAGAAGATCTTCCACTTAAAATGGTTACGTAGAAATCACTTCCTATTCTTTCAAAAGTGTGTCCTAAATACAACTTACCTGGTTCCAAAATAGATCCACGCTCGGTGAGTTTTATTTTTCTGTATCGGAGCGGCTTCTTAAGATTAGAGCCTTTTTTAATTTCGAACAGCGTCCTCCCCAACCGATAGTTATAGCTATTCGGATTCACGTTTTCCTCTATAAATGGGGATATACATATCCGCCCACGTTTCACTTCTTTTTTTATTTCTTCGCCGGTAAGAATCATTTGGTTATTTTAGAAAAAATCCCTCCATCCTTGTTCGGCTTTTGCCTGTTTGGAAAACTGAGGCTCATCCGATGAATACTCCTCAAGATGCGCGGTCAACCATTCTGTTGCGAGTGTCGCTTTTCCAAATTCTTCTTTCTCATACAAATTTGCTAGATGGATAACCTCCTCTGTTGTTAATGAAAGTTTCTTCTTAAGATAATTAAGTCCTTGGAGATAGAGTTTAAGGATTCGTCCCTTATCTCTATCTGAGGGCTTGATATTTTCTCTCAGTATCACGACAACACAAGAAAGTGCATCAGAAAACTTTCTAGCATATCTCCCCTCTATAGGGGCGAGGAGATTTGCCGCTGTTGCTTCGATGGAACTTCCTAAATCGTGTACGCGCGAAATCATCGTGCTCACTCCAAAACCCAGTTCCACCGCAAGCGCCTTTCCACTAGATGCGTTTTCCGCAAGAACGATATTCCCTATGACTCTGAACTCCCCTGTTTTACTATTTATCATGGAGAAATTAAAATTTCTCCCTTTTATTTCCTGTGTACCGTAACGATGACGATACGTGTCGATATTCCCGTGAACAACGTTTAGCTTTGGAGTGTCTTGATCGCTTTGAATTTGTGATATGAAATCACCATCTTCAGAAGCTATATCAATTCTTATGCGATCCTTTTCAATCCCTAGTTGATACAAGTATTTGCAAGTGTCATGAAAAAGTTCAGCTACGCGATTTGGCGGAGCTATAATGCCGGTAGCAGTAAAATACGAACTCCAATCGGGAATAATCTCATCATTGAGAAGAACTTTCGCGTTTTGCGTCCTCAAACATTTTTGCACAAGAAAAAAGCCAGGGGTTGGTATGCCGCCATAAAGGAGGAGAGACTTGAAAACGTTTGTTGTCGAGCCGATAAATCTTACGCTGTGATCAGCGGAAGATACGAGAGAGCTCGGCGGGTATTCAATATACCCGAGGTCGCCAAAGTGTTTTCTAAACACGCTCGAAACGAGAAGGGTTTGTTCTTTCAGCCAGTTTTTATCCTTCCTCATTAAAGTTATAACGTTCCTTAAATTATGCCTTGAGCACGCGGAAACAAAAAGCCCCATGCGTACTGCACGGGGCTTCTGAAACAATAAATCTACTTCATGAGGACCATCTTCTTCGTCATGGTGAACGCGCCTGCGTTCATTCTGGCGAAGTAGATGCCGCTCGGGAGTCCGGAGGCGTCCCACGTTGTCCGGTGGGTGCCGGCGGAGACCTCCTCGTCAACCAACATCACAACTTCCTGGCCGAGCGCATTGTACACTGTGAGGCGTACATGACTTCGGTCGGGAAGCGTAAACTCGATCGTCGTACTCGGATTGAACGGGTTCGGATAGTTCTGCTTGAGAACAAATTCGGTTGGAACCGAATTGTCTTCAACCTTGACGATGTCGTCCCACTTCGCCATCCAAACACCGTCGTTGGTGCCGATCGCAAGCGTGAGCGCATCAACCCTCACAATCGAGATGGGGATAAACCCCGTGAGGTTGAGCGGTTTCCATTCCTCCTCGCTCACTCTTTGATACAGAATGGGGTCTCCGGGATTTGGAGTAACCCCCGCTATGGTGCCAAAGGGCGCAGGTCCGACGTAGACCACTTCCCCGAGTTCTTCAGGGACACCGTCAACGTGTTGCCAGGTGTCCCCTTCATTCGAGGAATGGAAGATGCCGCCTCCGTCCGTCGCGACATAGACACCTCGGTACCAACCGACAGTGTCCGCGGCAATACTCAAAATATTAGTAGAGGTCAGGCCGCTACTCACATTTTTCCACGTTTCGCCCCTATCTGTAGAACGGAGCACGCCCTTTGCGGAATCCTTCACCCCGGAGTTCAATCCTATATACAGGTATCCAGACGGGGCTTCCGTCATCCTCTCGGTATAATACTTTATAAGAGGATGATTGGGAGCGAGAATAACTTCCCATGTCTCTCCATCGTCGATGGATTTGTACAATCCATCACCGCCAGCAAAAACCGTTCCGTTCTTCGTCGCAAAAAGCATTACAAGAGATTCATTTTCCGGATCCCATACATGTCGCCAGCTTTCTCCACGGTCGGTGGATTTGAATATACCATTCCATGCGGCGACAAGAATACCCCCGTCTTTTGTCTTTACAATGCCTTCGACAGAAGACGGGTGGAGGTCAAGCCCATACGAGGGGCCGATCTCATAGAAATCGCTCTTGTTCTGGGACGCGTACAGGTAGAGATTCGTCCCGGCGAAGATGAGTGAATCGTCGTAAACGAGGAGATGCCGCGCATTCACCTGTTGACCTTTGAGGTTCCAGGGCCATGCCCAGGTAAAGGTGATTTTTCTGGCCGAGGTTTGCGCCCATCCCTGAAACGGAACAGACGCGAGGAGCATCGCGAAGATGCCCGCAAGAATCCATAACCGTTTCATTTCGCGCCTCTTTGTTTTGTTATTAGTTTTTCTGGTTAGAATTGTACCACAAACAATGGGGAAAAGTCAATATTAGGACAGTGCATAAGCGGTGCGTCAAGCGGACAAAAAAAACCGCCCACAAGGGGCGGCTTTCGCGTTTATTCGCCTTCTATATTCCCTATGGCTTCAGCTCTCCTCGCACAAAGAAAGCGTATTCCGTGTCAGGGTCGAGACCTGTAATAACGGCGGTTTTGTTGGACCCTTGGAGAAGGAGGTTACCTTGGAAAATATCGAGCCGAGATCGATATTTCAATTTGTCTGCGTAATCGGCAGTGAGGGTTTTTTCTTGTCTCTCAATAAAAATTTTTTTATAACTAATCGGATTCTCCCATTCCACCTCGACAGAGGTGCCGCCCGGGAGCGGCCGCACGTCTTTCAAAATCGGCCCGCCGAAGGAGAGCCAGCCCGCCGTGTCGCCGCCCCACGCGAAGCCGCGGAACTCGCCCGCGCCGTCCGTCGTCGTCGCGTAGACCAACTTGTAGGAAGGCTCGCCGCTCTTCGGCGACAAGCTCACAAATTGGCCGAGGCCATTCCCCTTCCCGTCACCCATAAACTTCGCCCATCCCGTTACGGTGCGAAACCGCTGGCCCGCGTCGGCCGCCGCGACTTTCGCCTCGCATGCTCCGGAGGGACACTGCGCGAGGTCGCCTTTATTGAAAGAGAGCCAGCCCGCGTACGGGCTCCACGCATACCCCGCGAGCGTGCCCGCGCCATCCAGATATATGCCGTAGGGAACGCTTTCGGCAGGCGCTTTCGCGGGCCCCCAACTCGAGTTCGCCGAATCGTTCGAGAGCCGGATCCATCCGAGGCCGTTCCCGCTCCACACCCAGCCCTTGACCGCGGTGAGATTAGCGTTAAACGGGATCGTTTCAGAATACACCTCCGTTCCTCCACGAGACGCCCGTATGCGATACTCGTAGTTTTCTCCTCTTACCAACAAATCCCTGCACGCGTTGACCGCAGTACCGCAGTTTCCCTCATTCACCTTTTTTTCCGTAAATGCGGGATTCCCGCCCGCCACCCGACGCCCCATCCAAAATTCAGTTCCGGACAATACAAGATCAACTTTCCAAAAAACGTTGACCCCCACCGTCGTCGGATCGGTAAAGCTCGGAGAAACCTTGAGGCCATACGGCGCCGGAAGCCCGGTGGATGCCGCCACGGGAGCGGAGTACGCCGAGCACGCCGTTTCGGTGCACCCGCGCGCCTTATACCAATAAATTTGCGTCCCGCCCTGTTCAACCGCGCCGTCTTCATATCGGGTTACGCCGGCACCGACAACATAAGGAGCGGAGAGGGTGTTGTCCGCACTAAATGATTCAGACTTGGAACGGAGAATTTCGAATCTCACCTCATTTGCTTCGCCTTTCGAGTTATCCCGCCAATTGAGCGTGATCTTGCGCGGCTTATCGCTGAAGTCGACGGTAAGCTTATCGGGCGCGGACGGCACCACTGCGGCGGAAGATCCGTCGGAAACCGCGACGTGCGCCGCACGGAGCGGATTGCATCCTTCGCCCCCCGTCTCCTGCGTTTTCACTACGTAGCGATACGCGTTCGCCCCCGTAACATCTTCCACGTCATAATAGAAAAATTTTTCGTTGTTTCTTTGGGACGAGGGGGGGCGACCGATGCGCGCAAGCGGCCCGAACGAATTGCCGCCATTCGTCGAAGCCGCGCGCCATATTTCGAAACCGCCGTAAGCTTGGAAAAGATTCGAGATTGGCGCGTTCATGTCCCATTGGAGCTCGATGCGCCCCGCGGCCTGGTTAAAAACTACCGCGACGTTCTTCGGGCTCTCGGGTTTCGGCGGGAGCGCGAGCGCGGTGGCCGACGCCTCGCTTGACCATTCGCTCTGCGCACCCGTCACGGTGTTTTTTGCACGCACGCGATAGGAATAGGACTCGCCCGGATCAATATGATCGCGCGCATCTTCGGCCGACCAAAGCGCATCGCCGTCCTCGTCGGTAAAAACCTTGCCTCCGCCTTCGTCGGCCGTCGCGATATTCACTTCGGCAATGCGGTTCCGCTCCACGTCATAAGCGTCTGCGCCTTCCGCCGGCACCCAACTTACCTTGAACGCGCAGGAAGAGACGGGGATTGCGGCAAGATTCCCCGGCGTACCCAGTGTTTGCGCTTCCGCGATAAAACTAAGCGCGCCGAGAAAAACCCCGACTCCCGATAGAACCAAAACTAGCGTGATAACATGCTTTCGCATTTTGGTTCCATTATACCACACGCAACGAACACCGCTCCTGAAGATTCTCGTTCAATCAGAAGAAACGTTCCGCTCAAAAACAAACTAACCAAATCCTGATTTTAGAATCAGTCAAAACAGAACAATAAACCTCCCTTCGTGCCAAAAGCACGGCCGCCACCCTTACAAGTGCCATCATTGTTAATCCCCCCGACTGTCCGTCCTGCTAGGCACCCGGATTCAGCATCAGATTCGCATACCCCGACAACCTGCATGGCTTTTAGCCCTCCCACTTGTAAATCACCGCCGAGATAGATATTGCCGCTAAGTGTAAGCGACCCCGTATCGCCGCCCATGCCTATTACCGATCCCTTTTCACGATCAATAATAGTAATGGTCCCTTGGGGATTGATACTTACTTTCCCGCTTGCAAATTCGGCACTCCCGTTCGGATTCAAACGAGCGTATTGTGTTGAAGCAACTCCCGACACCGCTTTTCTTTTGTATATCCTGACTTTTTCGGTGCAACTATATTGGCCACTAAGATTTCCTTGGCACGGTTCTTTATAAACATAATCATACGCCACGCTGGGCCATCCGCCGGCTTTGCCGGGTGGGGGCGCGGGGATTACATCGGGACATTCGACACCATCGTTCGAAAGCGAGGTGAAAGACTTTCCCCCCGCATTACCATCGCACCACAAGCGCGGACGATGGGCGCTTGTCCTCACAGCTTCACCTTCAAAAACGTATTGATAGCCTCCTCCGTCCGCCTTGTCATAAATTTGCGCGTACGGACCCTGCGCGAATCCCCCTTGAGAAACGGATGTGTTGTAACGCGTATCCGGCGTGGAAGCGGACCCTGATTGAAGCGAGGCGCTCCCGAAACAATCTCTTACGCTTGAAACGTTCGTGTCGCACGCAAGACGCTTATCCAAAGCTAACGCATTTACCGTGACGCTGTTGGTTTCCCAAGAAAAATTGTATGAACCGAAATCAATTCCTTCTTGCGTGGTGTTTGTCGCTGAAGCGCTGTAGCGAGGGAAGTAGAGTTGACCGCTTACATTCACTGCTTTTGGATATTCACCGATAAAAACCGCGCCGTCTTGGTAAAAAATGTTCGCACCGGGTATGGCGCTTATGGTCGGATCTGTTTTTTTCCAGAGCAAATCACTACTTACGCCGGCCGTTTCGGTGCCGGTGCTAAAATCTTTCCAATCGGGGTCGACATTAAAAATCCCCTTTGTGCTGAACTGTAATTTCCCGGTGGTTTGGTTGTAGCGGATGCCTTCTTTTGCAACTCCCGTGCTGTCCGTGAAATGAATCTGCCCCGTGCTCGTCAGAATAAGTTTCGGCGCGCCGCCAATCGTGAGCGCGCCGGTTTTCGTTTGCAGTAACGGACCTTCGTTCAAGGGTTTTGGCGGCATGCCGTCCGTGGGAGCGGCGGTCGGCCCCTGGTAGTTTGTCTGCGCCGACACAATACCATACACCTGAAATGCGAGGAGCGCCGCGAGCGCCACCGACAGATACGCGAACGGATTCCGCAGGAGATTTTTCATATCGGCTTTATTATAGCAAAACACTCTCCAAGCAAGCGCCGGTTTATCCACAAGAAGAAGTTCAGACCCGGTGAGCGGATACTATATAATGGAAGCGATATGGAGAACGTCACGCCTTCCGTCATCGGCCTGAAAAAATCGACTGTCGCGCTCATTGCCGCCGCGCTCATTGTGGGGCTTGTAGCGGGTTACTTCGCGGGAAGCTTTGAAGGCGAGCGGGCCGCAAACACGCGTCTCGCGCCGATGGTGGACCTCGCATTCCCAAAACCGCCTTCCGAAATGTACGCCCTGACCGGAAAAATACTTGGCGTCTACGGCGCGACCGTTAAACTTGAGATTGACAACGTGGATGACTACCTCCCCCATCCCGACCAAAGCGCGCGCGCAAAGGAAACACGGAATGCGAATATAACAAGCGCGACCTCGTATGCGATAATTGACTTCTCGAAACTTGACGCCGCGGGCAATCCCGCCCGTTCTATCTTCGCGCTCGCCGATCTCAAGGAGGGTGAGATCGTAACCGTGCGGAGCGCGGAGAACATTCGCAACGCCGAATCTTTCGACGTCATCGCCGTTGAACGCATTGCCTACTGAGCGTTTCTCGAGCCACCCTTGCACTCTATTGCTTCGTGCGGTATTTTAATTTTGCAACCATGAACCTCATCCCTACCGTCATCGAAAAAACAGGTTACGGCGAGCGCGCGTACGATATCTACTCGCGCCTCTTGAAGGATCGCATTATTTTCCTTGGCGGCCCCGTTACTGACACGCTCGCGAACGCGGTAATCGCCCAACTCCTTTTCCTCGAGCACGAGGATCCGAAAAAAGACATTAAGATATATGTGAACACGCCGGGCGGTTCCGTGACGGCCGGCCTCGCGATCTACGACGCGATGCAGTACGTGAAAAACCCCGTCTCGACGATCTGCGTGGGAATGGCGGCCTCGATGGGCGCGGTGCTTCTCGGGGCGGGGAAAAAAGGAAAGCGGCTCGCGCTTCCCAACTCCGAGATCCTCCTCCACCAGGTGATGGGCGGCGCGGAAGGCCAGGCAATCGAGATCGAGATCACCGCGAAGCATATTGTAAAAATCAAAGACAAAATCAACCAAATTCTCGCGAAACACACCGGGCAGAGATTGGATCGCATCGAGCGCGATACCGACCGAGACTTCTACCTCTCCGCCGCCGAGGCGAAGGAGTACGGCTTGATCGACGAGATCATCAAAACGAAAAAGTGAATTTGAGCGGAAGCTTAAATTCATCCCGAGCGGAGCGAGGGATAGTATTTGGCGAGGCCCGCCTGCCGCCAGGCGGGCGTTTTTTGTTTTGTCATATATAATAGAGTGGTTATGACCGATGCACTCAAAAATCTCATGACCCGTGGCGTAGCAGATGTCATCGACCGCGACCACCTCGCGCGGGCGCTCTCGTCCGGCCGCAAGCTCCGCGTGAAGCTCGGCATTGACCCGACTTCCCCCGACCTTCACTTGGGCCACGCGGTCCTTCTCCGCAAACTTCGGCAATTTCAGGATCTCGGCCACAAGGCCGTACTCATCATCGGAGACTTCACCGCGACGATCGGCGACCCCTCGGGTCGCGATAAAACCCGTCCGCCGCTCACCGAACGCCAGGTGAAAGACAACATGAAAAAATACCTCGCGCAGGTTGGGAAAATCGTGAACATAAAAACCGCGGAGGTGCGGAAAAACAGCGAGTGGCACAAAAAGGACGGGCTCGCTTCCTTGCTCGCGCTCGCGCGCACGGTTTCCTACCAGCAGGTTATCAAACGTTCGGACTTTCAAAAACGAATGAACGCGGGCGAGGATATCACCCTCATTGAAATTTTGTACCCGCTCCTCCAGGGATATGACTCGGTGGCGATCAAAGCCGACGTGGAGCTCGGCGGCACCGACCAAACGTTCAATTTGTTGATGGGTCGCCGCGTCCAACGCCACTTCAAACAACCGGAGCAGAACATTCTCACGGTGCCGCTTATCGAAGGCACGGACGGCGCGCGGAAAATGTCCAAGAGCTATGGAAATTACATCGGCGTCGCCGAGAAGCCGGCGGAAATGTTCGGAAAACTCATGGCGATTCCCGACGCGCTCATGGCAAAATACTACGAAACGCTCACTGATCTTGAGCCGTCGCACGGCAACCCCCGCGATCAAAAGCTCACGCTCGCCGAAACCATCGTCGCATGGCTCCACTCCGCCGCCGCGGGGAAAAAAGCGCGTGAGGAATGGATAACAGTATTTTCAAAAAAAGAGCTTCCGGAGAAGATCGAGGGGGTAATCGTTCCGCACAAAACGAGTATTCTTGACGCGCTCCGAAAATCGGGAATTAAAAGCAACAGCGAAGGTGTGAGATTGCTTAAACAGGGAGCGATTCGAAAGAATGGGGCGGTAGTGCAAAACGAGAAAGAGATGGTGAATGACGGAGACATCCTAAAAATAGGAAAGAAAAAAATAGTAGAGATAAAAGGGTTGTTCGAGAAAGTGGAGTAGAAAAAAACCGCCGTTCGGCGGTTTTTTTCTACTCCACCACCATCACGCCTTCTTCGCCGCGCGCGCGGTGGCCCGCCACGTCGCAGTAGAAAACATATTCTCCTTTTTCCTTCGGGGCGTAGAACTCAATGAGGCGGGTTTCATCCGGCCCCAGGCCGACCACCGCTTTTTTAAGTGAGGGGTCTTCGAATTTGAACACGTGGGTGTGGTCGCCGGAGGTGAGCGAGATGCCGACGAGGCCGCCCGCGGGCACCGCAAATCGCGAGGGAGAAAATCCTTCGGCCGACACGGTCATTTTGAGAAAGTCGTTGGGAATTTCTTTCTCGGCCACCGGCGCGGACTGATATGGGTTCTCCGGCGTGCCAAGCGCGGGCCCTGACGGCCCGGCCCCTGGTGGAGGCGTCGCGGGCTTTTCCTCCAGCGCGGATGTTTCTCTCTCCGACGAGGGCGCGAAAAGTTCTTTGAGCGCCGAGAGGGCGCTCTGATCTATCGAAACTCGCTCCGTACTTGTCGCGGGACCGCCTTTCAAGGCTCTTACTATTTTTTCCGCCGGCGCGATGGAGAAGAGCGCAAAAAACACGATCGCCCCCGCGAGAATAGTGATGAAGATGATGGTAAAAACGACCCGCGCGAAATTTTCCATTGCTTCTAGTATATACGAATGCAAAACACCCCGTTGTGGGTTACATAATCCCACAAAAAGAAAACACCAGGCCTTGTGCCTGGCGTTTTCTTTTTGTGCGGCCATCGGGAATCGAACCCGAGTCTCAACCTTGGCAAGGTCGTATTCTACCACTAAACCATGGCCGCAAGTCCGTTGTTAATTACCGACCATACCCGGCGGGGGGCCGCTCGGACCCTCCACGTAAGGTTCACCGGTCGGACCCTGGAAATCTCTGGGAGCGTCGGGCGTAATGGATGAAAGCAGGACATATGCCCCGACCGCTATCACGAGAAGTCCTATGAGCGCCGCGATTACTTTCCACTGCACGATTGAATGCTACCGCACCGAAAAAAAATCTTCAATCTGTGTCCGGGGTGGGAGTCGAACCCACAAGGCCTCGCGGCCACAACGTTTTAAGCGTCGCGCGTATACCATTCCGCCACCCGGACATTTTGAGGTGCGGGAGGGATTCGAACCCTCGCATAGTGGTTTTGCAGACCACCGCGTTGCCTCTTCGCCACCGCACCACTCTTATTGCTTTACCTTATCGATCTCGATCGAAATGCGCGGCATCGGCTTCACATTTATCTTGCGCACGAGCGCGTGTCGCAGTGCCAGCAATTGCTTTTCCACTGCAAGAAACGCCTCCAATTCCTTCGCTTTAGGGATGATACCAAGCTTCACTCTTGCTTGCAATAAATCGGGCGTGATGAATACATCGGTGATGGTAATAAGAGCGCCCTCCACATACACCTCCCGCGCGATAAGCTTGCCCAATTCCTCCTCGATCAAATCCTCCATTTTAAGATTGCGGTACGGTCGCATCTTGTAATGATCAATGATTATGAACCGCTAAAACGGAGTGTGTCTTCTTTCGTGATTGCCGCGGAACTTTCCACGAGAAGACCCACTTCCGTTCCCGCGGTCGCCTCGGATATATTCTTCTTTTTGGACTGAAGATTCACAATTTGCCCCTCGCCTACTTCACGGCCACCGCGAAAAACCTTGAAGAGCGCGCGATTTTTTACCGTACCTTCCGTAATGCGGCCGCCCACGATTTGCTCTTCCCCCTTCCCCGCGCCGAACACCGCGAGAATCTCAAGCGTCGCGCCTTCTTCTTTCTTCTCGCCCCGAAGCCGCGCCTCGAGAAATTTCTCGAGTTCATAAATGATGTTCGCAATCGCAATCGTCACTTTTTTCCCCTCCGCAAGATTTTCCGCCGCGCGATCCGCTTTGACACGGAACCCGAGCACCAACGCGCCGGTACTCTCGGCGAGTTTGATGTCTCCTTCATAAATATTCCCGATGCTTTTCTCCACAATGCGACACGGGGCTTCCCGGCACGTTTTTTCGACTACCACCGCGAGCGCCTCCAGAGAGCCGCGCTCGTCCGCCTTCAGTATGAGGCGGACACCGTCCTCCGTCTTTTCAGATCGCGAAGATTGCGACACAGGAGATACCATTCCATGGTATACCTCCGCGATCGCCGCTTCGCCTCCCGCGCGGAATTCCTCTCCCACCTGCGGAGGCGCTTCAAACCCTCCGATCAGGGCCGGGGCGCACGGAACAAGTTCCTTCGCGCGCGCGCCCGTAAAATCCTCGAGCGCTTTTACCTTCCCTTTTAATGTTTCGGTCGCGATCATATCACCTACACGGAGGACGCCGTTCTTTACCACTATGCCGGCGAGCACGCCGCGGCGCGCATCGAGCCTGCTCGAAAGGACTACGCCCGAGGCGGGCGCCTCTTTGTCCCACGTGAGTCCGAGGAGATCGGTGGCGAGAAGAATGAGATCGAGAAGCTCCGGCACGCCCTCGCCTGTTTTTCCCGAAACCGCGTGCCACGTAACGGAACCGCCATATCCTTCGAGTAGCACTCCGGACGCGGCGAGTTCCTGCTTTACTTTCTCCACGTTCGCATTCGATTTGTCGATCTTCGTTACTGCCACAAGGTACGGTACACCGGCCGTCGCGATCGCGGCGAGCGCATCTTTCGTCTGCGGTTTCACGCCGTCGTCGGCCGCCACCACCAAAACTGCGAGGTCCGCCACCTTCGCCCCGTGCGCGCGCATCGTGGCAAACGCCTCGTGGCCGGGCGTATCAACGAACGTTATTTTTCTGTCGCCGTGGACGATCTCGTAGGCACCGACCGATTGGGTGATGCCGCCCGCCTCCCGTGCCGCTACGTTCGCCTTGCGGATAAAGTCGAGGAGAGTGGTTTTCCCATGGTCTACGTGTCCTAGGATCGCCACGACGGGAGATCGTTTCTCCGTCATGGTGAGGTAAGAGTGTTGTAACCGTAACAGAGAAGTGCTATAAACACAAGGTATTTCCAGCACAAAGGAGGCGTGGCCGAGTGGTTTAAGGCAGCATCCTGCTAAGATGTTAGGGGAGCAATCCCCTCGAAGGTTCGAATCCTTCCGCCTCCGCCAATAGAAACTTCGCGATTTGAAAGGGTTGCTCCGCGCGGCCGCGAGGCGGCCGCGCTCCGCAAAATCCCTCGCCGCTTCGCGGCGAACTGGCTTGGTGGGCAAAAATCAAAGACGGCGGATTTGTTATGAACCCGAGGGTTCGTTCCGATTTTTTGGACGAAAGATTTAATTTCGTGCAAATTGTCGGACTTCGCCAAAAAATCGGCTTGTTTCGTATCTAAAATCCATTCCCGCAGGGGTTCGATCCAATTTTTTCTCCCGTTTTCAAAATCTTTCTTCCTTTGTTCTAAAACGGCAGAAGCGAGCAAAATTTCGTCTTTCTTTTTGAGATAAGTTTGTTTTGGTATATCACCGTCCAAATAGGTGGAAACTAACTTTTCCATTTTCGCTTCTGCCGTTTTGATATTTTCGGAAAGATTTTGAACCTCGCT